>NZ_JBIAFG010000011.1:0-230973 GCF_042869175.1 Micromonospora sp. NPDC007208 | reverse complement strand
CCGGAAGCTAAGCCCTCCAGCGCCGATGGTACTGCACTCGTGAGGGTGTGGGAGAGTAGGACGCCGCCGGACAATCTTCCAGAAAAGGCCACCCCTAACGGGGTGGCCTTTTCTGCATTCGCCCCTTTTTCTGCGTCTCCCGCTCTGGTTGATCGGCCCGGTTTCCCTGATACCTCGGGGTGACCCGATGCCTGGTGAGGCCGTGCACGGGGTTCGACGCCCGGGGCCAGCAAGGTCACGCTCGATCCTGGTTGTAGTGGTGTTGGCGTCTCGTGAGGCCACTACAACCGGGATGTTGCGCGATCTTGCGGGCGGGCCCGGCGGCGGTCAGCAGTCTGGGCCCTGCCCCCGCGCTCCCTCTCACCCCGCGATCTTGCAGTTTCTGCGGTGATAAACCGGCTCATAGTTCGTGTTTCGACGACCGAAAGTGCAAGATCGCGGCGGTTCGGGCTGGTCTGGCGCCCAGGGCTAGGCTCGGCGTGTGGATGAGGTCCTGACATTTGTGGTGTTCGCGGGCTGCGTGGCGGCGGTCCTGGGCATCCTCTGGTGGCTCGCGTCCCGGGTGCGTCGTCGTGGCATCGGTGGCGAGGTCTTGGGTCCGTTTGAGGAGATGTGGCACCCCGCTGCCCACCGGTTCCGGGCCGAGATCTTGGTGCAGGAGACTCGCACCGTGCCGACGCCCCCGCAGGGCGGCAGACTCAAGCGGGTGAGGCCTCAGGACGTCTTCGGCCCGCAGACGTAGCGGGGCTCCGCGTCGTAGCGCCAGGTGAACTTCTCCCGCTTGACCACCACGCCGCCCTTCTTGATGACCCGGAAAGCGTCCTGGGTGAAGCCGTTGATGCCGTTGGTCTCGATGCACGAGGGGCCGGGAGCCAGGTGGATCTGCTTCGGCGTCGTGATGTTGCGGCGCGGCCCGTACTCCGTCTTCACGCTGTCGTAGATTTTCGTGCTCCAGATGGACACGGTGATCGTGCTGGACGTGTACGACGTGTCGATGAGCACGCCGTACTCGGTGTTGTTGCGGAACTTGAAGTCCAGACTCGGCCAGAAGATGGTCGACTCGATGACCGCCGGGTACCTGTCGAACCAGTACGAGTGCGGCTTGTGCTCCACGTCCTCCAGGCCGGCGTAGTAGGTCGCGTTGAACAGCGTGGTGGTGAACTGCGAGGTGCCGCCGCCGACGCCTGGCACCAGCTTGCCGTCGAGGATGACCGGTGCGTCCCGGTAGCCCTGGGCGTAGCCGCGCTCGCCCGTGTGACCGTTGAGCGAGAACGTCTTCCCGGGCAGCACGACCGTGCCGTCCACCTTCCTCGCGATGGTCGCGATGTTCTGGCTGCGCGACGAGGCCATGCCGCCGGTGAACCGGGTGGTGAAGGTCGACACCCGCTCCTTGATGCCCAGGCCGGCAAGCTTCTCCCCGGTCAGCTGCGGCGGCGTCGGCTTCAACTCGCCGGTCACCTCGCGGCCGTCCGCCTTGGGTAGCACGGCCAGCAGGTCCCGGCTGAGGGCTGCCGTGTCCAGCTGCTGCCCGGATCGCCCTTCCTTGGCCGTGGGCCGGCCACCGGAAATCGTCATCGTGGCGTCCTTCGGCGGCACCTCGATGGCGGCCAGTTTGTCGCCGAGTGCCGACCGCAGACGTTTGACGTCCAGCGACGGGGTGAGCTTGCCGGTCTTGTCGGCGCTGAACCGGAGGCTCTTCGCGATGGCGGCGGGCGGGATGGTCACGGAACCCTTGGCGGTGCGCAGGGTGACCGGTGCGGCGACCGCCGGCTTCGCCAGCTCGCTGACCATCCGGTCCAACTCCTCCGGGGTGGTCGCCGGGTGGGTCTCCACCAGGGGCACGGTGACCGGGGCGCCGGCCAACCAGCCGGCGCGGACCACCTCGGCGGAGCGCTGCGGGTTCAGAGCCAGCCCGGGCTTGGGCTGTACGACCTTCGGCGTGGAGCCCTGGTAGGTGATCGCCGGCATCGTCATGCCCTGGGCCTGGTCGCCGAGCACCTTACGGAGCGCGTCGTCCAGCCGGGCCACGTCGACGCTCACCACGGGTTCGACTGTGCGGGAGCCGACCAACCGGCTCACCGGGTGCGCGTCGGCCTCAGCCGCTGCCGCGACGGTCGCCGGCACGTCGACGGCCAGCCCCACGTCGGCCGGGTTGATCTCGGCGGTACGCCCGTCGACGGTGACCTTCAGCGGTGTGGCGAGCGTCGCCGCCCGCCGATCCAGCTCCGCCCGCAACTGCCGGTCGGCGTCCGCGCGGCTCCGGCCGCCGAGCTCGGTGCCGAGCACGCTGGTGCCCCGGGGAACGTCACCGGCGTACGCCCAGGCACCGGCACCCGCCACGGCGGCGAGGACGCCACCGGTGATGCCGGCGGCGAGCAGCATCCGCACCCGACGTGGGCGGCGCGGCCCGCCGTCCAGCTCGCCGGGAGCGGCTGTGGTGACCGGCTCAGATCCATCGTCCGGCCAGGTGACCGCGGTGACCTGCACGGTGGGCCGGTCGTCGGCCGGTGGACTGTTTTCGCCGTACAGCGTCACTGCAACCTCGATCGCCAGGGTGCCGCGGGAGGTCCTCCCTCCCGGAGGCACCTACGGTAACGAATGCCCGGCCGTCCTCGTGGCTGCGCCCACCAGGCGCTGCTACCGCGTGTCGTTCGGCGTGTCACACCGGCCCGGGGTCGGTGCCGACGGCGAACCACCGACGTGGCACGGTGGCCGGGTGGGCACTGCGGAGCGGGTGTTGGCGTACGGGGGCGGTTGGCTGGACCGGGCGGGCCCGGTGCGCGCCGATCCAACAAGGTTGAGCGCGCTGCTCACCGAGTCGACCACCGTGCTGCTGCCGATGTGGCGGGACCGCTGTCTCGTCGACGGTCACGGGCCGGTTCGGCTCAGCGCGGAGCGTGCGGCGCTGGTCCGGTCCGCCGCCGGCGAGACCGTCTTCCTGGGGCTCGATGGGGAGGCTGCCGTGTTCGCCGCGGACCTCTCCGCACTCCCTGAGCGGTCCGCCGTCGAGATGGCCGGTGCGGTGCGGTCGGTCGACGTGCGGGCACTGGTCGGGCGGCTCGAACCCGGCGACGCGGCCGTCCAGGCGTACGCCAGGGGTTTGCTGCACTGGCACCGGCAGCAGCGGTTCTGCGGAACGTGCGGCGCGCCGGCCGTCGCCGGTGGCGGCGGCCACCTGCGGACCTGCACCGGCGCGGAGTGCGGACGTCTGCTGTTCCCCCGGATCGAGCCGGCGATCATCGTGTTGGTCGAGGCACCCGGTGGGTCGGGGCGCTGTCTGCTGGCCCGGCACGCGGGTGCGGCCGAGGACGCGTACTCGACGCTTGCCGGCTTCGTCGAGGTCGGCGAGAACCTGGAGGACGCGGTCCGTCGGGAGATGGCCGAGGAGGCGGGCGTGACCGTCACCGACGTGACCTATCAGGGGTCGCAGGCGTGGCCGTTCCCCGCCGGCCTGATGGTGGGCTTCCGGGCCACCGCCACCTCCGACGAGGTACGCGTCGACGGCGAGGAGTTGCTGGAGGCGCGCTGGTTCACCCGGGCGGAGCTGCGGGACCGGGCGGCCTCGGGTCGTCAGCTCGGTCGGGTGGACGCGATCGACCACCGACTGCTGACGGACTGGCTCGCGGAGGGCTAGTCGGGCTCACCACCGGCGCCCGAGCGGGCCGACCTGCCGCCACCGCCATCATCGCGGTGGTGACGATGGCCGTGCCCAGGGCCGCGAGGAGAAGACCGGGAACGGTGTGGGGCCGCACGGTCGCGGTGACGGCCACCAGGCCGGCCACGCCCACCCACAGTGGTGCCGCCGCCCACCGCCCGCCGGCCGCGAGGCGGTCGTTGAGCAGCACGAACGTCACCGCGTAGAGCGCACCGACCGCCGCGAAGAGGGGCGCGTACCGGCCGAGGTGGTCGTAGTCGGGTCCACCGGCGAGGCGGAAGGCGAGCCCTCCGGCGAGCGTCGAGGCGATGACCAGCACCGCGCCACACCCGCCCGTCACCGCCAACGCGACCGTTCGGCTGCGCCTGTCACCGCGTGCCAGCCGCGGCAGGGCGAGGACGGCGGCGACCTGCGGCGCCCAGAGCGCGCCCTTGCTCAGGACGGTGCCGACCGAGTACGCCCCGGCATCCGACGGGGACAGCAGTTGCCGGGCCAGCAGCAGATCGGCGTAGGAGACGACGAGCATCGCCAGGGTCGCACCGCAGCCGGCAACCACCTGCGCGGCGGTCAACCGTGGTGCGGTGGACGATCGAGCGGGCTCGCGGGCGAGTCGGGCAAGCACCGCCGGGGCGAGCGCGGCGGTCAACGCGCCGACCGCCAGCGCGCCGGTCGGTCCCGCGCCGAGCAGCAGCCCGGCGATCACGCCGCCGTAGCGGCCGGCGGCGAGCAGGGCCATCCCGATGGCGAGCCGCACGAAACGCTGGCCACCCTGCAACTCCCCGAGGGACCGGGAGGACAGCACGATGGCCGCCGTGGTGACCGCCAGCAGCGCGGGCATCTCGACCGGGAGATCCAGGGCGGTGACCAGCAGTGGCGTCGCCGCGATCAGGGTTCCCGCGCAGACCGCGGCGGTGACCACGGTGAGCCTCCGAGTGTCGGAGGACCCGTGCCGGGCGTGGTGCACGGCGACGGCCAGTTGCAGACCGAGCCCGGGCACACCGACGATGGCCACCAGACCGAGAGCGGCGGCGAGCGCGCTGAGGTCGGCCGGGTCGAGTCGTCGCGCGGCCAGCACCGGCACCAGGTAGGCCAGGCCGTTGACGAGAACCCCGGCCAGGGTGACGCTGACCCCCGCAGCACCGAGGCCCGTGCTCCATCCGCGGGTCAGCTCCGTCTGGGCCGCCCTCTCCCGGCGGACGGGTCGTCGGAGGCTCACGTGATCTCGGAGAAGGTCGGAAGCTGCCCGTCGGCTGTCCCGGCCGACTGGCCGGGCCTCGCCGGCTCGGCCGCGTCGTGCTCGGCCGCGTCCGGCTTCCTGCGGTCCTGCTCAGCCGCAACCGCCTCGGTCCCGTCCGGTTCGATGGCGTCGGGCTTCGGTCCCTCCGCGACCAGCGCAGCCGCCGCGACGGCTGAGGTCACGGCGGTTGGCGTGGCGTGGCGTACGGGCCGTCGTCGGGCGGCGGTGGTGAGCCAGAGGGCGCCCAGGGCAACGACGATGGTGAGTTGCACGAGCGCGTCGGTGTTCCGTCGTGTCGAGTCGAGGTAGAGCCACCCGGCGAGCAGGACGAGCGCGCCCGGGAGCCAGGTCTCGACGGCCCGGCTGATGGTCCTGGCCCGACGGGGGTCGGCCGGCCAGGGCAGGCGGCGTGGGCCGGGCACGGCCAGCATGAATCCCGCCGCGACCAGCAGGCCGCCGATGAGGCCACTCCACAGCACCAGCGCGGCGGCCCCGACGGCCAGCAGCGGCAGCGAGCGGGTGACCCGGCCGCGCGGTACGGCGGTCGTCGAGGGCCGTCCGGTGGTGTGCCGGGCGGGCAGCACCGCGAGCAGGACCACGACCGCGAGCAGGATGCCGCCGAGGAGAAGGCCCGCCCGGTACGGGGTGTCCGGGGCGAAGCGCAACAGCACCTCTCCGGAGGCGCCGGCGGGAAGGATCCAGCCCTGCTGCCACCCGTCCACCACCAGTGGTTTCAGTGTCCGCCCGCCGAGGGTCGCCTGCCAGCCGGTGTTGGTGTTCTCCCGCACGGCGAGCACCCGGTCGACGGGGTGACTGGTCACCCGTACCCGTCTCTCGGTGGCCGCCCAGGATTCGACCTCGGTGGCGCTCGCGGTCGCCGAGGCCGGCGTGGTCGTGCGCGGCACCAGGGCGACCCGGGTGGGCGAGGCCAGCCGGCTCGGGGTGGTGACGATCCGGTGTTCCCCGCGGCCCAGGTCAAGCTGTCGGGGCGTGGCCCGGCCGCACGGCGTCACCGGCATCTCGCGCATCTCCAGCATGTCGCGGAGCGTGCCGCGCAGCGAGGTGGTCACCCGCGCCGTGCCGACCTGCAGCGTCGGACCCGATCCGCAGGCCAGCGACAGGGGTGTGTCGAGGCGCGGTCCGACGGTGGGCGCTCCGGGTAGCACTGTCACCTCACCGACCGCGATGGGCAGCTTCTCCGGCAACCGCAGCTTGTACGGGTCGGTGCTGGTGGCGGACGGCTTGTCGAGGAACTGGATGGTGATCTCGTCGGTGCGCATCGGCGGGTCCAGGCGGAGCAGCCCGTCGTCGCCGAGCAGGCTGCTGCGGAAGCCGTCGTCGCCGACCACCCGCACGCTGCCCAGTCGGGTGGCGGCTGCCTTGTCGTCGACCGAGAAGCGGAGCCCGGTGATGGTCTGCGGCTTGAGCCACTTGAGTCGCAGGATCGGCGCCTCGTCGTCGATCGCCGGTGACCAACTGGTGGCCGGGTCGCCGTCGAGCGCCGCGCCGGCCCGCCCGGTCGGGTCGGGCACGGCCGTCGAGGAGGCGCTGATCTGTGCCGCGAGGCGCAGCGGCTGCGCGTCGGTCACCAGTTTGTCGAGGGTGTCGTCCAGGTCGGGGCCGGCCGTCGGCCGCGCCCACAGCTTGGCGTCGTACGCGGCGGCCGCCGGCAGGGTCAGGGTCCGGTCGATGGTGGACGCGTCCTCGGAACCACGGATGGCGTCGGTGGAGCAGCGCGGCTGCCCGTCGACGGAGAAGCAGGCCGGCGTGGTGGGTGCCGCGGACACGACGACGGTCGCCGGCCGGTCGGTGACCGGTGCGGCGGGCAGGACCAGGGTGCGGCTGGTCTGGATGCCGGGAATCTTGATCTCGGCGATGCCGACCGATCCGTTTCCGAACGGGCGGAGGTCGTACGCGCTGTCGACCGAGACCCGGACCTCGCGGATGGCGTGGACGCCGGGCAGCTCGAACACCATGTGGTCGCTGAACTGTTCGACGGTGCTGCTCTCGTACCCGGCGCTGACGGTCACCGTCGTGGGCAGGGCGTCGGCCTTCAGGTCGAACCACACCTCGACCCGGGTGACAGTCGTCGGGTTGGCGAGGCCCACCTCGATCCACTGCCGGTCGCTGGGCGAGTACGGCGCCGACTGCCAGGAGGTCGCCGGGTTGCCGTCCATCGCCGCGTACGGCTGGTGCTCGGGGCGGGCACCGCCGGGGGAGTCCACCTGCGAGCGGGCGGTCGAGGTGCGGATCGCGGTGATGCCCTCGAAACGGGCGACGGTGGCGTGCTGTGCCCCCCACTCGGGCAGGTAGTCGTGGGCGGGTGCGGTGACGTCGAAGGGGTCGTCGGCGGTAAGCGTCTGGGAGGTGTTGTCGCGCAGTCCACCGAACGACACGTCGCGTCTGCGCAGCCCGTCGGTCATCGCCACCGGCCCGGCGACGTCGGCGGTCGGCGCGTCGCCGGCCAGGACGGTGGGCGCCGAGCCGAGCTGCCCCGCGGCGGCGAGGTCGAGGAGGGATTCCGGGCCGCCCACCACTGTGGTGACGTCGGCTCTGTCGTAGGCGACGACCGGCTCGACGGGCCGGTCGACGCGGTAGACCTCCAGCGCCCGGACGGGCACGTCGAGCCCATGGTCGCGGAACTCGTCGGGGGACGAGGGCCCGCCCCGCAGGGGGCCGAAGGACGTGACGCGGGTCAACCCGGGTGACCGTTCCAGCGCCTGACGGACCACCGCTGGGCGGGCCGTGTCGGAGCGGCCGTGGTCGAGGTCGGCGCGGAACAGGACGTGGCTGATCCCGGATCGGGCCAGCAGGTCCGCCAGGCCGGCCGACCCGGAGCCGGTGGCGAGCGTCGACTCGATGACGTCCAGCAACCGGATCGTGGTCGGTGGGGTGAAGGGGATGGCGTTGCGTACCGCCCACCGGCTGTTGAGCAGCGGCTGGGTGATCTCGTCGGTGGTGCTGCCCCAGTCGTACGACGGGAAGCGCGCCCCGGGTACGACGAGCACCCGCCCGCGCCCCGTGTTCGCGTCGAGCCAGTCGGCGGCCTCGTGCCAGTAGCCGGGCACCTCCTTCACGCTGCCCGGGGTGGCGAGACCACCCGCGAGCGCGGGTGTGGCGACCGCCGTGACGGCGACGATGGCGGCGCCGGCGGTCAGCCAGGCGCGGGCGACGGTTCGCGGGCGGTGCCGGGTGGGCGCGGTGCGCGCCGCCCGGACGGCCAGGCCGATTAGGTGCGCCATGCCCAGGCACAGGGGCAGGCGGAGCAGGACGTCGAACTTGTGCACGTTGCGCAGGGGTGCGCCGACGCCGTCGAGGAACTCCCGCTGCGGGCCGGCGAGGATGTTCGGCAGGTCGCCGACGTGCCCGAGGCCGACGAGCGCGACGCCGAGGACCAGACCGGTGATGAGGAACCGGCGGTGCGGCATCCCGCGTCGGGAGAGCCCGAGCACACCGAGGGCGGCGACCGCCAGGGTGGCGGCGACAAGCACGGCCTCGTTGGCGAGTCGCGCCCCGGACGGGATGGTCGCTCCGAACGGGGAGGCCAGGTAGGCGACCCAGTAGGAGGCACCGCGAAGGGTGGTCACCGCGTCGGTGACGCTCGTGGTGTTTCGGGCGGTCTCGATGTAGTCCAGGAAGGGCGGGCTGTACCGCCCGAGGACCAGCAACGGAACCAACCACCACGCGGTGGCCAGGGCCACCGCCCCACACCAGGCCGCGATGGCGATGACGCGGCGGCGTACGGGCTGGATGGTGGCGAGCCAGAGCAGGGCCAGTGGCACCACCGCGAACACGGCGGTGGCGTTGACCCCACCGGCACAGGCGACGGCGAGAGCCGACGCGGCGACGGCGCGCCGCAGTGACGTGCCGGCGGCGAGACCGACGAGCGGGATGAGCACCCAGGGTGCGACGGCGCTGGGCCAGGCCTCCACCGAGGACCAGCCGAGTTGGGTGAGAATGCGGGGTGACAGCGCGAAGGCGACGCCGGCGATCATGCGTCCGGCGGGCGTGCCGATGTTGAGCCGGCCCGCCAGGCGTACGGCGCCCAGGTAGGCCACACAGAAGAGCAGTGCCCACCACAGCCGCTGCACCACCCACGGCGCGAGGCCGGACTCCGATCCGAGCAGGAAGAACGGGCCCATCGGCCAGAGATAGCCGTACGCCTGGTTCTGTAGTTGGCCGAACGTGCCGGTGGGGTCCCACAGGTGCAGCGAGCGGAGCAGCCACCCGGCCGGGTTGACGTTCAGGTCGACCTTGGTGTCCGGGACGACCTGGCCCGGGGCCTGCTGGAAGGCGAGGGCGGTCAGCGCGATGCAGATGACCAGGTGCCGGAACCGTCGGGCCGTGTGCCGGCTCCGGCTGGACCCCGGAGCGGCGCCACTGGCCACCTCTGCACGCATGTCGGCTCCTGTCTTCACCGGCCGGACGCGCACCTGCAGCCGACGACTGTCGCGCGACGTTATCCGGACCGGGCACGGACGGGCGACCAGGGGCGCTGCGGTGGCGTTATCGGGAGAACGGCCGTCCCCACGGCGTGTAAGCGTGTGGCAGGCTGCCGACCATGTCAATGCCAGAAGCTGAGGCCGAGACGCATCCGGAACGCGCCGCGTCCGATGGCGGCGGGCCGGGGCCGATCGGCCGATGGCTCCGCGCCGACCCCGTCCGCGCCGTGGCGATCGCCCTCATCGCCGTGTCCGTCGCCTGGCGCGCCGGCCTCGCCGCTCGCGGCTGGTTCTCGCAGGACGAGTTCGTCATCGCCGCCCAGGTTCTCGACACCGGACTGGACGCGGACTATCTCCTGCGTACGTTCAACAACCACCTCATGCCCGGCGGCCTGTTGGTGGCGTGGGCGATGGTGCGGGCGGCGGGCTTCGCCACCTGGCCGTGGGTGTTGCTGCTGGCTGTCGGTCAGGCGGCGACCGGGCTCGCCGTCTACCGGCTGCTGCGCGACCTGCTCCGGCCCGGCTGGGGTCTGCTCATCCCACTGTGCCTGTTCGTGTTCAGCCCGCTCACGCTTGAGGTCTCCTCGCTGTGGTTGGTCGGGCTGCTCGTGCTGCCGATGCAGTTGGCCCTGGTCATGGCGGTGGCAGCCCAGGTCCGGTACGTGCGGACCGGTCGCCTGCGGCACCTCGTGGCGGTCGCGCTCTGGCTGGTGTTCGGCCTGTTCTTCGACACCAAGTCGCTGCTGATCGTGCCGCTGCTGTTCCTGCTGACCGTCTTCCTCTTCACGTCCGGTGGCGTGTGGCGCAGTCTCGCGACGGCGCTCCGCCGGCACTGGCCGGTCTGGCTGATGCTCAGCGCGCTGTCGGGTGGATATCTGGCGTTCTACCTGACCCGACCCGCCGCCCGCGAGCTGGACGAACCCACGTCCGTCGGTCCGGTCCTCAACTTCCTCGGTGACCTGGTCGGCAAGACCGTGGTGCCGGGTCTGCTCGGTGGTCCGTGGCGCTGGACCTACGCCGGTGACGGCCCCCCGCTCGCCGACCCGTACGACATCGCCAAGTGGTTGTCCTGGGCGGTGCTGGCGACGCTGGTCGTGGTCACCGTCCGGCGGCGCCCGTCGGCCGGACGGGCCTGGCTGCTGTTCACCTCCTACCTCGGGCTGGTCGCCACGCTCTTCGCCGTCACCCGGCTCGGGGGGCCGCTCGGCCCGCTGGTCGGCGTCGTTCCCCGGTACGTCGCCGACGTGGTGCTGGTCGCGGCGATCTGTGTCGGTGCGGCCCTGCTGGGGATCAAGGACACCGACGAGGACGAGGTGTCGGCGTGGCCGGTGCCGACGGTCCTGCGGGAGCCGGGCGCCTTCGCGGTCGGCCTGGTCTCGATGATCGTCGTGCTGGCGACCATCGGCGTGGGCACCCTGTGGAGCACGGCCCGTTTCGGGGACAACTGGAGTACGAAGTACGGGCGGGACTATCTCGCGACGACGCAGGCGGAGCTTGCCGCCGCGCCGCCGGGCACCGTCTTCTTCGACACCGCAGTCCCGGACCGCGTCGTCGCCGGTTACTTCTGGCCGGACAATCGCCAGTCGCACTTCTTCCGCCCGGCCGAGCGCCGGCCCACCTTCGTGACGGAGGCCGCGCGACCGTCGACGTTCGATGAGCTCGGCCGGATCCGTCCGGTCGTGGTCGAGGGACGGAAGATCGTGCCGGGCCCGGTGGACGGCTGCGGGCACCTGGCGGAGGGCGGCCGACCCACCCGGATCCCGTTGGACGGGTACCTGGTGGAGTGGCCGTACGTCGTGCACTTCGGCTACCTCAGCTCGGGTGACTCGACGGCGCTGTTCCGGCTCGGGGACGCCACGCGCGAGATCACCCTGCGGAGCGGGCTGAACGACCTGTACTTCCTGCTGGAGGGTGCGGGGGACGCCGTCGAGGTCACCGTGCGCACGCCAGGCGTCGGGGTGTGCACCCAACTGATCACCGTCGGCCGGGCGGTGCCGGCGTCGTGAATGGTTGAGCCGACCGACGGCGTCGGGGCCGCACCGGTTCGGCGGGCGCGGGACACGCTGCCGCTGTACGCGGTCGCGGCGGCGGTCACGGTGGTGGTGCTGGCGCCGCTGGCCGCGCCCGGGTACGCGCTGCTGTACGACATGGTCTTCGTACCCCGGCAGCCGTTGACCTGGGATCTCGTCGCCCCGGCGCAGAGCCTGCCCCGGGCGGTGCCGATGGACGCGCTGGTCTCGCTGGTCACCCAGCTCGTGCCGGGTTGGTTGGTGCAGCGACTGGCGCTCGCCGGGGCGGTCTTCCTCGCGGCGGTCGGCGCCGGCCGTTTGGTGCCGACCGATCGGCGCGCGGTGCGGCTGTTCGCCGCGGTGGCGTACGCGTGGACGCCGTACCTCGCCGAGCGGTTGCTGATCGGGCAGTGGGGGCTGCTGCTCGCGTACGCCGCGTTGCCCTGGCTGGTGCGGGCGGCGCTGGACCTGCGGGCGGGGCGCGACGGCGCGCTCGCCCGGGTGGTGCTCGCCGCCGCTCCCGCCGCCATCACGCCGACCGGCGGGTTGGTCGCGCTGGGCACGGTGCTGGTGCTGACGTCGGACCGGATGCGCGCGCGTCGGTCGCTGCTGGTGTCGGAGCGGATGCATCCGCTCCGGTCCCGGCAGGCGTTTGCCGCGGTCGGGGTGCTCAACGCCCCCTGGGTGGTAGCGGCCCTGGTCACCGGCGCCGGGGCTTCCTCGGACCCGGCGGGTGTCGCGGCGTTCGCGGCACGGTCGGAGAACTGGGCCGGCCCGCTGGTGGCGCTCGCCGGCACCGGCGGCATCTGGAGCGCGCAGGCCACCCCCGCCAGTCGCGCCGCGCCGCTGGTGCCGGTGGCGACAGTGGTGCTGCTGGTCCTGGCCGGTGTCGGGGCGGGCCTGCTGCGACGCCGGCTGCCCCCGGGCGGGGCGGCGCGGCTGGCGGTGCTCGCCGGGGCCGGTTGTCTGCTGGCCGCGCTCGGGGTGCTCCCCGGCGGGGATGCCGCGCTGCGGTGGGCGGTGGTGCACCTGCCGGGCGCGGGGTTGCTGCGAGATGGCCAGAAGTTCCTGGCACCGTACGCCCTGCTGCTGGTGGTGTGCGCCGCGTTGGGGGCCGAGCGGCTGGTGGCCCGGATCGACCGGGAGGTGGCCGGGGTGGTCCTGGTCGGGCTGCTGTTCCTGCCGGTGGCGGTCCTGCCGGACCTCGCGTTCGGTGGCGTCGGTCGGCTTCGTCCGGTGAGCTATCCGGCGGAGTGGCAGCGGGTGGCCGAGTACGTCGACGAGGAGCCGGGGGAGGTCCTCGCGTTGCCGCTGAGCGCCTACCGCGCGTACCCGTGGAACCCCGGTCGGGTCGTCCTGGACCCGGCGCCCCGCTACCTGCCGGGGACGGTCCTGACCGACGACACGCTCCGGGTCGGCGACGTCGCCGTGGCCGGTGAGAATCCGCGCGTCCGTGAGCTGCGCCGGGCGTTGGCCGAGGGACGGCCGGTCTGGACCACGGGGGTGCGCTGGGTCCTGGTGCAGCACGAGGTCTCCGGCGAGGTGGACCCTCAGGTGCTCGGTGGCCTGGTGCGCGTCCACGACGGACCGTTCCTGACGCTGTACCGCAACCCGTCGACCGTGCGGGAACCGGGCGGGTCCGGGCCGGCCCGAC
The DNA here is from genome assembly GCF_042869175.1 of Micromonospora sp. NPDC007208. Classification (NCBI taxonomy): domain Bacteria; kingdom Bacillati; phylum Actinomycetota; class Actinomycetes; order Micromonosporales; family Micromonosporaceae; genus Micromonospora; species Micromonospora sp. NPDC007208. Next base: position 217,976 of record NZ_JBIAFG010000011.1, on the reverse strand, counting down.
TGGCGGTGGTGGCGGCCCTCGGCGCTGCCCTTCTGGTGGTCGTCGCTGCCGCCGTTTCGGCACTACACCGGCGACCTACCGCGTGGTAACGTCCGCTCGCACGTCTCGCCATTGGAGGATTGGCATGCGTAGAGCTCTGACCCTGGCCGTGTCTGGCCTGGTGGCGGCGTTGCTGGGGATCCTGGCTCTCGGCGGGATCTCGGCCGCCGCGACCGCCACCGACGAGGAGGCCGCAAGCGAGGCCAAGCTCGTCTCGGAGGCGGCCAAGCGGGCCGGAAAGAAGGACCCGTACGCCCCCGCGGTTTACGGCGACAGGTAGGACGGCTCGCCCCGCTGCTGCACTGGGCGGGGCGACTCCACACCCTTGAGGATCGCCTCGAAACGTCCACCCGCGGCCTGCCAGGTGAAGCTGGCCGCGTGCTCCCGGGCCTGTGCGCCCATCTCCCGCCGCAGCTCATCCCGGTGCAGAAGCGTGCGAACCTTCAGCAGGTAGTCGTCGATGTCGTCGGCCAGCAGGCCGGTACGCCCGTCGACGACCGCTTCGGCGACTCCGCCCGCCCCCCGGAACGCGACAGTCGGGGTGCCCGCCGAACCCGCCTCCACGATCGTGAGCCCCCAGCCCTCCTTGAGCGACGGGGTCAGGGCCACCCAGGCCGAGGCGAGCAGCGCGGCCTTCTCCTCCTCGGTCACGAAACCCCGGAAGTCCACCCGCTCGGTGATGTCGAGTTCCGCGGCGAGTTCACGCAGGTGCGACTCCCACCAGCCCTGGCCGGCGACGACCAGACGTAGTTGGGGCAGCTCGTCGGCGAGGGCCGCGACGGCCCGCAGCGCCACCTCCACCCGCTTGTGTGGCACCAGCCGGTTCAGTGTCACGAGCAGCGGGAACGTCGCCCGCTCGACGTCGGTGTGGGGCAGCGTCGGGGTGCCGTTGTGCACCACGGAGACCTGCTCCGGCGGCACACCGAGCACTGCCAACTCCCGGCGGGTGGCCTCGGAGACGGTGACGTACCGGCACCGCTGGTAGAGGCGTACGGCGAGCGACGACTCGATCCACCAACCGAACCGGGCCGCCCACTGTGGAAGCACCACCGGCCACTGCTCGCGGTGCACGTGGTGGATCAGCTTGACCACCGGGCGTCGGGCCCAGAGCGGGGCGAGGAACGGCAACCCGTTGCAGACGTCGACCAGGACATCGGGCCGACCGCCTCGGCGGGCCGCCAGCGGGCCGATGCCCAGCGCGCCCGCGACGTAACAGAGCGCCGCCCAGAGGTAGACGGTGTGTCGGCCGCCGCGCCGTACCAGCCGTACGCCCGCCTCGTTGACCTCGTCGGCGGGAGCCTGGCTGTGGGCGGCGCAGAAGAGAGTGGCGCGGAAACCGCGCGCCACCAACTCGGCGGCGATCCGCTCGACGTACACCTCGGAACCGCCACCTTCGGGGTTGCGGGTGTCTCGCCAGTTGAGGAACAACACGTGTCCGGGCATGCCGAAGCGACGCTCCACGCGAACCCTACTCTCAAGTAATTTAGCGACCCGCGTCACACTAGGGGCTGGTGTGCCGGCCGGCAATGCCCCGATGGGGCAGCGCTGGGCGCTATCCGCCGACCGTCGGCACCGGCGTGCCAGCCGCGAGGCTCGGCGGTGTGGTGGCCGGTGCAACCACGTCCGCGGCGTGAGTCCCGGATGCCTGCCCGCGCCCGGCCGGCCGGCGTCGACGCTGCGACCCGAGCAGTTGCAGGGGTCGCTCGACGCCGTAGTAGCTGACCGTGGCGTACACCAGACCGAAGGCCATGGTGAGGGCGAAGGTGTTGAGCAGCCCGCCGGAGAACAGCGGTCGGTCGTCGATCAGGTAGATGAGTTCGATGACCATGGGGTGCCACAGGAACAGCCCGTACGAGACCGCGCCGAGCCATCGAGCGGACGAACTGCCGAAGACCTCCTTGATCCGGGTCGGCCCGCCGAAAGCCACCGGGATCAGGATCAGCGCCGCGATCACGAGGTACAGGGCCAGCTTGACGCCGAACTCGGCGGCCGTCGGCTCGGTGAGGTCGCGGGGGCCGGCGACGGGCGTCGTCGCGATCGCCATCAGGCCAACGGCGGCAGCCCAACAGGTGACCGGCGCCGAGGCCAGGTCGTCCAGGACCCGGAAGGCAGTGGGCGCGGTCCCGGTGCGCAGGGCGACGTGCGCCGTCGCCAGTGCCATGCCGGTGCCGAACCAGGCGGCGTACGAGGGGAACCACATCGTGTGCAGGGCGGCGTCGAGCCGGCCGAGCCCCATCAGGATGAGCCACCCCGCGGTCAGTAGCGCACTCCCGCTGAGGATCACGACGGTCCGGACAGGACGCCAGGACCGGCCCACGGCGAGCACGGCGACCAGCGGCAGGAGCAGGTAGAACACGACTTCGGTGGCGAGACTCCAGGTCTGGCTGAGCCCGGCGCGCAACTGCCCCGGCTGGTAGATCTGGGTGAAGGTGAGGTGGCGGATCCAGTCGCCGACGGACGCCTGCCGGTTCTGCGGCAGGACGACCAGGCAGACCACGATCGCCAACCAGTAGGCGGGCAGGATGCGCAGGGCCCGCCGCCACAGGTAGCGCTTGGCACCGGGTCGGGCCCGGCCCGTCGCCGCGTTGAGGGCCCACGGCCGGAACAGCAGAAACCCGGAGAGTACGAAGAAGATGGCGACGCCGACATCCAGCCGAGCCAGCCAGCCGCCCCAGGTGGTGTTCATGGTGACGGCGGTCTGGAACCCGACGTGGTGACCGACGACCGCCACCGCGCCGATTGCTCGCAGCGCGTCGAGGGCGGGAAGTCGGCCGGTTACCGAAGGCTCCGAAACTGTTGGCGCGGCGGCTGTGGACATCTGGACATCCAGGGGGTCGCTTTGAAGGTGACCGGGGAGTAACCTCCCGCCATGTTAAGGATCGGGTGCCCCGGACAACAGGTCGTAGGGCGGCAGGTTACAGGAGGATGAGTGAAGCTTCGCGTGGGCGCCGCGCTCTTCGGGCTTGGCGTCTTATTGCTGGTCTTCGCGGCCGGGCTGCCGTTTTACGTGGCCCCCGCCGTGACCAAGCTCCCCTACGACCTTGAGCCGACGACGTCCGTCGCCGAGGCGAAGAACGCCAGGTTCCTGAAGATCACGGCAACCGGGAGCTCGGTGAGCATCGAGGTTCCGCAGGGCGATCTGGTGTCCAGTGTGGAGGTCATTCCACAGCCCGACGACACCAAGGATCGGCTGCCCAAGGACCTCAAGGGCGACGCGGTGATCTGGGACGTCTACCAGACGGTCCGGCGCACCGACAACCAGGACGTGGTCAGCCAGTACAGCACCGAACTCGCTCTCTACCGGATCTCCGGCGCGGCCGCCTCGTGGAAGGAGCAGTGGCTCAACGAGACCGGGGCGGACGGGACTCCGGTCGGCAACGTGAAGTACTCCGGCCAGATCTACAAGTTCCCGTTCGGCACCGCCAAGCGCGACTACCAGGTCTTCGACCGTGACCTGAAGCGGGCTGTCCCGGCGAAGTTCGTCGGCACCGAAAAGGTCAAGGGCGTCGAGGCGTACCGCTTCGAGCAGCGGATCGAGAACGAGGTGCTGGCCACCCCGGAGAGCAGCATCCAGACGCTGGTCGGCAAGTTCGCCCCCGGCGCCACCAGTGGCCAGGTCGTCTACAGCAACACCCGTACGCTCTGGGTCGACCCGGTCACCGGCTCCTACGTGAACGTGCGGGAGCAGCAGCACAAGGAGTTGCGCCCCAACACCGGCACGCCCACGGTGCTGCTGGACGCGGACTTCAACTACACCGACGACACGGTCAGCCGCAGTGTCGAGACGGTCAAGGACAACCGCTTCAAGATTGGCCTGATCAGTTTCTGGGGCCCGATCGTCGCCGGTGTCCTCGGTCTGCTCGCGGTCGTCTTCGGGGTGTGGCTGGTGACCCGACCCGAGGGCGGGACGGCCCGGCACCGCGCCGAGCCGGCGGTCGTCGACCCGACCCCGACCCGGGTGGACCAGGAGCCGGTGCGCGACACGGAGACCGTCGAGCAGCCCAGGCCGCAGCCGGTCGGCGGGCCACTGACCGACGAGATTCCGCCGGCCTCGACGAACTGGAAGTCGGAAGACCCGACGGTGCCGACCCAGCGTCCGGCCCCGGGCGAGGTGGAGCAGCGCTGACGCGCGCACGACCGGACGTACGACCGAGGGGTGGACCGCGACGCGGTCCACCCCTCGGTTCTGTGACAACCCGCGCGACCTGCCTGCTTTACATTTGTTACTCGATTGTAATTAGTCAATGTAGCGTCACCTTGCGCTGATTCCGCTGCCGCCCTGCGCCCGCCTTGTGGCCATTTAGGAGGGTTGCGATGGCGAGTGCGCTCACCTTCTGTGATGCCACACCTCCGCCCGGTCGCGCGACTGTTACCGCCGGGTAATCAGGGGGTTGTGACCTGCGCCGCAACGGGTGCACCATCAAGCCCGATGGTTACCAGCCGGTAACAGAACGCGGGCTCCCCGTGCGGGCCGCCCGTTCGGACCGGCCACTCGCGCGCATCGACCCGAGGAGGAGCCCGTGCAGGATCGGTTAGACAGTCAGGGTCGTACCCGATGGTGGCGTTTCGCCGCCATGATGGTGCCCGCCACGGCGGCCGCCGGCGCCATCCTGTTCGGAATGTCGACCGGCGCGATCGCGTCCGACATCACGGTCTCCGGGCAGACGTTCAAGATCGGCGCCGACCGGCTTGAGGGCGACGGCTTCAAGCAGTACGGCGGCATCGTCCGCGAGAAGGGCAAGGACGGGAAGTCCGGCCAGGTCCACCCGATCGCGCTCTCCGAGATCAGCAGCGCCGAGCTGTACAGCCTCTGCCAGTCCGTCCGCGCCGACCTGCCCGGCCTGCCGGTGGTGCTCACCATCAACGCCGGCGAGGGCAAGGAACCCGCCCGCGCCAAGGACCTGTTGATCGCGATGGACTCGTTGAACGGCAACGCCACCTTCACCAACATCAGGATCGGCCGCGACGCCACCGACCTGAACCCCACCGCACAGGCCGGGTCGTTCGGCCAGAACTCCGACCATGTCACCATCACCAACCTGCAACAGGTGTCCCGCTACACCACGGCGGCCACGTTCAACCTGGTCGGCCTCCGACTCAAGGTCAACGTGGGTGACGACGCCAAGGGCAAGGAGTGCTTCTGAGGTGAGCACCGGCCCGTGGTGGTCAGCACCGCGGGCCGGGCCCATGCCCCCATCCCCGCTCGGCCAGGAGGAGTACGTGACAACCGCGAACCCGTCCCACGCCCGGCCCGGTGGTCCGGCTCAGGCGTGGCGGCGCTTCCGCCGCTGGCAGCGCAGCCGGCCGTTCTGGGGCGGACTGCTCATCGCCCTGGCCGGACTGGAGATGTTCGCCTCCACCCGGATGACCCTCAACGGCCTCAGCTTCCACAGTGGCGCGGGCGGCCTGCTCTCGCTGTTGATCCCGATCATCCTGGTGACCTGTGGGCTGCTGCTCTGGTTCACCCCGGCACAGCGGCTGTTCTACTCGATCGTCGCGGCGGTCACCGCGGTGTACTCGCTGATCGGGCTCAACCTCGGCGGCTTCTTCGTCGGTCTGCTGCTCGGCATCGTCGGCAGCGCGCTCGCCTTCGCCTGGACGCCGACCCGCCCCGCACCACCCACCCCGCAACAGGTCGAGACCGAGCAGGACGGCGATGATCTGGACGGTGCCGGCCTGGACGGCGCGTCCGACGAGGGTTCGCCGCCCAAGTGGCCGGGACGTACGGTGGATCCGCGGGCCTTCGCCGTCGCTCTCGTGGTTCTCGGCCTGGCGGCCGTCGGCCTGGCCAGCCAGCCCCGAGCGGTGCAGGCCGCGCCGAGCCGACCGGCCTCGACCGGCTGCCCCACCCCACCCCGGGCCGTCATCCCGTCGCCCAGCCGCAGCGCGGCCACGTCGACGCCCACCCCGAGCCCTGCGCGGGGCGGCAACGTGATCACCGACATCCTGGACGGAATCGGCGATCTGCTCGGCGTCGGCGGCCAAGAGGACCCGGCGCCCTCGGTGACCCCCACCGCCACGCCGACAGCCCGGCCGACCAGCACGGCGGCGCCACGCCCCAGCCCCGGCGACTGCCCGTCGCAGCCACCGGGCAAGCCCGGCACTCCGGCACCCGACAAGCCGGGCACGGTGCAGCCGGGCAAGCCGCTGCCGCGTATCGCCGCCGATCCGGCCCTGCCGACGGTGGCCCGGACGCCGTCGAAGCTCACCGGGTCGTCGGTGCGGATGACCGGGCTACGGTTCGAGGGGGTCACGGACCTGCACACCGTGCAGGGCGACCTCAAGGTGCTGAAGTTCAGCATGCGGGAGGCGGTGACCGCAGACTTCCTACTGCAGGCCGACGGCCCCGCAGGGCGCACCCAGCGGTACGCGACCAAACAGCTGACCGTCCGGGGAGACGTGGCCTTCTACGCGACCCGGTTCGTCGGCCGACTGCTCGGCATCAAGATCACGCTGACGCCGGACCTGCCGCTACCGGACGGCCTTCCGGTCACCTCGCCCATCCCGATCACGTTCACCGACCCCGTCATCGACCTGGCGTACGTCACCAGCAACACGCTGACCGCACGGCCGGCGCTGGCACTCACCCTCGGCTGAGCCCTCGGTCGCGCGAGCGGCCTCGGGTGGAGCGGTGGTCGGGCGAGCAGCCTCGGGCGGAGCGGTCGGTCGGGCGAGCAGCCTCGACTCGGGCGGTCGGTCGCGGGAGCAGCCTCGGCTCGGGGCGTGGCTGCGCGCGGCGACGGACTCGTCGTACCGTCGGCGCGCGCAGCCATGGCCGGTCAGAGCCGGGCCAGCGCCCGGCGCAGCGGGTCGAGACCCAGCGCACCCAGGTCCAACGCCTGCCGGTGGAACTCCCGCAGGTCGAAATCGGCGCCCTTGCGGGCCTTGGCGTCCTCGCGGGCCTGGAGCCAGATCCGCTCACCCACCTTGTACGACGGCGCCTGCCCCGGCCAACCCAGGTAGCGGTTCAACTCGAAGCGCAGGTTCTCGTCCGGAACCCGGCAGTGCGCCCGCATGAACTCCCAGCCCAGCTCGGGCGTCCACCGCTCGCCCGGGTGGAAACCGAAGGGATTGTCCTTCGGGATCTCCAGCTCCAGGTGCATGCCGATGTCTACGATCACCCGTGCCGCGCGCATCGCCTGGCCGTCGAGCATGCCCAGCTTGTCGCCCGGGTCCTCCAGGTAACCCAGCTCGTCCATCAGCCGCTCCGAGTAGAGCGCCCAGCCCTCGCCGTGCCCGGAGACCCAGCAGAGCAACCGCTGCCAGCGGTTGAGCAGGTCGGCCCGGACAGCGGTCTGCGCCACCTGGAGATGGTGACCCGGCACGCCCTCGTGGTAGACCGTGGTCACCTCTCGCCAGGTGGAGAAGTCGCTGATGCCCTGCGGCACCGCCCACCACATCCGACCCGGGCGAGAGAAATCCTCACTCGGGCCGGTGTAGTAGATGGCGCCGTCGCTGGTCGGGGCGAGGCAGCACTCGATGCGGCGGACCTGCTCCGGGATGTCGAAGTGGGTGCCGTGCAGCTCGGTGATCGCCTTGTCGGCCAGCGCCTGCATCCAGTCCCGGAACGCCTCCTTGCCCTGAATGGTCCGGGCCGGGTCGGCATCCAACGTGGCCACGGCCTCGTCGACGCTGGCACCGGAGCCGGCGATGCGCCCCGCCACTACCCGCATCTCCGCCTCCAGGCGGGCCAACTCCGCGAAACCCCAGGCGTACGTCTCGTCGAGGTCGATCTTGGCGCCGAGGAAGTACTGCGAGGCGAGCTCGTAGCGCTCCCGGCCGGCGGCCTGCTTGTCCCGCCCGTGCGGGGCAAGCTCGTTACGCAGGAACTGGCCGAACTCGGCTGTCGCCGCGGTCGCCGCCGCGGCACCCCGACGCAGCTCCGCGCCGAGCGTGCCCTCCGCCCCCAGCCGCTCGACCAGCCCGTGGAAGAAGTTGTCGCCGGTCGGGTCGACCCAGATGTCGCACTGCTTGGCGACCTCGACCAGCTGCACCTTCGCGCTGACCTGACCGGCGGCGAGCGCCTCACGCAGCGTGGTCTTGTAGCCCTCCAGCGCGGCCCCGAAGCCGTTGAGCCGGGCGGCGATGTTGGCCTGCTCGTCGCTGGTCGCGGTCGGCATCAGGTCGAACACCATGCGAATCTCGTGCAGCCCGCTGGCGATCACGCTGACCTCGCTGGTCACCTCGCCGGCGTCGTAGCGGGCAAGGTCCAGGCCGAGCCGTTCCTGCATGGCCTCCTTGGCGGTCCGTTCCGATTCGGTCTCCGGCTCGGTCACCTCAAGCTCGGCGAGCGTCCGGCGGGTGAGGTCCGCGCGGGCCGCATAACCGTCGGGCGAGAGGTCGTCGAGCTGGTCGTCATGGCCGGCGATGCCGACGAAGGTCGCGCCGGTGGGGCTCAACGGCGCCCACTCGGCCACGTAGCGGTTGGCGAGTTCATCAATTCGTCCCACGGTGCGACCCTACGTGACCACCCCACCCCGGTGTCGCCGACGTTTGTCGTGTTCGAGCTGCGGGTTCAGGCACGGCGCGACGGCCGAAAGGCGCGCGACTTTGTCGTACGGTTGCGGCAGAGTGTCAGGGGTGACCACCGATACCACTCCTGACAAAGCGCCGGTCCGCGCCTGGCTGCCCGGTTTCGTCGCCCTCGCCGCGATCTGGGGTTCCAGCTTCCTCTTCATCAAGGTCGGGGTGGCCGAGCTGCACCCGGTTCAACTCACCCTCTACCGGGTCGTCGCCGGCGCGTTGACCCTGCTGGTCGTTCTCGCCGTGCTGCGCGACCGGCTGCCCCGCGAGCCCCGGGTCTGGGCGCACCTGACCGTCGTCGCCGCCTTCGGCGTGGCTGTGCCGTTCACCCTCTTCGGCTACGGCGAGCAGCGGGTCGAGTCGATGCTGGCCGGCATCTGGAACGCCACCACGCCGTTGATCGTGCTGCCGCTGGCGGTGCTGGTCTTCCGCACCGAGCGGCTCACGATGCGCCGTGCGGTCGGGCTCGGGCTCGGCTTCGTCGGGGTGCTGGTGGTTCTCGGGGTCTGGGAGGGCATCGGCGGGGCGCACTTCACCGGGCAACTCATGTGCTTCGGTGCGGCGGCCTGCTACGGCGTGGCCATCCCGTACCAGAAGCGGTTCGTCGCCGGCAGCGCGTACTCGGGGCTGTCGCTCTCCACCGCGCAACTGCTGCTCGCCGCCGCGCAGTTGGCCATCGTCACTCCCTTCGTCGCCGGCCTGCCGCCGCTGCCCACCGAGCTGTCGGCGGGGGTGGTGGCAAGTGTGCTGACCCTCGGCGCGCTCGGCACCGGGCTCGCGTTCGTGATCAACATGCGCAACATCCGGGTGGCCGGCGCGAGCACCGCGTCCACCGTCACGTACCTGATCCCGATCTTCGCGGTGCTGATCGGTGCCGTGGCGCTCGACGAACGACTCAACTGGCACCAACCGGTCGGCGCGCTGATCGTGCTGCTCGGGGTCGCGGTGTCGCAAGGGATGTTCAGTCGCCGCCGGACCAGCCCGGTCGTCGGCGTCGGCGCACCCGCCACACCCGCCGCCGAACCCGCCCGCCGCTGACCGACCACCCGGATCCGGCGCTGGAGGGCTGGTCAGGGACGGTTCTGCGTCCAGGCCACCAGTTGCTCCGCCGACCAGGTGTTGATGACGCGGTCGGCGGGGACGCCGCAGAGGGCGGCGCGTTCGCAGCCGAATCGTTGCCAGTCGAGTTGGCCGGGCGCGTGCGCGTCGGTGTTGATGGCGAACCGGCAGCCAGCCTCCAGTGCCCGGCGGATCAGGCGCTTCGGGGGGTCCTGCCGCTCCGGCCGGGAGTTGATCTCGACGGCGGTGTCGTGCTCGGCGCAGGCGGCGAAGACGGCGTCCGCGTCGAAGTCGCTCTCCGCCCGGGTACGGGCGCGGTGCCCTCGGTCGCCTGGACCGGTCACCCCGGCCGGGCGGGACGACACCATCCGGCCGGTGACGTGGCCGAGGATGTCCAGGTGTGGGTTGGCGACGGCCTTCAGCATGCGCCGGGTCATCTTCGACCGCTCGTCCTTCAGGCCGCTGTGCACCGACCCGACCACCACGTCGAGCCGCGCCAGCAGGTCGTCGTCCTGGTCCAGGGAGCCGTCGGCGAGAATGTCCACCTCGATCCCGGTGAGGATCCGGAAGCCCTCGGGCAGCGCCGCGTTGACCTTTGCCACGTGGTCGAGTTGCTGGCGCAGCCGGCTCGCGGTCAGCCCCCGGGCCACCGTCAGCCGGGGCGAGTGGTCGGTCAGCACCAGGTACTCGTGGCCCAACTCCACCGCGGCCAGCGCCATCTCCTCGATGGGTGAACCGCCGTCGGACCAGTCCGAGTGGGTGTGACAGTCGCCGCGCAGGGCGGCGCGCAGCGCCGTGGCCTCGGCGTCCAGGTCGCTGCCCTCGGTCGCCACCAGCCGACGGAGGTAGACCGGTTCCTCACCGGCGAGGGACTCCGCCACGCAGCGGGCCGTGACGTCACCGACCCCGGCCAGCTCGGTGAGCGTGCCGTTGCCGGCCCGTTCGGTCAGCTCGGTCGCGGGCATGCCGGCCAGCGCCTTCGCCGCCGACCGGAACGCGCGTACGCGGTAGGTGGCCTCGTTGGCGCGCTCCAGGAGGAACGCGATCCGGCGCAGGTCGGCGATGGGATCTCTCGCGCGGGCCATGTCAGGGCGCCTTCGGGCAGCCGTGTCGGCGTTGCCACGCGGTGACCTCGGCGGCCGGTTCCCGGTTGCCGTCACGCCGCCAGGAGTCCAGGTAACGCGCCGGCCAGATCACCCCGCGTCGGATCCACCAGCCGTCCTTGCCCGAGCACGCCGGTGAGATGCCGAAGTGCACGTGGCAGACGTTGTTCGCGTTGCCGGTGCGGCCCACCTTGCCGAGCTGCTGCCCGGCCCGGACCCGCACCCCGGCGTCGACGCCGCTGGTCACCACGCTCAGGTGTGAGCCGTAGTAGCGCACCCCGTCGTCGCCGAGCAGGGCGACCGACAGGCCGCCGTTGTCCGGCCCCTGCCGCCCACGTTTGCTGTACCGGTCGACGCGGCTCACCTCCAGCACCGTCCCGTCGGTCACCGCCACGAACGGCTCGCCGCAGTCGGCGAAGAGGTCCGTCGCCGGGTACGCCCCGTGCGTGGGGTGGTAGTCGACGTTGTCGGCGCGTACCGGAAAGACATGCTTCAGCCCGGTGCGGGGTGCCGTCGCCGACGGCCTGGCCGACGACGGCGCCGGGGGGCTCGGGTCGGCCGCCGTCGGCGTGGGCGACTGTGACGCCGGCTGGTCGGCGGTCGCCCAGACCGCAGGTGGCGTCGGCGCGGCGCCGTCGGGCACCCCCGGCCGGGTGGTCGCGCAGCCGGCGGCCAGCACCGGGGCGAGCAGCAGCAGGATCGGGTACGCCGGACGAGCGCGGCGGCTGATCGTCGGCGAGGACATCAGGTCATCCTGGCAGAGCCGGTACCGTGGGCACGAGCGGCACGCGTGAGGGAGGGCAGCGACGGTGACCATTGTCCGACCCGAACCTGGCCCGGATTTCGGTGCCGCCCGCCCGGTGCCGCGTACCCCGTCGGGCCTCTTCCCCTCCGGGCCTCCGACCCGGCCCACCTACCGCGAGCCGCACCCGGTCACCGGCGGTGGTGTCGCCGCCGGCGGCGGCGCGGCGGCCGGTTGGCTGCTGCTGTTCGGCCTGCTCGGCACCGACGTGGCCAGCTACGCCTGGTGGACGGTGATCGCCGGCCTGCTGGCCTGGGTCACCGCCCTGGTGCTGGTCCGTTACGGCGACCGGGGGGTGGCCACCGGCGTCGCCATCGTCACGGCGGGTGGCTGGAGCATCGCCGCCGCGGTGGTGGCGCTCCGCTGGGCGACAAGTGGTGACTGGCCGCTGTGGTGACCGGCACGGACAGGCCCCGAAACGGCGCTCGGTGACTGCGCCCTGTGCCCGGTTGGCTGCGTAGCGAACGCCGTCTTGACGTGGCCGCCGAGACTCGGCACGCTCGGGACTATGGCCTGGACCACTCCCCGGCAGGATCCCGATCGCAGTCGCCGTCGCCTGCAGTTGCTGGCCGAGTTGGCGGGCGCCCGGGCGGTCCGCCAGCGCAGCCGACCGCAGCGGCAGCGCACCGAGCGTCTGCGCCAGCTCATCGCCACCCGCCGCCGAGTCGTCGGCTGATCCGACTTTGTCAGGAATGACCCGCCCTTCGGGGCGTTGACGGGTCGCCCGCCGACCCGACCGGCTAACGTGCACGCGTAACGAGTCGACGCTGTGTCGAGGGCTATTGGGGGGACCGTGTCGTACTTCGCTGCGGCCGTGGTGCGCGACGACAGTGGCTGGACCGCCGCCGAGGTCAGCCTGCGTGGCGCCACCGACATCGACGAGGTCGCCGACCGGCTGCGGGACGTCGACCTGGAGGCCGACGTGTCGCTGCTCTTCGTCGAGGCCGACGACGCGTACCTGGTGATCCTGCGCCTCGACGAGGGCGAGGACCTGCGGGTGTTCGGTTCGGACTCCGCGTACGCCGAGGAGTCGCTGCTGGGGTCGGTGCTGGTCGGTGACCTGAAGACCTCGGTCACCGGGCTCGACGGTGACGAGGAGCCACGCCCGGTGAGCACCGGTGACGAGGAGAGCGAGCAGCCCGTCGTCGATCCGGAGGCCGACCCGGTCGGTGACGCCGACCTGCTGGCCAACCTGGGCATCTCCGCGCAGAAGCTGCTGACCCTCTGCACCCACGAGGGGATGATGCCGGCGGACGTCACCTCCGAGATCTGCCAGGTGCTCGGCTGCGCCGACGAGGTCGAGGAGCTGCGTGAGGTCTGAGCCGGCCGACGCGACCGATCCGTCTCTGGAGTCGATCCGGCCGGGCCAGCCGACCCCCGGTGCGGTGGGCCGCGCCGGGCCCGGCGCCAACGAGGGCCTGGCCGACCTGGGCGAGGCCGGCCGACGGCAGCGGCACGAGTTGTGGATGCGCCGCGCCCTGGAGGTCGCCGTCGCCGGTCCACCCGTCGACGACGCGGTCAGCACCGACGTCGACGACGTGCCGGTGGGGGCGGTGCTCTTTGGTCCGGACGGCACCGAGTTGGCCACCGGCCGCAACGAGCGGGAGCTGACCGGCGACCCCACCGCCCACGCCGAGGTGCTGGCCCTGCGCCGGGGTGCCGAGCGCGCCGGCCGGTGGCGGCTGGACGGCTGCACCCTGGTGGTCACCCTGGAACCGTGCACCATGTGCGCCGGGGCGCTGGTGCTGGCCCGGGTCTCCACAGTCGTGTTCGGCGCGTGGGAGCCCAAGACCGGCGCGGCCGGGTCGCTCTGGGACGTCCTGCGGGACCGTCGGCTCAACCACCGCCCCGAGGTCTACGGCGGGGTGCTGGAGGCCGAGACCGCCGCCGTTCTGCGCGCGTTCTTCCGCTGAGCCGGGCCGTCCGGGCGGGGCTGCGCCTCAGCCGCGGACGGGTCGGGCGGGTCGGACGCGAAAGAGCGTGATGACTGTGCGGCATCTTGATGCCCCACAGTCATCACGCTCTCCGCGGTATTGCCCGCCCAGTCAGATGGATCAGGCGATGATCGTGTCGAGGGCGATCTCGACCATCTGGCTGAAGGTCTGCTCGCGCTCCTCCGAGGTGGTCTTCTCGCCGGTCTTGATGTGGTCGCTGACGGTCAACACGGTCAACGCGCGGGCCTTGAACCGGGCGGCGATCGTGTACAGCGCCGCCGACTCCATCTCCACCGCCAGCACGCCGTAGTCGGCGAGGGTGTCGTAGAGGTCCGGCCGGTCGGTGTAGAAGGCGTCCGCCGCCAGGATCGGGCCGACGTGCATGGTGATGCCGCGCCGCTCAGCCACCTCGACCGACGTACGCAGCAGCCCGAAGTCGGCCACCGGGGCGTAGTCGATCAGCCCGTCGAAGCGCATCCGGTTCATGTTCGAGTCGGTGGACGAACCGATCGCCGCCACCACGTCCCGCAGTTGCAGGTCCGTGCTGAGGGCACCACAGGAGCCGACCCGGATCAGCGTCTTCACGCCGTACTCGTTGATCAACTCGTGGGCGTAGATGGAGGCCGACGGCATGCCCATGCCGGAGCCCTGGACGGAAACCTCGACGCCGTTCCAGCGGCCGGTGAAGCCCAGCATGCCCCGAACCGTCGAGTAGCAGGTGGCGCCCTCGAGGTAGGTCTCCGCGATCCACTTGGCCCGCAGGGGGTCACCCGGCATCAGGACCCGCTCGGCGATCTCGCCCGGCTTCGCGCCGATGTGCGTACTCATGGCAAAGATCCTGCCAGGCCGGCCCGGGCGATACCGGTTCGGCGTCCGAACCGACGGTCCTGTACCCTCGTCGGCGGTGGCGTGTCCGAGCGGCCTAAGGAGCACGCCTCGAAAGCGTGTGAGGGTTAACGCCCTCCGAGGGTTCAAATCCCTCCGCCACCGCTCTGAAATGCCGAAACGCCCGGTCGATCCGCGAGGATCGACCGGGCGTTTTCGCGTCAGAGCTGTTGTTCGCCGCCGTCGACGAAGATCTCGCCGCCGGTCATGAAGCTGCTCTGGTCGGAGGCGAGGAAGAGCGCCGCGTTGGCGATCTCGTCCGGGTGTGCCATCCGCTGCATGGGCACGCCCGAGGCGATGGCCTGGAGCAACCCCGGGGCCTCCGCGGGGCTGGGTGCGAGCCCCGCGAGCCCGGGGGTCTCGGTCGAGCCGGGGATCAGGGTGTTCACCCGGATCTTCCGGCCGATCAGCTCGGCGGCCCAGGTGCGGCCGAACGAGCGGATGGCCGCCTTGGATGCGGCGTAGACACTGAACGCCGGGGTGCCGTTGCTGGCGGCCGTCGAGCCGGTCAGCACGACCGACGCGCCCTCGTTGAGCAGGGGCAGGGCCTTCTGGACGGTGAAGATCGTGCCGTAGACGTTGGTGTCGAAGGTGTTGGCGATGTGCTCGACCGTGATCGAGTCGAGCGAACGGAACTCCCCACCGCCGGCGTTGGCGAACACCACGTCCAGCCCGGCGCCACGCTCCTCGATCGCCCGCATCACGCGGTCCACGTCGTCGAGCTTGCTGACATCGCTGGCGATGCCTGTGACGTTGGCGCCGATGCTGGCCACGGCCTCGTCGAGCGGACCCTTGCGGCGGCCGGTGACGAAGACGTACGCGCCTTCGGCGGCGAAGCGGCGGGCGGCGGCCAGGCCGATGCCCGTGGTGCCTCCGGTGACGAGGGCGGTCTTGCCGTCGAGCTGTCCCACGATGGATCTCCTCTGTTGGCGTGTGGTGGTGTGCGGCCGGCCGGGCCTCCAGCAAATTCTGTACCGAGCGGTACGTATCTGACCGTAGCAACCTCCGGCCGGGTCCGCAAATTTCTGTACCGATCGGTTTCGGCTGTCGGTAGGATGAGGGGAAAGGGTGGTGGTGGGCTGTGCCGCAACGAGGGCGACCACGGGGCTTCGACGCCGACGAGGCGCTGGAGCGCGCGGTAGAGGTGTTCTGGCGTCAGGGGTACGAGGGCGCCTCGGTGAACGACCTCGCCGAGGCCATGGGGATCAACAAACCCAGCCTCTACGCCGCCTACGGCGGCAAGGAGGAGCTGTTCCGCAAGGCCGTGGCCCGCTACGCCGAAAAGGACATGGGGTACGCGCGGGACGCCTTCGCACAACCGACCGCGTACGAGGTGGTCGCCACCCTGCTGCGCGAGAACGTGGTCGCCGTGACCCGGACCGACCGGCCGGCCGGTTGCCTGTCGATCCAGGGCGGCACCAGCTGCTCCACCGAGAACGCGCCCATCGCCGGGTTCCTCGCCAGCAGTCGCCTCGCCGGTGAAGGCGCCCTCGCCGACCGGCTCGCCCGCGCCGTCACCGACGGTGACCTACCCGCGCACGCCGACCCGGTCGCGCTCTCCCGCTTCGTCATGATCGTCACCGAGGGGCAGGCGGTGCACGCCGCCGCCGGAGTCAGCAGGGAGGACCTGCGACAGGCAGCGGAGATCGCGCTCGCCGGTTTCGCCGCCGCGTCCGGGGCGCGCCTGCCCGAGCAGGCCAACCACCCGGTCTGAGCGGTCACCGTTCGAGCAGCGCCGCCACCCCGTCGAGCAGACGTTGCAGACCGAATTCGAAGAGACTCTCGACATTGAGGTCGACCGCCGTCCGGCTGAGTCGGGCCAGGTGCGGAAACTCGCCCGCAGCGAGCAACCCACCGAGCACCTCGGCCTGGGCCGCCATCCACTCGTCGTCGGTCAGGCCGGTGTCCTGCTCCGCCTCGGCCTCCCGTTCCAGGTTGATGGCGGTGCCGCGAACATGGTTGGCCAGGGCCGCCACCAGGTGGAGCTGGGTGTGCTGGTCCAGGCCGTGCCGCGCGAGGGCGCGCAACGCCCACTCGGTGTGCGCGACGGCGTGCGGCGCCATCAGGGGGCGGGTCAGCGAGATGACCTGGGCCAGCCAGGGATGCCGCCGGTAGATCGACCACTGGAGCCGGCTGAGCAACTCCAGTTGGGCTCGCCATCCAGGCGGGAACGTGCGCGGCAGCCGATGCGCGGCGAAGGCCGCGTCCGCCATCAGCACGAGAAGCTGCTCCTTGCCCCGAACCTGGCGGTACAGCGACATGGTGGGGACGTCCAGCTCCGTCGCGATGCGCCGCATGCTCAGCGCCGGTAACCCCTCGGCGTCGGCCATCGCCATGGCGGTCCGCACCACCTGGTCGCGGGTCAGCCCCGGGGCCGGCAGCCGCCGACCGCCGGCCGGTGTGCCCCGACTTGGCACGGTCGGCTCCGCGCCGGTCACCACCATGCCCACACCCGGCACCGCCCGCACCAGACTCTCCTGCCGCAGCGCGGTGAGGGCGCGGCTGGCGGTCGCCATGGCGACGCCCCACTCCCGGACGATCTGCCGGGTGGACGGCACCCGGTCACCGGGGCTCAACTCGCCGGCCAGGATGCGTCGTCGCAACTCCCCGACGATGCGCAGATAGGGGGGAGTGCTCTCGTCGATCTCCGCCACGGTCGCCTCCTGCCGGCCTCGCGGTGACCGTAGCGCACTAGAGCACCGGCAGGTGCCCCGTCGATACTCGCGTCTCTCTGTCTCGGCGTACTAGAGCTCCCTGGCCAGCTTGTTGCCAGCTCGACATGCTCAGCGCAGCCCGGTGCGTACGCCGTACCGGCGTCGACGAGATGGGGAGACCATGACCAGCATTCCGTACTCTCGATGGGCCGTTGCGTTGGGCGCCCTCGCCCTCCTCGGCCCGGCGCTGGCCGTCGGTCCGGCCGCGGCCACCGACGGTCTCCGGAGCGCGGCCGTCGTCCGCACCGACCAGGGCGCGGTGCGGGGGACCGTCGCGGCGGACCACCGGTCGTTCCAGGGCATCCCGTACGCGAGCCCGCCGCTGGGCGCGCTGCGCTGGGCGCCGCCACAGCCCGGTCCGACGTGGACCGGAGTACGCGAGGCGACCCGGCCCGGTGCCGACTGTGCGCAACTGCAAGGGCTGCCGATGGACGCACCCTCGGAGGCTGAGGACTGCCTCTACCTGAACGTCACCACCCCGCGATCCGGCACCCGAACGCCTCGACCGGTCCTGGTCTGGTTGCACGGCGGGGACTTCCGGTTCGGCAGCGGCGCCGGGTACGGCGGACAGCGGCTGGCGGCCGGTGGTGACGTCATCGTCGTCACGGTGAACTACCGACTCGGCGCGCTCGGCTTCCTGGCGCATCCGGCGCTGGCCGGCCGGAACGGAAGCACCGGCAACTTCGGCCTGCAGGATCAGCAGGCCGCGCTGCGCTGGGTACGACGTAACGCCGCGGCCTTCGGCGGCGACCCGGGCAACGTCACACTGTTCGGCCAGTCCGCCGGGGC
Source organism: Micromonospora sp. NPDC007208 (assembly GCF_042869175.1). Taxonomy (NCBI): domain Bacteria; kingdom Bacillati; phylum Actinomycetota; class Actinomycetes; order Micromonosporales; family Micromonosporaceae; genus Micromonospora; species Micromonospora sp. NPDC007208. The sequence continues at coordinate 200,128 of NZ_JBIAFG010000011.1, read as the reverse complement.
GACAAGCGTCTGCGCTCAGCTCGCCGCGCCCGCCACCGCTGGCCTGTTCCACCGCGCGATCATGCAGAGCAATTCGTGCGCCAACCCGGTACAGACCCGGGCCGAGGCGACCGGGGCGGCCGAGGAGTTCGCTCGGAGGATCGGCTGCACCGACCCGGCCGGGGTCGCCGCCTGCCTGCGCGGACAGACCCCCGCTCGGCTGGTCGATACGGTCGGCTATCCCGGCGCGGGTGTCGACCTCGGCCCGGTCGTCGACGGCCACACGCTGCCGGTGGACCCGGCCGAAGCGCTGACCACCGGGCGGCTGCATCGGGTGCCGGTGTTGACCGGGATGAACCGGGACGAGTCCCGGCTCGTGGTGTGGGGGATGGAACGGGTCGGGCTCAACTGCCCGTCGCCGTCGCCGTCGCCGCCGCCGTCGCCGTCGCCGTCGCCGTCGCCGCCGCCGTCGCCGTCGCCGTCGCCGTCGCCGCCGCCGTCGCCGTCGCCGTCGCCGTCGCCGTCGACCGAGCCGGAGCCGGAGCCGGAGCCGGAGTCTTGCCCGCTCACCGACGACCAGTACCGCGACCAGGTGCGCGGCATGTTCGGTGACCAGGCGGAGAAGGTGCTGGCCCGCTATCCGCGCGACCCCGCACAACCCGCCAGCGCGACGTTGGGTGCGGTGCTGACCGATCACGACTACGCCGAGCCTGTCTACTCCGCCGCACTGGCGTTCGCGCGGCAGGTGCCGACCTTCGGGTACGAGTTCGCCGACGAGGACGCGCCGTTCTTCACCGAGGGACCCGAGCCAACGTTCGCCGCCGGCGCGTACCACTGCGCTGAGCTGCCGTACCTGTTCACTGTCGACTACGCCGAGGCGCTCGCGCCGACCCAGCGGCGGCTCTCCGACGAGATGGTCCGCACCTGGAGCGACTTCGCCCGGACGGGTCGGGCGGGTTGGCCTCGACTGCGCCCTGACGCCCCGTACGTGCGGGTGTTCGCCGGTGGTGGCGGTTCGGGCACGACGGACTTCGCGGCAGCCCACTCGTACGACTTCTGGCGGTCGCTCCGCTGAACGACGACTGACCTGGCGGTCGGCGTGGTCCATGGTGGACCGAGCCGAACGACAGGTCAGTCCGCGCCGGTCAGCACGGGCCCGCACCCTCGTCGAAGAGGCGGCGGGCCCAGTCCGCGTACCCGGCGATGGTTTTTCGGACCGTGCGCCCGTCGTGCAGGAACAGGTACGCGCGGTCGCCGCTGCGGGCGAGTAACCCGTCGAGGCGGTGTGTCCCCTGTGGAGCGCGGAGTCGACTGACCTCCGGATAGCGGTCCCAGACCTGGCCGACGGGCGAGCCCGCCGTTATGCCCTCCGGTGTCCGCATCGGGTCGCCGACCCAGAGGAGCACGAGTTTGTCCTCCACGAAGACCGGGCTGACCGTGTCATGGCCGGCGAGCACCGGCCCGCAGGCATCCAGGCTGGTACGCAGGATGCCGCGCCGGGTCAGCTCGTCCTCGGTGGCACCGAACTCGATGTTCCGCAGGCCGTTCAGGTCAATGATCTCCACGCTGCCGGCGGGCCGGCCCTCCGGGATCGGCCCGGTTGGCGGTACGCCGCTGCCAGCGATCGAGGCAGCCGTCATCAGCATGGCGATAAACGCAAATTGTCGCAATTTCATGGAATCCCCCAGTCCCCAACGGAACGGGAGCGTTCAGGTTGCTGCCGGTGGCCGGATTACTGGTTTTCCCACTGTTCGACCAGCTCATCCCAGTAGTCGGCGCTGAGTCGACGCCGCCCGTGCGCCAGCCAGCCGTCGGTGTTCCGCTCCAGGTGCAACCCCAGTTCGGCGAACGGGTCGATCCACGTGCCGGGCTCGACGCCCAGTCGGGTCAGCGCCCCGTTGATCGGCCACCGCTCGCGCGGCGCGTCCAACTCGTCGTCGAAGCTCGGGCCCCAGGACAGCGCCCCGCCCAACCACACCGCCGCCGACTGGTAGCCGACGCCACCACCGAACTCCGCCTCCAGGTAGGCCACCGGCCCCGACTGCGACCAGCGGGTCAGCACCTCGACCAGCGCCGTCGACAACACCAGGCCGAACGGGCGCGCGGCGGTCCGGTCGTCCGTCGCGAAATCCGGCAGGGACCCGGTCAGCTCGACCACCAACTGCGGGGTGACCGGCAGCAACGCGAAGTCCTGGCGCAACTCGCCGAGGACCGCGTGATCCAGCTCGGCGGTCTGCTCGCGGAGCAGCTCAGCGTCCGCGACCACCGCGCTGAGCTGGTAACCCATCAGGTCCCTCCGCCGTCCACAGCCTGTGGATAGAACATGTGTACGACGGTTTCCGGCCCGCCGGCTCCCGGACGGTACCCGCCGTCCGCGCCTATCCCTCCAGCCCACTACCCGTTCGTCTCATTTCGACAACCTAATCGCCCGCCTATGGTGTCGGGGCGCCTATCGAAACGGGGTCTCCATGAAGCGAAGCGCATCCTTTCTCATTCTTCCCACTGTCTTAGCCAGCCTGGTGCTCAGTGCTCCGGCGAAGGCTGCGGAAAGCGTACGGACCATCACCCGGGACGGCGTCGCTCTTCAACACCACAAGGTGTCCTGGATGAAGACGCCCACCCGGTTTCGGGGCACGGGTGTCGGCCGCTCCGACTTCGACGGCGACGGGGTCGACGACATCGCGGTAACCAGTTACCCGTTCGAATACAACCTGCCATTGGACCCGACCGGCGTGGTCAGCGTGAGTTACTCGTCGGCCCCGAAGGTCGACTACCTCATGGGTGTCATGACGGGCGGCGGCGGCTCCACCGCGTTCGGGATGGCCCTCGTGGCGGGGGACTTCAACGGCGACCGTTTCGACGACCTGGCAATCGGTAACCCCGACGAGCCTGATCCCAAGAACAAGACCCACGCCGGTGGGGTCTGGGTCATTCCGGGCAGCGGCACCGGCCTGGTGGTCGACTCGGCAATCCACTTCAACCAGGATTCGCCGGGTGTTCCGGACAGCCCGGAAAGCTTCGACCAGTTCGGCGGCGCCCTCGCGGCCGGCGACATCAACGGCGATGGCCGCGAGGACCTCGCCATCGGTGCCTGGGGAGAGGCGATCGTAAGCAAGGCGATGGCCGGCGCGGTCACCGTCCTCTTCGGCGGGTCGGCGGGTCTCACGGCCACCGGGGCGCAACACCTTCAGCAGGACCTGGCCGCGGTTCCGGGCGCGGCTGAGGCCAATGACCAGTTCGGCTACACGCTGGCCATCGGGAAGGTCGACAACAACAAGTACCACGACCTGGTCATCACGGCTCCTCGCGAGAACGACGGCGTGAGCTGGGACGGCACCGGCATGGTCACCCTGATGTGGGGCTCGCAGAGTGGGGTGTCGTTGACCGGCGCTACCTCGGTCACCGGTGCGGCCATCGAACCCAACGATGGGACCGGCACCATCGCCTGGTACCTGGGTGATGCGGTCGCGATTGGCGACGTGAACGGCGATGGGCTGGGTGAGGTGGTCGTCGGAGCCTCCGGCGCCCAGACCCCGGACATCAACGGCGGCCTCATCGCGGCCTTCCCCGGCCGTGCCGCCGGCCTGTCCAGCAGTGGGGTGCAGGTCATCACCCAGCGTACGGCCGGCGTACCGGGCGACCCGGCGAGTGACGAGCGCTTCGGCGGTGTGCTGGCGGTCGGCGACGTGACCGGCGACGGCAGGGCCGACGTGCTGGTCGGCGCCCCCGGCGACCAGATCGGCTCGCGGGCCGGGGCCGGCAGCGTCACCCTGCTCAAGGGGTCCGCTGCTGGGCTGACAGGGTCCGGTGCGCAGGCGTTCGACCAGAACCACTCGGCCGTTCCGGACGCGTCCGAGACTGGCGACAAGTTCGGCTCCTCCATCGCCCTGCTGAACCTCGACCGCACCGGCGGGCTCGACGCTCTCGTGGCGTCGCCCGGGGAAGAGGTGAGTGGTGGCCTCGCCGGATATCCGTCCGGGGTCGTCAACCCGTTCCACGGTGCCGCCGGCGGGCTCGTACCGCAGAACAAGACGTGGAGCGGTCTGTCCGAGCGCCCCGAAGTCGCCTCGCTGCTGAACTACGGTCTCCGGATTGCCGGGCCGCAGAGCGGCGGCTCGCTGTTCTGAGCTGAGCGCAGCAACGCCCGGCAGGTCCGTCGTGGACCTGCCGGGCGTTCGCGCGAGTACCGGCCTGTGGGCGACGGTGGACCGGCCTGTCGGCGCCGTTCGGACCCGGCAGACAGGCGGTCGCGCCGACGGCTACCGGTACGACGGTGCCCGCTCGGCAAGCCTTCCGGAACCAAGTCTCCAGATCTTGGACAGTTTCCGTTCCGCGCGAACGGAAACTGTCCAAGATCTCGACGGAGTTATGGGGGTGGGCCGCATCCGGGCCGTCAGGGCCGGGTAGCGGTCGGCGCTGCGACGGTCGTCGGGGCCGTTCAGGCCCGCCGGGCGAGCTGGGCGACGAACGCGCGCCAGGCCGCGGGCGCGAAGGCGAGCGCCGGGCCGGTCGGGTCCTTCGAATCCCGTACGCCGATGACGCCGGGCAGGTTGTCGGCGACCTCGACACAGGCGCCGCCGTTGCCGCTGCTGCGGCTGCTCTTGCGCCACCGGGCGCCGTTCAGCTCCATGACTCCGCCACTTCCTGAATAAGGTCGACCGACTGCCGGTGGGACAACGCCTCCCCGCGCACGTTCTCCCATGCCGCCATCATGGCGGCGATGTCGTCGGGATCGCTAGCGACTTGTCCCTGGAGTTGGTTGTCGAGGTAGCCGGCAACCCGGTGGTCGTGGCTGTGCGCGATCACGAACGGCCCGTTGAGGCCGGCGTAGGCGCCGACCGTGCTGGGCACGACGTGCACCCGGATGTGCGGCTCGGCGCACGCCGCCACCACGGCCAACAGTTGCTCGCGCATCGTCGACCGGCCGCCCACCGGGCGGCGGATGACCGCCTCGTCGACGACCGCCGTGAACTGCGGCGGGTCGTCCGCTTGAGCACGCCCTGCCGGCCGAGTCGGACGGTGAGATGCCGCTCGATCTCACCCCGGGGGATCAGGCCCGCGCCGCCCAGCACCGCGCGGGCGTACGCCTCGGTCTGGAGCAGCCCCGGCAGAACTGTCGACTCGAACCAGCGAAGCGACACCGCCTCGCGCTCGATCTCCTGCCACGGACGGAACCAGATGGGGTCACGACGTCTTGAAGTGTCCGGCCAGATGTCCGACACGTCCTTGTGTAGCGCCTCCGCCGCCGCCAACCGGTGCCGCGGATGAGGGATGCGGTCCTCGGTCAGCCAGCGCCCCACGGTCTTGGGGTCGACGCCCACGGTCTCGGCGAGGGATTCGGTGGTGTGCCCGGTGTCGCTGAGCGCCACCCGAAGCGCGTCGTTCACGGCTCCTCCATCGGATGTCCTAGATATCTGAGGACCATATCGCTACGCGGTGTATCTGTCTCGTAACTCACCCGAAGGTTGTCCACAGAAGACGGCGCGACCGGTGGAGGCGCAGGAGCCCGGCGGTCGGTGTCAGTCCGGGGGTCGCCCCGACGGGGAGGCGGGGCGGCCCCCCGTCCACCGCGCAGGAGGTCCGTCCATGCCCCGCCGCCGCTACCGGAACCACCTGCCGACCCGACCGACCTGGCGCTGTGCCGCGTGCGGCATCGCCTGGCCCTGCTCGGCGGCGAAGCTGCGGCTGCTCGGCGAGTACCGGCACGACCGGCTCGCGTTGACCGTCTACCTGGCGACGCTACAAACGGAAGCCGGCGAACACCTCACCGACGTCGACCCGGCCCGACTGACCGACCGCTTCCTCTCCTGGGCCCGCGCCCGCGCCTGACCGACCGCTTTCCGCCCGGCCCCGCCCCCGCCGGGCCGACCGCCCCCCGGTGCCGCGCCCGCGCCTGACCGAGCGTCAGGGGCGCCAGATCGTCACCTCGATATCGCGGCGTCGTTCGGCGAAGCGGCCGTTCCGTGCCGCCGTGGTCAGGAGGTGGCGCAGGTCCGCCTCGAAGGCCGGGAGCCGGTCGGCGAACAGGTGTGGCGCCGCACTGGAGAGCGAGAACACCGCCGAAGTGACCTCGTCCACGGTGCGTTCCACCACCATCCCCTGTTCGACGGTGATCCGGGTGGGGCCGGTGAAGCCCGCGGCGCGCATGATCTCCCCCTCGCCGGAGGGGGTGCCCGTCGGCAACAACCCCTGCCCGGCCCGGCGGACCGGTCCCAGGTAGCTCGCCACCAGCTCGTCGATCTGCTGCCAGGGCGGTCGGGGGTACGGCAGCGGGTCATCCCCGGTCACGCCCTGGTGCGTGTTGGCGCCGACGTGGACCCAGGCCCCGTCGGGCGTGAGCATGTCGCGGACGCGACCAACCACGAGCGGCCGGTCCATCCAGTGGAACGACTGGGCGAACGTGACCACCCGGAACGTACCCAGGTCGGCCGGCAGGGCCTCGGCGCGCAGGTGGCGCCACTCGACGTTGGTGGCCCCGACCTCGTCGGCTCTTGCCTGGGCCTCGACGAGCATGTCCCGGTCCGCGTCGACGCCCACGGCCGCCTCGAACAGGGGCGCGAGCAGCAGCGTCACCGATCCGGGCCCACAGCCGACGTCGAGGAGTCGCCCGGTGCCGTCGAGGTCGAGCGCTGTGCCGATCGCCTCGGCGAGGCTGGGTGGATAGGGCATCCGGCCGACGCGGTAGTGGCTGGCGCTGCCCGCGTACAAGGTCTCGTCCCACTCCCACACCGCGTCGGTCACGACCTCGATGAGACCACAGAGTCGAGCGTACGGGCGGTTATCGCGTCCCAGGTGGACAGTCGTGCAGACGCACTCATGTTAATCTCCCTGCGCTAAGCATGATCACCTTGAGCGACCGAGGGGACACATGACGGCCGAGGTTCCACACGCGGGGGGACTGCTGGACCCGGGCGGCGCCATGGATCGGCTCGCGGAGTGGAAGGGTCGCCTGGACCAGTTGGCGACCGCCACCGACGCGATGAGCGCGCGCATCCAGGAACTGCGGGTGACGGTCGCCGACGGCAACGGGCTGGTGGAGGTCACCGTCGACTCCGTGGGCGCGCTTGTCGACCTGAAGTTGGGCCAGCGGGTGCAACGGGTCGCCCCCGATGTCGCCGCCCGGACGATCATGACCACGATCGCTACGGCCAAACGGCAACTGGCCGACCGCGCTCAGGAGATCATCGGCGACACCCTGGGCACCGATTCGCCCGCCGCGCGGGCGATCGCCGAACGCGTCGGGCAGCAACTGCGCGATGCCGAGCCCCCGCTGGGTGGCCCGGACGAGCAGCACGGCCGGTGGTGAGTCGGTGAGCGGCGGGTTCGAGGTCGACGCCGAACAGATCCGCCAGCACGCCCGCAACATCGAGGCGCTGCGGGCCCGCTTCGCCGCGGTCAAGAGCGCCAGCGCGCACATCACGCAGGACGACGCCGCGTACGGGCTGTTGTGTGGGTGGATCTCCGGGATCCTGGAGGGCCGGCACACTCGGCAGGACGAGCTGATCGCGTACGCCGAGGAGAACCTGTCCCTGGTGGTGAAGGGGTTGGGCACGACCGCCGACAACTACGCCAACGCCGACGTGGACTCCGACAACACGATCCGCAAGGTCGGCAGCCAACTGGACACGGCGTCATGACCGACGCGTCGCTGATCGCCGACGTCCAGTCGACCCGTAAGCCCTGGACCGGCGCGGCCGCCGCGGACAGCTTCCAGGGTCTGGTCGACGCCATCCACAGCGAGGGTTGGGTCGACGACCTCCTGGCCGGTGCGGCGTTCGGCGTCGAGGCCGTCGCGACGGTATTGGACCCCTTCAGCGCCCTGCTCGCCAACGGGTTGGGCTGGGCGATGGAGTACTTCGAGCCGCTGCGCGAAATCCTCGACCAACTCACCGGCATGCCCGACGTGGTGGCCTCGCACGCGGCGACCTGGAACAACATGGCCGCCGAACTGGAGAGCATGGCCAACGACCTGAAGACCCACCTCGGGGTGGACCTGCCCGGCTGGCAGGGGCAGGCCGCCACGGCGTACCAGGCGTTGATGGCGCACAACGTCACCGGGATCGACGCGCTCAGCGGCATCTCCGCCGCGATGGCCGCCGCGACCCAGGCCGCCGGAAACCTGGTGGCGTTCACCCGTGACGTCGTCCGCGACCTCATCGCCGACCTGGTGGCCCGCGTGATCGTGTGGGCCATCGAGGCGATCTTCGTCGTCACCATCCCGGCGATCGCCGCGTCGATCGTGGCGGCCGTGGTCAAGTGGGGTGGACGCATCCTCACCTACGTCGCCGCGCTGATCTCCAGCCTCACCAACCTGTCCAAGCTGCTGAACGGCTAGGGCGTAGACGATGGCGAAACCCAAGCCCCCCGGCGGAAACGGTGACAGCGGAACGACGTCGCGTCCGGGTGACGGTGACAGCGACGTCCCGGGGCAGCGGCACCGCAGCTCCAGCGAGGTGCCCGAGAGCGTCACCGGCGGGCAGGACATCGCCGACGCGGAGTTCAAGCTCGGTCGACCCGGCGGCGACTCCGGCGACCCCCCGGGCCGTCCGCCCGGCGGCGACGACGGATACCAGACCCCCAAGCCCGGCACCCCCGAGTACGACCGACGGCTGGAGGAACTCGCGGCCGACCCGGCACACAACGGCAACATCAGCCCGAAGTCCCGAATCGAGGCCGAGGTGGGGCTCGCGGCCGAGGCGGACGGGAAGATCCCCGGGCCGATCCGCCGGGCCGAACTCGACAACTCCGATCCCGCATTCCAGAAGGACCAGGGTGAGTTCCTCGATTCCAACGGGGAGAACTGGGACGTCAAGTCGCCGAATGATTTGTTCCCCGCCGGGCGGCGGGCCGGTGAGCCGATGCCCGAGGGTATGAAGGGCCGCTACGATGGCGAGGAGTTCGAGCAGAAACTCGCCGACGAGGTCGCTGGTGGACAGAACGTCATCCTCAACACCCGGAGCCTGTCGCCGAGTGCGTTGGCCGATCTCAGGGCGCGGGTCGCTGATCGACCGGAGTGGGACGGCAAGGTGGTGTTCGACAAATGAGTAAGTACAAGCGTGCCAGCGGCGACGTACTCCGCTGGCCAGACAGCTCCGACGCGCGGGAAGCGCTGGAAGAGTGGTTCGCCGACGCTTCGGCCACGGCGTACCTGTCCGGGGATTTTCTTGATTTTCGCGGCGCGGACCTGAGCCGTCTCGACCTGACCGGCGCTTATCTCGCCAATTCCCATCTGGTCGGTGTCCGATTCGAGGAGGCCAACCTCGGCGACGCCAACCTGACCAACGCCGAGTTGCACGGCGCGGATTTCTCCTTCGCCGACCTGGCCAAGGCGGAAATGGTCGGTTGTTCGGCCGGTAAGGCGTTGTTCCGCTCGGCGCGGCTGTTCGCGGTGCAGCTCGACGACGCCGTTCTGGAAGGGGCGGATCTCCGCCACGCCATTCTCAATTCCGCCAAGCTCTACAAGACCGACCTGCGTGGCGCCAACCTCGAGCTGGCCAGCCTGCGCTGGTGCACGCTCGGCGGCACGAGCATGCCGACGGTGCTGACCGGCGCGAGGATGTTCGGCTGCCAGTTCGAGGGCGCGAAGGGTGCCGTCGTCGGCCCGGTCCTCGTCGACGAGCAAGCGAACCGGTCCCTCGGCGGCGCTGAGCTGGAGGCGTGGTTCTCGGCGCAGGGCGCGGAGCACGTCCAGGTGGTGGGCTGACGCCACCGCACAGACGAGTCAGGGCCGGTCCCCGTTGGGGCCGGCCCTGTCGTTCGTGCTGCTCAGGCGAGCGGAGGATACGAGATTCGAACTCGTGAGGGTGTAAACCCAACACGCTTTCCAAGCGTGCGCCCTAGGCCTCTAGGCGAATCCTCCGCGAGCCAGGATACAGGCCCGTGTCGGCCGGGCCACCCCACCACCCCCTGAAGATCGACGGGCGGTCGGGTAGGGTGGGCGTCACCTCCCGTGCGGCGGTATCTCGTGAACCTCCCCAGGGCCGGAAGGCAGCAAGGATAAGCGAGCTCTGCCGGGTGCACGGGAGGCCTTTTTGTCTGTGGGCCGGTTGATCCACTCGGCATCCGTGATGTCGCGGTGTCCCGGCCATGCGGACACCGCGGTTTCTAGGAAGCCGAGTCGATCAAGCCCGGCGGCCGGGAAGCCGAGTCGATCAAATCCGAAGGCCCAGGCGCCCCGGGGTGGTGGGTGGTCACCCGCGCCCGACCGGCGCAGAATGGCTCGGTCGAGAGGAGGCGGGACGAGTGACGCTGGCGCTCTACCGCAAGTACCGGCCGCGTACCTTCGCTGAGGTCATCGGTCAGGAGCACGTGACCGAGCCGCTGTCGCAGGCGCTGCGCAGTGGACGGCTCAACCACGCCTACCTCTTCTCCGGCCCACGCGGCTGCGGCAAGACCTCCAGCGCCCGGATCCTGGCCCGCTCGCTCAACTGTGAGCAGGGCCCCACCCCGGAGCCGTGCGGCAAGTGTGAGTCCTGCCGCTCGCTCGCCACCGACGGCGCCGGCTCCATCGACGTGATCGAGATCGACGCGGCCAGCCACGGTGGTGTCGACGACGCCCGCGAGCTGCGCGAGCGCGCCTTCTTCGCGCCGGCCAGCAGCCGCTTCAAGATCTACGTCATCGACGAGGCGCACATGGTCTCGACCCAGGGCTTCAACGCCCTGCTCAAGCTGGTCGAGGAGCCTCCGGAGTACGTCAAGTTCATCTTCGCGACCACCGAGCCGGAGAAGGTCCTCGGCACGATCCGCTCGCGAACCCACCACTACCCGTTCCGGCTGATCCCGCCGAAGGTGCTTCGCCCGTACCTGGAGCAGCTCACCCAGGCCGAGGGTGTCTCCGTCGAGCCGGCGGTCTTCCCGCTGGTGGTCCGCGCCGGTGGTGGCAGCGCCCGGGACAGCCTCTCCGTGCTCGACCAGCTCATCGCCGGGGCCGGTCCGGAAGGGGTCAGCTACGCACGGGCCGCCGCCCTGCTCGGGGTCACCGACGCCGCGTTGATCGACGAGATGTGCGACGCGCTGGCCGCCGGGGACGGCGCCGCCGCGTACGCCACCGTCGACCGGGTGGCCGAGGCCGGGCACGACCCGCGCCGGTTCGCCTCCGACCTGCTGGAACGGCTGCGCGACCTGATCGTGATCCAGCAGGTGCCGGACGCCGCCGCGAAGGGCCTCATCGACGGCCCGGCCGACCAGATCGAGCGGATGGCCGCCCAGGCTTCGCAACTCGGCCCGGCCACGCTCTCCCGCTGCGCCGATATCGTGCACGACGGCCTGGTGGAGATGCGCGGCACCACCGCGCCCCGCCTGCTGCTGGAGCTGATCTGCGCCCGGATGCTGCTGCCCGGCGTGGACGACTCCACCGGCGGCCTGCTCCAGCGCCTCGAGCGGATGGAACGCCGGCTCACCCTGAGCGGCACCGACGCGCCAACCAACAACCCAGGGGTACGCCCACAGCCAGCCACCCCGGTCCCGGCTGCCGCCACCCCGGCACCCGTGAACGCCCCGACCTCCGCACCGCCGTGGGCGGTCGACCCAACGGCGTCCCCGACCCAGAGCGCTGCGGGCGCTCCCGCCCCGGCTGCCTCGGTAGCCGGGGCACCCGCTCCGACCTCCGGTGCACCGGCCTCGTACGTCTCGGCGGCCGACTCGCCGATCCCGGCGTCCCCCGGCGCGTCGACCGGGTCGGCCCCTGCTGACCAGGCCGCACCCGTCTCGCCCGCCGGGCCCGCCCCGCGTCGCGTGGTGCCACCGTCGGCGGTGCTGCCCGACCCGGCCACGCCCGCGCCGCCCCGACCGGGCGCGCCGGCCGCCGCGCTGGACGCGGTCGCGGTCCGCCGCGTCTGGCCCGACGTGGTCGGCAAGGTCAACCGGACCAACAAACGGATCGCCGCCCTGATGCGGGACGCGGTCGTCCGCGAACTCGACGGCGACATGCTGGTGCTGACGGTGAAGTCCACCGTGCTGGCCAAGATGATGGCCGACCACGCGGCGGTACTCACCGACGCGCTCTACGAGGAGTTGGGCGGGCGCTGGCAGATCCGGTGCGAGGTGGCCGGCGAGCGCGGTGGCGTGTCGCTGTCCGGCTCCCCGCGCTCGCAGCCCACCGCACCGGCCCGACCCGCCGCGCTGCCAACCACGTCGGACACGCCGCCCGCCTCGCCGAACGCCCCGACCCCGACTGCCGCCGGCCCGACGAGCGCGCCGCCAGCCGTCCCAAGCTCGAACCCCGCCTCAAGCTCAAACGCCGGGTCAGGCTCGAACCCCGCCCCAGGCTCGAACCCCGGCCCAGGCTCGAACGCCGTTTCGGGCTCGGTGAGCGTGCCGCCAGCCGCGCCAGGCTCGAACGCTGCGCCAAGTGCATACACCGCCGAGCCGGGGAGTGCGGCACTCGACGCCCCGACCGGCGCTACCGGCCCGATGAACGCTCCGCCGACCGCCTCGCACCCGACCGGCGCTGCCGGCCGGGCTTCGCGTGTCGGCGTCGGCGCCGGGTCTGGTGGTCACGGTGCCGGTGGGCAGGGCGCAGCGCCGTCCGCCCCGGCGGCGGACGACGAAGGCGACTGGCCGGAGCCGGCCCGTCCCGGCGGCGGTGCGCCCCCGGCCGGCGAGGCGACGGACGACGAGGACTGGCCGGAGGCTGCCCGACCCGGCGGCGCGTCGGCCGGAAACGAGTCGAGCGCCCACTCCGCACCGGCGTCGACCGGCACGAACGGGAGCGGCAGCAACGGCGGTGGCCCCAACGGCGGTGGCCCCAACGGCACCGGACCAGGCGGCTCGGGCGGTCCCGGGGCAGCGGCCGGTGGCGGTAAGCCGGGCGGGCGGGGTAACCCGACGCCGGCGGCCCGGCAGCCGGCGACAGCCGGTGGTGCGCCGGTGAGCAGCGCCATCGCCGCGGCTCGCGCGGCGGCGGCGGGGCGCGGTCCGCGTACCGGAGCGGCAGCCCGGCCTGTCGCGGACGCCGAATGGGCCGGCGAGCCGCCCTACGACCCGGACTACGACGGCCCTGCGCGGGCCGGCCGGCCCGGCGGCGCGGCACCGGCGGCGGCCCCGGCCTTTGAGGGTTTCGACCCGGGCGACGAGCCGTTGGACGAGATCATCGACGAGAAGACCGCGCGGGAGTCCAGCGAGGAGCAGGCGGTACGGCTGCTCCGGGAAACCTTCGGCGCCGAGAAGATCAACGAAGTCGACGCCCGCTGAGACCCCGCCGCGCCCGGCTCGGCGATCTTGCGGTTTCGGTCGCCGTCTTGGGCGGAATGGCGGCTTATGTCGACGCAGAAAGTGCAAGATCGCGCAGGCGGGGGGCTTCGGCTAGTAGGACGCCGAGGCAGCAGGCCCAGAGGGGGAAGGGCAGGACGGCTACCCGTTCCATGCCGCCTACCCCGATAGCTAGACCCTGTTGGGCGGCGAACAGCGTCGTCCCGGCCAGCGCGATGAGCCCGGCGGTGAGGGTGAGTCGTCGCCACCGGCCGAGCGTCGTGCTGCCGGGTGCGAAGCCGGCTAGGAGCAGGCCGACGTTGCCCATCCCCATGATCAGGAATGCGCCGAGGACGTGCAGGTTCTCGTCGACGTCGGCCGGGTAGACGGCCGCGAGGGCGTATCCGCCGGCGGCCAGCAGCAGGAGTGTCTGGGCCGAGCGCACCACCGGGCCGTGGCCGAGGATTCGCCAGGTCAGCAGGAGCCCGACGGCGAGCAGTACGGCGGTGGCCAGTGTCGCGGTGTTCATCAGTGGGTGCCACGGCGAGCAGACGTAGCGGGGGCGGGTGGTGTCCCAGACGCCGCAGTGGGCGTTGCCGAGGTCGCTGATGTTGTGGGTGGCCCAGCTGTAGGTGGGCTCGCGCCACCGCAGCCCGGTGACCAGACTGGCGACGAGGAAGAGGGGTGCGGCCGCGAGCCAGCACAGCGCGCCGAACCGGCCGGTGCGGTTGAGGTTCATGCCACGAGCAGACCAGTGCGACGGGTCCGGGCGCACTACCCCCAGATGGCCGGTTCGGGGTAGGGGTAGCCGTACCGGGAGGCACGGCGTGGTCGGACGCACCGGGCGGGGCGAGGTCGGTCCCAGCGGATAGGCTGAGCGGCGGTCGAGCAGACGAGTGCGAGAAGGAGCCATCCCGTGCGCCCAGGTGGACAGCCGAACATGCAGCAGATGCTGAAGCAGGCGCAGAAGATGCAGCAGCAGATCGCCGCCGCCCAGGCCGAGCTGGCCGAGGCCGAGCTGACCGGCACCGCCGGTGGTGGGCTGGTCACCGCGACCGTCTCCGGTTCCGGTGAGCTCAAGGCCATCAGGATCGACCCGAAGGCCGTCGACCCGGACGACGTGGAGACGCTGGAGGATCTGGTCGTCGCGGCCGTGCACAACGCCGCCGAGGCGGCTCGGGAGATGACCGAAAGCAAGATGGGCCCGGTCGCCGGCGGCATGGGCGGCCTCGGCCTGCCCGGTTTCTGAGCCGGCAGATGTACGAAGGTGCCATCCAGGATCTGATCGACGAGCTGGGTCGGCTGCCGGGCGTGGGTCCGAAGAGCGCTCAGCGGATCGCGTTCCACGTCCTGTCGGCGGATCCGGCCGACGTCAACCGGCTGGCCGGCGCGCTGCGCAAGGTCAAGGAGCTGGTGCGGTTCTGCACGACCTGCTACAACGTGGCCGAGTCCGAGCAGTGCCGAATCTGCCGCGACCCGCGTCGCACCGAGGAGGTGCTGTGCGTGGTGGAGGAGCCCAAGGACGTGGTGGCCATCGAGCGGACGGGTGAGTTCCGCGGTCGCTACCACGTGTTGGGTGGCGCGATCAATCCGCTGGAGGGGATCGGCCCGGACAACCTTCGCATCCGTGAGCTGATGATCCGGCTCGGTGGCGGTGGCGTGCGGGAGTTGATCCTGGCCACGGATCCGAACACCGAGGGCGAGGCGACCGCCACCTACCTGGCGTTGATGGTGAAGCCGATGGGCATCTCGGTGACCCGGCTGGCCAGTGGGCTGCCGGTCGGCGGCGATCTGGAGTACGCCGACGAGATCACCCTCGGTCGGGCCTTCGAGGGGCGCCGCGCGGTCTGACCCCCTTGACGTACGGCCGGTGGCCGGCACCCACGCGGGTGCCGGCCACCGCTGCGTCTCTGCCCGGAAATGATCTGACACCTGTGCCCTCATCGGGGCTGTTCGACGTAACAGTTTGGCATCGCGGTTGCTGATTGATCGGTTTTTGCCGCTGTTTACCTACGAATCGAATGTCAAGCGGCGGTTGAGGCACGATCCGATACCAACCGTCCACTCACCGGTTTCCGGGTGGACGCCTCGGGAGCTATGGTCACCGCCATCGGTGACCCCTGTCACCACGTTGTCCGTACCCCCAAGGACGAGGTGAAGCACACATGCGTGCACCCAGGCCGAAGGTCGCGATCGCGGCCATCGCGGTCGCGGCCCTCGCGGTAGCAGGCTGCGCCGAGAGCAACCGCGACGACAAATCCGGTGGTAGCAAGAAGGACACCCTCGTCTTCGGCGTCGCCGGAGACCCGAAGGTGCTCGACCCGAGCTTCGCCAGCGACGGTGAGTCGCTGCGCGTGGCGCGGCAGGTCTTCGAGACCCTGGTCCGACCGGAGGAGGGTGGCACCAAGGTCACCCCCGGCCTGGCCGAGTCCTGGACCCCGGACGCCGCCGGCACCACCTGGACCTTCAAGCTCCGCTCGGGCGTGAAGTTCCACGACGGCACCGACTTCAACGCCGAGGCCGTCTGCGTCAACTTCAACCGCTGGTACAACGCCAAGGGCCTCATGCAGAGCCCGGACGTGACCGCGTACTGGCAGGACGTCATGGGCGGCTTCGCCAAGAACGAGAACGCCGACCTCCCGCCGAGCCTCTTCAAGTCCTGCGCCGCCAAGGACGCCACCACTGTGGACCTGGCCTTCACGCGGGTCTCCAGCAAGATCCCGGCCGCGCTGATGCTCCCCTCGTTCTCCATCCACAGCCCGAAGGCGCTGCAGGAGTTCGACGCGAGCAACGTCGCGGGCACCGCCGAGGACATCAAGTACCCGGCGTACGCGACGGAGCACCCGACCGGCACCGGCCCGTTCAAGTTCAAGGCCTGGGACGTCGCGAACAAGACGCTGACCCTGGAGCGCAACGAGGACTACTCGGGCACCAAGGCCAAGCTGAAGACCCTCATCTTCAAGACGATCTCGGACGAGAACGCCCGCAAGCAGGCGCTGCGCTCCGGTGACATCCAGGGCTACGACCTGGTTGGCCCGGCCGACGTCGACCCGCTGAAGAGCGAGGGCTTCAACGTCCTCACCCGTCCGGCGTTCAACGTGCTCTACCTGGCGATCAACCAGAAGGGCAACCCGAAGCTCGCCGACCTCCGTGTCCGGCAGGCCATCGCGTACGCCCTGAACCGTCAGCAGCTGGTCACCTCCAAGCTGCCGCCGGGCGCCAAGGTCGCCGACAACTTCATGCCGGACACCGTCGAGGGCTGGAACGGTGACGTCACGAAGTACACCTACGACCCGGCCAAGGCGAAGGCGCTGCTGGCCGAGGCCGGCGCGTCGAACCTGACGCTGAAGTTCCACTACCCGACCGAGGTCACCCGGCCGTACATGCCGAACCCGAAGGACATCTTCGAGTTGCTCTCGGCGGACCTGAAGGCCGTTGGCATCACCGTCGAGGCGATCCCGCTGAAGTGGAGCCCGGACTACCTGAACGCCACCACCTCGGGTAGCAAGCACGACATCCACTTCCTGGGCTGGACCGGTGACTACGGCGACGCCTACAACTTCATCGGCACCTTCTTCGACCGGCCGAAGGACGAGTGGGGCTTCAACAACAAGGCCCTGTTCGACCAGTTCAAGGACGCGGACACCACCGCCGACATCGCGGCCCGGACCGAGAAGTACAAGGCCCTGAACAAGTCCGTGATGGACTTCCTGCCCGGTGTGCCGATCTCGCACTCGCCGCCGGCGATCGTGTTCGGCAAGGACGTGACCGGCGTCAAGGCCAGCCCGCTCACCGACGAGCGGTACGCCACCGCCGAGTTCAAGTAAGTCCTGATCTGACGCAGCAAGGAACGCGGGCGGGCGCTGTCGCACAGCGCCCGCCCGCAACCCTCCGCACCCCTTCGAGGCCGCCGTGTTCCGGTTCATCGTCAGGCGCCTGCTTCAGCTGATACCCACGCTGTTCGGGCTCTCCCTCCTGCTCTTCATCTGGCTCCGCCGACTCCCCGGCGGCCCCGAGACCGCCATCCTCGGCGAGCGCGGCACGCCCGAGATGCGTGCCGCCATCCGCCGCAACATGGGGCTCGACGAGCCCATCCTGGTGCAGTACGGCCGTTTCGTACGGCGGCTGATCAAGCTCGACCTGGGCACCTCGACCTCCACCAAGCGGGCGGTCACCACGGAGTTCATCGAGCGCTTCCCCGGCACCGTCGAGCTGACCATCACCGCGATGATCATCGCGATCGGTGTCGGCATCCCGTTGGGCTACCTGGCCGCCCGTCGTCGCGGCCGTTTCCTGGACCACGCGTCCGTGGGCGGCTCGCTGATCGGCATCTGCATCCCGGTCTTCTTCCTGGGCTACGTGCTCAAAGCGATCTTCTCGGAGAACCTGCACTGGTTCCCGTCCAGCGGCCGGCAGGACCCAACGCTCGGAGCGACCCGGGTCACCAACTTCTTCGTCCTGGACGGGTTGATGACCCGTGAGTGGGACGCCGCCGCCGACGCCCTCTGGCATCTGGTGTTGCCCAGCATCGCGTTGGCCAGCATTCCGCTGGCGATTATCGTCCGGATCACCCGGGCGAGCGTGCTGGAGGTGCTGAACGAGGACTTCGTACGGACCGCGGAGGCGAAGGGCCTGACCGAGCAGACGGTTCGTCGCCGGCACGTCCTGCGCAACGCCATGCTGCCGGTGGCCACCTCGATCGGTCTGCTCGCGGGTGGCCTGCTCTCCGGCGCGGTGCTGACCGAGACCGTCTTCGCCTTCAGTGGCATCGGAGCGTTCGTCGCCGAGGCCATCGGCCAACGCGACTATCCGGTGCTGATGGGCTTCATCCTGATCATCGCGGTGGTGTACGTGCTGGTGAACCTCCTGGTCGATCTCTCCTACAGCTTCATCGACCCGAGGGTGAGGGTGCGATGACACTCAGCCCAGGCAAGAAGCGCGAAAAGATCGACCGGCTCTCCGAACTGGCGGCCCGTGACGACGAGCGGGGCGTCAGCCTCTGGCAGGAGGCGTTCCGCCGGCTGCGCGGTAACCCGGCCGCGATCGTCGGCGCGGTCATCCTGGCGCTCTTCGTGCTGGTCGCGGTGGTCGGCCCGTTCCTCGTGCCGTACGCCGCGACGGACACGATCGGCATCCGGGAGGGGCTGATCAAGCCGGGTGTCATTCCCGGCCCGACCGGTGACCACTGGTTCGGTTACGACCACCAGGGCCGTGACGAGTTCAGCCGGATGATCGTGGGTGCCCGGCAGACCCTGCTGGTCGGTGTGGTCTCCACCCTGATCGGTCTGGCGATCGGCGCGCTGATCGGTGGCGTCTCCGGTGCCGCGGCCGGTCTCGGTGGCCGCTGGGGGCGGTGGATCGACACCACCCTGATGCGCTTCATCGACATGCTGCTGGCGATGCCGAGCCTGCTGCTGGCGGTGAGCATCGCCGCCCTGCTCGGAGCCAGCCTGACCACCGTGATGATCGCGGTCGGTGTGGTCTCGGTGCCGGTGTTCGCCCGGCTGCTGCGCGGCTCGATGATCTCCCAGGCCAACAGCGACTACGTGCTGGCGGCGACCTCGCTCGGCGTGAAGAAGTCGAAGATCGCGCTGACCCACGTGGTGCCCAACTCGCTCGCCCCGGTGATCGTGCAGGCCACGCTGACCCTGGCCACCGCGATCATCGAGGCGGCGGCGCTCTCCTTCCTCGGCCTCGGTAACCCGGACACGGCCGTACCGGAGTGGGGCGTCATGCTCGCCGACGCGCAGCAGTACCTCGGCATCCGGCCGTCGCTGGCGATCTACCCGGCGGTCGCGATCATCATCACCGCGCTCGGCTTCACCCTGCTGGGTGAGGCGATGCGCGAGGCCCTCGACCCGAAGCTGCGGAAGTAGGCCCGCAATGGCACTGCTCGAAGTTGAAGATCTCGCCGTCACGTTCGCCCGCCGCGGTCAGCGCGCCGTGCACGCGGTCGACGGGGTGTCCTTCTCGGTCGACGCCGGGGAGGTGGTCGGCCTGGTCGGCGAGTCCGGCTGCGGCAAGAGCGTCACCTCGCTCGCGATCATGGGTCTGCTGCCCAAGCAGCCCGGCCTGCGGGTCGGCGGCAAGGCCGTCTTCGACGGCACCGACCTGCTCCAGCTCGACGACCGGTCGCGGCGGGACATCCGGGGTCGGGACATCGCGATGATCTTCCAGGATCCGCTCTCCTCGTTGAACCCGGTGATCCCGATCGGCTTGCAGGTGACCGAGGTGCTCACCCGGCACCGGGGGATGAAGGGCGAGACCGCGGCGAAGGAGGCGGCGGCGCTGCTGGACCGGGTCGGCATCCCCGACCCGAAGCGGCGGCTCAAGGAGTACCCGCACCAGCTCTCCGGAGGGATGCGCCAGCGTGCGCTCATCGCGATGGCGGTGGCCTGCCAGCCCCGGCTGCTGATCGCCGACGAGCCGACCACCGCGCTGGACGTCACCATCCAGGCCCAGATCCTGGAGCTGCTCAAGGAACTGGTCCGGGACTCCGGCACCGCGCTGCTGATGATCACGCACGATCTGGGCGTGGTGGCCGGCATGTGCGACACCGTCAACGTGCTCTACGGCGGTCGGGTGGTGGAGACGGCCCGCCGTCGTCCGCTGTTCCGTCAGCCGCGTCACCCGTACACCGTGGGTCTGCTCGGCTCGGTGCCGCGCCTGGACGCCGGGCGGGGCGAGAAGCTCAACCCGATTCCCGGCTCGGTCCGCGACCTGCTGCCGTGGCCGGACGGTTGCGCCTTCGCCCCGCGGTGCGCCCGACGGGTCGACGAGTGCGTGGGCGAGCCGCCCGAGTTGGTGCACGCGCACGACGGACGGAGCTACCGGTGCGTCAACCCGGAGCCGCTGCCGGGCATGGTGCCCGCCCCGCGCGAGGAGGAACGAGCGTGAGCGAGAACGACATCCTCGTCGAGGTGCGTGACCTGAAGGTGCACTTCCCGATCAAGCGGGGGGTGCTCTTCGACCGGGTGGTCGGCCAGGTGAAGGCCGTCGACGGGGTCGACCTGAGCATCGCCCGGGGCAAGACGTACGGCCTGGTGGGCGAGTCCGGCTGCGGCAAGTCGACGTTGGGCCGGGCGCTGCTCCAGCTCACCCCGCCGACCGCCGGCGAGGTCAGCTTCGACGGCGTCGAGCTGACCACGCTGCCGTCCGGCAAGCTGCGCAGCATGCGTCGCCGGATGCAGATGATCTTCCAGGATCCGATGTCCAGCCTCGACCCCCGGCAGAACGTCGAGTCGATCCTGACCGAGGGCCTGCAGACCCACGGGATCGGCACCGACCGCACCGACCGTCGACGGATCATCGGCGAGACGCTGGACGCGGTGGGGCTGCCGCGCTGGGCGCTGTCCCGCTACCCGCACGAGTTCTCCGGCGGGCAGCGGCAGCGCATCGGTATCGCCCGCGCGCTGGTGCTCGGGCCGGAGTTGATCGTCGCCGACGAGCCGGTCTCGGCGCTCGACGTGTCGATCCAGGCCCAGGTGGTCAACCTGCTGGACGAACTCCAGGACAGCCTGGGGTTGACCTACCTGGTGATCGCGCACGACCTGGCTGTGGTTCGGCACATCTCCGACACCGTCGGCGTCATGTACCTGGGGGCGCTGGTCGAGGAGGCGCCGAGCGACCGGCTCTACAACGAGCCGCTGCACCCGTACACGCGCGCGCTGATGTCCGCGGTGCCGGTGCCGGACCCGGACGTGGAGGACCGCCGGGAGCGGATCCTGCTCGCCGGTGACCTGCCGTCGCCGGCCAACCCGCCGTCCGGCTGCCGCTTCCACACCCGCTGCCCGTGGGCGCAGCCCACCCGCTGCGCCGACGAGCGACCGGTGCTGCGGGACATCGGGGTCAGCCGGGTGGCCTGCCACTTCGCCGAGCAGATCGCCAGCGGCGAGTTGCGCCCGCACGGGGTCAGCGCGCAGGTCGTCCGGCCCGAGGGCGAGGGGGACGCGCCGGGCGTGGTCTCCGCGCCCACCGAGCCCGGCTCGTACGTCTGAGACTGGACGCGGTGCCGGCGGTTGTCAGCCCTCGGGGCGGTTCAGCAGCCCCACCGCGACGCCGTGCACCGCGTCCAGCCCGGCCGGGTCGGCCAGCGTGACCGACGTGCCGGTCACCGCGTACCACTCGTCCGCGTCCTTGTACTGCACCCGCAGGGTGACCTTGCCGTCGGCGTACTCGGTGCGCAGCGTCAGGTCACCCGTGACGACGCCGACCTCGTCGGTCATCACACCGCCGGGGCCGGGCACGATGTCGGTGGTGCGGCTCTGTGGGCCGGCCGCGCCCCCCGAATCCGCGACCATGCCGGCACCGGGCACGGCGGCGGGGGTCTCGGCGGTGCCGTCCGCGGTCATGCCGGCGGCGGACGGGCCGCTCTCCCCGGCGGCGGTCACGAATCGCTCCCCACTGAACAGCCCTCCAACATGTCGGTCAGGGCGGCCTTCTCGGCGGTGGTCACCGTCAGCCGCCAGTAGTGCTTGACCGTCACCCAGTCCTGGGCATATTTGCACCAGTAAGACCGGTTTGCCGGCTTCCACTGCGACGGGTCCTGGTCACCCTTTGCCCGGTTCGACGAGGCGGAAACCGCGAAGAGCTGCGGACGGGTGGTGTCGTTGGCGAAATCGCCGCGCTTCGCGTTGTCCCACTCGTCGGCACCCGAGCGCCACGCGTTGGCCAACGGCACCATGTGGTCGATGTCCACGTCGGAGGGATCCGAGAAGCTGCGACCGTCGTACACGCTCTCCCAGCGCCCACCGACCACGTTGCAGCCGGACAGCTTCACGTCCTTGCCGTCGCGCTGGAGGATGCTGTCCCGGACATCGCAGTTCTTGCCGGTGTCCCGCCAGTGCGGGAAACGCTCCCGGCTGTAACCCTTCATCGAGCCGGCGGTAGCGACGGTGAGCTGGCTCAACTGCTCCGCGGCGTTGCCGCCGTCGCTCGGCGGCGGTGCGGTCGGCTCATCCTGCGGGACGCAACCGGCCACGCCGAGCGCCAGCGCCGCGGCAAGCGCGGCCACCGCCGCTCGCGGTCCTGATCTGGTACGCACAGACGACACCTCTCCAGCTTGGGGGCTCCCGGCGATTGCGCACAGTACCCGGGCAGGGTTTCGGCGTTTCGTGGCGTCTCCCACATGATGCAAGGCAGATTGGTGGGATGACCGCACCCGTACCGGCGTCCGCCCTCCGGATGGGCACCACCGCCGGCCGGGGCACGCTGCTCGCCGCCGTACTCGCCTCTGGCATGGTCTTCCTCGACAGCACCGTCGTCAACGTGGCGCTGCCGAAACTCGGGCAGGACCTCGGCGCGAACGTGGCCGATCTCCAGTGGACCATCAACGGCTATCTGCTGATGCTGGCGGCGTTCGTGCTGCTCGGAGGCGCACTCGGGGACCGCTTCGGCCGGCGACGCGTCTTCCTCATCGGCGTGGTCTGGTTCACCGCCGCCTCCGTGCTCTGCGGGCTGGCCCAGGGCACCGGCATGCTGATCGCGGCCCGGTTCCTCCAGGGCGCCGGTGGCGCGCTGCTCACGCCCGGGTCGCTGTCGGTGCTCCAGGCGAGCTTCCACCCGGACGACCGGGGCCGGGCGATCGGCGCCTGGGCCGGGCTGTCCGGGGTGTCCACCGCGCTGGGACCGTTCATCGGGGGCTGGCTGATCGACACGCTCTCCTGGCGCTGGATCTTCTTCCTCAACCTGCCGATCGCCGTGCTGGTGCTGCTGGCCGCCCTGCGCTGGGTGCCGGAGAGCCGGGACGAGAGCGCCTCCCGCACCCAGGGGCGGGGTCCGACCCGACGGCGGTTCGACGTCGCCGGAGCCCTGCTCGGAGCGCTCGCGCTCGCCGGCGTCACCTACGCCCTGATCGACGCGCCGGCCCGCGGGTTCGACTCCGCCGAGGTGCTGATCGCGGCGGTGGTCGGGGTGCTCTCCGCGGTGGCCTTCGTCCTGCTGGAACGGCGGCGTGGCGACGCCGCGATGCTGCCCACCGGGCTGTTCGGCAGCCGACTCTTCTCGGTGCTGAACCTCTTCACAGTGGTCGTCTACGCGGCCCTCGGCGGCTTCACCTTCTTCTTCGCCGTCTACCTGCAGAACGTGGTCGGGTGGTCGGCCTTCCGCACCGGCATCGCGCTGCTGCCGATGACCCTGCTGCTGTTGGTCGGCTCCGCGCGCGCCGGTGCGTTGTCGGCGCGGATCGGCCCACGGCTGCCGCTCGCCATCGGACCGGTGATCGCCGCGGTCGGTCTGCTGCTGCTGCGCGGCGTCGGACCGGGCGCGTCGTACTGGCGGGACGTGCTGCCCGGGGTACTGCTCTTCGGCATCGGGCTGACCCTGGTGGTGGCACCGCTGACCGCGTCGGTGCTGGCCGCCGTGCAGGACCGGTTCTCCGGGGTGGCCAGCGGCTTCAACAACGCCGCGTCCCGGGCCGGCGGCCTGCTCGCGGTGGCGGCGCTGCCGCTGCTGGTCGGGCTCTCCGGCGGCGGGTACGAGCAGAAGGCCGAGCTGACCGACGCGTTCCGGGGCGCGATGGAGTGGTGTGCCGGGCTGCTCGTGGCCGGCGCGCTGCTGGCCCTGGTGCTCGTCCACCGACCGCCCCGGAAAGCCCCGCCGTCCCAGCCCTGCCATTCGCTGCCCGCCGCGACACCCCCGAAGTAGGGATCCACCTCGGGGGTGTCGCGGGTAGGTCAGCGGCGGGCGCGGTTGACGGCGCTGGTGACCGCCTTGATCGACGCGGTGACGATGTTGGCGTCGGTGCCGACACCCCAGACCGTCTTCCCGTCCACCTCACACTCCACGTACGCGGCCGCCTGCGCGTCACCACCGGAGGAGAGCGCGTGCTCGTGGTAGTCGAGAACCCGTACGCCCACCCCGACCGACTGGAGCGCGTTCACGTACGCGTCGATCGGGCCGTTGCCGACCGCGGTGAGGGACCGCTGCTCGCCGCCCACACCGACCTGGGCCTCGATCTCGACCTTGCCGTCCGCCGTGCCGATCGTGTAGCCGGCCAGCCGGACCGCCGGGTCGGGCTGGTGGTCGAGCAGGTAGTGCGTCGCGAAGATCTCCCACATGGCGGCCGGGTCGACCTCGCCGCCGTCGTGGTCGGTGACCTGCTGCACCACCCCGGAGAACTCGATCTGGAGCCGGCGCGGCAGGTCCAGCTGGTGCTCGCTCTTCATGATGTACGCGACGCCGCCCTTGCCGGACTGCGAGTTGACCCGGATGACCGCCTCGTAGGTGCGGCCCAGGTCCTTCGGGTCGATCGGCAGGTACGGCACCGCCCAGGTGTGCTCGTCCACCGGTACGCCGGCCGCCTTCGCCTCGGCGGTGAGGGCGTCGAAGCCTTTCTTGATGGCGTCCTGGTGGGAGCCGGAGAAGGCGGTGTAGACCAGGTCGCCCGCGTACGGGTGGCGCTCGTGCACCGGCAGCTGGTTGCAGTACTCGACGGCTCGCCGGATCTCGTCGATGTTCGAGAAGTCGATCATCGGGTCGATGCCCTGGGAGAAGATGTTGAGCCCCAGGGTCACCAGGTCGACGTTGCCGGTGCGCTCACCGTTGCCGAACAGGCAGCCCTCGATGCGGTCGGCTCCGGCGAGCAGGCCCAGCTCGGCGGCGGCCACGCCGGTGCCCCGGTCGTTGTGCGGGTGCAGGCTCAGCACCACGCTGTCCCGGCGCGGCAGGTGCCGGTGCATCCACTCGATCGAGTCGGCGTACACGTTGGGGGTGGCCATCTCGACGGTGGCCGGCAGGTTGATGATCAGCGGCCGGTCCGGGGTCGGGTCGATCACGTCGATCACCCGGGAGCAGACCTCCAGCGCGTACTCCAGCTCGGTGCCCGTGTAGGACTCCGGCGAGTACTCGTAGAAGATCTCCGTGTCCGGCGTGTGGATCTCCGCGTACTTCTGGCAGAGCCGCGCGCCGGTGGTGGCGATGTCGGCGATGCCGTCCTTGTCCAGGCCGAAGACCACCCGCCGCTGGAGGGTGGAGGTCGAGTTGTAGAAGTGCACGATGGCCCGCTTCGCGCCGCGCAGCGACTCGAACGTCCGGTCGATCAGGTGCTCCCGGCACTGCGTGAGCACCTGGATGGTGACGTCGTCCGGGATCATGTCGTCGTCGATGAGCTGCCGGACGAAGTCGAAGTCGGTCTGGCTGGCCGACGGGAAGCCGACCTCGATCTCCTTGTAGCCCATCTGGACCAGCAGCTGGAACATCCGGCGCTTGCGCTCTGGCGACATCGGGTCGATCAGGGCCTGGTTGCCGTCGCGGAGATCCACGGCGCACCAGCGGGGGGCGGCCTCGACGGTGCGGGTGGGCCAGGTGCGGTCCGGCAGCTCGACCCGGAACTGCTCCCGGTACGGCTGGTAGCGGTGGTACGGCATCCGGCTGGGGCGCTGCCGGGCGATGGGATCGGCGTCGGGATCGGTCTCGGCGTCGGTGACAGGTTGAGCCATCTCAGAGTGCTCCCTGGAACATGTGGCGTCAGCAGATCGGAAGGTGTCGGCGGGTGCCGGGCGACGGTGCGCGGCGGTGCCGAGAAGAAACTCGGATGTGCTGGACGGCGCGATGCGACTCCGCGACGAGGTGCCGGCCGGTCAGGCCTCGTCGCGGCGGCTAAGGAGAAGAAGCGCCCGCCACATGACCAGGTCACCCTACGTGATGGAACGGGGGGTGGAAAGACAGGTCCGGACTATGGGACCGGGGTCATGGCCGGCGCTGCGGCCTCGGCACCCAGCCGTGGCGTCCGTTGCGCCCAGGCCACCACGGGCACGATAGCTACCGCTACCAGCACGAAGATCGCTGCTATCGGTAACCAACCCCACCCGCCGATGGTCACCCCGAGCGCGGTCAGCCCGGCCGGGGCGATCAGGTACTGCACCTGCGAGCCGAGCTCGAACGCCCCCACGTACGCGCCGCGCTGACCGGCCGGCGGCAGGGTGGCGGTGAGCCCCCAGCTGCCCGCCGACTCGATCAGCTCGGCCAGGATCAGCACCGTGGCGGCGGCCACCAGCACCACCACGGTGAGCGCGCCCCGGGTCAGCCCGGAGATCGGCAGGACCAGACAGAACAGGGCGATCAGCAGTCCGCCCCGGCGGGAGGCACGTGCCGCGCCCGCCGCGGTGTCGGCGCCCCGGCTCACGCGGACCTGGAGCAGCACGATGAGGACCGTGTTGAGCAGCACCAGCCCGGCGATCACAGTCTTCGGGGCGTCGGTGTGGGTGAGGATCCAGAGCGGCATGACCGTCAGGTAGAGCGCCTGGTGCGCGGTGAGCAGCCCGGACAGCAGGGACACCGTCATGAACGGGCGGTCCCGCAGCACGGCGAGTCGACTCATCGGTTCCACCGGCCGGGCCACCTGCGACAGCCGGGGCAGTCGCCGCACGAACAGGGCCGTAACCAGGAAGACAGTCGAGATGAACCAGACCATCCCCCGGTACGCCGTGATCGTGTCCACCGCCAGCACCAGGCCGCTGATCACCGCGCCGAGCCCGAAGCCGACGTTCAGCGACGAGCGCTGGTACGCCATCGCGGTGACCCGTTCGGCCGGGGGGAGCGCGTTGATCGAGTAGACCTGCCGGGCCACGCCGACAGCGGCGTCCACGCCGGCCAGCGCCACCACCACGGCGAGGAAACCGGCGAAGCCGCCGACGAACGGGTACGTCGCGAAGAGCGCCGCGTTCAGCACCAGCCCGACCACCCAGACCCGCTGCGGTCCGTACCGGTCGGTGAGCCCGCCCAGCGGCACCGTGCCCAGCAGCGACACCCCCGCCGCGATGGAAAGCCCCA
The DNA here is from genome assembly GCF_042869175.1 of Micromonospora sp. NPDC007208. Lineage (NCBI taxonomy): Bacteria > Bacillati > Actinomycetota > Actinomycetes > Micromonosporales > Micromonosporaceae > Micromonospora > Micromonospora sp. NPDC007208. Next base: position 173,191 of record NZ_JBIAFG010000011.1, on the reverse strand, counting down.
GCCCCACCTGGGCGGCGCTGAGCCCCAGCGCCCGGGTGAAGAAGACGGCGCTGCCGGCGTGGAACAACCCGCTGCCAACGGCGTAGACCATGGCCTGCACGGCCAGGGCGCGAGTCAGCCCGGCCGGCGGTACGACGTCTCGAACGGCGGTACGGATGGTTTCTCTGGTCCCCATGTCCGGGGAGTGAAGCGGGTCCCCATCACCTCGGTCGAGTCTTTTAGGCTGGACCGAATCCTGCTTGTGGGGGGCGCGTGTCCGAGTTGCGGTTCAGCCTGGCCGACGTGGCGGGAGTACGGCTCGCCGTGTCACCGGCCAACGAGACGGTCATGAGCATGTGGGCGCTGGCCAACCCGGTCCGCTACGCGGTGCACCTGCCCTGGATCGACCGGGCCCGGGTGACGTTGCGTCGTCCCGAGGTGGCCGACCGGGTCCGACCGCTGGTGGGGTTGGTCGTGCCGGGTCGCTGGCTGCCCGACTTCCTCACCCCCGCGGCGCGACCGAACGTGGAGATGGCCGAGCAGCTCGACCAGATTGCCGCGACGCCGCCGGCCGTGGTGGTCCAGGACCTGCTGTCGACCACCTGGCAAAAACCGCTGAGCCCGTTCGGGCGGGCCCTGCTCGCCGACCCCGGCGGGCTGCTGCCGCTGGTCGTCGACGCGGTGCGGGTCTGGTACGACGAGGCGATCGCCCCGGACTGGCCGCGGATGCGGGCGCTGCTCGACGCCGACGTGGCGTACCGGGCCGCGCAGCTCGCCGAGAGCGGCGCCGGTCGGTTCTTCGAGCAGCTCCACCCGAGCCTGCGCTGGCACGGCGACCGGGTGATCAGCGACGACACGTTCGAGCGGGACTTCGACCTCCGTGGGCGTGGGCTGGCGCTGAACCCGACGGTGTTCACCGAGCAGCACGTGCTGTGGAACCTGCTGGAGGATTCGCTGCCGGCCGGCGCGTACCCGGTCCGTGCCGTCGGCACGCTCTGGGAGGCGACCACGCCGTCGCCCGGCGACCCACTGGCACGGGTGATCGGCCCGGGGCGAGCCGCGCTGCTGCACCGGCTCGACACGGCGACCACCACCACCGACCTGGCTCGACTCACCGGGATGTCCGCCGGAAACGTCTCCCAGCACCTGGCCGCCCTGCACGCCGCCGGCCTGGTCGACCGGTCTCGACAGGGTCGGCACGTCCTGTACCGCAACACCGAGGCCGCGACGGTCCTTCTTCGCGCGAGCCGCGGCGAGTAAGACCGGCGAGTTCGCGCGAGCCGCGGCGAGTAGGGCCGGGGAGCGGTCAGCCGAGCAGGAGTTCGGCCAGCGGTCGGCGGCGGCGCAACCCGGTCTCCTCGGCGACGAGGTCCGCCGGCAGGCTGAGCGGGTCGCCGACTTGCCCGACGACGAGCACCGCGTACGGCCGCACGTCGGGGGGCAGGTGCAGGTCGGCGGCGAGGCCGGCGCGGTCCACGGTCAGCACCTGCCGCACGTGCAGCCCGAGCGCGGTGGCCTGCACGGTGAGATGGGCGACCGCCTGGCCCAGGTCGTACGCCGCTCCGTCGGGCGGCGTGGCGGCGTTCGGTGCGGTGTCGCCATCGACGTGTGCGGCGAGCAGCAGCGCGGCGGCACGGTGCGCCCACCGTTGGTCGCGCTCGGGCAGGTTGACCAGGATCCGCTTCCACGTCTCGTCGTCGCGGTGACCGAGGGTGAACCGCCAGGGTTGGCGGTTGCCCAGTGACGGTGCCCAGCGGGCCGCTTCCAACAGGGAGGACGCATCGCTCGCGCTCAACTCCTCGGTGGGGTGGAACGCCAGCGGACTCCAGCGGTAGGCGAGCAGCGGGGTGAGGTCGGCCATACGACGGATCGTCCTGTATGGGTGATTCGCCCTCTCGGGGTGGGGTGGATGAATGTGGGCAAGAGCACCCGTAACGGGACGAAGATCAGGGCGTTCCCGCGCTGGGGCTCCCCGACGGGTCCGGGGTCGGCGCCGCGGTGTCGAGCGGCTCCCGGTCGACCACCACCGGGCCGGCCAGCTGCACGGTGGCCGGTGCCGGGCCGGGCGCGGCGGCCAGCCTCAGCGTCCCGGCCCCGGTCCGGACCCCGGTCGGCGTGCCGTCCCCGTCGTAGCAGTAGATGCCCACGTCCAGCGGGGCGTTGAGCGACGCCGAGGTGGAGTCCACCGAGTAGCAGGTGCCGGTGACGCCCTCGGGCGCGTTCGCCGGCGCGACCGCCAAGGGGGCGCGTCGGTCGGTCAGCACGTCCAGCCAGTCGGTGAACGGGTGCTGGACCCGGGGGTCCGACCGACGGGGGATCGCGTCGTCGCGATCACCCAGGCGTACGCAACTCGCCGACCCGGCATGACCGGCCGACGGCAGGGCGCACTGGAACAGCCCGTCGGCCGTGCTGGCCATCGAGACGTCGGCGGTGCCGCCCAACGCGCCCCCCGGCACGTCGACCCGCCAACTGCCGTCGTTCGCGCTGGTGAAGACGATGGTGCGATCCGGTTCGCCCGCCCGGCTGTACACGTACTGGGCCACCAGGTGACGGTCCTGAGCCGCCGCGGCCAGCGCGGCCAGCTCATCCCGTGCGGCATCCACCTCGACCGGCCCCGGATCGGCGGGCGGTGGGGTCGGAGGCTGCTCAGTGGTGCAGGCGACCAGGAGGGCTGGCAGGGCGAGGACGAGCGGCCCGAGCACGCGGCCGGCCGAGCGGATGAGGACTGGCACCGGCCCATTCTGGTGGGTGTGGGCGGTTGGTGGGTGCCGGCGCGTACCGGCTCGTCCCGGCGTGTCGGGCGAAGCGTTCCCACGTACCGCCCGACCTGGCGGGACCGGCTTGGCCGGCCCCGGGCGGGCCGGATGGTGGGATCACCTGACCCGGCGTCGTTGCCCGCCGGATACCCTCATGGGGTCTGACACGCGCCGCCGGCCCCGGTTCCGGCGGCGTCGGCACGCTCAGGGTCGCTGGGAGGGAGTGCACGTCGTGGCACTCGTGGTGCAGAAGTACGGCGGGTCCTCCGTCGCCAACGCCGAGCGGATCAAGCGGGTGGCCGAGCGCATCGTCGCCGCCCGCAAGGCCGGCGACGACGTGGTGGTGGTGGTCTCCGCGATGGGCGACACCACCGACGAGCTGCTCGACCTGGCCAACCAGGTCAGCCCGCTGCCGCCGGGCCGCGAGCTGGACATGCTGCTCACCGCCGGGGAGCGGATCTCCATGGCCCTGCTGGCCATGGCCATCCACAACCTGGGGTACGAAGCCCGCTCGTTCACCGGTTCGCAGGCTGGCGTGATCACCACCTCGGTGCACGGCCGCGCACGGATCATCGACGTCACCCCCGGGCGGCTCAAGGGCGCGCTCGACGAGGGGTCGGTGGTCATCGTGGCCGGCTTCCAGGGCGTCTCGCAGGACACCAAGGACGTCACCACGCTGGGCCGCGGTGGTTCGGACACCACCGCCGTGGCGCTCGCCGCCGCCCTGCACGCCGACGTCTGCGAGATCTACACCGACGTGGACGGCATCTTCACCGCCGACCCGCGGATCGTGCCGAACGCCCGGCACATCCGGCACATCACCTACGAGGAGATGCTGGAGCTGGCGGCGTGCGGCGCGAAGGTGCTGCACCTGCGTAGCGTGGAGTACGCCCGGCGGGCGGGGTTGCCGATCCACGTCCGTTCGTCATACTCGACCAACACCGGCACGATGGTCACCGGATCGATGGAGGACCTTTCCGTGGAGCAGGCACTGATCACCGGGGTCGCGCACGACCGCAGCGAGGCCAAGATCACGATCGTCGGGGTGCCCGACGAGCCGGGTGCCGCCGCGCGGATCTTCGACACCGTCGCCGGCGCCGAGATCAACATCGACATGATCGTGCAGAACGTCTCCACCGAGGGCACCGGCCGGACGGACATCTCGTTCACCCTGCCCAAGGCCGACGGCCCCACCGCGATGGCGGCGCTCAGCAAGATCCAGGAGCCGGTCAAGTTCAAGGGCCTGCTCTACGACGACCACGTCGGCAAGGTCTCGCTGATCGGCGCGGGCATGCGCTCGCACCCCGGTGTGGCGGCCGGCTTCTTCGCCGCGCTCGGCGCGGCCGGGGTCAACATCGAGATGATCTCCACCTCCGAGATCCGGGTCTCCGTGGTCTGCCGGGACACCGACCTCGACGCCGCCGTCCGCGCCATCCACGACGCGTTCGAGCTGGGCGGCGACACCGAAGCCGTGGTCTACGCGGGGACGGGTAGGTAGCGCCGATGACGGCGCTGCCCACCCTCGCCGTGGTCGGAGCGACCGGTGCCGTCGGCACCGTGATGTGCGAGCTGCTCACCGGACGACGCAACGTCTGGGGTGAGATCCGGCTGCTCGCCTCCGAGCGCTCCGTCGGGCGTCGGGTGCGCTGCCGGGGCGAGGAACTCGTCGTCCAGGCGCTGACCCCCGAGGCGTTCGACGGGGTCCAGGTGGCCATGTTCGACGTGCCCGACGAGGTCTCCGCCGAGTGGGCGCCGATCGCCGTCAGCCGTGGCGCGATCGCGGTCGACAACTCCGGCGCGTTCCGGATGGACCGCGACGTCCCGCTGGTCGTTCCGGAGATCAACCCCGAGCAGGTCCGCAACCGACCCCGGGGCATCATCGCCAACGCCAACTGCACCACCCTCGCGATGATCGTCGCGGTCGCGCCGCTGCACCGCGAGTACGGCCTCCGCGAGCTGGTGCTCGCCTCCTACCAGGCGGTCTCCGGCGCCGGGCAGTCCGGCGTCGACATCCTGCACGACCAGCTCACCAAGGTCGCCGGCGATCGGGCGCTCGGCTCGCGCACCGGCGACGTACGCCAGGCGGTCGGCGACGACCTGGGCCCGTTCCCGGCACCCATGGCGCTCAACGTGGTGCCCTGGGCCGGCTCACCGGCGGACAGCGGCTGGTCGTCGGAAGAGATGAAGATCCGCAACGAGTCGCGGAAGATCCTCGGCCTTCCCGACCTCAAGGTCTCCGCCACCTGCGTCCGGGTGCCGGTGGTCACCGCCCACTCGGTCGCCGTGCACGCGGTCTTCGCCACCGAGGTCGACGCCGAGGGCGCCCGCGAGGCACTGCGCAACGCCCCCGGGGTGATCCTGGTCGACGACCCCGCGGCCGGGGAGTTCCCGATGCCGATCGACGCCGTCGGCACCGACCCGTCCTGGGTCGGCCGGATCCGCCGCGCCCTCGACGACCCCCGCGCCCTCGACTTCTTCGTCACCGGCGACAACCTCCGCAAGGGCGCGGCCCTCAACACCGCCCAGATCGCCGAGCTCCTGGCCAAAGAACTCCGCACCGCCTGACCCCGCGCGCGTCCCCGTCCCCCTACCCGTCCCCGCTCCCCGCTGCGGCTCCCCGCCCCTCCCGCTGCGGCGATCTTGCAGTTTCTGCGCCGGCATAAGGGATGAGGGCGACAAAACGACAACCGAAAGTGCAAGATCGGCGGGCGTGGGGCGTTAGGTTAGGCGGCGGAGAGTAGGACGCCGTCTCGGCCCTGGCGTTTTACCGCGTAGAGGGCCTGGTCGGCTCGCTTCAGGGTTCGGTCGGGGGTTTCGCCGGGGCGGGGTAGGGCGACACCCACGCTGATCGTGCGGCCGATACGTCGGGCCGCCTCGGTCAGCCGTTCGGCGATCCGGACCGCCTCCTCCGGGCGGCTCACCTCGATCACCGCCACGAACTCGTCGCCGCCGATCCGGTACAACTCGTCGCCGTGCCGTAGCGCGCCCTCCAGTGCCCGGGCCAACCCGACCAGCACCCGGTCACCGGCCTGGTGGCCGTACGTGTCGTTGACGGTCTTGAAGCCGTCCACGTCGATCGCCAGCAGGGCCGTACGCCCGGGGGTGGCCGCCGCGATCCGCTGCCCGAACGGGCCGGTGTGCCGCAACCCGGTCAGCGGGTCGGAGCTGGCCTGCTCCCGTAGCCGGGCCAACGTGCGCAGTCGGTCCACACTCGTCCACGCCTGCCCGGCGAGCAACTCCATCAGGCTGACCGTGGTCGGGTCCGGACGCAGCGCGCGTTCGTCGGCGACCAGCAACACCCCGCCCGCGTCGGTCGGCCCGACCGGCACGGCGACCAGCGTGCGTACCCCCGCCCGGGTCAGCGGACGGTAGTCCTCGGTCGGGGGATGCCCGGGCTCGCCCAGCGTGTACCCGGCGCCGTAGCGGTGTGCCCGGTCGACCATCCGGTCCAGAGCGGCCGGACCCGCCCCGGCCAACTCGGCGCGGATCCGGGTCTCCAGGTCACCCGGCGTCGCCGGGGCCGGGCCGAGCTGACCGCCGAGCAGCAGCAGCGCGGTGGACAGGGTGGAGACCTCCCGGGCAGCCCGGGCCGCCGCCCCCATCACCTCCCCCTCGGTCGGTGCGGCGGAGAGCGCGGCGGCGTGCCGGAGCAGCTTCTCGCTGCGGCTCTCCGCCGGTGGCCCCCCGAGGGCGGCGACCCGCGCGCCGAGCCCGTCGGCCAGCCGCTGCGCGGTGTCCCGCCACGGCTCCAGGTCGGTCGGCTCACTCCACTGCAGGTCGAGCACACCGATCGCCCGACCCGTCGGGTCCAGCACCGGTACGCACAGCTCGGCGGTCACGTCCGGGCGTACCGGGAGGTAGTCCGGGTCGACTGTGACGTCCGGAACGACGGCGGGTACGCCGGTCGCGTACACCCGACCGACGATGCCGGTCCGGGCCGGCACGGTGGCGAAGACCTGCCAGGCCCCGGTCGCCGCGACGCAGCGCAGGCGGTCGTGGGCCGCGAGCAGCACGGAGATGGTCGCCGGGGTGTGCCGGGACAACGCGGTGACCGTCCACCGACACGCCTCCGGCGTGCTCGACGCCATCGGCAGGCGGCCGGTGACGTCACGGATGACTCGCTGATGATCCACTCGCACGTCGTTCCAGGTAGGGGAGGGGCCCGGCCGACGCCGAACCGCTCGATCAAGCGTACTCACGGTGGCTGGGACCGGGTCGGGCTTCGTACACACGTGCTATCCACAGCCTGTGGACGCAGCCTGTGGACGTGGCCCCCGGGATGCCGTGCCTGGCGATAGCGTGGAGCATCCCGGCGCCGAGGAGGCGAGCCCATGCTCATCGCCCAGCTCAGTGATCCGCACCTGACCACCGGCCTGCTCGCCGCCGAACCGGCCGCCGGGTTGCACCGAGCGCTCGGCCGGGTGCTGGCGTTGCGACCCCGACCGGACTGCGTGGTGATCACCGGCGACCTGGCCGACCACGGCCAGCCCGACGAGTACGCGGCGCTGCGCGAGGTGATCGGCCGGTTCCCGCTGCCGGTGCACCTGGCCACCGGCAACCACGACGACCGGGAGTCCCTGCTCGACGCGTTCGGGGGCACACCGTGGCTCGGCGGCGGCTTCTCGGCCTACTACCACGTCGACCACGAGGCGGCGTCCGTCGTGGTGCTCGACTCGCTCGTCCCCGGCAGCGACGGCGGCCAACTCGGCGAGGAACAGCTCGGCTGGCTCGACGGGGTGCTGGCCGGGCGGCCCGAGGTGCCCGCCGTGATCTTCCTGCACCACCCGCCGGTCACGGTCGGCATCCCCACGGCGGACTCCATCCGGCTCGCCGACGGTGCCGCGCTCGCCGAGGTGATCGGCCGGCACCGGCACGTCGTACGGGTCGCCGCCGGTCACCTGCACCGCCCGGTCACCACGGCGTACGCGGGCACCGTCCTCACCGTGGCACCCAGCACGTGGAAGCAGAGCACGCTCACCATGAGCGCCGACGAGCAGATCGGTTGGGTCAACGAACCCACCGCCTTCCTGCTGCACTCGGTCGAGGCCGGCGGGTGCGTGACCCACACCGTGCAGGTGAGCCACTCCGCCGGGCAGACCTGCGGCTTCTGAGGGCGTCGTCGTGCTGGTCTGGTACGTCTCGTACGGCTCGAACATGCACGCCGCCCGGCTGGCCTGGTACATCGGTGGCGGCTGCCCACCCGGCGGAAAGCGGACGTACCCGGGCTGCCGCGACCGGCGTCCACCGAGCCGGTCCGCGCCCGTGTCGCTGCCCGGCGGCATCTACTTCGCCGGCGAGTCCGGTGCCTGGACCGGCGGCATGGCCTTCTACGACCCGCACCTGCCGGGCGAGGCCGCGGCCCGCGCCTACCTGGTCACGCTGGAGCAGTTCACCGACATCGCGGCACAGGAGATGTACCGCCCGCCGGGCGACACGGCCGACCTGATCCCGGCGACCGGCGCGGCCATCGACGCCGCCGTCGCCAACGGACGGGCCACCCTCGGCCCGGGACGGTACGAGACGCTGGTCTGCCCGGGCAGCCGCGACGGCGTTCCGATGCTCACCTTCACCGCCCCCGAGGGGGCGTCAGCCGTGCGGTGCCGACCACCCGCGCCGATCTACCTCGGCATGATCGCCCGAGGGCTGCGCGAGTCGCACGGCTGGCAGGCCGAGCGGATCGCCAGCTACCTGGCGGCCCGGCCCGGCGTGGCCGACGCCTGGCCGCCGGACGCCGTGGCGGCCCTGGTCGACGGGGCGCTGGTCGACGGCTGACCTGCCGAACCCCTGCCTACCCCTGGCCCGCTGGTTGGGCGGTGCGCTGGTTGGGCGGCGTACTGGTGCCGTCAACCGAGTAGGAACTCGCGCAGCGCCGGGGCCAGCGTCGTCGGGGGCACGTCGTGGTAGCCGCCGTCGAGGCTGATCGATCGGCCACCCGGGACCGCCTCGGCCGCAGCCCGACTCGCATCCCGCAACCACTGTGGACTGCCGGTGCTGTCCAGTGCGAGGGTCGGCGCGGTGATGGTCGCCAGCCGGTCCGCGGGGAGTCGCCCTCCGGCGGTGATGATCGCGTCGTACACCAGGGTGTGCGCGACCGCCGTCAGCCCACCCCACATCGGCTGCGACCGCATTCCGGTGATCTGCTCGGCCGGCAGCCCCACCGAGTCGCGGAGGAAGGTCTCCACCGCGCCGTCCCGGTCATCGGCGGCGATCAGCTCGATGAGCTGCGGTGTGATGTCCTTGCGCACGCCCACGTGCGGGCCGACCTGGAACGGTGGCTCGAACATGACCAACGCGGTCACCGGCAGGCCCTGTGCGGTGGCGAGGGCGGCCAGGACGGCGCCGGAGGAGATGCCGTAGACGGCGGCGGAACCACCTGCCGCCGCGATCAGGGCGGCCAGGTCGTCGATCTCGCGGCCGACCTCGTACGGTGCGGTGTCGCCGCTGTAGCCCCGACCCCGACGGTCATAGCTGAAGGCGGTGAAATCCGGTGCCAGTGCCGCACCCAGGTCACGGGTCGCGTTGCGATCGCTGAACGCGCCGCCGACCAGGATGACCGCCGGCCCGGCCCCGGACCGCTCGAACGCGACGGGCGTGCCGTCGACCGATCGCACCTGCTCCGCCACTGGTGTCGTTCCGCTCACGATGCCGCCCCCAGTCCTCGTTTGCTGTCCCGTCCTTTCTAGACCCTCGGTCCGACACTGTCCGACAGACCGCGTTAAACGGTGATCGATCTTGGTTTCGGCGTACCCCCTGCTCCGATGTGTCGCCTGGGTCGACCACTCGGCGTGCGGGTGAGAGGCTGTCGGGGCGGGGGCCATGCTCAACCGCCGCCATCCGCGACCCTTCCGACGGCGTTCGTCGGCGGCCCGGTCGACCCAGAGGCCGGGCACCGTACGCGCCGATTCTCACGAGGAGATTCATGTTCATACCCGGGATGCGTCGGGCCGCTGTCGGCCTGACCGCGCTCGCGGTGGCCGCTTTCGGCGCGGTCGCCACCAGCCCTGAGCAGGCCGACGCCCGACCGAAGCCGGTCGACGTCACCCTGCTCGCCCTCAATGACTTCCACGGCAACCTCGAACCGCCGACCGGGTCCAGCGGCACCATCGCCGGGCAGACCGCGGGCGGCGTCGAGTACCTGGCCACCCACCTTGCCGAGCTGCGTGCCGCAGCCAAGAAGAAGAACACCATCACGGTCGCCGCCGGTGACCTGATCGGCGCGTCCCCGCTGCTCTCGGCCGCGTTCCACGACGAGCCGACCATCGAGGCGCTGAGCATGGCCGGGCTGGACTACGCGAGCGTCGGCAACCACGAGTTCGACGAAGGCGCCGCCGAGCTGCTGCGGATCCAGAACGGCGGCTGCCACCCGGTGGATGGTTGCGCCGACGGCACCCCGTACCGGGGTGCGGGCTTCCAGTACCTGTCCGCGAACGCCTTCAGGACCGCCACCGGCAAGCCGCTGATGGCGCCGTACGCGATCCACAAGGTGCAGGGCGTCAAGGTCGGCTTCATCGGGATGACCCTGGAGGGCACCCCGCAGATCGTCAGCCAGCAGGGCGTCGCCGGCCTCAGCTTCGCCGACGAGGCGGACACCGCCAACCGGTACGCGCGCGAGCTGCGCCGCAAGGGCGTGGAGGCGATCGTCGTACTGCTGCACGAGGGCGGCGCCCAGGCGTCGACCGGCGGCATCAACGACTGCGTCGGCATGACCGGTCCCATCGTGGACATCACCAACCGGATGGACCCGTCGATCGACGTGGTGGTCAGCGGGCACACCCACCAGGCGTACAACTGCGACATCAACGGCAAGCTGGTCACCAGCGCCAGCTCGTTCGGTCGCCTGGTCACCGACATCGACCTCAAGATCGACCGTCGGAGCGGGGACGTGCTCTCGGCCGCCGCGAACAACGTCGTGGTCACCCGCGACGTCGCCAAGGACCCGCGGCAGACCGAGCTGATCGACCGGTACAAGAAGGTGCTCGGCCCGGTCGCCGACCGCCAGGTCGGCGTGACCGCCACCGCCCTCCTCACGACGCAGGAGAACCTGCTCGGCACCTGCTCACCGCAGGTGCCCAACTCGTGCGGAGAGTCCCCGATCGGCAACCTGATCGCGGACGCCCAACTCGCCGCCACCGATGACGAGCAGGGCGCGGTGGCCGCCCTCATGAACCCGGGCGGGGTGCGGGCCCCCCTGGACGCCGGCCCGGTCACCTACGGGGAGGCGTTCACGGTGCAGCCGTTCGCCAACAACCTGGTGACGCTCGACCTGACCGGCGCGCAGCTCTACTGCGTCCTGGAGCAGCAGTTCGTCACCGGCCGCACGTTGTACCCGTCGGCCACGCTGGGCTACGTGGTCGACCTGAACGGCACCAGCGCCACCGCGGCCGACCCGTGCGCCGGCACTCGCGTGGTCCGGGGCAGCCTCACCATCGGCGGCACCGCCGTCGACACCGCCGCCACCTACCGGGTGACGGTGAACAACTTCCTGGCCGGCGGCGGTGACGGTTTCAGCACCTTCACCGGCGGGACGAACCTGGTCACCGGCCAGATCGACCTGGACGCGTTCGTGGCGTACCTGACCGCCCAGTCGCCGGTCTCCGCACCGACGCTGGACCGGATCCGCACCACCGCCGAGGTCCCCGCCGCCTGACGGCCGACCCCGCGACGATCGGGCCCCGGAGCACCAGCTCCGGGGCCCGACCCGTCCCCGACACCGCCGCCGCGCTGTGCGTTTGCCCGCGCGGTGCGTTTGGCCGCGCCCCGCAAGATCGCGCTCGAACATGGATGTAGTGGCGTCGAGGGCGCCGGGATGCCACTACATCCAGGATCGTGCGCGGTCTTGCTGCTCGGCGCGATCAAGGCCCGCGCAACATCGGGGATGTTGCTGCCTCCCGCGCACCTGAGGCAGCAAGATCCGGGAAGTTGCTCGGATCTTGGCGCGGGGTGCGGGGTGCGGGCCGCGGGGCGCGGGGCGCGGGGTGTGGGGTGTGGGGGTGTGTGTGGCGTGGGGCGTGTCACGGGCCGCGCGCCGGGGTGCAGCGGCGCGGCCAACTGCTCCACCGTTCGAGGTCAGGCGGGGGTGGGCGCGGGGGTGGGGGACGCCGGGGTGGGCGACGCGAGGCCGTCCTGCTCGGTGGTGAGCAGCCGTCGCAGGGAGAGCGCGACCAGTGAGGCGACCAGGCAGCCGCCGACCACGGTCGCCACCCAGACCATGCCGTTGGCGGCGCCGATGAGTGGGCCGGCGGTCACCGGGCCGATCACACCGCTGATTCCGAAGATCATCGAACTCATCGCGTTGTATCGGCCGCGCAGCTCGTCGGTGGCCAGCGCGTTGGTCAGTGCGGGCATCACCGGCGAGAGCATCGTCTCGCCGAAGCCGAAGATCGCGGAGCAGAGCACGACGAACAGGGCGGCCAGCACCGCGTGCTCACCACTGACCAGGCCGGCCCCGCCGAGGACCAGCCAGGCGGCGGCGAACACCGCTCCCACCACGGCCAACGCCCGGGTGCGGCTGCGTCCCTCGATCCGGCGGATCACCAGCAGTTGAGCGAGCACGATCATCACGGTGTTGGCCGCGAGCGCCCAGGCCACGACGCGGGGGTTCACCTCGGCCACCCGCACCGCGTACGCGGCGAAGCCCACCTCCACCTGCGCGTACCCGCAGGTGGTGAGGATCAGGCCGAAGATCACCAGCCGTCGGAACGGGCGGTCGCGGAGCACCGTCAGGTAGCCGCCGGGCGACGGCTCGTCGACACCTCGACGTTTGCCGAGTCGGTGGCCCACGCCGGGTAGCGTGAGCAGGATCAGCGCCGGCATCAGGTAGGTCACCGCGTCCAGCAGGTAGATCGCCTGGAAGGTGCCGGGTCGGGCGGTGTCGACGATCGCGCCGGAGGTCATGCCACCGATGCCGATGCCGAGGTTGAGCAGGGCGAAGTTCAGCCCGAAGACGCGTTGCCGCTCATCGTCGTCGGTCAGCGACGCGAGAATGGTGTTCTGCCCGGACCAGATCGCCGAGCTGCCGATGGCGATCACCGTCATCACCAGCAGGGCCGAACCGGTCGAGTGGACCAGCGCGAGAGAGCCGGTGCCGATCGCCTCGATCACCAGGCAGGGCACCACCACCCGGCGGGCGCCGATCCGGTCGATCAGCGTCCCGCCCAGCGGAGACAGGGCCAGGGTGACCACGCCGTACCAGCCGATCACGAGCCCGGCGCGGGTGTCGGTGAGCCCGCGTACGTCGGTCAGGTAGATGAACAGGAACGGCAGGGTCAGACCCCGCCCGACCGCCGACAGCAGAGTGCCGAGGAGGAGTCGGCGAGCTTCCGAACGGCGGGGCAGGGCACGACGCAGCATGCCGGCATTCTGTTCGGTGGGTCTGACGCCGCGCGAACCGTTTTGGCCACGCCTCGCGGTCACCGGGACCGTTCGGTGACCAATCCCACGTTGATCCACTCGTCCTGGTCGCGCTCGGCCGGTGTCCGCCGGGTCTGCGATGCTGGCGCGATGACCGGCACCTGGCGACATCTGCCCGCTACCGCCCGCGCCATCGCGGTGACCGCCACGACAGCCGTCGCCGCCGCCCAGGCACGCGACGGTGGGGCGTACGACGAGGCGGTCGGCGGTCTCGCCGCGGACGAGCGTTCCGGGCTGGTGCTCGGCGCGGTGGTCCGGTTGCTGCTGGAGGAGAGCCATCCGGACGGGCTGACCGGCGACGACATCCGCCAGGTGTTGACCCGCTGCGTGCAGGAGTCGACGCGGTGGCGTTCGGACGTCGACCCGCACGTGGTGCTCGTCCTGCTGGCCGGTGCCCTGGGGGTGTACGACCCCGAGGGCGACGAGTCCCCTCCGGACGCGTCCGCTCTGGCCCGACACGCCCCACTGCTCGTGGCGGACCTGTTGGCGGCGACCAGCGTGCCGTTGGACGACTACCTGGCCGCCGCGTTCACGGAGATCGAGCGCACCGAACGGCAGGACTGACCGGTCCACGCCGCCTCGAAGGGAGGGCGCGGAGGGGCGTCAGGCCGGGTCTAGGGTCCGCTACGCCACCGGCTGGCGTGCCTTACCGCGATGAGATCGGGTGCGATGGTCATGGGTGGTCCCCCTCGGAGTTTGGTGAGCCACTGACGTTAGGGGTGGCGGCACCTCGGAGGATCGGTGACAACACGTATCTTGGCAGCTCAAGGCCGGTCAGCGGGGTCTGCCAGGCGTCGCCCGGGTCGGCGGGGGCGGTCACTCCTGGTTCCAGGTGTCGGTCTCGGCTGTTCGCTGTGCACCCTGCTGGGCCACCTGGCCGCTGGCAATTGTCCGGCCGGACGCGTCGAGCGCCTCCACGACGAGACCCGCGGTGGGGCGGGGTACCTGCATGGCCGTCCCGGAGCCGCTGACGGCGCTCCTCGCCACCTCTTGCCCATCGCGCAGGACGCGCACCGTGGTGGCGGCTGCCGGCGTCACCACGAGTAGGAACTGCTGGCCCTTGCCGCCGGCAGCGTCATCGTCGATGGACACGGCCAGCACGCCGCCGGGATCGGTCGGGTCGGCCGTCGCGGTGAAGGAGGTGCCGGTGCTGAGTACGCCGTCGGACCGTGGCTGTTCGGGAGCGATCGACACCTCACCGACCCAGTTGCCGCCCACAGTGGGAGCAGACAGGACCGTCACCTGGGCGTCCTCCACCGACGGCTCTGTCGCGTTGGGCGACCCCTCGGCCGGGCTGATAGGAAGGCCGACAACGTGCCCGCCCCACACCACGCTCGGAAGGGCGGTCAGGCGGTAACCCACCGACTGGGCCCACTGGTACGCCAACTCCCGGGCACGTTGCTGCTCGACACTGCCGCGTGCGCGCGACATCGCCGTCGCTAGTTGAGCGTCGGTGATCGGCGTGGAGGCCAGCGAACCTGGCCCGGGCGTTATCTTGCGGGTCACCCCGCCGCAGTCGACCCGCCACCACTCGGGCCGCTGGGTCTCTGCCGTACGGATCAGGTAGGACCCGGTCGGCTCCGGGGCCCACCGGAAGGTGTTGCCGTCGGGCAACGGTGAGCTGAGGAAGACGCAGCCGGCCGGGGCGACTGCCACGTGTACCGCCTCGGGACCGTCCACAGCCAGGCTCTCGTAGGGCTCCAGAGCGTCGCTGACGCCCCGAACGGCGGCGGTGCCGGCCAGTTCCTGGGCGCTGGCACCTTCGTCGGCGACCAGCCACACGGCGGCGCTCGGCCAGCCGGTGACCGGATCTGGCTGGTTGCGGACGAAGGCGGCGAGCGCGACCCGCTGGCCGTCCACGTCGTCGGCGAAGAGCACCTTCACCCCGCTCACCGGCACCATCAGGCGGGAGAACTCTCCCCGGCGTTGGGCGGCCAACAACTGTTCAGAGAGCTGACGCACGTAGCCGCTGTCCCCGGCGACGGCACCGCGCGGCGGCGATTGGAGGAGTCTGTCCGACCACGCCAGCACGGGTGCGATGGATTCCGTCGGGTCGGCCGGCAGCGGCTGCGTGGTCCGGCCCGGGCTGGTGACGGCGAAGGCCATGCTTCCCATGGAGACCACGAGGGCCAGGACCAGGCCGCCGAGGCGTCGCTGCCGGCTGCGTCGGTATCGCGCCCTCGCTCGACCGTACGGGTCTGGCTGCGGGGTCAGTGTCCTGCTCAGCTCGGCCAGGGCCTGGCTCAGCTCATCGTCGACCGTCATGGTGTTACCCCCGTCATCTTCGTCGTCCCGGTCGGTGCTGGATCAGCTGCCAACGCCAGACGCAGGCGAGCCAGTCCTCGTGATGCGCGGCTCTTGACCGACCCGACGGAGCAGCCGAGAGCGGCCGCGACCTCCGCCTCCGGCAGATCGACCACGTACCGGAGCACGATCACGGCACGGGTACGAGGTGTCAGCTCCCGCATCGCCTCGTAGAGAGCGCGCCGTTCGGTAACCGTCTCGGTCATGTCCCGGGTGGGCCGCTCGGGAAAGAAGGCCGTCACCACCTCGTGCATCCGGTGGCGGCGCCAGACGCTGATGTGCTGATTGATCATGACTCGCCGCAGGTAGGCCATCGGATCGTCGACCCGCCGCCACCGACGCATCACCTTCACCAGCGCGGCCTGCACCAGATCCTCGGCATCCTGGGGCGAGCCGGTGAGGTGGTACGCCACGCGAAGGAGATCCACGTAACGCGTCTCGACGAACTCTCGAAAATGCTCGTCGTCAACTGCCATAAGCCCCCGCCTTGATTGGTTACCTCTCACGACTCCGTCGAGGGCCAGAAGGTTGAAGGCGAGAGCTGGTTACCTGTCGCTACGAGCCGGTACTCGCGGTCGTGGAAACCCAGATCAGGAACACGATCGTCGCGGCGACTCCGGCGACCGCGACCAGACCGGTCACCAGGGCCGCCCGAGGCGAGTTGCGTCCGCGCAGCTCGAAGGCGGCGGTGATGGTGAACAGCAACGCGAACACTTCACATCCCGCGAGCCCGACTAGTCCGACGAAGCTCAGCAGGCCCTCGACCATGTCGCGGCCAAGAAAGATCGCCCGGGCGCTGTAGGCCGCTCCCGCCCAACACACCGTTGCCAGGCCCGCCAACACGTACACGGCCAGGAAGGAGACGGGGCTGCCCGGGGTGGCGGGGGGTGCCCCCGCCGGACCGTCGGGCGGGAGCCACGGTTGCGGTGCCTGAGGGTGGGTCATACGCGGACGCTAACCATGCGGCCCTACGACGGGAATCGGTCGACAGGGCTTGCCGGGGCAGACAAAAAGGCCAGGTGAGAGAAGATCTCACCTGGCCTTCACCTCTGGTCGGGGTGGCCGGATTCGAACCGACGACCTCTTCGTCCCGAAGGAACCACCGGCCGTTGATGAGCTGCGTCAGCAGCAGAGTCGAGTGGCCCGAACGGTCCGCCGCAGTCCATGGGCATCCGGCGTTGCTCGTGCTCGTCGTCACCCAGTTGGTCACCCAGGACGACCGGACGTCGCGAATTCTCAATGGGCGACCTGGGCGGCCCACCGGGACCGCCCTGCCAGCGATGATTGATCTTCGGTCCAACTCTCGTAGTACCATGTGTTCGGCACCGTTCGGCGCGTTCGGTTCCGGCACTCAGGAGAGCATCCCCAGCGGTTCCGAGATGAAGAACAGCGCGGTGATCAGCAGTGTCGCTACGGCAGTTGCGACAAGGAGTGGTTCTGCCCACTCCTTCCGTTTGCGCACCATGACCAGGACAAGCGTGAAGACGGCAACCAACATGATCCATCGAGCGTCGACCAGCACGGCTGGGACATCCTTCCCTGAGGGCGGCAAGGCCGCAGGGCATGACCGTTCGGTCAGCCCAGGTGTTCGGCGAACACACCGTACAACGCCGAACATCGCGCTAGCAACGTACGGCCGAAAAGGTGATGGACAGTGACAGAAGCCCACTTTTCGGACGAACCTGGTCCCGACCGCTCTGCAACAGTCGCTGAGTTGGCGGAGAGCTTGGGGGTCGACGAAGCGCGGGTGCGGTCCGCACTCCAGCAACTCGGCCTACATGCAAAGTCCTCTGAGATGAGGCTGGCACCAGCGGTCGCGCGACGTGTGCGGAGTGACCTCCGTGCCTCCGGCCATGCACTTGCTGAGACTGACGCGGGGCGTGACCCCGATGCCAAGTTTGTGCCAGCTCTCGATTCGACATCTTCTGCGCGATACCAATTGGCGCGCGCATTGCGCGCCCTGCGCCGAAATGAAGGTGTTTCACTTAGGGCTGTGGCGGATAAGATTGGTTATAGCCCATCCTCCTTGAGTGCCGCAGAAACTGGTGCCAGCACCCCCCGTTGGAGTCTTGTAGAAAAGGTCGTTCGGCAGCTCAATGGCGACATTCAATCGTTCCAGGAGTTGCATGATGCGGCTCTCTTTGAGAGCGGTACGGGTCACGTTGCCGCAACTGCGGCAAGGGGTGAACGTTTTGTCAATAACATGCTGGCGATAGACAATAATTCTCATCTGATGATGGGCGTAGGCAGGCAACCCCTAGCCTTATCGGTCTATCTTGAGGGCCGGCTCCCCAGCACTGTTCTGACCGCCTTTTCTTCCGCCCTGTCCTCTATGCGGGAGTCTCGCTTCGATACTACCCTGGTCCTTGTGAGATGGATTATTGAAGCAGTCTGTGCGGAACGGGGATTCGAAGACATTACCGCAGGTCACGGAATTCGTTACTTGAAGGAGTCGCGGCAGATTGACGAACGCCTTGCAAAGTGGGGGTCGGACGTCGTGCATATGGCGAATGGCGTGATTCACGGCGCTAGGCCGGCAGTCAAGGGAGAGGATGCTGAAAGCGGGCTTGCGTTTGCGGCTGCTTTGCTTGCTCAAATCTACCTAATCAATGAGCAATTGAAGGAGTTCGGCGGACGGTCAGAACGCCGCTAGCCCCGCCTGTTGTCAAGCGAGAATTGACTGGGTTTAGGGGGCGAGAGCGTACGAGGACGTGGTGGGGATGCGGCGCGAGCATCACGGGCAGGCCCCCGCCTGCCGGCAACGCCGGCCCGAGGGGTCGCAGAGGCTCCGAGGTCAAGGGCGGCCCGAAGGGCCGTCGCGCAGCGATGCGAAGCACCCTTGAGGTCGGAGGGGCGGCCCCGCATCCTCCGCGCCGCATCCCCACCACGGCCGGCGGTGACTCGCCCTGCGGCGCGGCGGTGCGACGGCCGCCGCGTCCCGGCCGGCTGCCGGCCCACGAACCCCCAACCACCTTCGCCGCTACCGTCGGCGGCCCCCCGGGCTCCCCGCCTTCCGCGCCAGCCGCCGGGCGTGTTGCGTGGCCGGAGTCGGAGCGCCAGCGGAGCGACGGACGCGCGCCCAGGCGGCGGCGCGTGCGGCCCGTTCAGGGCCGCCTTGAAGACGTACAGAAACTTCTCACAACCCCGCTGGCAGCCGGCCGGGCACGGTGGCCGTTCACCCTGGTGCGTGAAGGCCTTCTAGTCTTCCTCGCTGGATAGGCCGAGAAGCGTGCTGTGCACGTCTAGGTCCTCGGCCTCGAACGGGATCGCAACCTCGCCATGCGCAACGTCATCTACGTTCGTGGCGGTGGCCGTCCAGCTTGCGGTGACTGCTTCAGCACGTGAGCTGGGGATCAGGACGCTCCATTCGCACTCTAGGATCTCGGTGCGACGGGGTCGGAGATTAACGGGCGGGAAGGTAAGGGTGAAGCTGCCACCCCGTTCCACCCGCGTGGAAGGCCCGGGAGGCTGGTAGGGAAGGTGTGTCGCAAAGTGAGATCCCGTAGTCGCCCAACCTAAGTATTGCTGCCGCTTGTAAGGCCCCCAGAGGCGGGGAGGGGTGGGTAGAAGCCTCTCTAGGCTAAGGTCCGCCTGGCTCGGATGAAATTCGGCAGCGTCTGCCTCGCCAGCAACATAGAGTTTCACTTCAAGCTGTTGGTAATTCCTGGCAGATCTGTTGATTACCCGAAAGGTCGGCGGCTTAATTAGGCTTGCCGCAGCAGACAGCATAGCCTCTGCCCAAACGTCTTGAACTTGCTTAAGATATAGAGATACTTGCGCCTCGTACTCCTCTTCGGAGCGCTCCTCTGGGATCTCACGGTTAAGTCCGTAATCCACAGAGGGAAGCCTCGTGTATCTGTCTACTGCGCTACCCAGTCCAGCATATGGCCCACTCGATGGACTCCTCGAACTTCTTCTAAGAGGTTCCATCAAGCGCATGCGCTCGGAATCGGCGAATCTTTTCGCGTCAGCCTGTGACCACTTGTATCGTGATAGCGGCTCGGGACATTCCACTACGACGGCAACATCGAGGGTTTCCTTAATTGGGCTGGCCGCAAATCGTTCCGCTAGCCGGCGGACGTCCCTATGATCGGGCGGAACCGATCGCGCCATCTTCCGAACGTACACCTGACCGTCGCTGATTACATCAAATGCTTTTCGAAAGGAGTGTGGCGGGTCTCCCCACCGTGGCGGATTTACTTCGATAATGAGAATCTGCATGCCTTGGTACTGGGTCCAGTGTGGCTGCCAAACAGGCCCGTCGCTGCCGATATAGTTGGAAATCATCTGGTCCAAGTCGGCGTTATCCACTTGGTTTACACCTGCCACGGAACCCGGCTCAATGCCGATGAGGAGGATGCCTATGCCGCCGACTGTCAGTGCAGCTTCGTTAGGATCACGGTTAGCCATCGCGATGATTGCTTTCGAAACAATCTTCGCCATCTGTTCTTTGGAACGCAAGTCCAGGCTGGACTTCCACTCCAGCCAAGTTTGCTCATCGCTCTGCTCTGCGTTGTAGACCGCGTCGAGCACTGCGAGCCACTCGCTGGGACGAACGGGGCGACGTGTCGTGTCCATATTGAGCACGCCTCGACTGTAGCGGTCGAAAGTCGCTGTCCGCGCGGCCGATCTGCCTGCTCAGGCTGCATAGACGGCGGTAGCGTCGTCGCTGCGCTTGTTGCGTGCCCACTTCATGCATGATGGGTCGGCGGCCTCGATGGCCCGGACTCGGCTGATCAGCTCGGTCGGGCCGTCCTGGGCGAGGACGTCGAGCACGTCGGGCCAGTCGAGCAGACCGAACAGGGCCACAAGGCGCGCTGCTCCGTCGGTAAGCACGGCGACCCGTCGGACGCTATCGAGCGGTACTTCACCGGTGATTGCGTGCCGAGCGGCGAACGGGTCAGCCGCTGCGACCCAATACCCGCCTGGCTGGTTACGAGCGGCCAGCTCGGCGTGCTTCATCCGCAGCAGTGCCGCCTGCTTCTCGGCCGATCCGAACGGGTGCCGGTCGGCCTCGTCACGTTCCGCGCGGGCGGTCTTGTCCACCCGGTCATCAGTGATGACCTTGATGCCGTCGACAGTGTCGATCAGCACCGTCACGTCACCGAGAACCACGTACTCCAGCGCCGTGTCTTTGAGCCGCAGCACAGCGGTAGCGGCCGAAGGTGTACCCGGGTGGCTGAGGTCGCAGGTGTCCCGGTGCTGGTCGGCCGTGAACCGGATGCCGTACATCAGCGCGTTGACCAACTCCGAGTCACGATCGGCGGCCAAGCCGGCGAGAGCAGAGCCAAGCTTTGCCGCGTACCAAGCGATGCCGTGGACACAGCCGGTGCCGGTGCGGGCCGTAGCACCGTCGAGAACGACGATCAGGTTCTCGCTGGCCATGGCCCAGTCCTCGTTGGGCGACTTCGGGTTGCCGGCCTCCGAGGCGGTCGAGACGCGCATCAGGCCACGGCTTCGCTGCGGTAGATCGGCGTCAACGCGTCGACCTTCTTCACGGCCCGCTTCTTCGGGTCGTAGGTGCAGGCCACCAGCAGAGAGAACCGCCGGTTCTTCACCTCGCGGTACAGCTCGTCCAGGTGGTCGTCCAGGTACTGCGCTACCCCAAGGGTGCCCATGGCGTGGATGCCGGCGAGGTAGAGGAAGGTGCCACGTCCATCAGGGCGGGGAAGCCGGCCCAGGTATCCATAGTCGACCGGCTCGCCGCTGTCCGACGGAGAGCGGAACTCCTCGCCGGTCTGTCGGTTCACGAGATAGACGCCGTCGTCATCGCTGCCGAAGCCCAGCTTCGGATCGGACGCGAGCACCTGCCCAACGAACGGCAGAATCCGGGGACTACCGACCACGACAAGGTTGGTGCGGTTCAGGTCCACCATGCCCGGCGGTGGCACCACCTCGTACTCCGTCTTCAAGCCCAGTCCCCGAGCGAGGTTGGACAGCTTCTCGTACGCCGCCAGCATCTCAGCGGAGACGACCGCGTACGGGTTCGCCTTGCCCGCCTCGAACTTGCCCCCGACCGCGACGGTGAGCGGGCCACTGCCCAGCATCGCTCGCTCGGGTCGGGGTCCAGACGACAGGAGCTGTCCGACGCGGGCGCGTGTCATGCCGACGACTTGAGCGATCTGCGCGTGCGTCATTCCCTGCGACACCATCTCGTCCAACGCCTCACGGCGTAGCCGTGACAGCTCGTTGACGGCCGCCTGATGCTCATCGATCAAGTCGCTGGCCTTGCGTGCTCTGTCGCTCGGGTCCTGGATGTCAGCCAGGCCGTGCGGGCTGATCTCCACGGTCCCTCCGATCCGGTGCGCTGAACGTTCAACGCACCTTATCGCAGGATGGGGCTTGACCCAAGCAAGGGGGCTTGCGTAACCTCGGCCACACATCGGTGCGCAACCCCCCTTTACAAGGGATATGGGGAGCGCAAAGAGGCCCCGACGGGATTGCGGCCCGTCGAGGCCAAGTGCATCGGCCCTCTGCGAAAGGAATCACGATGCCTGCTCAGCGTACCCATGTCCCTGCGTGTCGCGTCTCGGGTCTTCAGACGAACGCCCCGGCCCTGCCGTCTGTTAACCGGCTCCGGCCGGTGGCGTCGACCCCTGCCAAGACGTTCCACGACACGCCTCCCGGTGCTCACTCGCACCTGTCCCCCGCTGACCTTCGGCCCAACACCAACCCGCGCACCGCTACCCGCTGCAACGAACGGCTCCGCGAAACTCTGCTCTCGCTCGGCGAGTCACCGGCTGACTTCGCCTCCAAGCTCGGCGTCGACCCGAAGACCGTCGAGCGGTGGATCGGCAACGCCGACCGCACCCCCTACCCCCGGATCGCCTACCAGGCGGCCCGCCTCCTGGACGTGGACGTCACCTACCTGTGGCCGCGTATCCACGGCACCCGCATCAGCAAAATCGACGGCACCGACGAACTGACCGCCTGCTGGCCCGGCCGTGCCGCCGTCCCGCCCAACCTGTGGGCTCGGCTACTCACCGACGCGCAGCAGCGCATCGTCATCATGGGCGACCTCGCCCTGTCCGACCTCGTGCCAAACCTGCCGAGGCTCCTGGCCGAGAAGGCCCACCGTGGCGTTCACGTGCGGGTCATCGTCGCCGACCCGAACACCGCCACCGACGGCATCGACAAGATCCGCGCCATGCAGGCCGAAGCCGTCTACCTACCCCTGGTCGAACACGGCATTTCCGTCAGCCGCTACCCCGGCCCGATGGCCACCACGATCCTGATGGTCGACAACGACCTGATCATCCGCACGGGCATCGACGGCTGCCCCGCCGCGTTCGCCCCCGTCATCCACCTCCGCGCCCTGACCAACGGGCCGCTGTCCCGGCTCTACCTGACCAGCCTCGACAGCATCACCGAAACCGCCACCCCGGTTCTACCCGCCGAGACTATGCAGGCGGTGGCCTGATGACCGCCACCTCAACCCCCATCGGCTACCGGTGGCGTCAACCCCGCCTTGTCCGAGGCTGGGAACCCGTCCAACTCATCGGCCGCTTGAAGATCCTCGCCGCCCGGGACGGCGTGGAGCTGCCGAAGACCTACCAACTCATCCGCGACATCTACCTGTGGGAGCACCACCGGGCCGACTTGCCCGCACCCGTGGCCTGCCTACTCGGCCGGATCTTCGACGGACCCAACCCGTTCGCCACCGGCCCCATCACCCACCTCCCGATGAAGGCGGCCCGCAACCGTGGCCGCTGACCTGATGACCGTTGTCCCGGACCAGTGCACGACTGCTGGTCCGGGGCTCCGGCCCACCTCGTCGACCGGCTTCGTCGGCCGGGATGAGTCCGCGTTCCACCGGGCCACCGACCCGAACGTCTTCGACTGGCTCGACCACGTCAAGGCAGCCGCGGGCTGCTCCCACCCCATCCGCCTCTCAGGCGAAGTCGCCACCGTCGACCGGGCCACCGGCCAACTCCTGTCCGCCGCCCGGACCGAGGACATGCCAGACGGGGAGATTTACAAGCCGTG
Organism: Micromonospora sp. NPDC007208; assembly: GCF_042869175.1. NCBI lineage: Bacteria > Bacillati > Actinomycetota > Actinomycetes > Micromonosporales > Micromonosporaceae > Micromonospora > Micromonospora sp. NPDC007208. Next base: position 149,756 of record NZ_JBIAFG010000011.1, on the reverse strand, counting down.
CGGCAACCGCCGACACGCCGTCTGCCCCTCCTGCGCCCGCACCTACCAACGCGACGCCTACCAACTCCTGCGCGCCGGACTCGCCGGCGGCAAAGGCATCCCCGCGTCCGTTGCCGGGCATCCGGCGGTGTTCGTCACCTTCACCGCCCCGTCGTTCGGCACCGTGCACACGCGCATCGTGAAGCGGCACACCTGTTCCAGCCGTCGCCGCTGCGACTGCCGGGCTGAGCCCTGCCACCCCCGCCGGGCCACCGACCCCACCGCCGGGCCATGTGAGCACGGGCAGCCGTCGGTCTGCTGGGCGCGTCACGAAGAGTCCGATCCTCGGCTGGGTCAACCGCTGTGCCTGGACTGCTACGACTACGACGCCCAGGTCGTGTGGAACCACTCCGCACCCGAGTTGTGGCGCCGCACCACCATCGCCATCACCCGACACCTCCGTGCCCGCGCTCGCCAGCTCGGGCTGCCCTGGGTCGAGCAGGTCACCGCCTCCGGCCGGGTGCGTCGGGTGCCACCGGCTAAGCCGTCGTTCGGCAAGGTCGCCGAGATGCAACGCCGCGCCGTCGTGCACTACCACGCCATCATCCGCCTCGACGGCATCCACCCCTACGACCCCGACGCCGTGATCCCACCCCCGGCAGCCTCCGGCGTTGACGACCTGATCGCCGCCGCCGAACACACCGCCGCCACCGTCGCCTTCACCACCCGCCCACACCCGGCAGCCCAGACCGGCTGGGGGATCGCCTGGGGCGAGCAGGTCGACGTCCGCCCCATCGCCGCCGACGGAGAGATCACCGACGGCAAAGTCGCCGGGTACCTGGCCAAGTACGCCACCAAGAGCACCGAGGCCACCGGGCACGTGTCCCGCCGCCTCGACGGCGACGTCATCGACCTCTACGCCAACCACCAAGGCAGCCACCCCGAACGGCTCATCGACGCCTGCTGGACCCTCGGCCGCAACCGCGACTGGCAACACCTCCGACGCTGGGCACACATGCTCGGCTTCGGCGGCCACTTCCTCACCAAAAGCCGCCGCTACTCCACCACCTTCCGCATCCTGCGCAACGCCCGCGTCATCTGGCGACGCACCGAAACCGGCCACGAATACGCCGACCAACCCGAGGAAGAGACGACGCTGATCGTCGGCCTGCTCACCTACGCCGGGTCCGGATGGCGCACCACCGGAGACGCACTGCTCGCCAACACCGCCGCCGCCATGGCGCGTGAAAGGCACGAGGTGGCCCGCGAGGAGTTCACCGCCGTGGCCTGACCCACCCACCGACTCACCGTCAAGACCGGCTTGACGGTCAACCACCGATCCGAGGAGAGGTAGCCCATTGCCCACCACCCTGACCGCACCCGAGAGAAAGGCGCTCTACCGCATCCCCGAAGCCATGACCATGCTCAGCCTGTCCCGCTCCGTGATCTACGAACAGATCCGCGCCGGCCGACTGCGCACCGTCCGACAAGGCCGCACCCGCCTCGTCCCTGACGCGGCGATCACCGCCTACGTCGACCTGCTCGAACACGAAGCACAGAAAGGAGGCACCCGATGACCACCCGCCGCGCCCGAGGAGAAGGCGGCCTGCACTGGGACGAGTCCCGGCAACGCTGGATCGCCACCATCACCGTCGGCTACACCCCAGCCGGCAAATGCATCGTGCGCAAAGGCAGCGGCAAAACCAAGACCGAAGCCCGTACCAAACTACGGGAGAAGATCCGCGACTACGAAGACGGGCTCGCCATCGCCGAGCACCACTACACCGTTACTGAGGCCGTCACCGACTGGCTGACCTACGGACTCAACGGCCGATCGGACCGCACCAAGACCAAGTGCGAGATCCTGTGCCGTACCCACATCATTCCGGCGTTGGGCGCTCGGAAGCTCCGCGAGCTTCGCGCCCAGGACGTCGACCGCTGGCTAGCCGACAAGGCCACCACCCTCAGCACCCGCACCCTTCGTGACCTCTACGGGTGCCTCAACCGCTCTGTGAACCGAGCCATGGCCCGGGACAAGGTGAAGCGCAACGTCGTCGCGCTGTGCACCGTCCCGCGTGGCCAGGGGGGTCGCCCCTCCAAGTCCCTCACCTTGGACCAGGCGAAGGCCGTCCTCGGCGCGTCCGAGGGAACTCGCCTGCACGCCTATGTCGTGCTCTCGTTGCTGACCGGCGCGCGCACCGAAGAACTCCGCGCCCTGCGCTGGGACCACGTTGACCTTGACGGCCAACTCGACATGGATCCGCCGCTACCACCTTCGATCCAGGTGTGGCGCTCTGATCGGGACGGCGGCGATACCAAGACCCGCAAGTCCCGACGCACCCTCGCTCTACCTGCCCGGTGCGTCACCGCCTTGACTCATCACCGGCAACGCCAGGAACAGGAGCGCAAGACTGCCGGCAAGGACTGGCAGCCGCTTGGGGTGGTTTTTGCCTCGACTGTCGGCACTGCCCTCGATGCGGCCAACGTCCGCCGGGCCTTCCGCCGAGTCCTCGCCCTGGCTGGCCTTGATCCGGCTGCCTGGACACCTCGTGAGCTGCGGCACAGCTTTGTGTCGCTGCTGTCCGACAGCGGGGTGAGCCTGGAGGACATCGCCGACCTGTGCGGGCACTCCGGCACCACCGTCACCGAGCTGGTCTACCGTCACCAGCTTCGGCCGGTGCTGCTCCAGGGCGCGGCCGTCATGGATCGCATCTTCGCGCCGTCTGCTGAGGCGTAGTCACTCAGTTGGTCACCCAGGAAGCACTAGAGGGCACATCCATGGATCGGATGTGCCCTCTGACCTGGTCGGGGTGGCCGGATTCGAACCGACGACCTCTTCGTCCCGAACGAAGCGCGCTACCAAGCTGCGCCACACCCCGAGGCGTGCCGACAAATAGTAGCCCACTAGCCCCGATGGTCAAACTCGGTACCCCCGCCGCCCCGGCCAGCGGGCGGCGGGTCGATCAGCGGGGGATGAGGGTGAGGATGCTGGCCTCCGGGGGGCAGGCGAAGCGGACCGGGGCGGTCGGGTGGGTGCCGAGGCCGGCGGAGACGTGCAGCCAGGAGTCCGAGCCCGGCCACCGGTGCAGACCGCGCGCCATCGACCGCGGCAGGCCGCAGTTGGTCACCAGCGCCCCGAACCCCGGTACGCAGACCTGACCACCGTGGGTGTGCCCGGCCAGCAGCAGACCGAAGCCGTCCGCCGCCATCTGGTCGAGCACCCGTGGCTCGGGTGAGTGCGTCAGCGCGATGGAGAGGTCCGCCGAGGACGACACCGCGCCGGCCACGGCGGGGTAGTCGTCCCGGTCGATGTGCGGGTCGTCCACGCCGACCAGGTCGAGCTGTCGGCCGCCAGCCTTCAGCATGGTCCGGGCGTTGTTGAGGTCCGCCCAGCCGGCGCCCGTGAAGACCTGACGCAGCTCCTCGTAGGGCAGCTCGACGCCCTCGGTGTACTCCCGGTCGGGCAGGAAGTAGGTGAACGGGTTCTTCAGCACCGGCCCGGTGTAGTCGTTGGAGCCGAACACGAACGCGCCCGGATAGTCCAGCAGTGGTTGCAGGGCCCGTAGCACCCCGGGCATCGCGCCCGGGTGCGCCATGTTGTCGCCGGTCACCACCACCAGGTCGGGGTCGAGGGCGGCCAGCGACGCCACCCAGCGCTGCTTGCGCGCCTGGTCGGGCATCATGTGCAGGTCCGAGAGGTGTAGCACGCGCAGCGGTTCCGCGTCGGCCGGGAGCACCGGCACGTCGTACCGCCGCAGGGTGAACATGTTTCGCTCGACGAGCGACGCGTACGCGAGGGTGGCCGCGCCGATCGTGGCGGTTCCGGCGGCGAGCCGGAATAGTGTGCGCTTTCGCATGGCGTTCAGGGTAGTTTGACCGTCCATGAGCACGCTGAAGGACCGCCTCACTGCCGACATGCGTTCCGCGCTCAAGGCGCGCGACGAGCTGACCACCTCCACGCTGCGGATGGCCCTGGCCGCCGTCGGCACCGCCGAGGTCGCCGGCAAGGCCAAGCGCGAGCTCACCGATGACGAGGTGCTCGCGGTGCTGACCAAGGAAGCCAAGAAGCGTCGGGAGGCGGCCACCGCCTTCGCCGACGCCGGCCGCGCCGAGCAGGCCGCGAAGGAGAGCGCCGAGGGCGAGGTGTTGGACCGCTACCTGCCCAAGCAGCTCTCGGACGCCGAGCTGACCGAGCTGGTGTCGGGGGCGCTCGCCGCGGGCGGCTTCACCGGCAAGGCCCAGATGGGCCCGGCGATGAAGGCGGCCCAGGCCGCGGTGGCGGGCCAGGCCGAGGGTGGCCGGGTGGCCGCCGAGGTACGCCGACAGCTCGGTCTCTGACCCAGCAGGATCAGCCGTACGCCGGGACGGTTGTCGCAGCGCTCGCTGGTCCGGACAGACGGAACGGGCGGGCACCCGAGGAGGGTGCCCGCCCGTTGTGTCCTACTGGTCGGCTCAGCCGTTCGGACGGCCGTTGCCGGGTCGCCCGCCGGGTTGGTTACCGGGTTGGCCGCCCGGAGTGCCGTCGGTGTTGCCCGGCGTGCCGCCGCCGCTGCTGACCTGGATGGTGACCACGCCACCCTTGATCGTGCGGCCGTCGGGGCTGGTGCCGGCCGCGTCGCCCGCCTTGCAGGAGGACGGCACCTTCGCGCTGGAGACGACCGGCTCGAAGCCGGCGCCCTTGAGCCGGGACTTCGCCTGATCCACCGAAACGCACTTCACGTCGGGGATGCTGCGCTGGTCACCCTCGGAGATCTTCTGGCCCGGCGGCTCGAACTGGATCCGCGGTTTGCCCTTCATGGCATCCCGCAGGGTCTCGTACACCGGCGGGTTGATGCCGTCCTTCTCCTTGTGCTTCATCTTGACGTTCGTCTGCGGCCAGTCCGGGTCGGCCATGATGCCGGCCACCGAGTACTGCTTGGTCATGGCGACCAGGGCTGCCGTCTTCTCCGAGTCGGTGGTGCCGGACTTACCGGCCACCGGCGCGTCGACGATGCCCTTCACGACGGCGGCCGTACGGCTGCCACCGCACTTGCTGGTGCTGGAGTTGTCGCCGACCGGGCAACGGGCGGCGTCCACGGCGGCCCGGGCCACCTCGGTGCTGAACCGCTTCTCGCAGCGCGGGTTGGCGATGTCCAGCTTGTTGCCCTCCGGGTCCCGGATTTCCTGCACCGGGATCGGCTCGCAGTACTTGCCGTCGGCCGCCAGGGTCGCGTACGCGTTGGCCAGGTCGAGCGGGGTGGTGGAGGAGACGCCCAGGGTGAAGGCGCCCCACTGGTGGGCATCGTTCTTGGTCGCGGCGAACTTGGCGTCGTTGCTCGCCCGGAACTGGATGCCGGCCCGCCGGGCGGCGTCGACCACGTTCTCCGCGCCGACCTGCTGCTGCAGCGGGACGAAGTAGGTGTTGACCGACTGGGCGAACGCGCTCCACATGTTCTGCACGCCGCCGGCCTTGAGGCCGGAGTTGGTCGGGCAGTAGAAGTGGGTGCCCTTGCAGGCCGCCGGGCTGCTGCTGTCGATGATGTATTCCGACTTGAACTGCTGCGGCGCGTTGAAGGTGTAGCTGAGCGGGATGCCCTTCTCCAGGGCGGCGACGATGCTGAAGATCTTGAAGGTCGAGCCGGCCTGGTAGCCGGTGATGCCATTGCCGCCGGTGAGCAGCGGGTTGACCGTCGCCGGGTAGTTGCCCCGGATGCCCTTCCTGCTCTTCGCCGGATCGCTGGAGATCTTGTTCTTCGGGTTCTTCGGGTCGTCGAGCTTGAACTGCCGGTTGACCGCGAGCGCCCGCACCCGACCGGTGCCCGGCTCGACGACCGCGACCATTGCCGCTTCCTTGCTGTTCACGCTCTTGGCCTTACGGACCGCCTTGTCCGCGCCACGCTGCGCCTGGACGTCGATCGAGGTCACGACGGTGTAGCCGCCGCTCTTCAGCCGGCGCTCCCGGTCGTACGTGGTCGAGCCGAACGTCTCCTGATCCATCCACCAGCGGTAGAAGTAGTCGCAGAAGAAGCCCCACTCGTTGACGTTGGCGGCAACGCAGCCGTTGGGGGTGCGCTTGTCCTTCACCACCAGCTTGGTCGCCTTGGCGACGTCCGCCTCCTGCTGGGTGATGGCCTTGATGTCGACCATGTTCTGGATGACGTAGTCGCGCCGGTCCTTGGCGAGCGGGTAACCCGCCTCGGTGGTCGGGTCGTTCGTCGTCGGCGCCTTGACCATGCCGGCCAGCAACGCCGCTTCCTCGATCTTCAGCTTGCTCGGCGGCTTGCCAAAGTAGACCTGGCTGGCGGCATAGATGCCGTACGCGCCGTTGCCGAACGAGGCCAGGTTGAGGTAGCGGGTGAGGATCTCGTCCTTGGAGAACTCCTTGTCGACCTGGAGGGCCAGCCGCATCTCGCGGAGCTTGCGGGCGCTGGTGTCCTCGGTCGCCGCGACGACGTCCGCCGGGTGGGTGGCCGAGTAGGCGATGGCCAGCCGGACGTACTGCATGGTCAGCGTCGAGGCGCCCTGCCGGCCGGAGCCTTCGCTCTGGTTGTTGACGAACGCGCGGGCGACACCGTTGATGTCGACGCCGTTGTGCTTGTAGAAGTCATGGTCCTCGGCCGCGATGATGGCCTTCTGCATGAACGGCGAGATGTCGGCGAGCTTCACGTCGCGCCGGTTCTCGTCGTACATCGTCGCGAGCGGTGTCTTGCCGTCCGAGGCCAGCAGGTAGCTGATCTGTGGCGCGCGGGCCACCGTCAGCTCCGTGGGCAGGGCACCGAATGTCTCGGCGCCAGCCTTTGCGGCCAGGCCGGACATCGCTACCGCGGGGAAGGCCGCCGCAGCGACCACCACGCCGGCCAGCAGGCCACACACGAGTAGCGATGCGGCGTTGGTCAGCACATTGTGGTCACGTTTCCGCATCCAGGTCACCTCGACAGGGTACGCGAGTAGGGAACGAGGGGCGCTGGGGCGTTCTTTCCCCATTTCCTGCGCGCGCTGCCCTCGTTGTGCTAAACGCACGACCCCCGGTACTTGGTTGCGTGTGACCCGGCGCGAGTCTCCTCCGATTCGGTGAGGCGGCGCAGCGTTATCGCCGAGCTCGGCGGGGTAACCGGCGGTCGAAGGCCCGGGAAGCCGGGAGTGTCCGGAATGATGGATTTCGTCGACAACGTTGCGTAATCAGTCGACTACAGAGCATGATGGGGGCGGCGACAGCGCCACATGTCGTCCGCGCCGCCTTGGGGAAGGCAGGCCGGGCGATCGGGGGGAATTGCCGGCTGACGTGCATCGACGAGGTCGGTAGGTACTGCAAGGGGGGACGTGTACACATGGGCATGATCACTGACTGGCCGTCGCTTGCGGCATGTCAGAACGGGGACCCGGACGCGTTGTTCGTACAGGGCGCCGAACAGAACGTGGCGAAGCGGATCTGCCGGAGCTGCCCAGTTCGGTACGAGTGCCTGGCCGACGCGCTGGACAACCGGATCGAGTTCGGTGTGTGGGGCGGCATGACCGAACGCGAACGGCGGGCGCTCCTGCGTCGTCACCCGCAGGTGACGAGCTGGCGCAAGATGTTCGAGGCCGCGATGAAGAAGAACAGTAAGGACAAGGCCGGTAAGGACAAGATTCTCGTCAGCGCGGCCAACTGACGCCGGTCACGGCCGGCTGATCGCCGCGCCGATCGTCCGTAGCCCGTCGACGTCGTGCACGTCGGCGGGCTGCGCCGTAACCGAAACCGCAGGCACGGCCGGGAACGCCTCGGTGAAGCGCGCGGCGACCTGCTGCTCGCGTACCGCCTGGCGAGCCAGCGTCGCGTGCGCCCGCAGCACGTCGGCGGTGGCCTCGTGCCCACCCAGCTCGGTCAGCCGCTCGGCGGCGACCCGGCTCTGCTCGGCGTCCAGCTCCGGGACCGCCGGACGGTGCACCCGGTTGAGCACCAGGCCGGCCAGCGGCATCCGCTCGTCCCGCAGCCGGCCCGCGAAGTAGGCGGCCTCCCGGACCGCGTCCGGCTCCGGTGTCGCGACCAGCAGAAAGGCCGTCTCCCGCGCCTGCAGGATGCGGTACGTCTGCTCGGCGCGCTGCCGGAAACCACCGAACATCGAATCCAGGGCCGCCACGAAGCCGGACAGGTCGGTGAGCAGCTGCGCGCCGAGCACCTTCTGCACCACCTTCGAGAACATCCCGAACGAGGCCGTGACCAGGCTGAACATGCTCCGGCCACCGCTGCGCGCCGGAGCCAGCAGCAGTCGCAGCATCCGGCCGTCGAGGAAACGGGAGAGTCGGGCGGGCGCGTCCAGGAAATCCAGTGCCGAGCGGGACGGCGGTGTGTCCACCACGATCAGGTCCCACTCGCCCCGGGCGTGCAACTGGCCCAGCTTCTCCATCGCCATGTATTCCTGCGTGCCGGCGAAGGTCGAGCTCATCGCCTGGTAGAACGGGTTCGCGAAGATCTCCGCGGCCTTCGTCGGGTCGGTGTGCTGCAGCACCACGTCGTCGAAGGTGCGCTTCATGTCCAGCATCATGGCGTGCAACTCGCCGCCGCTGCTCTCGACGTCGATGCCCTTGACCTGGCGGGGGGTGTTGTCCAGCTCGGTCAGGCCCAGCGACTGGGCCAGCCGGCGGGCCGGGTCGATGGTGAGCACCACCGTGCGCCGGCCGTGGTGCTCGGCAGCCCGCAGCGCCAGCGCCGCGGCCGTGGTCGTCTTTCCCACTCCGCCGGCACCGCAGCACACGACGATCCGCACGCCCGGGTCGGCGAGGATCTGGTCGACGTCCAGCTGCGGCGCCGCGTCTTCGGAAGGCACCAATCGAGCGTATCGGGCCGGCGGGTCCACGCGCCCGCGCTGCGCCTAGGTGTGAGTCATTCGGCGCGGACGAGGGCCTGGGCCAGCGTCGCGAGCCCCGCCCGGTCCACCCCGTCGGGCAGCAACGGCAGCTCCATCATCGGCAGCCCCAACTCCACCAGGTCGGCGCGGAGCGAATCCTCCAGTTCGCGCCGGATGAGCTGGTCACGTGCCTCATCGTGCAGCCCGGCCACGATGTCCCGATCGGCCGGCAGCCCGGCGGCGACCAGCCCGCGCCTCAACTCCGCGGCGGTGACCGCCGGTCCGGCGGGCAGCGGGGCTCGGACACCGTTGACGAGCACCTTTCCGACGCCGAAGCCGAGGGCGGTCAGGTCGGCGATCGCGTCGACGGTCTCCTGGATCGGCATCTCCTCCAGCAGCGTGACCACGTGCACCGCGGTCATCGGGGAGCGCAGCAACGCGGCGACCCCCTCACTCTGGGTCTTGATCGGGCCCACCTTGGCCAGCCGGGCGGTCTCCGCCGTCACGTTGAGGAACCGGCCGATCCGTCCGGTCGGCGGGGCGTCCAGCACCACGGCGTCGTACGCCCGCCGCTGCCCGGTGGTGCGGGTGGTGGCCTCCTTCACCTTGCCGGTGAGCAGGACGTCCCGCAGGCCGGGCGCGATGGTGGTGGCGAAGTCGATGGCACCCAGCTTGCGTAGTGCCCGGCCCGCCGCGCCCAGCTTGTAGAACATGTCCAGGTACTCGAGCAGCGCCTCCTCGGCGTCCACCGCGAGCGCGCGCACCTCACCACCGTCCGGCGCGTCGGCGAGGTGGCGCTCCTCGTAGGGCAGGGGCTCGATGCCGAACAGCTGGGCGATGCCCTGCCGCCCCTCCACCTCGACCAGGAGGGTGCGCCGGCCACCCGCGGCGAGCGCGAGGGCCAGCGCCGCCGCCACGCTGGTCTTACCGGTGCCGCCCTTGCCGGTCACCACGTGGAGACGGGCGGGCCATCCGGTACCGGCCGGGTCGATGGGGCGCTCAGCTGCACACACCCGTCGAGCCTATCCAGGCGTGGAGGTCACGCGACCTCGCAGACCCACCAACCCGTCTTCTGCACCACAGTGAAGCGCAACTCCTGGTCGGCGACCTTCTCGTCGGCGGTGGTCATGGTGAGCCGGGTGGAGACGGTGGCCCGTTCCCCGGTCTGGTTGTCCACCTTCGGGGTGGTCCAGCGGAAGCGCGGGTTCTGGTAGGTGGAGGCGTACTTCTCCACCTCGGCCACCTTCGCGGCGATCTTGTCGTCGTCGCGGGAGGCGGCGCAGACGCGACTGGCCGCCTTGGTCGCGTCGCGATCCTTGTAGACCGCGGTGAGGAACTCGTCGACGGCGACCGCCGGCTCCTTGGCGCCCTCGCCGGTCTCGGCATTGCGCAGGGTCAGGAAGGCCACCACGCCGCCGCCCACGCAGAGCACCATGATCACGACCAGTGCGATCGCCGCGATCAGCAGGCCGCGCTTCTTCTTCGGCTCGGCCGTGCCCGGGTAGGGCGGGTAGGCCGGCGGGGGCGGAGGGATCGACGAGGGGTTCGGGGCACCCGGCTGCGTCGGGGGTGTGGCGGTCGAGGTGGGGCCGCCGGTCCCTTCCGGCTGGCCGGCACCGCCGGGCTGCCCGGGGAAGGTCGGCTGGCTGGAGCCGGCTGGCTGCCCGGGGAAGGTCGGTGCGGTGGGGGCGGCGGGGAGCGCCGGCTGCGCGGGGGAGGTGGGAAGGGCGAGCTGCCCGGGCGGCGGAGCTGGGGTTGGCTGGGCGGGGATGTTCGGTGCGCCGGGCTGACCGGCGGGATCCGGATGGGCCGGTGGGTGAGTGGGTGTGCCGGCCTGGTCGCCGCTGGGCGGGTGGGTCATGTCGTTCCCCCAGGGGTGCGGCGCCCGCCGCCACCCCTGGCGCCGAGCGTGATCGAGCGGGCGGCCGGGCGCTGCGCGACCGTCCGACCGGAAGGGTAGCGGTCGATGACGGGGTCGGTGTCGCCCCTGCCTGCCGGGCGGGCCCCACGATCCGGTGAGGGGTACCCGCGTCGGTTCCGGTGTCGGGCCCCCGACCTGCGGTGTGTCGCATATGTGACTGTTGGTGTCCTCTTGTGCGCGTCCTGTTGGCGGGACTGCGGCCACAGACCTACCTTCGTCCCGGTGCGGGGGCCGGAACGGACGAATGGGTCCGGGCCGGAAGCATGATCCGAGAGGTACGACCGGAGGCAGTGCATGCGCGACGCGGACAACATCCCTCGCACCCAGTTCCCGACGAACGACCGGCCCCGCCGGCCCGGGGCCGTGGTCGAGGCCGGCGGGCAGGTCACCAGCCAGCCGATCAACGAACGGTCGTACCGCCGGATGCCGGAGCAGACGGAGACGGGCCGGATGCCGAGCCAGCCCGCCGAGCGGACCCGTGAGGACGACGAGCCGGGCTTCGTCATCCACCTGCCGATCCGGGTGCCGAATCTGGCGGCGGCGACCGTGCTGGCCGGCCGGGTCGCGGTGTCCCTGGGGTTCCTGCCCGAGCTGGACGCCGGCGAGACCACCGTGTCCAACGCCGACGACCAGAACAACAGGCACCGGGTCTTCTGTGACCTGCTGCTGCCCGACCGGTCCCGCTGCCCCCAGGGGTACGAGCACGAAGGGGGCTGCGGGGAGCTGCCGGCCACGCCGGAGCAGCGTCCCGTACCCGGTCCGGCCAGCGGACCGTAGGCTGTCCCTCGAACAATTCCGCACCGAGAGGGAGCCCTTCAGCGATGCAGAAGTGGGAATACTCCACGGTCCCGCTGCTGGTCCACGCGACCAAGCAGATCCTCGACAACTGGGGCGAGGACGGGTGGGAGCTCGTCGCCGTGGTCCCCGGCCCGAATCCGGACCAGCTGGTCGCCTACCTGAAGCGGCCCAAGGCGTGAGCAACGGTCCGCACGCGAAGCTCGCCGAGCTCGGTCTCGAACTGCCCGAGGTCGTGCCGCCGGTGGCCAGCTACGTCCCGGCCGTGCAGTCCGGGCAGCACGTGTACGTTTCCGGCCAGTTGCCGATGGCCGAGGGCAAGCTGCTCGCGACCGGCAAGGTCGGCGCCGGGATCTCCGCCGAACAGGCGAAGGACCTGGCCCAGCGGTGCGCGCTCAACGCGCTGGCCGCGGTCGACTCGCTGGTCGGCCTGGAGAACGTGGTCAAGGTGGTCAAGGTGACCGGGTTCGTGGCGTCCGCGCCCGGCTTCACCGGTCAGCCCGCCGTGATCAACGGTGCCTCCGACCTCCTCGGCACCGTCTTCGGGGAGGCCGGCCGCCACGCGCGCAGCGCGGTAGGTGTGGCCGAACTGCCCCTGGACGCCCCGGTGGAGATCGAGCTGATCGTCGAGGTCGCCTGACGCGTCCCCAACGCCCCGCGATCTTGCCGTTTCCGCTCGGACGAAAGCCCTGAACGGGGATGAATCAGGGACGGCAAGTGCAAGATCGTGGGGTGTGGCGGGCGGGGTCGTACGATCGCAGCCATGAGCGGGCACGTGACGGGGGCGGTGGCGGCGCTTGCCGACGAGCTACCCCGCTGGGTTTCACTGCTGCGTGCGCCGAACCCGGGGCCGATGACCCTCGACGGCACCAACACCTGGGTGCTGCGCGCCCCGGCAGCCGAGTACGCCGTCGTGGTCGACCCGGGGCCGGCGGACGAGGGGCACCTGACCCGGATCGCCGAGCACGGCCCGATCGGGCTGATCCTGATCACGCACGGCCACCCCGACCACACCGAGGGCGCCGCCCGCCTCAGCGAACTGCTCGGCGGGGTGCCGGTGCTCGCCGTCGACCCGGCGCACACCATCGGCGGTGAACCGTTGACCGAGCCGGCCGAACGCCTCGGCGGGTTCGGCCTGGAGATCAGTCTGCTGGGCACGCCGGGGCACACCGCCGACTCGGTCTGCTTCCTGGTCGCGCACGACGACGAGCGGGTGGTGCTCACCGGTGACACCATCCTCGGCCGGGGCACCACCGTCGTCGCCCACCCCGACGGGCACCTCGGTGACTACCTGACCAGCCTGGAGCTGCTGTCCGCGTACCGGGGGATCCCGGCGCTGCCCGGCCACGGCCCGGCGCTGGCCGACTGCGCCGCCGCCGCCGACTTCTACCTCGCCCACCGCCGGGCCCGGCTCGACCAGGTCCGGGCGGCGGTCGCCGCCGGCGCCCACACCCCGGCCGACGTGGTGGCGACGGTCTACGCGGACGTGGACCGCTCACTCTGGTGGGCGGCCGAATGGTCGGTCCGTGCCCAGCTGGAGTATCTGGGCGTCGACACCGGGGAATCCGCGCCCGGGGTCAGTGGGTTGGAGCACATGTGACCTGCCCCGTGTGTGGAACTGTTGCCGTTCCCGGGGCGCGGTTCTGCCACAACTGTGGCGCCGCGCTGCCGGCCGCCGCCACGTTGCCGGCGGCCGAGCGCCGGGTGGTCACCGTGCTCTTCGGTGACCTCTCCGAGTTCACCTCCTGGTCGGAGGACCTCGACCCGGAACGCGTCGGCGCGGTCACCGACCGGGTGCTCGCCGCCCTCGCCGGTGCGGTGAAGACGTTCGGCGGGCACGTCGACAAGCTGACCGGTGACGGCATCATGGCGGTCTTCGGCGCCCCGGTGGCGCACGAGGACGACGCCGAACGGGCCGTCCGGGCCGCCCTGTCCATGCAACGGGCCGTCCGCCGGGTGCTCGACGACGAGCGGGGCGGCGGTGCGCCCCTCGGGCTGCGGGTCGGCCTGAACACCGGCGACGTCATCGCGGGAATCCAGGCCGCGATCGAATACACGGTCATCGGCGACACGGTGAACACCGCGGCCCGGCTCGCCGACGCCGCCGCGGTCGGGGCCGTCTACGCCGGTGGACGCACCGCCGCGGCCACCAGGCACGTCTCCTCCTGGCGGGCGCTGCGCCCGCTGCGGCTCAAGGGCAAGCGTGAGCCGGTCGAGGCGTACGAGCTGCTGGGTCTGCTGGACGCCCCGGGCACCCGCTCCGGGCTCGGCGACGAGGCGCCGTACGTTGGCCGGGAGACGGAGATCGGGCGGGTCGCCGGCCGGCTCGCCGAGGTGATCGACCAGGGCGACCCACGGGTGCTGCTGATGACCGCCGAGGCGGGCATCGGCAAGTCCCGGTTCGCCGCCGAGGTGGAGCGCCTCGCCGCCGGGTACGACGTCGGCGCTGGCCGGTACGCGGCGCACACCGGGGCCCGGGTGCTCTCGGTGCGCTGTGCCGCGTTCGGTGAGCGGCGACGGCTCGCGCCCCTGGCCGACCTGGTGCGGGCCGCCGTCGGCCTGCCCAGCGACGCGTCCACCGCGCTGACCCGCCCGGCGGTGGAGGAGCGGCTGCGCCGGCTCGGGCAGCGGCTGGCCCGTTCCGGCGCGGAGACCCCGCCGATCGCCACGGAGCAGCTGCTCGCCCTTCTCGGCTACGCCGAACTCCCGGCGCACAGTGGCACCGACAGCGGCGAGTGGGGCGGATCGGGCACTCCCGCCGCGGATGCCGAAGTGGTGCCGAACGCGGTCGCCGACCTGCTCAGCGGGCTCGCCTCGGAGGCGCCGCTGGTGATCGTGGTGGACGACCTGCACGACGCCACCGCCGAGACGATCAGTGCCCTCGGGTTGACGCTGTCCAGGCTCACCGGCCCGGTGCTGGTGCTGCTGCTCGGCCGCCCCGAGCTGGTGCGTACCGCCGGCGCGCTGACCCGCGTCGCGGACGCCGAGGTGCACTCGCTGCCGCCGCTGCGCGGCGCCGACGCGGCCCGGCTGCTCACCACCTACCTCGGCGGCGGCAAGCTGCCACAGGCCGACGCCGACCGGTTGCTCGCCACCGCGCAGGGCAATCCGTTCTACCTGGCTGAGCTGGTCACCCTGCTGATCGAGCGCGGCGCGCTCACCACCGAGTCGGTGCGCGGTTCCGCTGCCGCGTCGGTGCGCGGCGCCGGCTCGGCGCGGGGTGCCGCCGCGGAGCGGCCCGGCTCCGGCGAGCGGGAGCAGAGCGGGCCGGCCAGCTGGCGGTTGGTGCCGGGTTCGCTGGGCAGCCGGCTGCTCTCCCGGGACCTCGCCGCCGTGCTGGCGGCCCGCATCGACGCGCTGCCGCCGGACGCCCGGTCGGTGCTGCGCGACGCCGCGGTCACCGGTGACACGGTGCCGACCGGCGCGCTGGAGGCGATGCGGGAGCAACGGGGTGGTCGCGACGGCCGGCCGTCGGCAGTGGTCGCCGTCGAGCTCGACCGGGCCGTCGAGGAGTTGCTGCAACGCCGGATGCTGCACCGCTCGCGTACCGGCTACTCCTTCGCGACACCGCTGATGCGGGAGGCCGCGTACGCCGGGGTGAGCAAGGCCGAGCTGGCCGAGCGGCACGCCGCGCTGGCCCGCTGGGCGGCGCCGGCGGACGACACCACGGCCAGCACGGTGGGCGGGTTCACCGACGAGGCCCGGGACGACTTCGTGGCGACGCACGTCGAGCGGGCCGCCACGCTCGCCGACGCGGTGAAGCTGCGCCCGGACGCGCCGGCCCGGGCGGTGGTTCCGCTCGGCGTCGCCGCGCTCGGCCGGGCCGCCCGCCGGGCGCTGTCCGCCGGTGAGCCGGCGATGGCCGTGGAGTACGCCGAACGCGCCACCGAACTGGCCCGCGACGGGGTGCCGGCGGCCGATCAGGTGGTGCACGCCCGGGCTCTGCTCCAGGTCGGCCGGGTCTCCGACGCGCTGGCGTACGCGGAGAAGATCGCCGCGAACGCGGGGGACGAGGTCACCCGGGTCAGCGCCCTGCTGCTGGCCGGGCAGGCCCAGGAGACCCTCGGCGACCAGGGTCGGGCGGTGACCGCCTGGCACGAGGCGTTGCAGGTGGCCACGGCGGGTCAGCTGCCCATTCAGCGCGCCACGGCGATGCGCCGGCTCGGCATGGCCGACTTCGTGGCCGGGCGGCTGAGTCAGGCGAGTAGCCGGTTGGCGGCCGCGTACCAGGTAAGCCTCGGCGCGCAGGACCGCCGCGGGCAGGCGTGGTCCCTGCAGAACCTGGCCTGGGTGACCACCACCCGGGGTGACTTCGCCGGCACCGACGCGGTGCTCGGCCGGGCCGCCCGGCTCTTCGCCGAGCTGAAGGACCCGTACGGGCGGGCCTGGCTGCGGGGCACCACGGCGTTCGCCCGGCTGCTCGCCGGCCGACTGCGCGAGGCGTGTCGGATGGCGCAGGTGTTCCTGCCGTTCGGCGAGCGGGTCGGTGAGGCGTGGGCGGTGGGCACGTTGCGCGCGGTGGCGGCGTTCGCCACCGCCGAGTTGGGTGACCTGGCCGAGGCGGACCGGGAGGCCCGGCGGGCGTACCGGGAGTTCGCCGCCGCCTCCGACGACTGGGGGCGCGGGTTCGCCCTGGTGGTCCGGGCGGTGGTGGCGCGCGGGCTGGGCGAGCCGGAGCACGCGGCGGACCTGCTCACCGACGCCCTGGCGTACGCGGAGCGCACCTCGCACCCGCTGCTCACCGGGATGGCCGGCACACTGCGCGGCTTCGTCGCCTTGGACATGGGCGACTGCGAGACGGCCGAGCGGGTGGCCCGCTCGGTGCTGACCGCCGTGGAGCCGCACAACCCGCAGGCCCCGGCGCAGGTGGCGCCCCGGGTGCTGCTGGCCACGGCCCGTCTCGCCGCCGGTGACTCGGCGACCGCCGTCGGGCTGCTCGCCCCGGTGGCGACGGCCGCCGCGAACGCACCCTCGCTGCTCTTCTCCCGCCGCCAGACGATGGCCCAGTACGCTGCGGCGCTGCTCGCCCACGGTCAGCGGGAGCAGGCGTTGGACTGGGCCCGCCGGGCGGTCACCGCACCGGCCGAGGACGTGCGCAGCCAGGTGATCGCGGCGAGTGTGCTGGCCGAGGCGTTGGCCGCCTGCGGTCGCCCGGCGGAGGCGCTGTCCTGTGCGGAGGAGGCCGTCCGCCTGGCGTACGCCACCGAGCAGCGCAGCGAACGAGCCGCAGCCGACGCCCTACACACCCGCCTAACCACAGCCCTGGTCTAACCCCTGCCCCCTGCCCCCCGCCCCCCCGCCCCGCCCCCGCTGTTGATCAAGAGGTTTGCGTCAGGATTCGGGCTTCCGGTGACCGAAAGCTCTTGATCAACGCGGCCCCGGGGGATGGGGCAGGTTTTTGCCGGTTTTGGGGATGTGGTGGTCGGGGGGAGCGGCTAGCGTGTCACCACCGCGTACGGGTCCACAGTGGTGACCGTCGCCGTGCCTGGGGAGGCCCTTCATGAAGCTGCCGCGATCCATCGCGGGCTGGACCATCGCGGTCTTCGGCGTGTTGGCGCTGGTGATGGGCGCGGTCGGGCTGCTCTGGCCGGAGGCGCAGCTGCGCATGCTCGGGTTGGAGGTGCCGGCGACGCGGGCCGTGGGTGACCACACCGGGACGTTCCTGCTGGCGTCCTCGATGGCGGCCTTCAACATGGGCGTCTACTACCTGCTCGCCACGGTGACCGAGTGGCGGGTGTTCTACCGGTTCACCGTGGTCTTCCGACTGGTCACGTTCACCGTGTTCACCATCGCGGTGCTGGCCGACATCGCCCCCGACCGGTTCTTCGGGGTGGCGGCGTGGGAAGGGCTGGGAGCGGTGGCCACCGCCATCGGTCTGCGGCTGGATGCCCGTCGAGGCCTCGCCGCCGGCAGGGTCGGATCGTCCGAGGGTGCCGACACGGCTGCGGTCGCCGAGGAGGGTACCGGTCCCGCCGGTGCCGCTCCGGCGGACGCGGTGCGCTGAGCCATCGGTCGGGTTGGGTATTTTCGAGCGGTGACCGACACCCCGACCGGCGGCCCCCCAGTGCCGATCGTGCCCGGTCTGACTGATTTGCGGGTCTTTGCCCGGGGCGGGTACGCGACCGTCTACCAGGCCACCCAGATCTCCGTGGGTCGCGAGGTCGCCGTCAAGGTGGAGAACCGGACGCTGGACAGCGAGCGGGATCAGGCCCGCTTCCTGCGCGAGGCCCGGGCGGCCGGCCGGATGTCGTCACACCCGCACGTGGTGGACCTCTTCGACGTGGGGGTCACCGTCGACCAGCACCCCTACCTGATCATGGAGCTCTGCGACGGCTCGTACGCCGAACGGATGCGCACCTCACCGCTGGGCCCGGTGGAGGCCCGCGACCTCGGCATCAAGATCGCGGACGCGCTGGCCCACTCGCACGCCGCCGGGGTGCTGCACCGGGACGTGAAACCGGCGAACATCCTCTACTCGCCCTTCAACTCGGCGGTGCTCGCCGACTTCGGGCTCGCCGTCCTCGCCGAGCACCGGGACGCCTCGGTCACCCTGGAGGTGCTCACCCCGGCGTACGCGCCGCCCGAGATGTTCAGCCACAGCCCGCCGTCGCCGGCCGTCGACGTGTACGCGCTCTGCGCCACCCTCTACGCGGTCATGCACGGCCGGCCGCCGCGCTGGCAGTCCGAGCGCAACCCGAGCCTGGTCACCGTGCTGGAGATGTTCAACCAGCCACTCCCCGCCCTACCCGGGGTGCCGGACGAGCTGATCGATGTGCTGCGCGCCGGCATGGCCAACGACCCGGCCGAGCGACCCTCCGCCCTGGAGCTGCACGACCTGCTCACCAACCTGCCACTCGGCTCGCCGGCGGCACCGGTGAGCGGCGCTCCGGTCAGCGGCGGCGCGACGCTCTCCGGCCCGTACGCGGCCAGCCAGCCGGTGCCCCGCCCGCCCATCGAGGACACTCAGCGAACGGTCCCCGCCGGTCGGCGTTGGCGGCGCTGGCTCTTCGGCGGCGCCGGGGTGCTCGCGCTCGCCGCCTCCGCGACCGCCGGGGCCTGGGTCGCCGACCGGGCGCCACCACCCGCCCCGTACCCGTCCGCCACCCAGATCGCCGCACCGGCGACCGGGCCGTTGCCCGGCTGCGCGACCGGCACCGGCGCGCCCACCGCCCTGCCCGAGGGCGCCCGGTGCCTGCCCGAGCTGGAGTGCTTCGGCCCGATGCGGATCCGCGGCAGCCGCGCCGAGGCGGTTCGGCTGTCCTGCGCCGGCCGACACACCTGGGAGACGTACGCCGAGGGCATCCTGCCGGTGTCGCTTGTCGGCGCCGACTACGACGAGGTGGCCGCCGCCGAACCGGTACGGCAGGTGTGCAGCGCCACGACGTTCCGCCTGACCACCGGGATCGCCGAGGTGACCGGCTGGCACCTGGAGGTGCTCCCGCCGGTCGACGGCAGCATCGACCGAACCTACCGCTGTCTGGCGGGGCGCGGCGTGGACGCGCTCACCGCGCCGACGCTCACCGGCCGCTGAGCCCGTTCGACCCGCGTCGGCGGTCACGCACCGCACGCAACGCGTCCCGGCTGTCCAGGGCGTCGAGAGTGTCCGCGTCGATCCCGTACGGCATCAGCTCGGGCGGCCCGAAGGCCGCCGACCGGTCCGCCGGCTCCGGGTCGTCGACCTGGCGGGCGGCGGAGACCGCCACCCCGGCGATCATGGTCATGAGCACGCAGAGCAGCGCGAGAACCACACCGAGGAGATCTTGTCGGCGCCACACGACCAGCATGACCAGCGGCGCAAGGGCTCCCAGCGCCGCGAGCACCGCCACCGTGCGCGCATCTGGTCTGGACAATCGGCTCACCCGTCCAGCATGTCGCGACAAGGCCGGCTGTCAACCGCAGAGCCGACCGCCGCGCCGATCGACGTCGATCCGAGCGGCCGCCCGACATGGACCACGCCACCCACACGGAGTGGACAAGAACGGCTACTCTCGGTGTCCCGCAGGCTCTTCCGGCAGCGAGGTCGCCCATGAATCCAGGCAGTTCGCAGTCCCGGCTCCGCTCGGTCGCGTCGACACTGGCGGTCGCCCTCACCCTCGTGCTCGCCGCCGCCGCCGGCTGCGACAGCCGGCAGGAACCGGAGCTGCCCTCCGTGCAGGAGAAGATGCGCGAGACGCACATCTACGGTCAGTCGAAGCTGCGGGTCGGTGTCGCCACCAACGAGCCGCTCATGGGCGAGTTGCGAAACGGCCAGCACGTCGGGTTCGACGTCGAGATCGCGCGGTACATAGCGGCCTCCCTCGGCTACGAGGGGGACCAGCGGCTGGAGTTCGTGTCCGTCGCCACCGAGGACCGCATCCCGTCGCTCCAGGGCGGCACCGTCGACCTCGTGGTGTCCAGCTTCTCCATGACGGAGGACCGTAAGCAACTGGTCAGCTTCGCCGGGCCGTACTTCGTCACCACGCAGGAGGTGATGGTGCCGGTCCGACTCAAGGACAAGATCCGCACCATTGAGGATCTGCGCGACCCGGCCTACAAGGTCTGCACCAGCGGTGGCTCCACCACCGAGGCCGAGTTGGAGAAGCACCAGGTCAAGACGTTCGTGGTCAAGGATGTCGGCGACTGCGTCGATGGCATCCGTAAGGGCCGGTACGACGCGGTCAGCTCCGACGAGTCGATCCTCGCCGGTTTCCTGGCCAGCTTCCCCAAGGAGTTCGAGATCGTGGACATGCCGTTCGGCACCAGCGAGTTGCTGGGCATCGGCGTGCCGATCGGTGATCCCGCGTTGCGCGACCTGGTCGCTTTCTTCCTGCAGAAGAGCTACGTGCAGGGCCGCGACGGAGATGCCAGCCCCTGGCAGACCGCGTACAACCGGACCCTGGGCCCCTGGCTGAAGGCCGAGAAGCGCCAGCCGCAGCCGCTGGAGGTGCCGAAGCTGGTCGACTTCGACGACAAGGCGCCCGCGAAGTGAGCACGGCGCCGACCGCCACCGGTGGCGACGGGCCGGTCCCGCCGCCCCGCACGTCCGTGCCCGGTGGCGCCGCCGACTCGCCGACGATCGACGCCGCGGCGCCGCCGTTCGTCGACCGTCCGAGCACGGGTGCGGGAGGTGCGGTTGCCTGGCCGGCCGCCGTGCCGGTCGCCGAACCCGCCGAGCCGGTCGTCGCCGACGTCGAGCCCGGGCGGGTCCGCTGGGATCCAGCCGAGCGGCGTGCCCGCGCCAGCCAGTCGTTCTGGACCGCGGTGGTGGGCGTACCCGCCATCTTCTCGGTGCTCCGCCTCGGTGTGGAGG
This sequence comes from Micromonospora sp. NPDC007208, assembly GCF_042869175.1. Lineage (NCBI taxonomy): Bacteria > Bacillati > Actinomycetota > Actinomycetes > Micromonosporales > Micromonosporaceae > Micromonospora > Micromonospora sp. NPDC007208. Next base: position 128,968 of record NZ_JBIAFG010000011.1, on the reverse strand, counting down.
CCGGCGGTGAACTCCAGACCACGTTGCTGCTGGTGGCCAACGTCGGGCCGGTCAACCTGCTCGCCGGCTTCCTCACCACGGCGGCCCGGCTGCTCTCCACCGGTCTGGTCGCCGTCTTCGCCCTCGGCGCGGTGCTGGCCGTCAGCGCGGACCGGCTCCCGCCGGGCACCCGGCGACGCCCGCTCTTCGCCCGCTGGGCCGACATCACCCCGGCCTGGGTGGTGCTGGCCAGCTTCCTGCTCGCCCTGATCACCTGGCCGTTGCTCTACCTGCCGCTGCTGTTGCCGGCGTTCGTGGCCGCGTTCCAACTGCGACCCGGGCGGCTGCACGAGCGGGTCGTACCTCGGCTGCTGCTGGTCGGCGTGCTGCTCGCCGGGTACGGCTGGCTGATGCTGCCCACGCTGCGCCAGGCGGTGCAGCAGGGCGATGAGTGGCTGGTGCTGGTGCTCATCGTGGTGCCTCCGCTGCTGGCCCTGTTCATCGCGGGGCCGCTGCCGGGCATGGTGATCCGGCCGCTGGCGTCGGTGACCGAGGTGGCGGTGCTGGCCACCCTGGTCTGGGCGGCGGTGCCGGTGATCAGCACACCGGTGTTGCCGCTGACCGTCACCACCGTGGGCCCGGAGAGTGGGCCCACCGAGGACGTACGCGGGCACGTGGTCACCACCGACGACGTCAACATGGTGATCCTCCAGGAACGGGGCGGCGTCCGATACGTCCCGGTCGATCTGGTCCGCGCCCAGGTGCTCTGCCCGAGCGAAGAGGAGCTACCCCGCCACCAACTGCGCATTCACGACTTCCACATCGAGGACTCCCTGTTGGAGGGCATGGGCCGTCGGGTCCGCCCGGTGCACCGCATCGACGCCGCCTGCCGTACCCCGGCCTGAGCGCCGCCGGCAGGCCGCTCGCGCGTGATCGACTCGGCTTTCAGGAAGTCGGGGCATCGCTGGCGCTGGGACACCGCAGGTTCAAGGAAACCGAGTCGATCACGCAGTGCGGGCGCGCGCGTTCACGGCCCGCCACGCCCGCGGCGGCCCGGATCAGTACGACTTGTCCTGACCGAGGACGTGTTGGGCCACGAAGTTGAGGATCATCTCGCGGCTGACCGGGGCGATCCGGCCGGCCCGGACCGCGCCCAGCAGGGTCGCCACCCCGTACTCGGTGGTCATGCCGGCCCCGCCGAGCACCTGGACGGCGGTGTCCACGGCGAGCGCGGCGGCCTCCCCGGCCGCGTACTTGGCCATGTTGCCGGCCACCCCGGCCTCCAGGTCGCGGCCGGCGTCGTACAGGGTGGCCGCCTTCTGGATCATGAGGCGGGCCAGCTCCACCTGCACGGCCGCGTGTGCCAACGGATGCGACACCCCCTGGTGCGAGCCGATGCTCCGACCACCCCAGACCTTGCGGGTGGCGGTGTACTCACTGGCCCGCTCGATGGCGTACCGACCGGTGCCGGCGCCCATCGCGGCCACCGTGATCCGCTCCGGGTTGAGCCCGGCGAAGAGCGCCGGCAGCCCGGCGTCCAGCGACTCACCGAGCAGCGCGTCGGCGGGCACCCGCACGTCGTCCAGGTAGAGCAGGAACTGGTTCTCCGGAGACACGATCTCCATGTCCAGCTTGGACCGGGTCAGCCCGGCCGCGTCGGTCGGCACCAGGAACAGCGCCGGCTTCAGCTTCTGCGGAGACGCATCCGCCGAACCGGCCGGGCCGTCATCGACGGCGACACGGGCCACCACCAGCACGTGACCGGCCTCGTCGACCCCGGAGATGTAGCACTTGCGGCCGTTCAGCAGCCAGCCGTCGCCGTCGCGGCGAGCCACCGTGCCGAGCCGGTGGAAGTTGGAGCCGGCCTCCGGCTCGGTGATCGCGAAGACGATCTTCTGGGAGCCGTCGGCGAGGCCCGGCAGGTGCTTCTTGCGCTGCTCCTCGGTGCCGTGCCGGTTGAGGACTGTCGCCGCGATGGCGGGGGAGACCACCAGCAGCAGCAGCGGGCAACCCGCCGCCGCCAACTCCTCGCAGACGATGGCCAGCTCGGTGATGCCGCCGCCCCCGCCGCCGTACTCGGTGGGGATGTTGACCCCCAGGTAGCCGAGCCGCCCGGCCTCCGCCCAGAGCTCGGTGGTGTGTTCGCCGGCCCTCGCCTTCTCGACGAAGTAACCATGGCCGTAGCGGCGGCCGAGCGCCCGCACGGCGTCGCGCAGTTGGTCCTGCTCAGGGGTGAGGTCGAAGGTCATCGGGCGTCCTCTTCTTCGATAACGGCCAGCACGGCGCCGGTCTGCACCTGACCACCGGCCGGCACCGGCAGTTCGGCGACCACGCCGTCGATCGGGGCGAGCACGGGATGTTCCAGCTTCATCGCTTCCAGCGTGAGCAGCGGATCACCGGCGGCGACCCGCTGGCCGACCTGGACGTGTACCCGGGTCACCGCGCCGGGCAGCGGCGCGAGCAGCGACCCGGCCGCCACCGCCGCGGTGGGCAGCGGGAGACGCGGCAGCTCGATCAGGCTCGCCGCCCCGCCCGGGCCGTCCACGAAGACAGCCGACCCCACCCGGTGTACGCGGTACGTGCGTCGAACCCCGTCGACGTCGAGCACCACCCGGTCCGCTGTGGCCTCGACCAGCGCCACGGTGGGCTCACCCGCCGACCCGGCGGTGTCGGTCGCTGCCCGCCGCTCGGCGGAGTCCTCGGCCGCTGACGTGCTGGACCAGTCGGCGAGCCGGCCGGTCCGGTCCAGGCGGTAGCGGATCTCGATCTCGTCGCCGTCCGGCCCGACGAACCGGCTGACCTGCGGGACCGCCGGCACGTTGCGCCAACCCGAGGGGAGCCCGGCAAGCACCGGTGCGGTCGCCCGACGGTGCGCGGCGCCCGCCAGCGCGGCGGCGAGGGCGGTGAGTGGGACCTGGTCGGCGGGGAGGAGTGGGGTGAAGACCTCCGGGTGCCGGTCCAGGAAGCCGGTGTCGATCTCCGCCGCCGCGAACTCCGGGCTGCGCAGCACCCGGACCAGCAGATCGCGGTTGGTGGCCACCCCGTGCAGCTCGGCCCGGGCCAGGGCGCCCGCCAGGGCCCGGGTCGCCTCGGACCGGGTCGGTGCCACCGCGATCACCTTGGCGAGCAGCGAGTCGTAGTGCACGCCCACCACCGAGCCCGCCACCACGCCGGAGTCGAGCCGCAGGCCCGCCCGTTGGATCCAACCGAACTCGCGGTCCACCCCGGGCACGTCGAAGCGGTGCAGGGTGCCGGTGGCGGGCCGCCAGCCCTGCGCCGGCTCCTCGGCGCACAGCCGTACCTCGATCGCGTAGCCGCGTGTGGCCGGGTAGTGGTGATGCGCGGGCAGCGGTGCGCCCTCGGCCACCAGCAACTGCATCCGGACCAGGTCCAGCCCGACCGGAGTGACCAACTCGGTGACGGGGTGCTCCACCTGGAGGCGGGTGTTCATCTCCAGAAAGAAGAACTCGCCGGTCGGTGCCAGCAGGAACTCGACCGTGCCGGCCCCCACGTAGTCGACCGCCCGCCCGGCAGCCATGGCCGTCTCGTGCAGCCGATCATGCAGCCCCGGCGGGAGATCACCCGGAGCCTCTTCGATGATCTTCTGGTGCCGGCGCTGGATCGAGCACTCCCGGACGCCGAGCACGTGCACGTTTCCGTGGGTGTCGCCGAAGATCTGCACCTCGACGTGCCGGCCGCGCTCGACGTACCGCTCGATGAAGACCGTGCCGTCGCCGAACGCCGCAGCCGCCTCGCGGCGTGCGGAGGCGACCGCCTCGGCCAGTTCGTCGGCGGTCCGGACGATCCGCATGCCCCGGCCACCACCGCCGGCGGACGCCTTCACCAGCACCGGGAAGTCCGCGACGTCGTCGGTGTCGGTCCAGCTCGGCAACATCGGCACGCCCGCCTCGGCGAGCAGCGCCTTCGCCGCCAGCTTGTCGCCCATCGCGGCGATCACCTTGGCCGGCGGCCCGACCCAGACCAGACCGGCGTCGGTCACCGCCGCCGCGAACTCCGCGTTCTCGGCGAGGAACCCGTAGCCGGGGTGGACGGCGTCCGCGCCGCTGCGCCGGGCCGCGTCCAGGATCAGGTCGGCGCGCAGGTACGTCTCGGCCGGCGTGGCACCCGGCAGGCGGACCGCCTGGTCGGCCTCGGCCACGAACGGCGCGTCGGCGTCCGCGTCGGAGTGCACGGCGACGGTCTGCACGCCCATCGCTCGGCAGGTGGCGAAGACCCGACGGGCGATCTCGCCCCGGTTGGCCACGAGCAGTCTGTCGATCATGGGTGGCCCCCTCTACATCCGGAAGACGCCGAAACCGTCGGCGCCCTTCACCGGTCCGTTGTGGATCGCCGAGAGGCAGAGCCCGAGGACGGTCCGGGTGTCCCGGGGGTCGATCACCCCGTCGTCGTAGAGCCGGCCGGAGAGGAAGAGCGCGCCGGACTGCGACTCGATCTGCTGCTCGACCATCATCCGCATCGCCGCGTCGGAGTCCTCGTCGTAGTCGCGCCCCCGGGCGGCAGCCGCCTGCCGGGCCACGATCGACAGCACCCCCGCGAGCTGCGCCGGGCCCATCACCGCCGACTTCGCGTTCGGCCAGGTGAACAGGAACCTCGGCTCGTACGCCCGGCCGCACATGCCGTAGTTGCCGGCCCCGTACGAGGCGCCCAGGTTCACCGTCAGGTGCGGCACCGTCGAGTTCGACACCGCGTTGATCATCAGGGCGCCGTGCTTGATGATGCCGCGCTGCTCGTACTCGGTGCCGACCATGTAGCCGGTGGTGTTCTGCAAGAAGATCAGCGGGGTGTCCGAGGCGTTCGCGAGCTGGATGAACTGGGCCGCCTTCTGCGCCTCCGCGCTGAACAGCACCCCTCGGGCGTTGGCCAGCACCCCCACCGGGTACCCGTGCAGCTCGCCCCAGCCGGTGACCAGCGCGTCCCCGTACGCCGGCTTGAACTCGTCGAAGTCGCTGCCGTCGAGGATCCGGGCCAGCACCTCCCGGGGGTCGAACGGCACCTTCAGGTCGGCGCTGGTGATGCCGAGCAGTTCCTCCGGGTCGTACTTCGGTGGCTGCGGCACCGCCGTACGCGGCGACGGGCCCTGCTTGCGCCAGTTCAGCCGGCGGACGCACTGCCGGGCCAGCCGGATGCCGTCCCGCTCGTCGGCGGCCAGGTAGTCGGCGAGCCCGGACGTGCCGGAGTGCATCGCCGCGCCACCCAACGACTCGTCGTCGGTGACCTCACCGGTCGCCATCTTCACCAGCGGCGGACCGGCCAGGTAGACCTGCGACCGGTCCCGAATCATGATCACGTGGTCGGACATCCCCGGCACGTACGCGCCACCGGCCGTGGCGTTGCCGAAGACCACGCTGACCGTGGGGATGCCGGCCGCCGAGAGCCGGGTCAGGTCACGGAACACCCGACCGCCCGGGATGAAGATCTCCGCCTGGGTGGGCAGGTCCGCCCCGGCCGACTCGACCAGATTGACCATGGGCAGCCGGTTGGCCAGGGCGATCTCGCCGGCCCGCCGGGTCTTCGCGAGCGACCACGGGTTGACCGCGCCGCCGCGTACCGTCGGGTCGTTCGCGACGATCAGGCACTCCACGCCCTCGACCACCCCGATGCCGGTGACCACGCTGGCCCCGACCGGGAAGTCCGAGCCGTACGCGGCGACCGGCGACAACTCCAGGAAGGGGCTGTCGGCGTCCACCAGCAGCTCGATCCGCTCCCGGGGGAGCAGCTTGCCGCGGGCGTGGTGCCGGGTCACGTACTTGTCGCCGCCGCCGGCCCGCGCCTGGTCCAGCGCGGCGTCCAACTCGGCCAGCCGCTCCAGCAACGCCGCCCGGTTCGCCAGATACGAGGGCGCGGACGGGTCGACCGCGCTGTCCAGGGTGGTCATAGGCCCATGCCCTTCGCGATGATCTCGTTCATGATCTCGGTGGTGCCGCCGCCGATGCCGAGGATCCGGGCGTCGCGGTAGTGCCGCTCCACCTCGGCGTCGCGCAGGTAGCCGAAGCCGCCGTGCAACTGCAACGCCTGGTCGACGACGTGGTCGCAGGCGGCCACCGCCACGTTCTTCGCCATCGCCACCTCGGTCACCACCGGCTCACCGGCCGCGACCCGGCCCGCGACCCCGTGCACGTACGACCGGGCCGCCTCGGCCCGCGTGTGCATCTCGGCCAACCGGTGTCGGATCAGCTGCCGGCTGGCCAACGGACGACCGAAGGTCTCCCGGTCCCGGCACCAGCGCACCGCCAACTCGACGCAGCGCTGCGCGGTCGCGTACGCCTGGGTCGCCAGCGACAGCCGCTCCGCCGCGAAGTGCTGCATGATCGCCAGGAAGCCGGTGTTCTCCGCGCCGATCCGGTTGGCGACCGGCACCCGCACGTCCGCGAAGGACAGCTCGGCGGTGTCCGAGCAGTGCCAGCCCAGCTTCTCCAACCGGCGGCCCACGGTGAACCCGGGCGACCCCTTGTCGATGACAAGCAGGGTCAGTTCACCGCTGCCGGGGAAGTCGGTACACACCGCAGTGGTCACGAAGTCGGCCCGGTGCCCGCTGGTGATGTACGTCTTCGAGCCGTTCACCACGTAGTGGTCGCCGTCGCGGCGGGCGGTCGTGCGGATGCCTGCCACGTCCGAACCGCCGTCCGGCTCGGTGATGGCCAGCGCGCCGATCATCGTGCCGGACAGGGTGGGCCGGACGTACCGCTCGATCAGGCTGTCGTCCCCCGGGGACGACACACCGCCGAGCCGACCGCCCAGCGAGCCACCGGTACGGGCACCGGCCGCCGCGACCATGTGCGGCAACGCGATCCCGTGCGTGAACAGGGCCGCCACCAGCCCGGACGAGCCACCGGAGCGGATCAGCTCCTCGGTCACGATGATCGAGTCGAGCAGGTCACCGCCGCTGCCACCGACCGACTCCGGGAAGCCGACGCCGAGCAGGCCGAGCTTCGCGGCGGTCGCGTGCAGCGCCCGGGGCACCTCACCGGCCCGCTCCCAGTCGTCCAGGTGCGGCAGCACCTCCCGGGTCACGAACGCCCGGGTCAGCTCGCGCAGTTGCCGCCGCTCCGGAGTGTCGACAATGCTCACTGAGCCTCCTGTGTTCGCGACTGCGGGGCTCGCAGGACCGGCTCACTCCTCGCGCTCACGGCGCCACTCCTGCCGGGAGGTCGACGATCCGGGCGCGCAGCAGCTCGCCGAGCGCCTTGGCCTGCGGGTCGAACCGGGTGGACGCGGCCACCCCCGCGCCGAGCAGGCCCTCGATCACGAAGTTGACCGCGCGCAGGTTCGACAACTCGTAGCGCCGCACCGGCAGCGACGCGGTCTCCGGCAGCAGCTCGGCCAGCCGTTCGACGGTCAACCAGGTCCGCAGCCACGCGTACCCGGCGTCGGAGCGCGCCCATACCCCGAGGTTGGCGTCTCCGCCCTTGTCCCCGGAGCGCGCGCCGACCACCTGACCGAGCGCCCCGCGCCGGGTCGGACCGTCGACCGCCGCGTCGCCGACCGCCGCGGACCGGTCCTGCGAGATGGGGGAGGTGCGGATCGGCGGGGCGATCGGCACCCGCTCGCCGCCGGGCAGCACCGCGACGTGCGCCACCGCGTCCTGCGGCACCGCGTCGGCGGTGAAGACGCCGTACGGTGTCGCGTCACCGGGCAGGGTGGTCAGCGTGCAGCCCGGGTACGAGGCCAGGGCCAGCTCCACGGCGGCGGCCGAGAAGGCCCGCCCGGCCCGCGCCTTGTCGCCGTCCCGCAGGTGTACGTGCAGCAGGGCGCTGGCAGCCTCGGTGTCGGCGGCGTCCGGATGGTCGGTCCGGGCCAGCGTGAACTCCAGCCCGTCCTTGCCCACCGCCTCCTCGACCTGGCCCCGGACCAGGGCCGCCTTCGCCTCGATGTCCAGCCCGCAGAGGACGAACGTCATCGAGTTGCGGAAGCCGCCGAGGTTGTTGACGCCCACCTTGAGCGTGGGCGGTGGCGGCGTGCCCCGTACCCCGGAGACCCGGACCCGGTCCGGCCCGTCGGGGTTCAGTGTCACCGTGTCCAGTCGGGTGACCACGTCCGGCCCGAGGTACGACGGCCCGCCGATCTCGTAGAGCAGTTGGGCGGTGACCGTCTCCACGGTGACCGCGCCGCCGGTGCCGACATGCTTGGTGAGCACCGACGAGCCGTCGGCGTGCACCTCGGCGATCGGGAACCCGGGCCGATGACCGCCGTCGGGCAGTTCGGTGAAGAAGCTGAAGTTGCCGCCGGTGACCTGCGCCCCGCACTCGACGAGGTGCCCCGCGACGGTGGCCCCGGCCAGCTCGTCGAGGTCGTCGCGGCCCCACCCGTACCGGGCGATGGCCGGCCCGACCACCAACGACGCGTCGGTGACCCGGCCGGTGACCACCACGTCCGCACCGGCGTCGAGGCAGGCGGCGATCCCGAACGCGCCGAGGTAGGCGTTCGCGCTCAACGCGTCCGGCCGCTGGATCGTGTCGCCCTCGACGTACCCGACCCGGGCCGGCAGGCCGAGCCGGTCGGCGAGCTTCTCGATGGCGGTGGCCAGGCCGGCGGGGTTCAGTCCACCGGCGTTCGTCACGATCCGTACGCCCCGGTCGAGGGCGGTGCCGAGGCACGTCTCCAGTTGCCGCAGGAACGTCTTCGCATAGCCCAGGTCGCTGTCGCGCAGGCGGTCCCGGGCGAGGATCAGCATGGTCAACTCGGCCAGGTAGTCGCCGGTCAGCACGTCCAGCTCGCCGCCGTCGAGCATCTCCCGCCAGGCGGTGAACCGGTCGCCGTAGAAGCCGGAGGCGTTGCCGATGCGGATCATGCCCGTACCCCGTCTGCGCCCGCCGGCTTCCGGCCCTCACCCGGCGGCCCGGCGAAGGCCTGCGCCACGTCGAGCCACTCGTCGGCGACCGGCCCGGTGGCGACCAGCGCGAGGTCCGCGCGGTGTCGACGCTGGGTGACCAGCAGGCAGAAGTCCCGAGCCGGGCCGGTGACCCGGTCGGCGGCGTCCGCCGGACCCCAACTCCAGGTGTCGCCGCCGGGCCCGACCAGCTCGATCCGGACCGGCGCCGTCGGTGCCTCCCGGCCGTGCGCGGCGAAGCCGTGCCCGAGGGTACGCACACCCAGGTGCGCCACGTGCCGAAGCCGGTCGCTGTCGGGGCGGACCACGTCGAGGGCGTCGGCCACGTCCGCGCCGTGCGCCCAGGTCTCCATGATCCGGGCGGTGGCCATCGAGGTGGCCGACATCCGGGTCCCGTACCAGGGCAGCTTGCCGCCGGCCGGAACGGCGGCCAGCGCGTCGACGAGCGCGGTTCGCCCGGCCCGCCAACGGGCGAGTAGTTCGGCCGGCGGGGCGAGGAACTCCTCGGCGCCGACGTCGACGAGTCGGGTCACGTCCGACGCGGCGGTCACCGTCGCGTAGAACGCCTCGGGATCGGTCGCGGCCAACAGCGCGACGTGGTCGGTCCAGGCGAGGTGGGCGATCTGATGCCCGATGCTCCAGTTCGGGGCGGGGGTCGGCCTCGCCCAGGCGGTCACGGGTAGTGGGGCCACCAGGGTGTCCAGCTCGGCGGACTCGTCGGCCAGGTCCGTGAGCAGGTCGCTGAGGTCGACCATGGTGCCTCCGGTCGGTGGTGGCCGGTGCGGCCGGCGGTCAGGGCGTGAGCAGGGTGGCGAGCTGGCGCTTCCAGGTGGTCAACAGGGCGGCCCGGCGGGCGGAGTCGTCGCTGAGCAGGTTGGCCACCCCGAGCCCGCGGAGCAGATCGAGCGTGGCCTGCACCGCTTCGCGGACGCCGGGGCGGCGCTCGTCGACCCCGAGCAGGGCGACGGTGAGCCGGTGCATCTCCCGCCCGACCGTCGCCTCCAGCGGCACCAGGGCGTCCCGAAGCTCCCGATCGGTGCGGGCAGCGACCCAGAGCTCGAGCGCGGCCACGAACAACGGCCCGGTGAACGCCACGGCGAGCAGGTCGACCACCCGGTCCAACCGCTGTGGCCCAGCCGGCAGCGCCTCGGCCTCGGTGCGCAACTCGTCGGCCCGCCGCTCGGCCAGATGCGCCACGGCGGCCGTCACCAGCGCCGCCTTCGTCGGGTAGTGGTGCAGCTGAGCCCCCCGCGAAACACCGGCCCGCGTCGCGACGACTGTGGTCGTGGTGCCGGACCAGCCGTGCTCGATCAGGCAGTCGACGGTCGCCTCCAGCAGCCGGGCCTGGGTGGCGCGGCTGCGTTCCTGCTGAGGGACACGCGTCGATGCGGTGGGCACGGGGACAGCCTGGGCCCTACGAAACAAACAGTCAAGACTGACTTTTTCTAGATGGTGGCCCTCCGGCGGGTGCGGCGGGCGGGCTCGCGGTGGGGCGGTGATGGTGTGGCTGCGGCGCACGAGATGGCTCGGGTGCCGGTCGGGCTGCTCCCTCAGCGGCCGTCGCGGGGGCCGAAGACGGCCAGCGCGTCGGCGTCGCTGTGCTGGGAGCGCAGGTACTCGTCGGCCCAGGCGGCGGCGTCGGGGAAGGTCGACTCCGCCGCCACCCGGGCGCAGGCCGCGTCCACGTCGAAGGCGGTGCGGCGCAGCTGGACGCCCGGCCCGAGCAGCGCCCACCACGCGCCCGCGCCCCCGTACGGCATGCCGATGCTGCCCGGGTTGACCACCAGGCGCCGGTCGACCAACCGGGTGAAGGGCATGTGCGTGTGGCCGCAGACCACCGTGGCGACCTCGGCGGGAAGACCGTCGAACACCTCCGCCCAGCGCGCCATCCGGGAGTCGACGAGCACCATCTCCTCGTCATCGCGGGGTGTCGCGTGGCAGAACAGCGTCGGCCCGAGGCCGTCGATCTCCAGCGTCGCTGTCGCCGGCAGCGCGGCGAGCCGGGCCACCTGGTCGTCGCGTAGCTGCCCGGCGGCCCAGTTCGACACCTCGATCGAGGCCGGCCGGCCGGCCCGGGCCTCGACCAGTTCGCGGTCGGCATTACCGCCGACCCAGCACACCCGGTCACCCAGGCCGGCGAGCACGTCCAGCACCTCGACCGGTTGCGGGCCGGCGGCGATGTCACCGGTGAGCACGATCAGATCGGAGGCGGCGACGTCCGGCTCGGCCAGTACGGCCTCCAGCGCAGGCAGGGCACCATGGATGTCGGAGAGCACGGCAACTCGGTTCACCATGGCCCCACCCTCACCGCCAGCACCGACTCGGGGCCAGCGATTCTGCGCCAGGCAGATGGCAAACGTCCCCGCCTACCGTGGGTGACGGCAGGCGGGGACGTTTGGTGCTGCTCAGACGCGGGCGCGACGGGCCAGGCGCTCCGGGTCCAGGATGATGATGCTCTTGCCGTCCAGCCGCAGCCAGCCGCGCGAGGCGAAGTCGGCCAGCGCCTTGTTGACGGTCTCCCGGGAGGCGCCGACGAGCTGGGCGATCTCCTCCTGGGTGAGGTCGTGGGTCACCCGCAGAACGCCGCCGTCGCGGGTGCCGAAGCGGCCCGCCATCTGGAGCAGGTTCTTGGCGACCCGGCCCGGCACGTCCGTGAAGATCAGGTCGGCGAGCGAGTCGTTGGTCCGGCGCAGCCGCCGGGCGAGCACCCGGAGCAACTGCTCGGCGATCTCCGGGCGGTTGTTGAGCCACGGCCGCAGCGCCTGCTTACGCAGCCGCACCAGCCGGGTGTCGGTCACCGCGGTGGCGGTCGCCGTACGCGGACCCGGGTCGAAGAGCGACAGCTCACCGACCATGTCCGACGGCCCCATCACCGCGATCAGGTTCTGTCGGCCGTCCGCCGCGCGGCGACCAACCTTGATCTTCCCGGACAGCAGGATGTAGAGGCTGTCACCGGGCTCGCCCTCATTGAAAACGATCTCGCCCTTGCGGACTTCGATCGTCTCCATCTCCTTGGCAAGCGCCTCGGCAGCTTCCGGGTCAACACCCTGGAAGATCCCGCTGCGGGCCAGTACCTCGTCCATTGCGCACCTCCGGTTGCGCGTGCCGTCCGTCGGCCGGGGCCGCCGTCCGCTGATCCCCTCGCGCGCCGCCAAGTCTAGGCGCACGTGAGCATGAATCAGAGGTCGCCCCTGGAATCTTGATCGGTGGGCGTAACCTGCCCGACGTGCTGAGCGACCCGACTCTGACCAGCCGCGCCGAGGACGGGCGGCACGTGCCGCTGCTCGTCTGGCACGCGGACGTGCCCCTGCGGTCGATCAGCAGTGGCCCGCTGGGCGGTGGCATCGGGCTCCGGCGGTGGGTGCTGAACGCGACCGTACCGATGTCGTACGACCGGGAGGACCCCGCGGCGCACCTGGCCTCGCTCGCCGCTGAGCTGGCCCTCGACGGGCCCGGGGTCGGTCTGCTGACCGGCGTCGATGTGACCGAGGTGGTGGCGCGGACCGACACCGGGGTGCGGGCCTGGGCGACGGTCGGGCTGGGCCTGCCGGTGCCCGCGGCCGCGCCGACGCCGACCGCGCTCGCCCAACGCGTCGGCACGGTCAACATCGTGGTGTACGTGCCGGCCCGGCTCGCCGACTCGGCACTTGTCAACGCGGTGGCCACCTCGACCGAGGCGAAGACCCAGGCGATCACCGAGCTGGGGTTGCCGGGGACCGGCACGCCCACCGACGCGGTCACCGTGCTCTGCCCGGTGGGCGGGCCGGAGGCCGCGTACGGCGGGCCGCGCTCCACCTGGGGCGCTCCGCTCGCCCGAGCGGTGCACGCGGCGGTGCTCGCCGGCGGCGCTCGGCCGGTCGTGCCGTGGTCTGAGCAGCTCGGGAGCGCAAAGTCCACCCGATCGGCTGTCGTTGGCGGGTTTAACGACCGGTAGGGTCGCGGGCGATGTACGCTCCCGCCTCCCTCGCGTCCCGCCCGCGTCGCCGCGTCGCCCTCGGCCTCGCCGCGCTGCTGGCCGCCCTCCTCGTGGCCGGCTGCGCCGACTCCGGTGGTGAGGCACCCGTCTGGCAGCCCGGCGCGGGAGGTGGTGGCACCGGTGCGCCGGTCTCCACGGCCGGCCCGAAGACCACCGCGCCGGCATCCTCCGGTCAGGGTGGCGCGATCTCGCTCTCCGCCACCGGCGACATCATCATGGGCAACGCGCCCAGTCGGCTGCCCGCCGCCGGCGGTAAGGGCTTCTTCAACTCGGTCACCGAGGCGCTCAAGGCCGACCTGGTGATGGGCAACCTGGAGGAGCCGCTGACTGTCGACACCGGCACCGGCAAGTGCGGGGCCAACTCCACCCGCTGCTTCCAGTTCCGGGCCCCGCCGGAGTACGCCGCGCACCTGCGCGACGCCGGCTTCGACGTGCTGAACCAGGCCAACAACCACGGCTACGACTACGGGCCCAAGGGCTACGAGAACACCCAGAAGGCCCTGGAGAAGTACGACCTGAAGCACACCGGTGCGCCGAACCAGATCACCGTGGTCGACGTCAAGGGCATCAAGGTCGCGGTCGCCGGCTTCTCGTCGTACGTCTGGTCGAACAGCCTCGTCGACATCGCCAAGGCCAAGGCGGTGGTCGCCAAGGCGGCCACCATGGCCGACCTGGTCGTGGTGCAGGTGCACATGGGTGGCGAGGGAGCGAACATGACCCGGGTGAAGCCGGGCACCGAGATCTTCCTGGGTGAGAACCGGGGCGACCCCGTCAAGTTCTCGCACGCCATGATCGACGCCGGTGCCGACCTGATCGTCGGGCACGGGCCGCACGTCCTGCGCGGGATGGAGTTCTACCAGGGGCGTCTGATCGCTTACAGCCTGGGCAACTTCGCCGGCGGCGGCAACTCGCTGGACAACACCGGCCGACTCGGCTGGGGCGGCGTGTTGAAGGTGTCGCTCAAGCCGGACGGAAGCTGGGCCGGCGGCTCGTTCACCTCGACGTACATGAACTCCGCCCGCAAGCCCACGATGGACCCGGACGACCGGGGCCTGGGCCTGGTCACCGAGCTGAGCCGCGCCGACTTCCCGAAGAGCGGCGCTCGGCTCGACGGGCAGGGGAAGATCTCGCCGCCGACCGGCGGCTGACCCGAGCAGGACCGTCCGGGGTGCGACGTAGGCTGACCGTCGTGACCAGTAGCCCTCCCGGTGCCAGCGAGACCGATCTCGGGCGCAAACGCCGTGCCCGCAAGATCGGCCGGGTGCTGACCGAGACGCACCCCGACGCGCATTGTGAGCTGGACCACTCCAACGCTCTGGAGTTGGCCGTCGCGACGATCCTGTCCGCGCAGTGCACGGACAAGAAGGTCAACGAGGTCACCCCGAAACTCTTCGCCCGCTATCCGAACGCTGCCGCGTACGCCGGCGCCGACCGGGGCGAGATGGAGGAGCTGATCCGGCCCACCGGCTTCTACCGCAACAAGACCGACTCGCTGCTCAAGCTCGGTCAGGCCCTCCTCGACCGGTACGACGGCAGGGTCCCGGGCCGCCTCGTCGACCTGGTGACCCTCCCCGGCATCGGCCGCAAGACCGCCAACGTGATCCTCGGCAACGCCTTCGACGTCCCGGGCATCACCGTCGACACGCACTTCCAGCGGCTGGTCCACAGGTGGCGGCTGACCACCGAGACCGACCCGGTCAAGATCGAGCACTCGATCGGCGCGCTGTACGACAAGCGTGACTGGACCATGCTCTCGCACCGGATCATCTTCCACGGGCGACGGGTCTGCCACGCCCGTAAACCGGCCTGCGGGGCGTGCACCCTCGCGAAGCTCTGCCCTTCGTACGGCACCGGCCCGACCGAGCCGGCGGCCGCCGCCAAGCTGCTCAAGGGCCCTCGGGCGCGCGACCTCGCGGTGGCCGCCGGGGTCGACCCGGAGCTGGTGCCGGCGCAGGCGATCACGGCGGAGGTGCCGTGAACCGCCGCCTCGCCCTTGCCGTCCTGCCGCTGCTGCTGGCCGTCACCGGTTGCACCAGCGGCACGGCCGACGACGAGCCGACCCCCCGCCCGGCCGCAGCCGACCGTCCGTCCCCGTTCCGGGACTGCTCCGCGCTGAGCACGGCACCCACGGCCGCGTCCCCCGGCTCCGGCTCGGCGACCCCCGCGTCCCCCGGCTCCGGCTCGGCGACCTCCGCGTCCCCGGCGTCGCCGGACACTGCGGCTCCCGGTACGTCCGGTCCGACGGCCCGCGCCGGTGGCGGGTCGGCGCTGCCGGAGCTGACTCTCTCCTGCTTCACCGGCGGCACCCCCGTCGTGCTGCGGAACGTGGCCGGGCCGGCGGTGATCAACGTGTGGGCCTCCTGGTGCCCGCCGTGCCGCAAGGAGTTGCCCGCTTTCCAACGCCTCAGCGAGCGGGCCGCCGGTCAGCTCCAGGTGGTCGGGGTCAACAGCCGGGACAGCCGCAGCGGCGCCCAGTCCATCGGTGAGGACTTCGGGGTCCGGTTCCCGATGCTTGTCGACCAGGGTGAGGCGCTCCAGCGCGAGTTGAAGCGCAACGCCATTCCGCTGACCCTCTTCGTCGGCGCCGACGGCCAGGTCCGGCACATCGACGCCAGCGGCGCTCTCGACGACGCCAAGCTCGCCAAGCTGGTCCGCCAGCACCTCGGCCTGGCGGTGTCGGCGTGACTCGTCGGCCACCCGAGTGGATCGAGCCGTTGCTGACCCGGCTCGGCACCGCCCGCGCCGAGGACTTCACCCGGCTGACCACCCCTGCCGAGGGCGGTCGGGAGAGCGCGGTGCTGGTGCTGCTCGGCGAGCAACCCGGCGCGGGTCCCGACGTGCTGGTCCTGCAACGCGCCGCCACCCTGCGCAACCACGCCGGCCAGCCGGCCTTTCCCGGGGGCGCGGCCGACCCGGAGGACGTCGACGTCCGCGCCACCGCCCTGCGCGAGGCGAACGAGGAGGTGGGCCTCGATCCGGCCAGCGTGACCGTGCTTGCCGAGCTGCCGAAACTGTGGATCCCGGTCAGCGACTTCGTGGTCACGCCGGTGCTGGCCTGGTGGCACGACCCGCACCCGGTGCACCCACGGGAGCCGGCCGAGGTGGCACACGTCGCCCGCCTGCCGGTCAGCGAGCTGGTCGACCCGGCCAACCGACTGCGGGTCCGCCACCCGAGCGGCTGGATCGGGCCGGCGTTCTCGGCGCGCGGGATGCTCGTCTGGGGCTTCACCGCCGGCGTGCTCGCCACCCTGCTCGAGATGGGCGGCTGGGCCCGCCCGTGGTCGCGTGGCCGGGTGGTGGAGCTTCCGCCGACCGGGGCGACCCCGGCCCCTTCCGCAGGCACCGACGAGGCTGACGAGAACGCCCTGCGCTGACCGCGCGGTCACCATCCGCAAGCGATGGTCATCCGGCGGGCACACTGCCCGTACGCTTGACCCGTGTCCGTCGTGGATCTCGTCCTGCTGCTGCTCATGCTCGTGTTCGCGATCAGCGGATACCGCCAGGGCTTCGTCATCGGCGTCACGTCGTTGTCCGGCTTCTTCCTGGGTCTGCTGCTGGGTCTCCAGCTCGGGCCGCTGTTCGCCAGACAGTTCGTGGACGCCGGCACCCGCGTGCTGATCTCGCTCGTGGCCATCTTCGGGCTGGCGGTGGTCGGGCAGGCACTCGCCGGTTGGCTCGGCTCGCACCTGCGTAAGACGATCACCAGCGACGTGGGCAAACGGATCGACGACGTCGGTGGGGCGTTCGTCTCGCTGTTCGCGGTGCTCCTGCTCGCCTGGCTGGTGGCCGTGCCGCTCGGCTCGTCCTCGGTGCCCTGGCTCGCCGCCTCGGTCCGCAACAGCGCGTTGATCACGGTGGTCAACCAGGTCCTGCCGGAGCAGGCCCAGCAGTTGTCCACGGCGCTGGAGGACACCGTCGACACCGACGGGTTCCCGGACGTCTTCGGTGACCTCGCACCCACCCGGGCCCGGCAGGTCGACCCGCCGGACCCGGCGCTGGCCGGCTCCCAGGTGGTGGTCAGCGGTCAGCAGTCGGTCGTCAAGGTGCTCGGTTCCGCGCCCAGCTGCTCACGCCGGATCGAGGGTTCCGGCTTCGTGTACGCGGACGACCGGGTGATGACCAACGCGCACGTCGTGGCCGGCACCCGCTCGGTCGCCGTGGAGTTGGGCGGCGAGCGGTACGACGGCAAGGTGGTGGTCTACGACCCGAACCGGGACCTGGCGGTGCTGCTCGTGCCCGGGCTGCCCGGGCCGTCCCTGCGGTTCGCCGCCGGCAACGCGGGCAGCGGCTCCGACGCCATCGTGCTCGGCTTCCCGCTCGACGGCCCGTACAACGCGCAGTCGGCGCGGGTCCGGGACGTCGACCGGATCAAGGGCCCGGACATCTACTCCTCTACCGACGTGACCCGGGAGATCTACACGATTCGGGCGCTGGTGCGCAGCGGCAACTCGGGTGGTCCGCTGCTCTCCGCCAACGGCCTGGTGCTCGGCGTGATCTTCGCGGCGGCGTCCGACGACCCGAACACCGGCTTCGCGGTGACGGCGGCCGAGGCCCGCCCTGTGGCGTTGGCCGGGGCCGAACGCAACCGGCAGGTCGGCACCGGCGAGTGCACCTGAGCGTCGCTGCGGGGTCGGCTCAGCTCTGGGCCTGCAGGGGGCGACGCCCGGCGGTCGGCAGCTTCGCCCGGCCCCACCGCAGCCCTCGGTCCAGCACGGCGCGGGCCATGATCGCGACGCACGTGCCGCCGTTGAGGAAGGACGCCACGACGTCGCTCGGGTGGTGCATTCCCCGGTACATCCGGGTCAGAGCCACCCCCAGCGGCACCATCAGCAGCAGCGTCCACCAGGCGACCTTCGCGCCGGTGCTCCGTGCCCGCAGCGCCATCAGCACGGCGATGCCGACGTAGAGCGCCACCGCCGCCGAGGTGTGCCCGGACGGAAAGCTCGACGTCGGTGGCGAGACGTCCATGTGCTCCACCGCCGGCCGCCGCCTGTCGATCGCCAGCGTGGTCAGCAGGAAGACCAGCGCCTGGGCGGTCACCGCCGCGCACAGGAACAGCGGCTCGCGCCAACGCTTCAGCCAGAGCCGCAGCGCCAACGCCACCAACACGGTGACCACGACGATCATCTGGGTGCTGGCCAGCGTGCTGAACACCAGCGAGATGTTGTTCCAGTCGCCGGTGCGCTCGGCGGCCAGTTCCCGGTTCACCGCGTCCTCCGCGGTGAACGGCCAGGTCCGGGCGAACACCCGGGTGACCAGCACCCCGAGCAGCACCATGAGCCCGAGCAGGACGGACACCGGCAGCAGTACCCGCCGGACGATCTGGACCACGGTCTCGGACATGGGTGGGCCAGTACCCGCTGGGCTTCGTCGTCACTCCTCAGGCCGCTCCCGGGTGCCGCTCGACTTCGGGCGCGACGCCGTCGCGGGTCGGCCGGACCGGCCGGAGACCGGTGTGTGCCCGCCAACTGGTGAAGGCGGCGGTGGTAGCCGCGACCACCGCCACACCGAGCAGCCACCCACCCACCACGTCGCTGGTGAAGTGCACGCCGAGCGCCACCCGGCTCAGCCCGGTCACCACGGTGAGCAGCACCGCCGCGACCCAGAGCGCGGCCCGCGCCGCCCCCCGCCTGGCGTACGGAAGGAGCACCAGCAGCAGCACCCCGGCGGCCAGGGTGGCGTTCAGCGCGTGCCCGGAGGGGAAGGAGTAACCGGCGGCCCGGGCCACCGGGTCCAGCAACTCCGGCCGGTCCCGGCCGACCAGCAGCTTGAGCAGCGGACCGATCAACCCGCCGACGACCATTGTGGTGGCCGCCCAGAGGGCCAGGCGGCGGGCTCCCCGACGCAGCAGCCAGACCACCAGGAGCAGGGCGACGGCACGCAGCGGCATCGGTGCGAACACCTCGGTCCAGACCCGCATCAGCACGACCCAGGCCGAGTGCTCCTGCGCGTAGCCGTGCAGCGCGTCGGTGACCGCCGTGTCCAGCCGGTGCAGCGGTGCCCAGGCGCCGAGCACCAGCAGTGTGAGCAGCGCGAAGGGCACCAGCACCAGGAAGGCCGCCGTCGCGGCGAGCGTGAGCCGCAACCCCAGCGCGTAGTCCGGGTCGAATCGGCGGTGCCGCCAGGACGGCTGGCCGGTGGGGGCGAGGACGGGCGGCCGGTGCGTACTCATGGGTCCGTTCTACCCGGCCGGGCGGTCGGTCAGGCCTGCCGGCCGGCGGTGATCAACGGGTCCGCTGGCGGAGCCGGCGCACCATCAGGGCCGCACCGCCGACAAGGGCGACGAGGAGTACGACAGTGGTCCACAGTTGCTCCGGCGCGGACGTGTCCTGTCCGCCCGCCGCCCGAGCCGTCCACCGGCTCTGCTGACCGGATGCGGCGAGACCGAGTGGGTCGCTGCCGGCACCGGCCACCGGACCGTCGTCGACCGAGCCGGGCGCCGGGCCGAAACCGGTCACGCCCGGCGAGGTCTGGTCGTCCAGCGGGTTGGCGGTCACCGGCGGCACCTGGGCGGTCAGCGCGGCCACCGGGTCGACCACTCCGTACCCGAAGCGGTCGTCGCGCCCGGTGGGGCCCAGGTCCCGGGCGGTGGCCAGCAACCGGTTGACCACCTCGCCCGCGGGCATCTGTGGATAGCGGGACCGGACCAGCGCGGCGGTCGCGGCGACCAGTGGGGCGGCGAAGCTGGTGCCCTGCACCCGCCAGTACCCGCCGGGGGGCTTGGCGCCGACCAGCCCGCTGGCGGGAGCGGTGAGCACCGTCGCCCGGCCGGTGATCGAGCCGGACCACAGGTTGTCGCTGCTGCGTTCGAGGCCGGCGACCGCGAGCACACCGGGCTCCCGAGCCGGGTACCAGACCTTGGTGCTGGTCGAGGTGGCCAGGTTTCCGGTGCAGGCGACCACGACGACGTCCCGGACGAACGCGTAGTCCAGGGCGGCGGCCAGGGCCGGGCTGTCGCCGCTGCCGCCCAGCGACAGGTTGATCACGCGGGCGCCGTTGTCGACAGCCCAGCGGACGCCCTGGGCGACGATCAGCGCGTCGTCGTAACGGTTCTCCTCGTCGAGCACGCGGACCGGCAGGATACGGGCGTCCGGTGCGAGGCCGACCACGCCCCGCTTGTCGTCGCTGCGCCCGGCGATCAGGCCGGCGACCGTGGTGCCGTGACCCACCGGGTCCGGCCCCGGCGCGCCGCCGGGACCGACCAGATCCTTGCCGGGCAGCACCTGGCCGACCAGATCGGGGTGCGTGCCGTCCACTCCGGAGTCGACCACCGCCACGGTCACGCCCCGGCCGGTCGAGCTGCGCCACGCCGTCTCGGCCTGCAACTCGTCGAGCTGCCACTGCTCGTCGCGGACCTGGTCGGTGCGGGCGATCGTGTCACCGGGGGCGAACGCCATCGGCGCGCCGGCGAGCTGTCCGCCGTTCGTGGGCGCAGCGACGGGCATGGCTGCCGCGGTCGGGGCCACGACGGCGAGCGCCGCGGCCACGCCGAGCAGCGCCCGGCCGGTCGCCCGTCGGGCCGCTGACGGACCGCTGTACCGCACCCCAGTCACATCCCCAGCCATTCATCCCGACGGAACCATGACGATCGGAGATTACCGGTTTCCCCACCCGTCACGGGAAGAACCGGCGAGTCAGGTCATTGCGGTGGCAGTTGTGCCAGCTGAACGAGGCGTACGCCCTCCCGCCGGGTGACCAGCCGACCACGCCCCGGCGGCAGCGGTCCGGGTCGCACCGGCCCGACGAGTGCACCCTCCTCGGGGCTGCCCGCCATCACCAGACCTGCGGTGGACAGCTCCCGCAGACGCTGCACGATCGGCTCGTACTGTGCGCGGCCCGCCCCACCGGACCGGCGGGCCAGCACCAGGTGCAACCCGATGTCCCGGGCGTGCGGCAGGTGCTCCTCCAGTGCCCGCAACGGGTTCGCCGGCCCCGCCGCCACCAGGTCGTAGTCGTCCACCAGCACGAACAGCTCCGGTCCGGACCACCAGGACCGGTCCCGCAGCTGCTGCGGGGTGACCTCCGGCCCGGGGGCCCGCCGCTCCAGGTAACCGGCGGCCGACTCGACCAGGTCGGCGGTGTGCGCCGCGGCGGTGCCGTACCCGATCAGGTGTGGCGTCTCGATGGCGCCCAGCAGGCTGCGCCGGTAGTCGACGAGGATCACCCGGGCCTGCTCGGGAGTGAACCGGGTGATGATCGACGTGGCAAGCGCGCGCAGGAACGACGACTTGCCGCACTCCGAGTCCCCGAAGACCACGAAGTGTGGCTCGGTGGCGAAGTCGAGCAGCACCGGGCGCAGGTCCGCCTCCGCGATCCCGATCGGCAGCCGCAGCCCGGACGTCGAGGTGAGGTCCAAATCGGCGTACGGCAGCACCGGCGGGAGCAGCCGCACCCGGGGCGCCGGGGGACCCGCCCACCCGTCGGCGGCCCTCTTGACCAGGTCGGCGGTGTCCCCGCTGGCGGCACCGAGCTGGGGCAGCGCGGTGAGGAAGTGCAAGCCCTCCGCGGTCACCCCCCGGCCGGAGCGCTCCGGCACGTTCGCGGCGGCGCGCCGGGCCACCAGCGAGTCGGCCGGGTCGCCGAGCCGCAGCTCCAGCCGGGAGCCGAACAGGTCCCGGATCGCCGGCCGGAAATCCAGCCAGCGCAGCGCGGTGGCGACCACGTGCAGCCCGTACGACAGACCCCGGGTGGCCAGGTCGGTGACGAACGGCTCCAGGTCGTCGTACTCGCCGCGGATGGTGCTCCACCCGTCGATCACCAGGAACACGTCGCCGTACGGGTCGGCGCCCGGCTGGCCAACCGTCCCCGCCGCCGCTCGGCGCTGCCGGTACGCGGCCATCGACTCCACGCCCAACTCGGCGAAGCGACGTTCCCGGTCGACCAGCAGGGTGCTCATCTCGCCGACGGTGCGTCGTACGGCGGTCGGGTCGGCGCGGCCGGTCACCCCGCCCACGTGCGGCAGGTCGCGCAGCGCCGCCAGCCCGCCGCCACCGAAGTCGAGGCAGTAGACCTGCACCTCGGCCGGTGTGTGGGTGAGCGCCAGCGCGCAGATCAGCGTGCGCAGGGCGGTGGACTTGCCGCTCTGCGGCGCACCGACCACCGCGACGTGCCCGGCGGCGCCGTCCAGCGCCAGCCAGAGCAGGTCCCGGCGCTGTTCCAACGGTTTGTCCACGACCGCCATCGGCACGCCGAGCGCGCCGTGCAGCTCCGGGTTGCCCACGGTGAGCCCGCGCTTCGGGTGCACCTCGACCGGGCCGAGCAGCTCGTCCAGGGCCGGCGGTTGACCGAGCGGCGGAAGCCAGACCTGGTGCGCCGGCGGGCCCTGCCCGACGAGCCGGTCCACCAGCAGGTCGAGCAGCGTCCTGCTGCCCTCCTCCTCCGGCACGACGGGCGCGACCGGGGCTGCCGGCTCGGGCACCGGTACGACATGGGTGGTGAAGGTGAGCAGCCGCGCGCCCCCCTCGGCGGCGACCCCGCCCGGCGTGGCCCGACGGCGGACGGCTCCGGAGACGTACGCGGCCTTGAAACGGGCCAGCGGGTCGGTGCCGGCGCGCAGGTAGCCGTGGCCCGGCGAGCGGGGCAGCTCGTGCGCGTCCGCCACGCCGAGCACCGTCCGGGACTCCAGCGCCGAGAAGGTACGCAACCCGATCCGGTACGAGAGGTGGGTGTCCAACCCGCGCAGCCGGCCCTCCTCCAGGCGCTGGCTGGCGAGCAGCAGGTGCACGCCGAGCGACCGGCCCAGCCGGCCGATCTGCACGAACAGGTCGATGAAGTCGGGCTTGGCGGAGAGCAGTTCCGAGAACTCGTCGCAGATCAGCAGCAACGACGGCAGCGGTGCGAGGGGGCTGCCGGCCGCCCGGGCCCGCTCGTAGTCGCGGACGCTGGCGAAGTTGCCGGCGCGCCGCAGCAACTCCTGACGGCGGACCAGCTCCCCGTTGATCGCGTCCACCATGCGATCGACCAGGGGCAACGCGTCGGCCAGGTTGGTGATCACGGCCGCGGTGTGCGGCAGCCGCTCGAACGAGGTGAAGGTGGCACCACCCTTGAAGTCGACGAGCACGAAGTTGAGCTGCTCGGAGCTGTGCGTGGCGGCGAGCCCCAGCACCAGGGTGCGGAGCAGCTCGGACTTGCCCGAGCCGGTCGCCCCGATGAGCAGGCCGTGCGGGCCCATGCCGTCCTGGGCGGACTCCTTGAGGTCCAGCTCGATGGCGCCGCCGTCCACGCCCACCCCGATCGGCACCCGCAGCCGGTCCCGTGCCGAACGCGGCAACCAGCCCTGTTCCGCCGTGAAGCTCTCCGGGTCACCGAGACCGAGCAGCTCGGGAAGGCCCAGGTCGGCCTGGAGCGGGGCGTCCGGCCCGCGTGCCGTGCCGGCGAGCCGCAGCGGCGCCAACCGTCGGGCGACCGCCTCGGCGTCGGCGAGGTCCAACTGGTCGGCGGTGCCCACCTCGGCGTGCCCGTCGGACGACCACGAGTGCAGGCGCCGGCCGTGCAACTCCAGCAGCAGCGCGTACCGGTCCAGCAGTCGGGGCGGCGGGGTGTCCAGGTCCAGCACGGTGACCGCGTCGATGCCACCGTCGCCGGTCAGGTCGGTGGCACCGGTCAGGTCGCCGCCGTCGAGGACCACCACCACGTGCGGGCCGTCGGTGGCCGGGCCGGCCGGGCTGAACCGGGACCGGGTGGCCAGCACGTCGGCCAGCAGCGACTCCAGTTCGGCGGCGGAGCTGGTGACCAGCCGTACCGGGCCGAGCGCGTCGGTGCGGCCGGGATGGTGGGCGTGCGGGAGCCACTTCACCCACTCCCAGCAGGCGCGGCGCTCCGGGCCGGCGCAGACCGCGACGAGCAGTTCGTCGGGGGCGTGGAAGACCGCCAGCTGGGTCAGCACGGCCCGGACCAGCGCCTGCGCCGCCGGATCGCCGGTGGGTGGCCCGCCGGTGGTAGGGGTGGTCGCCCGGCTGCGGCCGGCGGGTCGCACGTGCACCCGGGCGAAGCTGCGCAGCGACAGCGCCACCGGCAGGTCCGGCACCACGGAGTACGCGTCCAGGAAGCGGCGTAACGCGCCGGCGGTCATCGGTTCGAGCTCCTCCAGCGGCCGGGTGACCGGTGGGACGAGCGGGGTGGCCAGGGTCTGCGGCCCGACGGCGACCCGCACCACCGCGAAGTCCGGGTCGGCGGGACGCCGCTCCCAGACCCGGTGGCTGTCCACGGTCGACCAGAGCCGGCCCGGATCCGGGTGCCGGTAGTAGAGCCCGGCCCGTTGCTGGCTCGCGGTCCGCCGGACCCGCCGCCGCAGCGTGGCCAGGTGGCGCAGGTACTCCCTGCGGGCGGCCATCATCTCGGACTTCTTCGGGGTGCCGGAAGCGCTGCCCCAGGACGTCACAAGCATCGCCAGCGAGGAGAGCCCGAACATGCCGCCCACCACGTACGAGTAGGCGCCGCCGCCCCGGCCGAACATCATCGCCATCGCCACCGTGCCGCCGAGCATGGGCAGCAGCATGAGCATCTGCTGCCACCGTCCGCCGGTCACCACGGGGATCTCCGGCGGTGCCTCGACCGACAGCTCACCGGCGGGAATCTCCGGTGCTGGTCGGCGCGGTGGGCGCTTGATGACGACGGTGGACACTCGGCCTCCTGACAGCGCTGGGTAACCCGAGCCTGGCTCATGGTAGGTAAAGTCCTGTCGTCCGCGCAGCCTCCGATCCCCCTCGATATGGAGACCAGTCGATGACTACCGGGCTGGCACGCGTCACCATCAGCGCGCCGCAACGACGGGTGGACGTCGCCCTGCCGGAGCAGGTGCCCCTGGCTGAGCTGCTGCCCGACGTGCTCCGGCACGCCGGTGTCGGGCTCGCCGACGACGGCGAGCAGCACGGCGGTTGGGTGCTCCGCCGCACCGACGGGGCGTTGCTGGTGACGGCACAGGCGCTGCTGCCGCAGGGGGTCCGCGACGGAGAGGTGCTGCACCTCGTACCGGCCCGCGCGCACTGGCCCGAGTTGGAGTACGACGACGTCATCGAGGCGATCGCCGACGGCGCTCGCCGCCGCGGCGGTGCCTGGTCGCCTACCGCCACCCGGGTGGCCGGTCTGGCCGGCGCCGCCGTACCACTCGCGGTGGGACTGCTCGCGCTGCTCGCGGGTGGCCCGACGCACCGAGCCGGTTGGCTGGCGGCGGTCGCGGTGGCGCTGGTGCTCACCGTGGCCGGCACGGTCGCCTCCCGCGCCAACGGCGACGGCGCCGCCGGGGCGACGCTCGGCGGCTACGCGCTGCCCTACGCGTTCACTGCCGGTGCCCTGGCCGTCGGCTCCGGCGACCCGGTCGGGCCGTTCGCGCCGGCCCGCTGGGTGGGCGCTCCCGAACTGCTGGCCGGCTCGGTCGCCCTGCTGCTGGTGGCGTTGATCTGTCTCCTCGGGGTGGCCAGCCGTCTACGGGTCTTCGTGGCCGGTGTCACGGTCGGCCTGATCGGCGCGGGGGCCGCGCTCGGCGGGCTGCTGATGACCACGGCCGGTACGGCGGCGGTGCTGCTCAGCGCACTGGTGTTCGCCGTCGGCGTGATCCCGCTGCTGGCCATCCGGCTGGGCAAGCTGCCCCTGCCACCGATCACCCTGCCGGCCCCGACCCCCGCGGAGGAGCCGGAGCGGGCCCGGGATCTGCCGGACCGGGGTCGGGTGCACGCCGCGGTGATCCGCACCGAGGAGATGCTCACCGGGATGTTGATCGGTCACGCCCTGTTGGTGGTGGCCACCGCGGTCGTGCTCGTGGTTGCCGGTGGCACGGCCGGTCGGGTCCTGGTGGCGGTCACCTCGGCGGTGCTGCTGCTGCGGTCGAGGCTGTTCGTGGCGCTGCGACACCGGGTGCCGACGGTGCTCGCCGGGCTGGCCGGCTACGCGGTGCTGGGCGCGGTGCTGGTCGGTCGTACCGACGAGACCGGGCGGTTGGTGCTGGTCCTCGGCGGGGCGGCGCTGGCCCTGGTGGCGGCGGCCAGCGGCACCGGGTACGCCCGCCGACCGGTCTCGCCGTACCTCGGAAGGGTCGCGGACCTCACCGACACGGCCCTGGTGGTCGCCGTGGTGCCGATCGCCTGCGCGGTGCTCGACCTGTACGACCGGGCCCGAGGGTTGCTCGGATGAGCGACCCTCGGGCCCGGTGCGTCAGCGGTCGTCAGTGGGCGGATTCGCCGCGCGCCTCGGCGTCCCTGGCCCGCTGGTAGGAGGCGTGGATCTCGGCCTCGGCCTCGGTGCGGCCGACCCAGGTCGCGCCCTCCACCGACTTGCCGGGCTCCAGGTCCTTGTACACCTCGAAGAAGTGCTGGATCTCCAGGCGGTCGAACTCGCCCAGGTGGTGGATGTCGCGCAGGTGTTCCTGGCGGGGGTCCTCGTAGGGCACGCAGAGGACCTTGTCGTCCCCGCCCTTCTCGTCGGTCATCCGGAACATGCCGATGGTGCGGCAGCGGATCAGGCAGCCCGGGAAGGTCGGCTCGGGGACCAGCACGAGGGCGTCCAGCGGGTCGCCGTCCTCGCCCAACGTGCCCTCGATGAACCCGTAGTCGGCCGGGTACTGGGTGGAGGTGAAGAGGGTGCGGTCCAACCGGATCCGGCCGGTCTTGTGGTCCACCTCGTACTTGTTCCGGTGACCTTTGGGGATCTCAACCGTCACGTCGAAATCCATCTGCACGCTCCCTCGTCTGCCCACGCTGGCTAACGGAACCACTGGCGGCCCTCCGGACAGGTGAATGCCACCCACCGACTCCGGCCGCCGCATAGTCTTCGGACCGAAGTAGTGTCACCCAAGCCGATTTTCGCTGGGGGAGGAGGGGGTCGTGGGGAGGGAAGATTCACACTACCGCCCGGACGGGAGCTCCGCGCCCGGTACCGGACGATCCGGCTCCGGCAGTGCCAAGGGGCGGGTCCCGGTGCCGGAGGCACACCTCCCACGGGTTCCCGAAGCACCGACCCCGGCGCCGGAGACGGTGCCCGAGCGACCCCCGCCACTGCCCTGGCGCCCGCCGGCCGGCCCGGCGTCGCCCGCTCCGAACACCGGTCACTTTCCGTCGGCCGGCGGCGAGCGGCCGGTGAGCGGCCCACCGCGCGGCAGTGCCACGGTTCCGGTCAGCCCCGCGCCGGTCAGCCCGTCGTTCGGTCCCGGGCCGGCCGCCCCCGGCGGGGTCCCCCCGCTGGGCCCGCCGATCTCCGCGTTGCCGGCACCCGCCGGCGCCGCACCCGCACCCGTACCCGCCCCGCCCGGCCGGCGGAGGCGGCTGCCGGTGGTGCTGGCCGCCGTGCTCCTGCTGGTGCTCGCCAGCGTCGGAGTCGTGATCACCCGTCCCGGCCCGGTCGCCGGGTGGCTGGGCGACGACGCCGCCTCCGGGCCGAACGCGGCCGGCGTGACTCCGGAACCCGCCCCGTCGGACGTGCTGGCCGGCCCGGATTCGAACGCCCCGGTGCCCACCCCCGACGGGGTTCGTGCCGCGCTCGATCCACTGGTCGGCGTCGCCGCCCTGGGCGATCGGGTGAATGTCTCGGTCGCCGACGTGATCACCGGTCAGACCCTGTTCGCCAAGGGGGCGGACGACGGCACGGTGCCCGCCTCGGTGACCAAGCTGGCGACCGCGGTGACCGTGCTGGCGGCCCGGGGGCCCGGCTACCGGATTCCCACTCGTGCGGTGGCCGGCACGAAGGCCGGCGAGGTGGTGATCGTCGGTGGCGGCGACCCGACCCTCGCGATCGACAAGAAGGGCTACTACCCGGGTGCGGCGCGCCTGGACGAACTGGCCGCCCAGGTGCGTACCGCGCTCGGCGGCACAGCCCCGACCAGTGTCACAGTCGACGGCTCGGTCTACTCGGGCCCGGTCTACGGCCCTGGCTGGGACGACGACATCCCCACCGGTGGGTCGGGCGGCGCGGTGACCGCGTTGATGACCGACGGCGCGCGTACCGACCCCGGCGTCGCACACGGGTCCGCCCCGCGGTTCGCCGAGCCGGACCTGGCCGCCGGCAAGGCGTTCGCGCGGTTGCTCGGGGTGCCGACCGACGCCGTGAAGCGGGGCACGGCCCCGCCCCAGGCGGCGGCCGGTGCCAGCCCGGCACCGGGCACTGAGCTGGGCGTGGTGCAGTCTCCGCCGCTGATCCGGCTCGTCGACGTCATGATCAGCGAGAGTGACAACCTGGTGGCCGAGGCGCTCGCCCGGCAGGTCGCGTTGGCCCGCGGTCAGCCTGCCTCGTTCGACGGGGGCGCCGCCGCCATGGACGCCGAGGTGGCCCAGTTGGGCCTGCCCGCCGACGAGATCAGCGTCTCCGACGCCAGCGGCCTGTCCCGTCTCAACCGGATCAGCCCGTCGCTGCTGACCGATCTGATCCGGTTGGCCGCCAGCCCGGACCACCCGGAGCTGGCCGGCGTCTTCGGTGGCCTGCCGGTGGGCGGTTGGTCCGGGACCTTGAACGAGCGCTACCGCGACACCGCCGGCACCGCCGCGGGCGCGGGCAGCGTCCGGGCCAAGACCGGCACCCTGACCGGCGTGCACTCCATCGCGGGCCTGGTCACCACCGCCGACGGCCGGCTGTTGACCTTCGCGGTGCTCACCGACAAGGTGCCGGGTGACCGGGATACCGCCCAGCCGGCGCTGGACCGGATCGCCGCCGCGCTGGCCGGTTGCGGCTGCGGCTGACCGTCGCCAATTCGAGGGTGACGCTGTCGCCACCGGTGTCGATCGAGGGCGCGAGCCCGGGCCGGGGTGTCGCGGCGCGGGTACGGTGGGTCCATGGCGCAGTTCGTGGACTGGGATCTGGCCGCCGCCACGGCGGGGGCACTGAGCAAGTCTGGCCCCCGCGTGTCGTACGCCGAAGCCACCGACGTGGTCGGCGACCTGCGCCGGCTGACCGAGGAGGCGGCCGGGCACGTGGCCGACTACACGGGGCTGCGGGCGCAGGTGGCGCATCCGCCGGTCCGGGTGGTCGACCGCCGTGACTGGGCCGCGACCAACATCGCCGGGCTCCGCGAGGTGATCACTCCGCTGGTGAGTCGGCTCTCCGGCGACAAGCAACCGGGTGCGTTGACCGAGGCGATCGGGTCCCGGCTGACCGGAGTGCAGGCCGGGACGGTGCTGGCCTACCTCTCCGGCCGGGTGCTCGGCCAGTACGAGGTCTTCTCGGCCGACCCGGGTCAGTTGCTGCTGGTCGCACCGAACATCGTCGAGGTGGAGCGCAAGCTCGGCGCCGACCCTCGGGATTTCCGGCTCTGGGTGTGCCTGCACGAGGTCACCCACCGCACCCAGTTCACGGCCGTGCCGTGGATGCGGGCCTACTTCCTCAGCGAGGTGCAGGCGTTCGTCGACGCCTCGTCGAGCGGGAGCGAGCACCTGGCCGAGCGGTTGCGGCGCGGGGTGGCCACGTTGTCCGAGGCTGTCCGTGACCCGGAGAGCCGCACCAGCGTGCTGGACATCGTGCAGACCCCGGCGCAGCGGGCCGTACTGGACCGGCTCACCGCGTTGATGACCCTGCTGGAGGGGCACGCCGAGTTCGTGATGGACGGCGTCGGCCCGCAGGTGATCCCGAGCGTGGAGCGGATCCGGGCGTCGTTCAACCGACGCCGGGAGGCGGGCAACCCGCTGGAGAAGGCGATCCGCCGGCTGCTCGGCGTGGACGTCAAGATGCGCCAGTACGCCGAGGGGCGCAAGTTCGTGCACGGCGTGGTGGAACGCGTCGGCATGGAGGGCTTCAACTCGATCTTCAACTCGCCGCTGACCCTGCCCCGGCTGTCGGAGTTGGGCGACCCGGACGCCTGGGTCGCCCGGGTGCACGGTCCGGCCGGCACCATCCCGGCCGCTGGCTGACCGCCCACCGGTGGCCGCGCTCGCTCCGCCGGTTGCCGCGATCCGGGTGGCGGTCCGCCGCGCCCTGACCGGTCTGCCGTCCGGCGGTCCGGTGCTGGTCGCCTGCTCCGGTGGGGCCGACTCGCTCGCGCTCGCGGCGGCCACCGTGTTCGTGGCGCCCCGGCTGGGCCGCACCGCGGTGCTCGTCACCGTCGACCACGGCCTGCAGGACGGCTCCGCGGAGCGTGCCGAGGCGGTGGCCACCTGGGGACGGGGGGTCGGGTTCGCGTCGGCGACGGTGGTCCGGGTGGAGGTGGCCGGGCGCCCCGGCGGTCCGGAGGCGGCCGCCCGCGAGGCCCGCTACCAGGCGTTGACCGAGGCGGCCCGGCAGCAGAACGCCGTCGCGGTGCTCACCGGGCACACCCGCGACGACCAGGCCGAGACGGTGCTGCTCGCGCTCGCCCGGGGCGCCGGCCCACGAGGGCTGGCCGGGATGCCCGCCCGACGCGATCTGGGTGGCGTGCCGCTGCTGCGCCCGCTGCTGGAGATCGGTCGGGAACAGACGCGCGCCGCGTGCGCGGTGCTCGGGCTGAGCCCGTGGCAGGACCCGCACAACACCGACCCGTCGTACGCCCGGTCGAGGGTGCGGGCCGATCTGCTGCCGGCGCTGGTGCGGGCGCTCGGACCCGGCGTGGTGGACAACCTGGCGCGTACCGCCCGGCTGGTGGCCGCCGACAACGCCGCGCTCGACGAGCTGGCGGGGACGGCGCTGGCGGCGGCCCGGTGCCCCGAGGGAGGGCTGTCCGTACCGGCGCTGCTCGGCCTGGTCCCCGCCGTACGCGGCCGGGTGCTGCACTCCTGGGCCCGTGAGCTGGGCGCGCTGCCGGGTGCCCTGTCCCATCGGCACGTCGCCGCGCTGGACGCCCTGGTCACCGATTGGCACGGTCAGGGCCCGGCCGACCTGCCCGGCGGTGTCCGGGTGCTCCGCCGGGCCGACCGCCTGGCTCCCGTCGTCCCCGGCTGAGATCTCCGGTCAGCCGCTGTGCGCCCGGTCCCGGAAGGTGGTCCGGTAGCTGTGCGGGGTGGCGCCGACCCGGCGGGTGAAGTGGTGGCGCAGCGCGGCGGCGTCGCCGAAGCCGGACTGGTCGGCGACCGCCTCCACGCTCAACGGGGTCTCCTCCAGCAGCCGTCGGGCGAGCAGCACCCGCTGGTTGGTGAGCCAGTCGTGCGGGGTGGTGCCGGTCTCGGCGCGGAACCGGCGGGCGAATGTACGGGGTGCCATGCCGGCGCGGGCCGCCAACTCCTCCACGGTGGTCGTCCGGTCCAGGTGACCCATCAGCCACTCCAGCACCGGTTCGAGGGTGGGTGCCTCGGGCGCCTTCGGGATGGGTGCCTCGACGTACTGGGACTGGCCGCCGTCGCGGTGCGGCGGGACCACCATCCGCCGGGCCAGCCGGGTCGCGGTGGCCGAGCCGTGCTCCTGGCGGATCAGGTGCAGGCACGCGTCGATGCCGGCCGCCGTGCCGGCGCTGGTGAGCAGCCGACCGTCCTGGACGTAGAGCGAGTTGCAGCGCACCCGGGCGCGCGGGTGCCGGCGTTGCAGCTCGTCCACGTACCGCCAGTGGGTCGTGCACTCGCGGTCGTCGAGCAGCCCGGCCTCGCCGAGCAGGAAGGCCCCGGAGCAGACGCTGAACAGGTGGGCACCGCGGGCGTCGGCCCGGCGAAGCGCGTCGAGCACCGGGCCGGGGACGGTGGTGCCCTGGCTGTGCGCGGGGATGGCCACCAGATCGGCCTCGTCGACCGGGCCGAGGTCCGCGTGTGGGGTGAGGTGGAAGCCGGACGAGGTACGCACGGGAGCGCCGTCCGGGCTGCACACCTGGAAGCGGTAGGCGGGAAAACCGTCGGCCGTCCGGTCGGTGCCGAACACCTCGGCGAGTACGCCGAGCTCGAAGGGAGCGACCTGATCGAGGGCGAGGACGGCAACGGACCGCAGCATGTGACGAGGGTAACCCAACAGGTGGCAGTAAATCGATGACCAATGGCATTCCTGCCACTGTCCGAACGCATCACGCGGTCGCAGACTGTTCCTAGTCCGGTGCGCACCGGCGGCGAAACCGACAGCAATCATGCGAAAGCGAGCGCCGCCATGGAGTTCCTGCTCTTCCTCCTGTTCCTCGTCCTGCTCGTCGCCGCCTCGGCGGCCGGCCTCACCGTCGACAGTCACGACTCGGCCGACTGGAAGCCCAGCGACGACGGCCGCCGCTGGCGGTCACGCACCAACTGATGTGATTAGCGTTGTTTGCGCCGAAAATCCTTGGCGGGACCGCGCCAAAAGGTGCGGCCCCGCCGACGGAGGCCATCCGACGTACGGCAGGCTAGGAGTCATGGCTGACGGCTCCTGGTACGACGCCGACATCGACCACGTGATCATTTCCGAGGCGCAGATCCGCGAGAAGACGGCGGAGCTGGCCAAGCAGGTCTCCGCCGACTACGCCCACGTGGGCGACGGACTGCTGCTGGTGTGCGTACTCAAGGGCGCGGTGATGTTCATGGCGGACTTCGCCCGGGCGCTGGGCCGTAACGGCCCCCCGGCGGAGCTCGACTTCATGGCCATCTCGTCCTACGGCCAGGGCACCACCTCCTCCGGCGTGGTCCGCATCCTCAAGGACCTGGACCGAGACATCGCCGGCCGGCACGTGGTCGTCGTCGAGGACATCGTCGACTCCGGGCTCACGCTCTCCTGGCTGCTGCGCTACCTCGAGTCGCGCTCGGCGGCGAGCGTCGAGGTCGTCGCCCTGTTCCGCAAACCGGACGCGGTGAAGGTGCCGGTCCCGGTGAAGTACGTCGGCTTCGACATCCCCACCGAGTTCGTGGTCGGGTACGGCCTCGACTTCGGTGAGCGCTACCGGGAGCTGCCCTACGTCGGGGTGCTCAAGCCCGAGGTCTACGCCCGCTCCTGACGCCGGGCCCGACTGCACACGATGGGCTTCGACGCGTTCGGCCTGCCTGTCCGGGCGGCCCGCCGGTCGGCATGAGCCCGACTCGCATCGGCATTCATCGAGCCGACGTTCAGCGCGCTCTCAGCTGATGCGGTTACCGTGTACCACGGTGGCCCGGAGGTTACTCCGCGCTCGACCCCCTCGATCGCGTGACCGGGCGCTCGGGTGGCCGAGTCGGACTCCCCGCCACGCCGGCTTTTGATGGTGCACGACTGCGGGGCTCGCAAGCTCACTCCTCGCGTACACGGTGTACCGTCGAATGACCGCGGCGCGGCAGTTTTCGCGCCTCGGGGTCGAGGCCGGCCCGCACGGCGGCTCCGGCCGCCGCTCAACGCGGCGACACCATCAGACGGTCAGGACGTCGATCAGGAGGATGCGGGCGCTCCGGCGCTCGACAACAGTATGGAACGTACGCGTTTCTTCCGCCGACCGGTGGTCTGGATCATCCTGGTCATCCTCGGCGCCGTTGTGCTCAGTCAGCTGTTCACCAGTGGTCCCAGCTACCACCGCGTGGACACTTCCGTTGCGCTCGATCAGTTGCACACCGCCAAGATCAACAAGGTGGTCTTCCAGGACAAGGAGCAGACGCTCCAGCTGGACCTGGCCCAGAAGACCAAGTTCGGCAAGACCGAGACCAACAAGATCGAGGCCCAGTTCCCGTACCAGGCTGGCGACCAGATCTGGAACGAGGTGCTGGACGCCAAGGCGAACAACCGGGTCACCGGCCCGGCCGACGCCAAGGTCTCCTCGGACAGCATCTGGGTGAGCCTGCTGGTCAACCTGCTGCCGATCGCGCTGCTCGTGCTCCTGCTGCTGTTCTTCATGTCGCAGATGCAGGGCGGCGGCTCCCGGGTGCTCAACTTCGGCAAGTCCAAGGCCAAGATGATCACCAAGGACACTCCGAAGACGACCTTCGCGGACGTCGCGGGTGCCGAGGAGGCCGTCGAAGAGCTGTACGAAATCAAGGACTTCCTGCAGAACCCGGCCAAGTACCAGGCCCTGGGCGCCAAGATCCCGAAGGGTGTGCTGCTGTTCGGCCCGCCCGGCACCGGCAAGACGCTGCTGGCCCGCGCGGTCGCCGGCGAGGCCGGGGTGCCCTTCTACTCCATCTCCGGCTCCGACTTCGTGGAGATGTTCGTCGGCGTCGGCGCCAGCCGGGTCCGTGACCTGTTCGAACAGGCCAAGACGAACGCCCCGGCGATCGTCTTCGTCGACGAGATCGACGCCGTCGGCCGGCACCGTGGCGCCGGCATGGGTGGCGGCCACGACGAGCGGGAGCAGACGCTCAACCAGCTGCTCGTCGAGATGGACGGCTTCGACACCAAGGGTGGAGTCATCCTGATCGCGGCCACCAACCGGCCGGACATCCTCGACCCGGCGCTGCTGCGGCCGGGCCGGTTCGACCGGCAGATCCCGGTGGACGCCCCCGACATGGAGGGCCGCAAGGCCATCCTGCGGGTGCACGCCAAGGGCAAGCCGTTCACGCCCGACGTCGACCTCGACGCGGTGGCCCGTCGCACGCCGGGCTTCAGCGGCGCCGACCTGGCCAACGTGATCAACGAGTCGGCCCTGCTGACCGCTCGCAAGGAGCAGCGGGCGATCACCAACGACTCGTTGGAAGAGTCGATCGACCGGGTGGTCGCCGGTCCGCAGCGGCGGACCCGGGTGATGAGCGACAACGAAAAGAAGATCACCGCGTACCACGAGGGTGGTCACGCTCTGGTCGCCTGGGCTCTGCCGCACGCCGCGCCGGTGCACAAGGTGACGATCCTGTCCCGTGGTCGCTCGCTGGGCCACACCCTGGTGCTCCCGACCGAAGACAAGTACACCCAGACCCGCGCCGAAATGATCGACACCCTGGCGTACGCGCTGGGCGGTCGCGCCGCAGAGGAACTGGTCTTCCACGAGCCCACCACCGGTGCCGGCAACGACATCGAGAAGGCCACCCAACTGGCCCGCGCGATGATCACCCAGTACGGCATGAGCTCCAAGCTCGGCGCGATCAAGTACGGCACCAGCGGGGACGAGCCGTTCCTCGGCCGCAACATGGGCCACGAGCGGGACTACTCGGACTCGGTGGCCGCCGAGATCGACGGCGAGATGCGGGCACTGGTCGAGCTGGCGCACGACGAGGCCTGGGAGATCCTGGTGGAATACCGGGACGTCCTGGACAACATCGTGCTGGAGCTGATGGAGAAGGAGACCCTCTCCACGGCCGACATGGCCCGGATCTGCTCCCGGGTGGTCAAGCGCCCGCCGCTGGCGCCGTACAACGGCTTCGGCAAGCGTCAGCCCTCCACCGAGCCGCCCGTGCTCACCCCTGCGGAGAAGGACAAGCTCAAGGCGCAGGCCGAGGCCGACGGCGCGCAGGCGTCGGTTGGCGGCGTGGCGCCGTCCAACAACTCGGACGGCACGCACTGAGCGACGACCCGACGGCCAGCTCCCCACACCGGGAGCTGGCCGTCTCCGCGACCGAACCCGACGGCGACGACGAGCTGGACTACGTGGCCGCGCGGCTGATCAGTGGAAAGCTGACCGGCCGCCCCGTCGAGGACGCGGTCGACCTCGGCCGGATCGAGAAGGCCGTCCGCGAGATCCTGATCGCGGTCGGCGAGGACCCAGACCGCGACGGACTCCAGCAGACCCCGGCCCGGGTCGCCCGCGCGTACGCCGAACTCTTCGCCGGCCTGCGGGTCGACCCGGCCCAGGTGCTCAGCACCACCTTCGAGGCCAACCACGAAGAGCTGGTCATCGTCCGGGACATCGACGTGATGAGCCTCTGCGAGCACCACCTGCTGCCGTTCCGGGGCAGCGCGCACATCGGCTACATCCCCGGCCCCGACGGGCGGATCACCGGCCTGTCCAAGCTGGCCCGACTCGTCGAGGTCTTCGCCCGTCGGCCGCAGGTGCAGGAGCGGCTCACCTCGCAGGTCGCCGACCTGCTGATGAGCAAGCTCGCGCCACGGGGCGTCGTCGTCGTGCTCGAATGCGAGCACATGTGCATGGCGATGCGCGGCATCCAGAAGTCCGGTGCCAAGACCATCACGTCGGCCGTACGCGGCGTCCTGCAGAGCGACTCCAAGTCGCGGGCCGAGGCGATGGCGCTGATCATCCCCCGCTGACACCCCGACGCACCACGGCCGGCCGACACCCTTCCGGGACGGCCGGCCGTCGCGTTCCGGCTTTGCCGGCCCGGCGGGTGCGGCCGCGCGCGGTTCCGGGCGGGCGCTTCGAGCCGGGGCGGTTTTCCGGCCGCGCGGTTGCCCGGCAGGCGGGCTTCCGGCTAGGCGGGCTTCCCGGGTAGGCGGGCTTCCGGCCGGGTCAGCCGGCGAGCAGGGCCAGCAGCAGGCCCGCCGTGGCCAGCACCGCCGGCACCAGGCACACCAACGCGCCGAAACGCACCGTCCGGTCCAACCGCTCGGTGGGGCTGACCCGGAACAACCGCCCGATGCCGATCCAACCGGCGACGAACGCGACCGCCGGCATCGGCAGCCCGCAGATCAACGCCGCCACGGTGGCTGGTCCCACCCCCGTCGCCGCCAGAACCGCCATCTGGATCAGTGGCACCAGCAGCGCAAACGGCCCGTACACCAGGAGGTTGCGCGCTCGCGCGGGCCAGGACCCCGGCCGGATCCGGCGGCGCGCGGCCAGCGCCGCGTCCGCCGCCTCGGCCCAACCCCGCGCGGCCCGCAGCGCCGCCAGAACGGCCGCCGGGCCACCCGCCATCGACCGGGCGGCCTCGGTCAGCTCCGGCGGCGACGGCACCAGGGAGATCGCCGGTACGCCCAACTCGCGCAGCCGTTCCTGCTGGCTCGCCAGTCCGGTACGGACCACCGTCAACTCTTCCCGGGCGGCCTCCGCCGACCGGGCCTGCTCACCGGCGGCGGCAGCCGCGCTCCGGCGTACCCCGTCCAACTGGCGGGCGGCCGCAAGGTACTCCGCCCAGGCCGTGCTCGGCTCGACCGCCGTCCGCGAGACGTCGCCGGTCGCCGCAACGGTCCGCTGCGGCCCCGGCCCGGTCACCGTCGCGTTCGGACTCACCTCGACACCCCCTACGCGCGCCACCCGATCAGCCGGCCTCGTCGGCGAACGGCACCAGGACGATGCCCCGCTCGCCCGGGCCGTCCCAGAGCACGGCCCGGTCCGGGCGCGCCTGCCACTCGACCGGCCGACCGAAGACCGCGGTGAGCTGCGCGACCGGCACGTCCAGCACGGCCACCGCGGTCAGCTTGTCGACCTCGCCCGCCGGCTCGAACAACGCCGCGAACGGCGGCACCGCACGCCACCAGCCCAGCAGATGTCTCCCCGCCGGAGGCCCGTCGCGTAGGAGCGACCGCAGCCGGTCCACCGGCAGCTCCCGAGGGCCCGGCCGGTCCAGCCCGAAGACCACCAGGTACGTCGGCAGTTCGTCGGCCGCGTCCGCGAGCAGCGTCGGCAGATCCACCAACTCGGCCGGATGCCGGGCCGCCAACTCGGCCGTCAACGCCTCCGCCAGCACCCGGGAGCCCGGGTCAGGTGCCGCCACCAAGAAGCGGGCGCCGCCTGGTGCGTGGTGAGCCGACGTGCTCCGCGCCGCCGTCGCCAACAGCCCGCCGGCCGCGGTGCCCGAACCCAACACCGCGAGGTTGCGCCCGGCCGCCGGCCCCAACGGCACGGCGACAGTCGAGCGGGCCACGTCCACCGCCCGGCCCAGCAGGGCGGCCGGCCCGTGCGCCTGCCCGGCCAGAGCTGCCCGGTGGCGCGGATCGTTGCCCAGCAGCGGCCGGGCGTAACCCGCGAAGACCACCGGCGGCACCGACCCGGCCGGCCGGGCCGCCCACAACTCGTGCCGCAGCTGCTCCACGACCTCCGGATGATCCTGCGGATCCGGGTGACGAATCAACCGTTCGTGACCCCGGATCGCACCCCGAGGACCGCCGAGCCCGCCGGCCGTGTTCACCACCGCGCTGCCCACCGGCAGACCGGCCGCCGAATCGTTCGTCGGCTCCAGCACCGGACTGCCACCCGGCAGCGCCACCCGCACCGGAAACTGCCCGAGCACCGAATCCCGATGACCAGCGTCGGCGCGCGCACTCAGCCCCAACTCGCCAGCGCCAGCCAACACCAGGTGCACGCCGTACGCCCGACCGGCCCGGGCCAGCCCGTCCAACTGGGCGGCCACCTCGGCGGCCAGCCGGTCCCGCTCGGCGAAGAGCAGCGGCACATTGTCCAGCACACAGACGATCCGCGGCAGCGGCTGGTGCTGACGCAACTCCGCGAAGCGTTGCCCCCCGGCCCGGGCACCCGCCTCCGTGCGGCGCTGGACCTCGATCGTCAACTCGTCCAGCAGATCCCGGACGTACTCCCGGTCGGCGGCCATCGCGGCCGCGCGCACCTGCGGAACCCACGACCGGTCCCGCTCGGTCTGCAAGAACTCCACGAAGGACTCGCCGTCGCCGAGATCTGCCAGGTAGAACGCCAGGTCGTCCGGGCCGTACCGGGCAGCCAGGCCGAGCAGCGCGGTGGTCAGAAACGCGGCACGGCCCGCCGCGGACCGACCACTCACCAGCCAGTGCGGGGTCAACTCGGTGAAACCCAGTGGCACCGAGCGGCCCCCGGCATCGCCGACCGTCGTCGTCAACCCGTCTGCGGAGTCGGACTCCCACAGCCGCTCACCCATTGGCGGCAGCAGAGCACCCAACGCCAACCGCGAGCCCGCCTCCACCTGCTCGGCGAGCCGCCGACAGACCGCGTCGACCAGTTTGGCCGGAGGGTCCGACTCGACGAAGACCGGT
Source organism: Micromonospora sp. NPDC007208 (assembly GCF_042869175.1). Taxonomy (NCBI): domain Bacteria; kingdom Bacillati; phylum Actinomycetota; class Actinomycetes; order Micromonosporales; family Micromonosporaceae; genus Micromonospora; species Micromonospora sp. NPDC007208. Next base: position 90,587 of record NZ_JBIAFG010000011.1, on the reverse strand, counting down.
GAGTTCAAACCGCCCGGCGGGTCGGCGCCCGGCCCGGCGAACGACGCCCCCGGCGGGTCACCCAGCAGCGCGTACGCATTACGCAGCGCCAACGGCGTGGCGTGCGGCAACGGCGCCCGGGCCGAGTACGGGCCGGCCGGCGGCCAACCCGCCACCACCAGGTGCAGCCCAGCGGCAGGCCCCTGCTCGGCCAACGTCTCGATGCGGGCCAGATCGCTCGGGCCGGTCGACTCCGGCAGCGCGGCCACCACCAGCAACAGCGTCCGATCGTGACGGCGCCGCCCGCTCGCCCCCGGCGTGACCCACTGCTCCGCCTCGGTCAGCACCGCGCGCAGACCCGTCACGTCCACCGCCGGCGGCGGCAACAGACCGGCATCCGCGAGCGCCCCGAACGGCGTCAGCACAGCCCCGGTGGCATCCACCGCGCGAATCAGCAGGGCACCCGCCGGTGCCGCACCCAACAACCGCAAAAGTACGGCCCGGAGCAACCCCGCCACCCGCGGCTCCCGCGCGTCAGCGTCCACACTGAGGTGACCGGTGCCGACAAGTGGCACCAACGCGGGGAAACGAGCGTCGTCCAACGGCGCCGCGGTACCGACCCGCACGAACGCCGGCGGACCATCACCCGCCGGCGAGTTCACGGTGAGTGAATCCAGTGCGGCGCCCGCCCAACCCGGGGCCAGCACGGCGGCGGCCGTCCGTAACCGGTCGGCCACCTCGTACTGACGGCGCTGATCGGCAGGAGCCGGCCGCGTCTCGTCCAGAATCCCGGCAGCCGCGGTCGCGACCGCCGTCGCCCGACGGTGCAGGGCTGCGGCGCGGTTCGTGCGAGCCTTCGGACCGGCCACCGCGTCCACCCCCTCTACCCGAGGTTGGCAACCCCTCCCCAAGCAGAGACGGTATCCCAGCCGAGGGCGGACCTCCGGGAGGTGCCTCGGCGCTGCGCCGGTGTTGTCGTGGATCTCACCGGTGGGGAGGGGTCCGTCACGATCCGCTGGATCTGAGGCATTGGCTCAGGAGCGTCCAGCCGATAACTTCAGGAGGTGGAATCAGTGCAGCCCCCCGCCGGTTCCCAGGTCTCCCGCGTACCGGCCCAGCGGACACCGTCCGAGCAGCTGCCGCCCGCCCCGGCAACACCGGCACCGCAGCCGCCCCGCCGCCGGACGCGGACGGTGCTCACGGTCGTCGCCGGCGTACTCGCCCTGCTCTTCCTCGGGGGGGTCGCGACGGCCTATGTGTGGTACACCCGCGCCTCAACGCCCGACCGCAGCGCACCCGACGTGGTGGTGGACAACTATCTGCGCGCGTTCCTCGTGGATCGCAATGACACAAGAGCAGGTCTCTTCACCTGCGAGAGCGGGTCGCAGTTGGAGGCGTTACACGCTCTGCGGACCGATCTACTTGCACGCGAACAGCGGTACGGGACCACGCTAACTGTCAGTTGGGGGCCCCTAGCCGTGCAGAAGCAGGGCGAGGTAGCTGCTGTTGGGGTCACGTTGATCATCTCGGCTCGAATCGACGGGATGAACCAGAGCGACCGTCAGCCCTGGCAGTTTGATACTCGGTTGGCCGAAGGCTGGCAAGTATGTGCCGGCACGCCAGTTGGCTGACGTCACTCAATCCACAGGAGATGGACCGGCACCTCCAGGGTGGTGGGTGACTGGCCGCGCCAGGCCCAGCGATACCACTCCACCTCCGGCGTGATTCGCACGCAGATGTCCCCCTCGGCACCCGAGTAGGTTTCGGTGACGGCTCGAAGGTCACGGTGCTCCAGGCCGCCCTCGACATGCACCACCCGCCGACCGGTGACCGCGTCCGCTTCGAAGACCGGTGTAGGGGTCCGGTGTGCCGGGCCGTCCAGCGAGACCAACCGGATGCCCGAGTCCCGGGCGCTTTCCATTCCAGGTCGGCTGCCGACGGTTTCCACCCAGACCCGCTCCACCGGCACCAGCGGCGCGAACACCTCGACCTGGTCGGCTTCGGCCCGGTACCACTCGTGCTCGGGGATCACCGGCACGTAGGTCCGGGCGCTCTGCACCACCCGATCGTCTGCGCGGAGATCGCCGCGCCAGCCCATCCCGGGCAGCCCGACCAGTACCCGTCGCCCGCGTAGCTCCACCCGCTCCGTCGCGGGGACGATGGCCAGCGGTCTCGGCGGTTGCGGTGCCCAGTCGGGCTGGTCGGCGAACGGGTCGGGTAACGGTCCGGTCATACCCGTGGTGGCCTCACTCAGCGGCGCGCAGCGGGGCACCCCGCTCGCGCATGAACGGGACCGGATTCACCGCGCCAGAAGCGCTGCGGTTGTTGCGCAGGTGCACCTCGAAATGCAGGTGCGGACCCGAGGAGTTGCCACTGCTGCCGACCTTTCCGATCACCTGACCGGCCGTCACGATCTGATCTTTCTTGACGAAAGGCTGGACCACCATGTGGCAGTACCGGGTGATGTAGCCACCGGCGTGCAGCAGGTCGACGAACCAGCCGCAGCCCCCCTTGCCGGGGAATCCGTCCACGTTGCAGTCTTGACGGCCGCGGTGGTCCTCGTCGCAGGTCGAAACCAGCACCCGACCGGTCGCTGCCGCCCGGATCTCGGTGCCCTTTCCCGCGCCGATGTCGACTCCGTTGTGGCTGGGTCGGCTGGCGGTGCGGAAACCGGAGCCGACTCCACCGGGGATCGGCGCGGTCCAGCCGGAGGCCGCGATCTGGCCGCGCTCAGCCGCGTTGCACACCGCCTTGCCATTGATCTCGACGGTGCGGGCCGCGCCGCCGGCCAGCGCGTCCACGATCCGGCTGGCTACCTCTTCATGTTTGGCGTACGCGTCCGGGTATGCGCTGACCTGCACCCGCTGCGCGACAGCGGTCAGCGGTCGGCGTTGCCAACTCTCCACCTTGACGAGCTTTTCGTAGAACTTGCGAGCCGCGTACGCGGGGTTCAACCGCTCGGCGACCGTGCCCCACCCCGGCCGCTGCTGGAACAGGCCCAGCGAGTCGTGGTCCGCGCCAACGCCCTCGTGCGGCAGGGCCAGGGACGCGGGCACTCCGCTGTTGGCCAGGTTGCGTAGGGCGGACTCCTGCATCGCGGTGGCGATGGCGACGACCCAACCTCGCGAGGGCACGCCCATGTCCTGGCCGACCTTGATGATGATCGCAGCGTTGCGGATCTGGTTGTCGCCGTACTCGGTGAACCGCGGAAGCTTGCCCGTGATGTTCACCGCTCGGACCGGTCCGCACTCCCTGCCCGCCAAGGCGTCTCCGTTCTCGGCGTCGTCGCCGCCGAGCCCGGTGAGGAAGAACGCCGCGGTGCCGCCAGTACAGCAGAGCAGGAGCAGCATCCCGGTGAGCACCGCGGCGACCACACCGAGCCGGAGAGGACCGCGGCGGGTTTCGGCGTTACCAACGTCGTTCACGGCCGCTCCCAGTCCAGAACGTCGACCAGCCAACCATCGTCGGAAGTGACCAGCTCCAACCGGAGCCCGCCGGCGTCAAGGGGAAGTAGCAACTCGACGAACGTCTCGGTCCGCTCTCGCATGCTTGGGGGACCGGTGATTTTCTCGGCCGGCACACTCTCGGGCTCGGCCCCGGTCAACTTCTCCCGCAGCGCCGGCGTGGAGAGTGGCCGCAGGCCAGCTTGCCACTCTTCGGCGGTCATCCCGGGACGGCCCAGCCAGGCCTTGGCGAAGCGGTCGGCGGTCTGTTCGGGCGTGCGCGCGCCGGACGACGTCACGGGTGACGGCGGAGCGGCGCTGTTGAGCAAACCGTCGTCGCCTGCCGTCGGGTCCACGGTGATGATCGGCCCATCCGGACGGCTGCTCAACCCATCCGCTGAGTCGACCGGGTTGGAGATCAGCCGGGTCGCCCCGAGCACGCTGACGACCACCACCCCGATCGCCAGCGCAATGCCCAGCCGGGACCGCAGCGCCCGAGTGAAGAGGAATTCCAACGCCCGTCGCATGACCGTCACCTCGCCTCTGAGCGCACCCGAGGTCCGGTGCGATCCGGTGCTCGCTCGGTGGAGCCCGGGCGGTAGACCACGAACGACGGGTTTTCAGCCGGAACATCCGGCTCGGTCCAGGTCGCTGGCTGTCGGCGTCGGGGCTGCGGGGCGACCGGACGGTTCCGACCCCTGCCCTCCTCCGCCTCGTCGGGTCGCTCTCGACCGTCCGGGCGCGCCGCGTCTGTGCGCCGCCCCTCGGCCGCAGCGGTGGGCACCGGGACCGGGTCCTCCCGCCGGGCCTCCGGACGTAGCCGGGTCTGCTCCGCGTTGGGGGACCGCCGACGTCCGCCCACCGGCTCGGCGGTGCCGCCCGGCTCGGCTACGTCCAGCCGCGCGGCGGTCCGCATGTCCCGGAAGAACCTGCGGTGCCAGGACCCGGCCGAGCTGACGGCTTCGCTGCTGTCCTTGCCGCCGAGTTGGGTGATCCGCCGATACGGCCGCAGCAGCAACCATCCGACCACCCCGCAGAGCCAGACCAGCACCACCTGAAGCCAACCCGGCAGGGCAGGGGTACTCATGATCAGGTCGACGGCGAACAGGTAGATGGCGGCCCCGGTGCCGAAGATGGCGATGTTGAACACAGCGGCGACCACAGCGTTCGCCAACCGCCGCAGTCCGGCGCTGGCCGGCCGGAGCAAGCCGATGGTGCCCAGGATGGGTGCCGCGATCACCGCCCAGCGGAAGATCAGGAAGCCCAGCAGTACCAGCACCGACGCGGTCAGGTCGAACATCGCGAAGAGCACGGCCGCGAGCACGGCGATGAACCCGGAGCCGATTCGGTCCATGTCGCGGGCACCCGTCAGGAACTCGTACGCCTCCGGGTCTTCGGTCTCGATCTGCTCTGCGATCGTCATCCACTGCTGCTGCTTGGCTTTGATCGTCGCTCCCCGGGTTCCCGGGTTGGCACGCAGCTTCTCGGCCTCCTCCCAGGAAAACGCCTTAGCGTCGTACAGGGCAGGGCCATACTTGCGGGCAGTCTCGCTATCCGCCGAGCCAAGCACTCCACGCAGCCAGTTGCGGTAGAGCATCGCTTCGGTGGCAGTGTCGCTGGCCCGAACGGCAGGCGGTCTCTTATCCACACAAGCGTCTGGGTTGGGAACGGCGCAACGATCCGCCGGGGTGTCCCGAGCTGCGGGACCTACCGCGTCGTGCACGACGCCGAGCGAGGTGATCAGGGTGCCGTCGGCAATGTTCGCCGACTTGACCGGCCAAGCCGCCAGCGCGGTGACCGCCACCATCACCAGTAACGCCCACCCTGCCGTCGTCATCGCATTGCTCATGTCCGACTGGCGAGAACGCCACAACAGGTAGAGGCCCACCACGCAGAGCGTGACGATCCCGAAGACGCTGAACACCTTCTGGTAGACGGCTTTGGTGGCCTTCTCTACCAGCGGGTCGGCCCAATCCCACATCGAGCGAGGGTCCCAGGCCCGTTCCCGCAGGGCGTTCGAGGCGCCTACAACCGCCGTAGCGATCATGAGCTCACCGTTGGCAACGGTGGTGGTGAACTTGTAGTCCGGATGGAGGACGGCGGAGGCACAACCACCCTCCACGTCATAGGTGTTGAAGCTGTAACCGCCGTAGCCGTAGTCGCTGTAGATGCCCTTTGGCCCAGGCAGCTTGGACGAGTCCGGGCGGGAGGCGAACCAGCCGGCGAGGCCCGAATCCGGGGCGGACGGTACGGGCGGCTTCCGGCAGTCGATCTCTCCCTCACCGACCTGCTTCAGCTTTGCCACGCAGGTGCGAAAGTCGGCTTGCCATTCGGCGGTCGTGCAGAGGTCGGCGCGGGCCTGGGGGGTGGGCGGTGCGGCGGCTGCGGCCTCCGCGCCGATCAGCGGCCAGGTGAGGGAGGCCCCGGCCAGTACGCCAAGGGCGAGCAGGAACGACACGATCCTTGCCCGGACCCCAGGGCCTTGGTCACGGCTTTCCGCCTCGGTTCGACCGAGGACCTTGACCCAGGCCCTAGCCATGTCACGCCTCCAGATCCGGCAGGGGGATGCTCGGCAGGACTCCGGCCGCTGCGGCGATCGCGGCGGGCGTCGTGTCGAGGTGGTCCAGCAGCCCTTCGACGTACGAGACGTCGACGCGGACCTTCTGCACGCGGCCGTCGACGTCGCGCATCACGAACTCGCGGAAGCCGAGCCGGCTGGACGAGCTGGTGTCGGCGGCGGAGAGGGAGGCCAGCGTGGCCTCGTACCCGTCGTTGACCGGCACCCGCAGCAGTCGCAGGGCTTCGGAGGCGATCTCGGCGTCCTCGGCGATGCGGCCGACGAAGACGGTGGAGACGAGGTTCTGCACGTCGAGGCCGAGGATGTCGCGGGGGTTCTGGGAGGCGACCAGCGCGGCCAGGTTCCACTTGCGGGAGTCGCGGGCGAGTCGGACCAGGAAGGATCGGCCGGACCGCCAGCCCTCCATGAAGTGCGCCTCGTCGAGGCCGACGAGCTTGCGGGACGACATGGAGCCGCCGTAGCAGCGGCGGACGGCGAGCCGGTGCGCGGTGTGCAGCATCGGCAGCGCCAGGGCCTCCTCGGCCGACCAGTACTCGCGTTCGATCTTGAGGTCGGGCAACCGTAGCCCGGCCATGGTGATCACGGTGAGCGCAGCGTCGGCGCCGAGCAGCCCCTCCGGCGGTCGGCCGAAGAACAGCATGGCCAGGGGCATCTCGGCGGTGTCCAGTAGGAGGTTGGCCAGTTCCTTGCCGGCGTCGTCGTCGAGCCGCCCGAGGCAGCTCACCACGTCGTCCAGGGTGGAGGTCTCCTCGGCGGGGACCTGGCGGACGGCGTGCCGGAAGAGGGTGGCGGTCGACGCCTCCCTGGCCACCTGCGGCGGGACGAGCATCATGCAGATGTCCTGGACCAGCATCCGCCGCTCGGCTCGGGCGTTGGAGACCGCGATCTCGAACTCCCGGTCACCGGCGGCGCCGCTGCCGAACTCGGAGCGCAGCGGTGTCGGGATGAGCGAGTAGGGCGCCAGGGTGCCGTGCTCCGAGCCGGTCAGGTTCAACACCCGGGAGTACGGCCGCAGCTCGGGCATCGCGCAGAGGCGGGCCAGCGGGCCGGACGGGTCGAGCAGGGTCACCTGGACACCTCGACGGGCGGCCAGGTACCCCAGCGCGCCGAGCAGGGTCGACTTACCACCGCCCGGTTCGGCGACGAAGACCGCGAGCCCGGAGCGTTCCCGGACCTCCATGGGGAAGTGCAGGTCGAGGAAGACCGGGCGGCGGCAGGTGCCGGCGGTCCGGCCGATCAGGTCGCCCCGCCGGTCGCCCACGTTCGATGCGGCCTGGGGGAGCGCGGCGGCGAGCAACGGCACCGGCATGCGGCGTACGTAGCCGGTGTTGGCGATCGGCTCGCCGGGGATGAACTCGCGGGCCAGCCAGTCCTGGTTTTTCGGGTGCTGCAGCGAGATGCGCAGCTCCCGGGAGTAGAGTTGGATGAGTCGGCGGGCCCGCTCCAGGCATTCCTCCCTGGTCCGGCCGCCGACCGCGATCCGGTGCCAGCCGTGCGCACGGGCCGAGTCGACCGGCAGGCCGGTGGTCATCTCGTCGCCGATGACCAGGGCGCGCTTGGCCAGTCGTTCCAGCTCCGGGGGAGCGTCGATGCCGTGTTCGGCGTAGTCGAGTTGTTGCGAGCGGATCATCCGCAGCCGGTGTTCGAGATTGCGGAAGGAGTCGCCGGAGCCGAGGATGTCGACCCGGGTGGAGATTTCCATCGGCCAGGGCAGCCGCTCGTGGAAGTGCAGCCACGGCTCGTGCCGTTCGGGGATCTCCAGCGGCTCCATCCGGCCGACCGCGAGTACGGCCACGTGCCGCTCCTCGCCGGTCATCCGATTGACCAGCTTGACGGTCGAGCCGTACGGGGTGCGGTAGCGCTCGACCTGCTCGGTCATGGCGAGCAGGTCGCCGCGCTCCCAGCGACCGTCGGTGACGGGGGAGAGGGTGCTCGGCGGCGACATGCACAGCGCCACCGAGCGGTAGAGCAGCCACTCCAGCTCCTGGGCGGTGACCCGCCGGCCACGCATGCCGAACGCGCCGAGCACCTCGTCGAACTGCTCCACGGTGCGGCCCAGCTTGCGGCGCTCGCCGTCGGCGGTGCCCCGCCCGAAGGTGCGCAGCAGGCGTTCGGTGAGTGAGTCGCCGAGGGAGCGGCGGGCGAAGGTGACACCCAGGTAGGTCTGGCCCTCGGCGTGGTTGACCGCCATCAGGTGCCGTTGGGCGGCGACCAGGTGATCGGCCCAGCCCGTGGTGCCGGGTACGTCGGGCAGCGGCGCCGAGGTGTGCGTGTCGATCGTGCGCGCCCACTCGTCGGCGGGGAACGGCCGGGTGGTGCGGCGCAGGTGCAGTCGGAAGCCGGCCAGGCCGGCGTACTGCTCGGAGATCGCCGACAGCAGCGCCTCGCGTTCGGCGTCCGGCCGGAACGCCCAGCGGACCTCGGGCAGCCAGTACCAGGCCGTGACGGTGTTGGGTGTGAAGGTCAGGTGACCGGCGATCTCGGTGATCGCCAACTCGACAGACGGATCCCGATCCCCGAACTTGATCTTCGGGGCGCGTACCCGGGTCGGCTTGACCGGTCGGCTCGCGGCGCGCTGGCGGGACGGGGCGACTTCCCTGCCGGTGGGCTCGGTGCCCCTGGGTCGATCCGGGTCGGTGGCTCGGCGCGCCGTGCGCTCCAGAGCTGGCCGCTCCGCGGCGGTGATGCTGGCCGGCTGCTCGACCGGTGCCGTAGGCCGGGCCGGTTGAGCCGCCGGCGTGGCCGTGGGTCGGCTGCCCGGCAGGGTGCCGGCTGCACGGCCGGCGGGACCGGTGGTCGCCGACGGCGACCCGCCGCCGGCGGACGGGCCGGGCTCGTCCGGTGGACGCAGCATCGGCCGTCGATCGCCGGCCTGGTGCGGCACCCGGGACTCGGTGGCCGGGTGGCCGCCGCCGGGCCGTGGCTCGACGGATCGGCCACCGCCGCCGGGCTGGTCGGCGGGTGTCCACGGTGGCTCGAACTCGGGAACCGCGCGGGCTGGTGCCGGGTTGGCGACGGGTGGCGGCTGATGCGGGATCGCCGGCTGCTCACGGGTGCTCGGGCCGGCCGTGACGGCTCGTGCCGTGCCGGGTCGCCCCCCGCCGCCGAAGAGGTCCAGGAAGGGGGAGTCGATGTCGGCGTTCTCGCCGGCCGACACGGCGCTGGGCTCGGCCGGTGGCGTCCGGCGGGGAACCGGCCGGGGCGCCTGGAACACGCCAACGGCACCGTGGCCGGGCGACGTCACCAGCGCAGGGTCGAGGGCGACCTCGTCCTCGTCCTCGGTGTAGTCGAAGGAGTGCGCACGGTGACCGGTCGGCGCGCCTGGGCGGCCGGCCGGGGAGCCCGGCGTGGAGGAGCGGCTCATGCGACCGCCTCGGCCACTGTCGGCAGGCCCTTGCCCGCGTCCTGTGACGGACCGTTCGACGTACGTCCGGTCATGCCAGCTCCTCCCGAATCCTGATCCGGCTGCCGACCAGGCGCGGATCGCGCTGCTCGACCGCCGGCTCCCGGGTGCGTCGCCAGTCGGTCAGCGCGGTGCGGATGACCACCCGCGCCGGCCGATCGGGGTCGACGTGCCGGAAGATGAACGACGTGGTCACGATGGCGAGCGCGATCTCCCAGGCTGGGAAGAGCTCGACCGTCAACGTGAACAGCCAGTGGATGAACATGTAGAGGGGGACCAGCAGCATGAAGAGCCCGTACTGGGCGTAGGGCAGGTGGACCGGAAGGGTGTAACCGGGCGGCCCGAGGTAGACCAGGCGGGCCCGGTAGATGTCGTCGTCGGTGCGCAGCCGCATCTGGTGAACGCGCCTATTCGAAGATCAGGTCGATCAGATAATCGCCGACGAAGAAGAGTGTTGCCGCGCCGGCAATGAAGGCGAGCCCGACGATGGCGATCGCGGAGCTGGTCAGCACCTTGGAGATCTCGCCTCGGCTGGCACGGCCGATGAAGATGACGCCCAGGACGGCGAGCAGGATCGGCGCGATCTTGCTGGCGAAGAAGGTGACGACACTGTTGGTGTCGATCCCCTTCGGTGCCGGCTCCGCGAGTGGAGTCGACGCCAGGGTGGAGAGCGCGTGGGCGACGCCTGACGACGCCGTCTCCATGAGCTCGAAGGCGATCACTGGAACCTCCCCATAGCGCGGCCGGCGGTGCCGCGGCGGTGCAGTAGGCAAGCCTTGCGGGAAAAGTGCTCCACAGGGCATGGCGTTCTTGACCCTGTGTTCGTTACTCACCACGGAGGGTGGCGAGGTTTGGGCGGTTTTCCCCCGCTTCGGCCCTCCCTCCAAGCTTCGCCATCTCGATGCTGGCCAATTCCAAAGCGTACGGGCCGCCCCGGATTGCGACAAGCCGCGAAGGGGCTGCCGGAAACTGCCCGGATGACCGATCGTACACCTGTTCTAACTGGCACGTCAGGGGCGGTGGCGCGGGGCCGACCCGGGCCGGCGGGCACCGCTGCCGCGACCGGTACCGTCTAGTCGTGACCGATCTGGTGCGGGCTTCGGGCCCGGTGGTGATGGGCGTCCTCAACGTCACACCGGACTCCTTCTCCGACGGCGGACGGTACGCCGACCTGGATGCCGCCGTCGGACACGGCGTCCGTCTGCGCGACGCCGGTGCTCACCTGGTCGACATCGGCGGCGAGTCGACCCGTCCGGGCGCCGAGCGGATCGACGCCGCGACCGAGGCCGAGCGGGTGTTGCCGGTCATCCGCGAGCTGACCGCCGCCGGCGTGCCGGTGAGCGTCGACACCAGCCGCGCCCGGGTCGCGGAGGCCGCCCTGGCCGCCGGGGCCGCGGTGGTCAACGACGTCTCCGGTGGGCTGGCCGACCCGGACATGGCCCGCGTGGTCCGCGACGCGCACTGCCCCTGGGTACTGATGCACTGGCGTGGGCACTCCCGGGCGATGCGCGAGCTGGCCACCTACACCGACGTGGTGGCCGACGTCCGGGCCGAGTTGGCCCAACGGATCGACGCGGCTCTGGCCGCCGGGGTGGCCCCCGACCGCCTCATCGTCGACCCCGGGCTCGGCTTCGCCAAGACCGCCGCGCACAACTGGGAACTCAGCGCCCGCCTGCCGGAGCTCCTGGATCTCGGCTACCCGCTGCTCTTCGGGGCCAGCCGCAAGTCGTACCTCGGCAGGTTGTTGGCCGCCGCGGACGGCACGCCGCGACCGACCGCCCAGCGGGAGGCGGCCACCGTGGCCACCAGCGTGCTGGCGGTCGCCGCCGGCGCCTGGGGCGTACGCGTGCACGACGTGCGGGCCACCGCCGACGCGCTCGCCGTCTGGGCAGCGACGGGCAGCCCACGCCTGGCCGTGCCGCCGCACGACGAGAAGCGAGCGCGACCCGATCACGAACATGAGGTACGGCGATGACGACGGACCGCATCCACCTCACCGGCCTGCGGGCGCGCGGTCGGCACGGGGTGTACGACTTCGAGCGCGTACAGGGGCAGGACTTCGTGGTCGACGCCGTCCTGGAGTTGGACCTCGGCCCGGCCGCCGCCACCGACGACGTCACCGCCACCGTGCACTACGGCGAGCTGGCCGAACGCCTGGTCGCGGTGGTGACCGGCGAGCCGGTCAACCTGATCGAGACCCTCGCGGACCGGCTCCTCGCGGTCTGCCTGGCCGACGAGCGGGTCGACGCCGCGACGATCACCGTGCACAAACCGGAGGCGCCGGTGCCGCACACCTTCACCGACGTGGCCGTCACCATGACCCGGAAGCGTGCCCGGTGACCCGGGCGGTCCTCTCGCTCGGCAGCAACCTGGGTGACCGGCTGGCGCACCTGCGCACGGCCGTCGCCACCCTGGGCGACGCGGTGCTCGTGCTCTCCGGGGTGTACGAGACTCCACCGTGGGGCGACGCCGACCAGCCCGCGTACCTCAACGCGGTGCTGCTCGCCCAGGACGCGACCGCGACCCCGCGCGACTGGCTGGAGCGGGCCCGCGACGCGGAGCGCGCGGCGGGCCGGGTCCGTGACCCGCAGCGGCGGTTCGGGCCGCGCACCCTCGACGTGGACGTGATCGCGGTCTGGGGCGACGACGACGAGCCGGTGCTCAGCGACGACCCGGAGCTGACGCTGCCGCACCCCCGGGCGCACCTGCGCGCCTTCGTGCTGCGTCCGTGGATCGACATCCAGCCGTACGGTCGGCTGCCCGGTCACGGTTGGTTGACCGACCTGCTGACCACCGGCCCCGCGGCGGACGAGGCGTTGGAACTGCGTCCCCGGCCGGAGTTGGCGTTAGAGTCGACGGCATGACCGAGCGGAACCGGCCGGCATGACGCAGGCGAAGCCTCCACCCCGTGGGTCGGGCCCGGACGGGTCCCGAATGGGCCCCACCCGGATCTCCACCCTGGTCGTGGCCGGCCTGGCTGCGGCGGCGGTGGCCTGGCTGCTGATCAGCACCCTCTACTACAGCGGCGTTCCCCGGCTGCCCTGGCTGCCTGTGGTGACGCTGGCCGGGCTCGCCGTGCTGGAGGCGTACGCGGCTGTCAACACCCGGGGCCGGATCGAACGCAAGCCGGGCCGGGAGCCGGTCAACCCGCTGATGGTTGCCCGCTTCGTGGTGCTGGCCAAGGCGTCGGCACTGGCCGCGGCGATCTTCGCGGGCTTCTACGCGGGGCTCGCCGGCTGGCTCTTCGTGGAGACCACCCGCGCCGCCCTGGACGATCGACCGGCCGCTGCCGGTGGTCTGCTCGCCTCGCTGGCCCTGGTCGGCGCCGCGCTCTGGTTGGAGCGCTCCTGCCGGGTGCCGGAACGCCCGGACGACGAGCGCGAGCAGGACCCACGGGAGAGCCGCCCCGGCCAGCGCTGAGCAGGGGGTTACGCCCGGCTGCGGGCGCGGGTACGGTGCCTGCGATCGGGAGCGAGGGCCGCCCGGTGTCCGTCCGCGCGCCGGACCGGGGACGGCCGGCCACTGGGGAGGCGGCGTCATGGGGTACGAAGAAGCGGGCCGGGACCGGTCGGCCGAACCCTCGTCGGGGGTGCCGGCCGCGGTACTGGAGAACGTCTTCGACGACCCCACCCAGGGCGAGCCCGGCCGGGATCGGATCGGCGTACACCTGGGGTGGGAGCTGCTGCTGCTGGCCGGGTTGGCGGCCGTGAGCTGGCTGCTCTGGCGGGAGGATCCGGCCGCCGTGCGCGACGGCAACCTGCGCACGCTGCTGATCGACGCGGTCGGGTTGGGGTTGCTCGCCCTGGCCGCCGGGCTGAGCCTGCGTACGGCAGCGCCGAACCTGGCCGTCGGCCCGATCGCGGTCGCGGCCGCCCTGCACTACGCCGAACAGGGTGACCGGGGCCTGCCGGCGTCGATCGGCCCGGCCCTGGCGGTCGCCGCGGTGGGCGGGCTCGTGCTGGCGCTGGCCGTGGTGGTGCTGCACGTGCCGGGCTGGGCCGCCAGCCTGGCCGGCGCCGCCGCCGTGGTGGTGTACATCGAACGTCGTTCGGCGCCCGTGCTGGTGCAGGGCGACTACGACCCGACGAGCAGCGCCGGGTACCTCTTCGCCGGTTTCGCCGCGGTGGCCATCCTCGGCGGGCTGTTCGGCGCGGTCCGGGCGATCCGCCGGCTCGTCGGCCGGTACCGACCGATCGCCGACCCGGCCCGTCGGCGCGGCGCGGTGGCCGCCGCGGTGACCGCGGTCGCGCTTGTCGTCTCCACGGTGCTGGCCGCTCTCGCCGGCGTGCTGCTCGCCGCCAACGACCCCGGGCCGGTGGCGCCCACCTCCGGGCTGGACTGGACGGTGCTGGCCATCGGCGTGGCCCTGCTCGCCGGCACCAGCGCGTACGGTCGCCGGGGCGGTGTGTTCGGCACGCTGCTGGCGGTCGGCCTGGTCACCGTCTTCCAGGCGTACGCCCCGGAGCGCGGGTGGACGCTGAGCAACTGGGTGGTCGGCGGGGCCGCGCTCGGCGTCGGGCTGGTGGCCACCCGGCTGGTCGAGACGCTCGGGCGGCCCCGAACGGGCAGGCCCGACCGGCCCGAGCCGGTCAGCGACGGCACGATCAGCTCGGGCTGGACCATGCCGCAGGCGCAGTCCGTCGACAACTGGCCTCCCACGCTGCCGACCCAGGCCGCGCCCCAACCGGTCGACCCCTGGCGGGATCCGCGGTGGGAGGACGGCCCGCGACGGTGGGACACCGACGAGCGGTGAGCCGCGTCGCGTCCGCCGAGCCGGAGCTGATCTCGACCGTTAGGCTCGGCGACATGACCGACACACCTGCCGCCACCCCGGGCGGAACCTCGTTCGAGGAGCTTGACGCGCTGTCCACCGAGGAACTGCGGGAGCGGGCGTTCGCCCTGGCCCGAGAGCGTCGGGACGTGGGCTTCTACTGGTCGGTGCTGCGCCACCTGCCGAACGCGGACGAGGCCACGGTGCTGGACGGCGCCCCGAACTCGATCGGCCCGACGATCGACGAAGCCAACGCGCTGTGGCGGGAGCTGACCGGTCACGGCTACGAGGAGTCGGCGCCGCTGCTGCGGGCCGCCTTCATCGACTACCTGATGAAGCACTGAGCCGCTCGGGGCAGCCCAGGTCGGCCCGAGCCAGCGGTTCGGGGCCTGGGCGGATCGCGTCGCTCGTGCACCGCTCCGGCCCGGTCAGCCGCTACGGCACGGCCGCCGGCACCGGCGCGCTCGCCGTGTTGCTGCTGGTCGGCATCTGCGGCAGCCCGGCGTACACCGGGTGGGCCGCCACCCTGACCGACCCGGAGTCGGGCGGCGCCTTCTACGCGCGCCTGCTCGCGTGGCCGGCCTGGCGGCTCGACGCGGACGGGCAGGCCGGCGGGTTGTTCGCCGCCGACCTGCGGGCCGTGCTGCTGGTGGTCCTCGCGGTGGCTCTGCTCTACCTGTTGCCCGCCGCCCAGGTCGCCCGGGTGCCCGGCCCGGTCAGCCAGTTCTTCTCCGGCTGGGCCGCGTACGTGCTGGCCGGCGGGCTGGCCGCCGTGCTGGCGGCGCTACTCGGCCCGGCGCCGTCACTGCTGGGGGCACTGCAGGACGCCAGCACCGGTGCCGGGTACGGCTTCCTCACCGGCTGGATCATCGGCATCGCCAGCCTCGGCGGTCGCGCCTGACCCGATCGAGGCGGGGTCAGGCGCGGCGGTCGTGCCCGACCCGACCGGGCCGGGTCAGTTGGTCGGGCGGCCGAGGTCGAGGAGACGCTGTCGGCTGAGCGCGCCCACCGGCCGGCCGGCGTCGGTCACGAGAAGTCGGTCCCGGCCCGAGGTGAGCAGGACCGCCAACGCGTCGTACGCGGAGCCGTCCACCGCGACGGTGGGCAGGTCCGGTGCGGCGTCCTCGGGGACCGGTTCCAGCGCTTCCCGGTCGAGTGGGGTGACCGCCAGCCGGCGGATGCCCCGGTCGGCGCCGACGAACTCGCGTACGAACGGGGTGGCGGGTGCGCCGAGCAGGGCGGCCGGGGTGTCGAACTGCTCCAGGTGCCCGCCCTCGGAGAGCACGGCGATCCGGTCACCGAGCCGGACCGCCTCGTCGAGGTCGTGGGTGACCAGCACGATCGTCTTGCGCACCTCGGCCTGCAGGCGCAGGAACTCCTCCTGCAGGCGGGCCCGGACGATCGGGTCGACGGCCGAGAACGGCTCGTCCATCAACAGCACCACCGGGTCGGCGGCGAGCGCGCGGGCCACCCCGACGCGCTGCCGCTGGCCGCCCGACAGCTCGTGCGGGTAGCGACCGCCGAACTCGGCCGGGTCCAGTCCGACCAGGTCGAGCAGCTCGTCGACCCGGGCCCGGGTCTGGCCCTTGGGCCACCGGAGCAGGCCCGGCACGGTGGCCACGTTGGCCCGCACCGTCTGGTGTGGAAAGAGGCCGACGTTCTGGATCACGTACCCGATTCGGCGGCGTAGTCGCACCGGGTTGACATCGGTGACGTCCTCGTCGCCGAGCGTGATGCGACCGGCCGTCGGTTCGATCAGACGGTTGATCATCCGCAGCACTGTCGACTTGCCGCAGCCGGAGGGCCCGATCAGCACCACCAGTTCGCCGGCCCGGACGTCCAGGCTGAGGTCCCGGACAGCCTCGGTCCCGTTCGGGTACCGCTTCTGGATGCCCTGCAGGGAGATCGACGCCGCGCGAGGGGATTGGGCCACCTGGGCAGCCTCCGGGGTAACGTCCACGTATGTCCTTCCGCCTGAGCTACCGGGCCGACCCGGGTAACCCCTGGTTCTCCTGGCAGTACGTGCGGGACAACTCTGACACGATCCTCGCCGCGGTGCGCGAACACGCCTCTCTCACCGGGCGGGCGGTGTTGATCGCGGTGCTGATCGCCCTGCCGTTGTCCGTGCTGGCGTACTGGTTCCGTCCGCTCGCCGGTCCGGTCCTCGCCGTCAGCGGGGTGGTCTACACCATCCCGTCGTTGGCGCTCTTCGCGTTCATCGCGCCCTACCTGGGCACCGGGGCGACCACGGTGCTGGTCGGGCTGGTCCTCTACGCGCTGCTGCTGATCGTGCGCAACGTGGTGGCCGGTCTCAACCAGGTGCCCCCGGAGGTTCGCGAGGCCGCCGAGGGCATGGGTTACGGCCGGTGGAGGCGGCTGTTCCGGATCGACCTGCCGCTGGCGCTGCCGGGCATCGTGACCGGCGTACGGCTGGCGACCGTCTCGACTGTGGCGTTGGTCACGGTCGGGGTGCTGGTCGGGCACGGCGGGCTCGGGCAGTTGATCTTCGCGGGCTTCCAGAACAACCTCTACAAGGCCGAGATCATGACCGCCGCGCTGCTCTGCGTGGCGCTCGCGATCGTCCTCGACCTGCTGCTCATCCTGGTCGCCCGGCTGGTGACCCCCTGGTCCACCCGGAGGGCACGGTGACCGTCACGGCGAACCCGATCGGCCAGGCGATCACCTGGATCAACGACCCACTGAACTGGACCAACCCCGGCGGCATGCTGGACCGGCTCGGCGAGCACCTGACGATCTCCGCCCTGGCGGTGGCGCTCGGCTGCCTGGTGGCCTGGCCGCTCGGGCTCTGGCTGGGGCACCTCGGCCGAGGTGGCGGCCTCGTGGTGCTGATCTCCAACGCCACCCTGGCCATCCCCACCCTGGCGCTGTTGACCATCCTGCCGGTCGTCTTCGCCAGCGGCTTCGGGAAGACGCCGGTCGTGGTGGCACTGGCCGTCTTCGCCGTGCCGCCGCTGCTGGCCAACGCGTACACCGGGGTGCGGCAGGTGGACCCGGAGGCCCGCGACGCGGCCCGGGGGATGGGTCTGTCCAGCGCACAGCTGCTGCGCCGGGTGGAGTTGCCGCTCGCGGTGCCCTACCTGGCGGCCGGCTTCCGCACCGCGGCGGTCCAGGTGATCGCGACCGCGGCGTTGGCCTCCTTCGTCAACGGCGGCGGCCTGGGCCAGATCATCCGGACCGGCTTCGGTATCGGTATCGCGGCCGGCGGCGGGCAGATCGTCGCCGGCGGTGTGCTGGTGGCCGGGCTCGCGCTGCTGGCCGAGGTGGTCCTCGGCGGCGTCGAACGGCTGGTCACCCCCAAGCCGCTGCGGCGCGGGCGGCAGCGCCTCGGGCGGCCCCGTGCCGCCGACGCCACCGGGAGCGCCTGACCCGTCCGGGTGAGTCCGCGTCGAGCTGACGACCCACGCACGTCAAATCGGTGACGATGGGGTGACGAAGTCCATCCCAAGTTGTCGGTCGGTTGCGGAGCATGTTGGGTGGACATTCGCGGGCGGCCGACAGTCAGGATCGCCCGTCGGACACGCGGCCGGCCCGGGACGGGCCGCGCCGGGACACGGAAGGCGGGCACATGCGCGCACGTACACGTCTGGCGATCGGGGCGGTCAGCGCCCTCGCCGGGGCAGCACTCCTCACCGGCTGCGGTGACGCCGGCTCGTCCGGCACCGACGCACCGCAGACGAGCGCCTCCGGCGCCGGGTGCGCCCCGGTCGCGGGCCAGCAGCTCATCGCTCTGCAGGACGACAAGAAGCTCCAGAACTCCGACAACGTCATCCCCGCGGTCAACAGCAAGGCGGCCAACCCGCAGCTGCTCGCCGCACTGGACAAGGTCTCCGCCGCGCTGGACACCCCGAAGCTGATCCAGCTCAACAAGGCGGTGAACGAGGACCGCAAGACCCCCAAGGTGGCGGCCGAGGAGTTCGCCAGCGCGAACAACCTCACCGCGGGCATCGCCAAGGGCCCGGGCGGCAACATCGTGGTGGGCGCCGGCAACTTCGCCGAGAGTCAGACGTTGGGTGAGCTGTACCGGATCGCGCTCACCGCCGCCGGCTACCAGGTCAAGGTGCAGCAGATCGGCAACCGGGAGCTGTACGCGCCGGCTCTGGAGAAGGGCGAGATCCAGGTCGTCCCGGAGTACGCGGCGACCATGGCCGAGTTCCTCAACACCAAGGCCAACGGCCAGAACGCACAGCCGGTCTCCTCACCGGACATCAACACGACGGTGACCGCGCTCAAGGCCGAGGGCGACAAGGCCGGCCTCACCTTCGGCACCCCGGCCGCCGCACAGGACCAGAACGCCTTCGCGGTGACCCAGGCCTTCGCCGACAAGTACGGCGTACGGACCCTCTCCGAGCTGGCGTCGAAGTGCTCCGGCAGCGCGACCGTGCTCGGTGGCCCGCCGGAGTGCGAGCAGCGTCCGTTCTGCAAGCCGGGCCTGGAGAAGACGTACGGGCTGTCGGTCGGCAAGTTCTCCTCGCTCGACCAGGGCGGGCCGCTGACCAAGAGCGGGCTGCGCGACGGTTCGATCAGCGTGGGTCTGATCTTCTCCTCGGATGGCGCCTTCGCCACCAGCTGAGCACGTGCTGAGGACGCCCCCGCCCCGACCGGGCGGGGGCGTCCGTGCGTGCCGGGGACCCCGTTCCCTCCGCCGGATATCGTGGGTAGGCTGCACATCCATGCCAGCCCCGGCCACCTCTGACGCCCGGCGTCAACCATCGCTGCTGACCATGCTCTTCTGGGCGGGCGTCGCTCTCGCGCCGGTGGCGGCGCTGATCCTGCTGGTGGCCGACGGCAACGGCCCGCTGCGCTTCGCCGCGGTGCTCGCCATTCTCGCGGTGGTGCTGATCGGTCTCTCCATCGCGCTGCGGCCGGACGGCGAGGGCGCCTCGGCGCGGACGGACGAGCTGCTGGACGAGATCGAGGAACTGCGTCGGGAGCTGCGCAGCGAGATCGTGGCCGCCGCCCAGCGCGGGAACCAGGCCCTCGACCAGGCGCAACGGGCCCAGGAGGGGATCGCCGCGGTGCGCCGCCGCCTCGACGCCAGCGGTGCGGCCCTCGCCGGTGCCGTCCCCGCTGCCGAACCGGCCGGCGCCGGACGGGCGCGGGTGACCGCCGTCGAGCCGCCGGTGGACGACGCGCCGGTGGCCCGTAGCCGGGTCCCGCTGGACGCGCCGGCCGGCCGCGCCCGGGTGGCCGGCCCCGACGACGCGCCCCGCTGGGGGCGCCCCGAGCACCCGGACGACGACGAGCCGGCGTACGCACGGGAGGCCCCCGAACCGCCGGCCGCTACCGGGATGTACGGCGGGGAACGGCCGGCCGCCACCGCGTACGGCTCGGCCCGCCCCCGGGAACACGACCGCCCGGAGGCGGCGCACCGGCCGGGTGGCGTGGTCCGACACACCGAGACCGTGCACGTCACCACCCGACACACAGTGGTGGACGGCGGCCCGGCCGAGCCGGCCGGGCGCTACGGCGGCGGGTACGCCGGTCAGTGGACCCCACCCGCGCAGGAGTGGACCCGGGGCGGCGACGCGGACGAGCGCCCCCGCCCGGCCGGCCGAGCGAGGAGCGAGCCGGAGGAGCGCCCCCGAGCCGGATACGGCGACGAGCCGGGCTGGACGGGCCGCCGGGACGAACCGGAGTGGACCGATCGGCGCGACGCGTACGCCCAGCCCGACGAGCCCGCCCCGGCGGCCCGGTCGCACCGCACCCCGGAGCGGCCGGCGGCGGGCTCCTGGGACAGCCCGGACGATCAGGGCTGGTCGGAGCAGCGTGATCGGGCGGGCGCCGCAGCGCCGCAGCCCGGGCCGCCGCTGCGGGCCGACGACACCGGCGAGTACTGGTCGCAGCTGCGGGCCGGTGACCGCTGGGCCGCCGTCCGCGACGACGAGAACGGCCGCGAGCTGCGGGTCGGCGAACGCCGGGCCGAGGTGCACGCCGACGCCACCGGCACCGAGTACCGGGTGGCCGACCGCTGGGCCGCCGTCCGCCACGAGGAGCCGCGCCGCCACGAAGACGCCGTCCGCCACGAGGAGCCGCGCCGCCACGAGGACGCCGGCCGGTATGAGGAGCCGCGCCGCCACGAAGACGCCGGCCGGTATGAAGAGCCGCGCCGGTACGAGGAGCGGGAGTCGTACCCCCGGGACGAGCCGGCGCGCCGCCACGACCGCGACGGTGGCCGACGGGCCGAGCCGGGACGGCCCGCGCTGCCGGTCGGCGGCGTGCCGGTGCCGGACGAGTGGCGCCCACCGCGTCAACGCGGCCACCAGGCGGAACCCGCGCCGGAGCGGACCGGCCGGCGGCGGGTCGACGAGCGCTACGGCTACCCACCCCAGGACGACGTGCCGCGTGCCGGTGGCGCCCCACCCGCCGACCGCTGGCGCTGACCGGTCAGGCGACCCCTATCACTTGTCGATGTCGCCGACCACGAAGAACATCGAGCCGAGGATCGCGATCAGATCCGGGACCAGGCAGCCGGGAAGCAGAGTGGCCAACGCCTGGACGTTCGCGTACGAGGCGGTGCGCAACTTCAACCGCCACGGCGTCTTCTCGCCCCGGGACACCAGGTAGTAGCCGTTGATGCCGAGCGGGTTCTCCGTCCAGGCGTACGTGTGCCCCTCCGGCGCCTTGAGCACCTTCGGCAGCCGGGTGTTGATCGGCCCGGTCAGCCGGTCCACCCGGTCGAGGCACTGCTCGGCGAGGTCCAGCGACGCGTACACCTGGTCGAGCAGCACCTCGAAACGGGCGTGGCAGTCGCCGGCGGTCTTGGTGACCACCGGCACGTCCAGCTCGTCGTAGGCCAGGTAGGGGTCGTCGCGGCGCAGGTCCAGGTCGAGCCCGGAGGCCCGGGCCACCGGCCCGGACGCGCCGAACGCGGCGGCGTCCGCGGCGGACAGCACGCCCACGCCGACGGTACGGGCCAGGAAGATGTCGTTGCGCCGGATCAGGTGGTCCAGGTCGGGCAACCGGCGGCGCACCTCACCGATGGCCGCGCGTGCCCGCCCGGTCCACCCGTACGGCACCTCCTCCTTGAGGCCACCCACCCGGTTGAACATGTAGTGGATCCGGCCGCCGGAGACCTCCTCCATCACCGCCTGGATGGTCTCGCGTTCCCGGAACGCGTAGAAGATCGGCGTGATCGCCCCGATCTCCAACGGGTACGAGCCGAGGAACATCAGGTGGTTGAGCACCCGGTTCAGCTCCGCGAGGGCCATCCGCAGCCAGGTGGCCCGCTCCGGCACCTCCATGCCCATCAGGCGTTCCACCGCGAGCACCACACCCAGCTCGTTGGAGAACGCCGAGAGCCAGTCGTGCCGGTTGGCGAGCACGATGATCTGCCGGTAGTCACGCACCTCGAAGAGCTTCTCGGCGCCCCGGTGCATGTAACCGACGATCGGTTCGCAGGCGACCACCCGTTCGCCGTCGAGCACCAGCTTCAACCGCAGCACACCATGGGTGGAGGGGTGCTGCGGCCCGATGTTCAACACCATGTCGGTGCCGAGCTGCTGATCACCGGTGCCGGCGACCAGGCCGGCTCCGGTGCCGACGGTCAGTTCACGGAGGGCCCCGGCGTCGGTGGTCATGCCCGTCATCGTGCCACGGCCGGCCCGAGGGGGATGCCGACCGGCTGGCGCAACCACAGGTGCCCGCCGAGCCCGGCCGGGTCGGTCAGCTCGGCCACCGCCGACGCGGCGGCCAGCGCCCGCACGTAGCCGGCCGGGTCGGTGCCGGCCAGGCTGAGCGGCGGTCGCCCGCCGTCGGCCCCGAGCGCCCGCAGCGCTTCCCGCTGGGAGACCAGGGAGTACGCGCACCGGGCGACCGCCGCACCAGCGGAGGCGACCGAGTCCATGGCCACGTGCGCGGTCACATCACTCGACCCGTCCGGCACCGGAGGCACCTGCCGCCCACCCCGATACCCGGTCAACGTCCTGTCGATAGGCCGCCCCTCCCGCAGATGCCCGTAGTCCACCGCGACCGCCAGCCCTCGGCTGATCCTGCCGACCGCATCCGCCCAGGCATGGTCCCTGGTCCGACCGATCTCGGCCCGCCATCCGCTGTGCATGGGTTCCGGCCGCGCGCTGTGGGGGGTTTCCGGGCAGCCCGGCCGGCTCCGGGCGGTCAGGCTTGATCCCTGCGCCGGCCGGGCTGCCCGGAAACCCGACTCGCTTCCGCTTGTCGCGCCCGTCCCGGTCAACCCCGAGGTCGGGTCACCGTCGGCGGTGGCTGGGCTCGTGGTGCCCGAGGTCGGGTCGCCGTCGGCGGCAGGGCTCGTGGTGCTGGGCCACCAGGTGGTCAGCCAGTCGAGGTCGGCAGCGTCGACCAGCTCGCCAACCGACTCGACACCGCTCTCCGGGTCGACCAACAGGTATCGCCAGCCGTCCTCGGTGTGCACTGCCAGGTCCAGCGGCACGTTGTCGAGCCACTCGGTTGCCAGCAGCACCCCGGTGATCTCACCAGGAATCTCAGACGTCCAGGTGATCTCTTCGGGAAGGTTCTCGGGGCGGGTCGCGTACTCCACCGCTGTGAAGCGCACGCGTTCCGCAAGCGACGGACGAACGGTGACCGACGACGGATCGTCGGCTGACCGACGGACGGAGGCCGCGGAAGTCAGGGTTTCCGGGGAGCCCGCCCGCGCAGGGATCAAGCCTGACCGCCCGGAGCGGGCGGGCTCCCCGGAAACCCCCACCGCAACCCCGACGGCGCTGTCCGACGCGACGAGCCTGAGCAGGGTGAGCAACAGTTCCCCCCGTCCAGCGCCCACGTCGACCACGTCCACGCGGGCTGGATGCCCGAGGGCTGTGTCGACTTGAGTGAGAAGCCGTAGCAGCGCGGTGGCGAAGGCTGGGGAGGCGTGCACGCTGGTTCGGAAGTGGTCGGCCGGCCCGGCGCCGGCGACGAAGAAGCCGTGCGGCCCGTAGAGGGCCTGGCTCATCGCGTCCCGCCACCGGATCGACATCAGTTCCCTCCGCGTTCAGGGTGTGTCACCGTGCCGACCCTACGGTCACCGGTTCCGGCGCGACTCGTGATCCCCGGCCGCGCGGTCGTGGTTCACGCCTGGAAGTAGTGCCCCGCGTTGAGGTCGGCGATCAGGTCGGGGTGGGCGGGGGTCCAGCCCAGCAGCTCGCGCGTGACGGCGGACGACGTCGGGTTGTCCAGCTGCGCGAACGTCTCGAGGAAGCCGAAGTACCCGTTCGCCTCGTCGGGACTGATGCTCCGGACCGGGATGTCGAGCTTGCGGCCGACGGCCTCGGCGATCTGCCGGAAGGGGACTCCCGCGTCGCCGACAGCGTGCAGGCGCGCACCGGCCGGGGCCTTTTCGAGGGCGAGTCGGTAGAGCTCGGCCGCGTCGAGCGTGTGCACGGCCGACCACCTGTTGGTGCCCTCGCCGACGTACGCGGCGTACCCGTGCTGCCGGGCCGCCGCGATGATGGTGGTGAGGAAGCCGACGTGGTCCAGCGAGCTGTGCACGATGGGGAGCCGGACGACGGAGGAGCGCACACCGCGGGCGGCGAGGCCGGCCACGAAGTTCTCCGCGTCGATCCGGTAGCCACCGCCCGGGAAGGTGTCGCGTTCGGTGCCGGGGCGGCCGACGATGCCGCCCAGCACGAGCATTGCTGTCCCGCCCGTGCCGACGAAGGGCTTGCCGGAGCCGGCCAGGCCGTCGGCGAGTGCCGTGAGAGCCGCCAGGTCGACCTCGGCGGCGCCGGCCAGGTCGCCGGTGACCAGGAGGTCGTGGCGGAACGCCAGGTGGACCACCCCGTCGGAGCCGGCCGCCTCCTCCCGAAGCGCGTCGAGGTCGGAGAGGTCGCCACGGCGTACCTCGGCGCCGAGCTTCTCGATCGCGGCGGCGGACGTGTCGGAGCGGGCCAGGCCGACGACGTCGTGTCCGGCGGAGATCAGTTTCGGTACGACCGCGGAGCCGAGGTGGCCGGAGGCACCGGTGACGAATACGCGCATGGCGGTTCCTTTGTGAGATGGTCATGTCGCCTTGTGACATCACCGTACCGCACGATGTCGCAATGTGACATGGCTCGGCCGGAAAGAATGTCGCAGCGTGACATCGGATACCATCGCCGCATGGCCCGCTGGCAACCCGACGCGCGTGGCCGCCTGGAGGCGGCCGCCTTCGAGCTGTTCCGCGAGCGCGGCTTCGAGCAGACGACGGTCGCCGACATCGCCGCCCGAGCCGGGCTCGACAAGCGCACCTTCTACCGACTCTTCGGCGACAAACGCGAGGCGCTCTTCAGCGGCGGCGAGCAGTTGGAGGAGGTTCTGGTCAAGGCGGTGGCCGAGACGGACGCCGGGCCGTTCGAGGCGGTCGTCGCCGCCTTCCGCCAGGTGGCGGAGCAGATCTTCACCGACCGCCTCGAGCTGGTCCGGATGCGCCAGTCGATCATTGCCAGTAGTCCCGAGTTGCAGGAGCGTGAGCTGCGCAAGACGAGCTCGCTGACGGCCGCGGTCGCCGCCGCTCTGCGTGCCAAGGGCTTCAGCGAGACGACCGCCGCCCTGGCGACCGAGTCCGGTGTGATGGTCTTCCGGGTGGCGCTCGCCCGCTGGGTCGCACCCGAGAGCGATGGCGGCTCGTTCGCCGACCTGATCGCCGAGGTGGCCACCGAACTACGCACGCTCACGACGGCCCCGGGCTGAGGCCGACCGGTCACTACCGGGCTCTTCCTTCGGTGGTGAACGTTTTCACACCTTCTGTTTCGGCCCCGTGACGCGGGCGCATACTTGCGATCGACCGGTACCCCTTCTCGAGGACTGGATCGTCGTCATGAGCGCACCGCTGCGCCCGCGCCCGGCCGGCCCACTCGGGCCCGCCGCCTCGTGGGATCGCGCCGTTCCCGGCGCCCGCGCCACCTCCCGTCTACTCACCGTCGGTGTCGTTGGCGCCGGTCGGGTCGGTGCCGTGCTGGGTGCCGCGCTCGCCGCCGCCGGGCACCGGGTGGTTGCCGTCTCCGGCAGCTCCGGGGCCAGCCGCGCCCGCCTCGCCCTGCTGTTGCCCGAGGTGCCCCGCTGTCCGGTCACCGCCGTGGCGCACGCCGCCGCCGACCTGCTGCTGATCGCGGTACCGGACGACACCCTGGCCGGCGTGGTGGCCGACCTCGCGGAGCGGGGTGCGTTGCATCCGGGTCAGATCGTCGCGCACACCTCGGGAGCGCACGGCCTGGCCGTGCTGCGGCCGGCCGTCGCTGCGGGCGCCCGGCCGCTCGCCCTGCACCCCGCCATGACCTTCACCGGTACGCCGGACGACCTGGCCCGGCTGGACGGCATCTCGTACGGGGTGACCGCCCCGGCGGAGTTGCGCCCGCTGGCCGCCCGGCTGGTGGCCGACCTGGGTGGCGTGCCGGAGTGGGTGGCCGAGGCGGACCGCCCGCTCTACCACGCCGCGCTGGCCCACGGCGCGAACCACCTGGTGACCCTGGTCAACGAGGCGACCGACCGGTTGCGGGACGCCGGGGTGTCCCGCCCGGAGAAGGTGCTCGCCCCGCTGCTGCGGGCCGCCCTGGAGAACGCGTTGCGCCTCGGTGACGACGCGCTGACCGGGCCGGTGTCCCGCGGCGACGCGGGCACTGTCGAGCGACACCTGGCCCGGCTGGCCGCCACCGCGCCGGAGTCGGTCCCCGCGTACCTGGCGCTGGCCCGCCGTACCGCCGACCGGGCGATCGCCGCCGGCCGGCTGCGACCGGTGGACGCCCAGTCGCTGCTCGGCGTGCTCGCCGAGACGAGCCGGGAGGTGGCGGCGTGAGCGTGAGGAGTGAGCCGATCTTGCGAGCCCCGCAGTCGCGAACCGAGGTGTCGCTGTGACGCAGGTCGTGCACACGCGCGCCGAGTTGGCCGAGGCGCGGGCCGGGCTGAAGGGCACGGTCGGGGTGGTGATGACCATGGGCGCGCTGCACTCCGGGCACGAGACGTTGCTGCGTGCGGCCCGGGAACAGGCCGACCACGTGCTGGTGACGATCTTCGTCAACCCGTTGCAGTTCGGGCCGAACGAGGACTTCGACCGCTACCCGCGCACCCTCGACGACGACCTGGAGGTGTGCCGGCGGGCGGGCGCGGATCTGGTCTTCGCCCCGTCGGTGGCGGACATGTACCCGGACGGGCAGCCCCGCGTACGCCTCGATCCGGGCCCGCTCGGCGCGGAGCTGGAGGGGGCGAGTCGTCCCGGCTTCTTCCACGGCGTACTCACCGTGGTGTTGAAGCTGCTCCAGCTCACCCGGCCGGACCTGGCGTTCTTCGGCGAGAAGGACTACCAGCAGCTCACCCTGGTCCGACGGATGGCTCGTGACCTGGATGTGCCGGTCGAGGTGGTCGGCGTGCCGACCGTCCGGGAGCCGGACGGCCTGGCGCTCTCCAGCCGCAACCGCTACCTGAGCGAGCCGGAGCGGGCCGCCGCGCTGAGTCTGTCCGCCGCGCTGCGGGCCGGTGCGCGGGCCGCCGACGACGGCCTGGACGCGGGGGCGGTGCTGACCGCCGCGCACGCCGCGTTCGGGGCCGGTACGCCCGGTGCCCGCCTCGACTACCTGGTGCTCACCGATCCCGACTTGGAACCGGGGCCGGTGTCCGGGCCGGCCCGGCTGGTGATCGCCGCGTGGGTGGGCGCCACCCGGTTGATCGACAACGCGGCGATCCACCTCGCCCCGCGTCCGTGACCCGGCCGCACCACCCTCCACCAATCCCGCGAAAGGCCACCCTGATGTTGCGGACCATGCTCAAGTCGAAGATCCACCGGGCCACGGTGACCCAGGCCGACCTGCACTACGTCGGTTCGGTGACTGTGGACGAGGATCTGCTCGACGCCGCCGACCTGCTCCCCGGCGAGCAGGTGGCGATCGTGGACATCACCAATGGCGCCCGGCTGGAGACGTACGTGATTCCGGGCGAGCGGGGCAGCGGCGTGATCGGCATCAACGGTGCCGCCGCGCACCTGGTGCACCCCGGTGACCTGGTCATCCTGATCTCGTACGGGCAGATGGACGATGCCGAGGCCCGGTCCTACCGGCCACGGGTCGTGCACGTCGACGCCGACAACCGGGTGATCGAGTTGGGTGCCGACCCGGCCGCGGCGGCACCCGGCACGGCCGGGAACCCGGTGCCCAGCCCGCTGGCCGTGTCCGGAGTCTGATCCCGCGTACCGCGATTCCGGTCTGTTACCGGAAGGTCATTTCCGGTTACCCTGGGCACGCTGGCGGAAGCCGGTCGGTGGCTGGGGGAGGCCGCGATGCGCCGTGCCATGACGACCCTGTTCGCCGCTGTTGCCACGGCGGCGCTGCTGGTGGGCTGTGCCGGGTCCGGGGGCCTGGACGGTGATCTGACCGACGACTGGGCGGCGTTGCCGGCACCGTCGGCGTTCACCCCGGCCGCCGGTGTGTGTCACGCCGCCGACTTCACCGATCTGGTCGGCCTGGCCAGCTACGAGCCGGTGGACTGCGCCGGGCCGCACCGCCTGGAAACCGTGCATGTCGGGGTGTTCCCAGCCGAACGGACGACCGCTCCGGCGGGTGGCTCGCCGGAGCTGCGCGGCGCGTTCGCCGAGTGCGACACCCGTGCAACCGGCTACGTGGGTGACGACTGGCGGGCGGGCCGGCTGCGGCTGTCCGTGGCGCTGCCCAACGGGCCGGGCTGGGCGGCGGGTTCCCGGTGGTTCCGGTGCGACCTCACCGAGCTGACCACGGTCGAGGCGGCGGCCACCGTGGTGGTCCGGTCGGGCAGTCTGCGGGACGCGTTGAAGGGGCCCACCGGGCTGCGCCTCGGTTGCCAGCAGACCCGCGGTGGCGCCGGCCGGGGGGTGCTGACGCTGACCCCGGTGGAGTGCGGCAAACAGCACGACGCCGAGTTCGTCGGGGTGTGGCGCGCACCGGACCGGGCGTACCCGACCCGGGATGCCGACTGGGCGCCGCTCTACACGGGTTGTCGCAGCGTCCTCGCCCGGTACGTGGGCGTTCCGGACGACGCCACACTGCCCGTCCGCAGCGGTGTGGTGGTCCGACCGCCGGGGGCCGGGCGCTGGAAGGTCGGTGACCGGGGCGTCCGCTGCTATCTGTGGCTCAGCCACCGTACGGTGACCGCCTCGCTGAAGGGCGCGGGCCCGGCGGGGCTACCGGTCCGGACGAAGTGACCACGGCCTGACGCGCCACGCGCGCCGGACGGGGTAGCCCAAAACACTCGTCCCGCCCCCGCCGCCCCGGGCGAGGATGGTTCGGGTTGACTGGGGGGATGGACCTCCCGACCGTCGACCTGCCTGCCCTGCCCGCGTTGCTGGCCGCGCCCGCGCCCGGCTGGGTGGAGACCACCGACGTGATCGTGGTGGGTTCCGGCGTGGCCGGGTTGACCGCGGCGCTGCACCTGCGGGAGGCAGGTCTGCACGTCACGGTGGTAACCAAGGTCAACATTGACGACGGCTCGACCCGGTGGGCGCAGGGCGGCATCGCCGCCGTGCTCGACCCGGCCGACACACCGGCGGCCCATGCCCGGGACACCGAAATCGCCGGGGTGGGGCTGTGCGACCCGGCGGCGGTCCGGGTGCTGGTCGAGGAGGGCCCGACCCGGCTCCGTGAGCTGATGCGGATTGGCGCCGAGTTCGATCGTCACCCCGACGGTTCGCTGATGCTGACCCGCGAGGGCGGCCACCGGGCGGACCGGATCGTGCACGCCGGCGGGGACGCCACCGGCGCGGAGGTGCAGCGGGCCCTGCACGCCGCGGTGCAGCGCGACCCGTGGATCCGGCTGGTCGAGCACGCCCTCGTACTGGACCTGCTGCGCGCGCCCGGCGACGGCCCGGATGGGCTCGGCCCGGCCTGCGGGATCACCCTGCACGTGTTGGGTGAGGGCAGCGAGGACGGCGTCGGCGCGCTGCTGGCCCGTGCGGTGGTGCTCGCCACCGGCGGGATGGGCCAGATCTTCTCGGCCACCACAAACCCGGCGGTCTCCACCGGGGACGGGGTGGCGCTGGCGTTGCGGGCCGGCGCGGCGGTGACCGACGTGGAGTTCGTCCAGTTCCACCCGACCGCCCTGATCACCCCGCCCGGCGCGGGGGTGCCCGGTGCCGGGCACGCGCAGCAGCCGCTGGTCTCGGAGGCGCTGCGCGGCGAGGGCGCGTACCTGGTGGACTCCGACGGCAAGCGGTTCATGGTGGGCCAGCACGAGTTGGCCGAGCTGGCACCCCGGGACGTGGTGGCCAAGGGCATCCACCGGGTGCTGCTGGCCACCGGCGCGGACCACGTCTTCCTCGACGCACGGCACCTGGGCGGCGACTTCCTGGCCGGTCGGTTCCCCACCATCGTGGCGTCCTGCCTGGCGATCGGCGTGGACCCGGCGACCGACCTGATCCCGGTGGCGCCGGCGGCCCACTACGCCTCCGGCGGGGTCCGGACCGACCTGCGCGGCCGGACCTCCATCCCCGGCCTGTACGCCTGCGGCGAGGTGGCCTGCACGGGCGTGCACGGCGCGAACCGCCTGGCCAGCAACTCACTGCTGGAGGGTCTGGTCTTCTCCCGGCGGATCGCCGAGGACATCGCGGCCGGCCTGCCCGAGCAGGCTCAGCCGGCGGACACCGGCGCCTGGCGCGGGGGTACCGGCTGGGTGCTGCCCGCGGAGGTGACGCCGACCCTGCAACGGGCGATGACCCGGGGGGCCGGGGTGCTCCGATCCGCGGCGACGCTGGCCGAGACGGCCGGGACGTTGACCGAGTTGGGCGTTGCCCGGGGCCGGCCACGGACCGCCGACTGGGAGGCGACGAACCTGCTCACCGTGGCGTCGACGCTTGTCGCCGCCGCGTACGCCCGTGGTGAGACCCGGGGTTGTCACTGGCGGGAGGACTTCCCGACGGCCGACGAACGGTGGCTGGGCCATCTGGTCGGGGCGGTCGGGACGCAGGGCCGGGTGACGCAACAGTGGGAGGGAAACTCGTGATGGAGTCGACGCAGGCGGCGTTGCGGGCGGCCGGGCTGGATCCGGCGTTGGTGCGGCAGGTGATCGAGGGCGCGCTGGGCGAGGATCTGGGCCCGGATTTCCTGGACGTCACCAGCGTGGCCACCATTCCGGCGGAGCAGACCGACACCGCCGACCTGGTGGCCCGCGCGGACGGGGTGATGGCCGGGATGGCCGTGGCCGCCGCCGTGTTCGAGCTGGTGGGCGAGGTGACGGGCTTCGGTCGTACCGTCGAGGTGTCGGTGTTGGCCCGCGACGGCGAGCGGGTGGCCCGCGGCGACGTGCTGGCGACGGTGACCGGCCCGACCCAGCTGCTGCTGACGGCCGAGCGGACGGCGCTCAACCTGCTCTGCCGGATGTCCGGGGTGGCCACCCACACCCGGGCGTGGGCGGACGCGCTGGCCGGCACGAAGGCGATGGTGCTGGACACCCGCAAGACGACGCCGGGCCTGCGGGCGCTGGAGAAGTACGCGGTGCGGGCCGGCGGCGGCACCAACAAGCGGATGGGCCTCTACGACGTGGCCATGATCAAGGACAACCACAAGCTGGCGGCCGGGGGCATCACGGCGGCCTATCGGCGGGTCCGGGAGGCGTTCCCGGAGGTGCCGGTGCAGGTCGAGGTGACCACCGTCGACGAGGCGGTGGAGGCGGTGGAGGCCGGGGCCGACTTCCTGCTCTGCGACAACATGACGCCGGAGCTGCTGGCCGAGGCGGTGGCCGCGGTGGGTGACCGGGCGGAGCTGGAGGCGACCGGCGGGCTGACCCTGGAGGTGGCCGGCCGGTACGCGGCCACTGGCGTGGACTTCCTCTCGGTGGGCGCGTTGACCCACTCGTCGCCGATCCTGGACATCGCGCTGGACCTGCGTACGGAGTAGTTGTCTAGGCTGCGTGCGTGCTGCTCTGCATCGACATCGGAAACACCAACACCGTGCTGGCGACGTTCGACGGCGACAAGCTGGTGCACTCCTGGCGGATCAAGACCGATGCCCGTTCGACGGCGGACGAGCTGGGCCTGATGTTCCGGGGTCTGCTCGCCGGGGACAACGTCGAGATCACCGGTGTGGCCGCCTGCTCCACGGTGCCGGCCGCGCTGCGGTCGCTGCGCACCATGCTCAAGCGTTACTACGCCGACCTGCCGAGCGTGGTGGTCGAGCCGGGAGTGCGCACCGGCGTGCAGTTGGCGATCGACAACCCGAAGGAGGTCGGCGCCGACCGGGTGGTGAACACCCTGGCCGCGTACACCCTCTACGGCGGCCCGTCGATCGTTGTGGACTTCGGCACCACCACGAACTTCGACGTGATCAGCGAGCGCGGTGAGTTCCTCGGTGGGGCGTTCGCCCCGGGCATCGAGATCTCCTTCGACGCGCTGGCCGCCCGGGCCGCGCAGCTGCGCAAGGTCGAGGCCACCAAGCCCCGCTCGGTGATCGGCAAGAACACCGTGGAGTGCCTCCAGGCCGGCCTGTACTTCGGCTTCGCCGGGCAGGTGGACCGGATCGTCGAGCGGATGACCGAGGAGTTGGGCGAGGTGCGGGCGGTGATCGCCACCGGCGGCCTGGCCTCGCTGGTGATCAACGAGTGTCGCAGCATCACCCACCACGAGCCGATGATCACGCTGATCGGCCTGCGGATGGTCTACGAACGCAACCTGTGACCCCGGCCGCCGTCGGGGCCGGCCTCCAGGCGGGCGTCAGCGCCGCCGGGCGCGCAGCACCAGCGTCCGGTACGGCAGCTCGACGGTGTCCCGGCGAGCCAGGGCGGGGTGCGTGTTCAGGAGTTCGGTCAGCTCCCGCTCGACCCGCTGCTGATCCTCCCTGGTGGCGGTGAGCCAGTACGAGCGGGTGCGGACCACGCCGAGCAGCTCGTCCGGCGTGAGTGTGGTGCGGTGCGTGAACTCGCGCTGCTCGACGGTGCCGAACGCGGGGCCGAAGTCGGGGTGCTCGCCGATGAGCTGGAGGGTCGACTTGTCCCCGAAGTGGGCGATGCGACCCAGCTCGGCCACCCAGTCGACGCTGTCGTCCCGGATGTTCCAGATGGGGGCGAAGGTGCCGCCGGGACGGAGCACGCGGGCGATCTCGGCGTGTGCGAGCTCCCGGTCGAACCAGTGGTACGCCGTCCCGACCAGCACCGCGTCCGCCGCCGAGTCGGGCAGCGGCATGGTCTCGGCGCTGCCCGCCAGGGCCGTCGTGCCCGGGGTGCTGGCGGCGAGTTGTGTCCGCATCCCGGGATCGGGCTCCACCGGTACAACCTCGTGGCCCAGGGCCAGCACGCCACGTGTCAGGATGCCGGTGCCCGCCGCGAGATCGACCACCCGGGCCTCGCTCAGCCCGTCGAGCGCCCAGCGGACCGCAGCCTCGGGATAACGTGGTCGAAAGCGGTCGTAATCACCCGCAGCGACGCCGAACGACAGGGCGTGAGTGTGATCGACCATGACGGGCAGGTTATCCCGTAACGGCCTCCGGACCGCTTGAGTACGCTCGGGCCTGACCCCTGTATCTCCGTGA
Organism: Micromonospora sp. NPDC007208; assembly: GCF_042869175.1. Taxonomy (NCBI): domain Bacteria; kingdom Bacillati; phylum Actinomycetota; class Actinomycetes; order Micromonosporales; family Micromonosporaceae; genus Micromonospora; species Micromonospora sp. NPDC007208. The sequence continues at coordinate 57,967 of NZ_JBIAFG010000011.1, read as the reverse complement.
CGAGGAAGCGTGCCGTGAGCGAGCAGAACCCCGTGCCAGTGGACCCCGCCGACGACCTTCCCGAGCAGATGAAGGTCCGCCGGGAGAAGCGGGACCGGATGCTCGCCGAGGGCGTCGAGCCCTACCCGGTCGGTTTCCCCCGTACCACCACCCTCGCGCAGGTCCGGGCGCGCTACGCCGACCTGCCGACCGACACCGCGACCGGCGACCAGGTCGCGGTCACCGGCCGGGTGATCTTCGTGCGCAACACGGGGAAGCTCTGCTTCGCGACCCTGCGGGACGGCGACGGCACCGAGTTGCAGGCGATGCTGTCCCTGGACCGGGTCGGGCCGGAGCGGCTGGAGGCGTGGAAGCGCCTCGTCGACCTCGGCGACCACGTCGGCGTCACCGGTGAGGTGATCACCAGCCGCCGGGGCGAACTGTCGGTGCTGGCCCAGCAGTGGGAGATGACCGCCAAGGCGCTGCGACCGTTGCCGGTGGCCCACAAGCCCCTCTCCGAGGAGGCGCGCGTCCGGCAGCGTTACGTCGACCTGATTGTCCGGCCGCAGGCACGGGAGATGGTGCGTACCCGGGCCGCCGCGGTACGCAGTCTGCGCGATTCACTGCACGGGCAGGGCTTCATCGAGGTGGAAACGCCGATGTTGCAACTGCTGCATGGAGGCGCGGCGGCCCGACCGTTCGTGACCCACAGCAATGCGTTGAACACCGATCTGTATCTGCGAATCGCTCCGGAACTGTTTCTCAAGCGCGCTGTGGTCGGCGGTGTCGACCGCGTCTTCGAGATCAACCGCAACTTCCGTAATGAGGGTGTCGACTCTTCGCACTCGCCGGAGTTCGCGATGCTGGAGACGTACCAGGCGTACGGCGACTACGACACGATGGCCGAGTTGACCCGCAATCTCGTGCAACAGGCGGCGATCGCGGTGAGCGGCTCGACGGTGGTGACCCACGCCGACGGTCGGGAGTTCGACCTGGGCGGCGAGTGGCGGTCCGTGACGTTGTTCGGCGTGCTTTCCGAAGCACTGGGCGAGGAGGTCACCGTTCGCACCGAACGCTCCCGCCTCGTGGAGTACGCGGACAAGGTGGGATTGGCCGTGGACCCGAAGTGGGGCCCGGGCAAGCTGGCCGAGGAGTTGTTCGAGGAACTGGTCGTTCCCGGCCTGGAGGCGCCCACCTTCGTACGGGACTACCCGGAGGAGACGAGCCCGCTCACCAGGGCCCACCGCAGCGAGCCGGGGCTGGCGGAGAAGTGGGACCTCTACGTGCTCGGCTTCGAGTTGGGCACCGCGTACTCCGAGCTGGTCGACCCGGTCGTGCAGCGGGAACGGCTGGTGGCCCAGGCGCAGTTGGCCGCCCGTGGCGACGACGAGGCGATGCGTCTCGACGAGGACTTCCTTCGGGCCATGGAGTATGGAATGCCGCCGGCCGGCGGTATGGGAATGGGAATCGACCGGCTGTTGATGGCCCTGACCGGGCTCGGAATTCGGGAAACGATCCTCTTCCCGTTGGTCCGCCCGGAGTAGTCCTCCTCCGGGCTCACACCGAGCCGTAACCGGGTCCTATTGACGCGACGAGCGGCGCACGGGTTATTGTGCTCTCGTTAGCAGGAGCACCCTGCTCGAAAGGAATGTGGGACGTGGCCAAGCAGATCATTCACAAGCTGGTCGATGACCTGGACGGCGGGGACGCGGACGAGACCGTCAAGTTCGCCCTCGACGGCGTTCAGTACGAGATCGACCTGTCGAGCGCCAACGCCGCGAAATTGCGCGATGCATTTGCGTCGTACGTCGGTGCCGGCACCAAGGTCGGCCGGGGCGGTGTCGTGATCGGTGGGCGGGCTGCCCGCGGTCGCGGTGGCGCGACCGCCGATCGGGAGCAGAACAAGGCGATCCGGGAGTGGGCCAAGAAGGCCGGCAAGGACATCTCGGACCGGGGTCGTATCCCGCAGGAGATCGTGGACGAGTTCCACGCGAAGCGCTGATCCGTCAGCAGTTTGGTGGCCAGCCGCCACCGCAGGCGACACCGACGCCGGGCCGGAGGAGTTCTCCGGGCCGGCGTCGCCGTATCCGGGCGGCGTCGCCGTGTCCGGTTTGAGCCGGCATCGCCGTTTCGGGGCGGCCGTCGCCGGGTCGGTCGGGGCGGCCTCGCTCGGTTGGCCGGGGCGGCGTCGCCGGGCCCGTCCGGGGCGGGAAGCATTCCGGGTCGACCGACGTTGTCCACAACCAGTGGAGCAACTATCCACAGCCTGTGGACAACCTCCCCCAGGGCTGGGCGCGGCGCTCGTCGCGACCCCCGGTCCGCCCTCCCGGAGCCTCCCGGAACGCCTTCGGACCCCGGATCGGGCTTCCGTGGAGCCAGTCGGATTTCGCTCTGCGCGTAGCGACAGGGCTACCGGAACACCTCCTGAGCGCGGACGGTTGTTCAAAACGACGTGGAACCGACCCAGACCAGAGACACACGACCTCAGCTGAGTCGGTCAGCGACGATAGAGTAAGGAGGCACGGACGCCCGTCCTGGACGTTCGTGCACCGGCCCCGCCAAGATCTTGACCATCAAGGCGCACGGCACGTGAGGAGCACGAGGGCATGTTCGAGCGGTTCACCGACCGAGCGCGACGGGTTGTCGTCCTGGCCCAAGAAGAGGCCCGGATGCTCAACCACAACTACATCGGTACGGAACACATCCTGCTGGGCCTGATCCACGAAGGTGAAGGCGTCGCGGCAAAGGCCCTGGAGAGCCTCGGCATCTCCCTGGAGGGCGTCCGCCAGCAGGTCGAGGAGATCATCGGCCAGGGCCAGCAGGCGCCGAGCGGGCACATTCCGTTCACGCCGCGGGCCAAGAAGGTGCTGGAGCTGTCGCTGCGCGAGGCGCTGCAGCTCGGCCACAACTACATCGGCACGGAGCACATCCTGCTCGGGCTGATCCGCGAGGGCGAGGGCGTCGCCGCCCAGGTGCTGGTCAAGCTCGGCGCCGACCTCAACCGGGTCCGCCAGCAGGTGATCCAGCTGCTCTCCGGCTACCAGGGCAAGGAGCCTGCTGCTGCGGGCGCCGCGCCGGGTGAGGCCGCGCCGTCGACCAGCCTGGTGCTGGACCAGTTCGGCCGCAACCTGACTCAGGCCGCCCGCGAGGGCAAGCTCGACCCGGTCATCGGGCGCGAGAAGGAAATCGAGCGGGTCATGCAGGTGCTCTCCCGCCGTACCAAGAACAACCCGGTCCTGATCGGTGAGCCCGGCGTCGGTAAGACCGCCGTGGTGGAGGGCTTGTCCCAGAAGATCATCAAGGGCGAGGTGCCCGAGACCCTCAAGGACAAGCAGCTCTACACGCTCGACCTGGGCGCGCTCGTCGCCGGTTCCCGCTACCGCGGTGACTTCGAGGAGCGCCTCAAGAAGGTGCTCAAGGAGATCCGCACCCGCGGCGACATCATCCTGTTCATCGACGAGATCCACACCCTGGTGGGTGCGGGTGCCGCCGAGGGCGCGATCGACGCCGCGAGCATCCTCAAGCCGATGCTGGCCCGTGGTGAGCTGCAGACCATCGGTGCCACCACGCTCGACGAGTACCGCAAGCACCTGGAGAAGGACGCCGCTCTCGAGCGCCGCTTCCAGCCGATCCAGGTGGGTGAGCCGTCGCTGGCCCACACCATCGAGATCCTCAAGGGCCTGCGTGACCGCTACGAGGCTCACCACCGGGTGAGCATCACCGACGCAGCTCTCGTGGCTGCCGCGACCCTGGCCGACCGGTACATCTCCGACCGCTTCCTTCCGGACAAGGCGATCGACCTGATCGACGAGGCCGGTGCCCGGATGCGGATCCGTCGGATGACCGCGCCGCCAGACCTGCGTGACTTCGACGAGCGCATCGCCCAGGTGCGTCGCGACAAGGAGTCCGCGATCGACGCGCAGGACTTCGAGCGCGCCGCCCAGCTGCGCGACAAGGAGAAGCAGCTCCTGGGCCAGAAGGCTCAGCGGGAGAAGGAGTGGAAGGCCGGTGACCTGGACGTCGTCAGCGAGGTTGACGACGAGCAGATCGCCGAGGTGCTCGGCAACTGGACCGGCATCCCGGTCTACAAGCTGACCGAGGAGGAGACCTCGCGCCTGCTGCGCATGGAGGACGAGCTGCACAAGCGCGTCATCGGCCAGGAGGACGCGGTCAAGGCGGTCTCGAAGGCGATCCGGCGTACCCGGGCCGGCCTGAAGGACCCGAAGCGCCCGTCGGGCTCGTTCATCTTCGCCGGCCCGTCCGGTGTCGGTAAGACCGAGCTGTCCAAGGCGCTCGCCGAGTTCCTCTTCGGCAGCGAGGATGCCCTCATCCAGCTGGACATGTCCGAGTTCCACGACCGTTACACGGTCTCCCGGCTCGTGGGTGCCCCTCCCGGCTACGTCGGCTACGACGAGGGCGGGCAGCTGACCGAGAAGGTGCGGCGTCGGCCGTTCTCGGTGGTCCTCTTCGACGAGATCGAGAAGGCCCACCCGGACGTGTTCAACACGCTCCTGCAGATCCTGGAAGACGGTCGGCTCACCGACGGTCAGGGTCGGATCGTGGACTTCAAGAACACGGTCATCATCCTGACCACCAACCTGGGCACCCGCGACGTCGCCAAGGCGGTGTCGCTGGGCTTCCAGCAGTCGGAGGACTCCGAGTCCAACTACGACCGGATGAAGCAGAAGGTCAACGACGAGCTCAAGCAGCACTTCCGGCCTGAGTTCCTCAACCGGATCGACGACACCATCGTCTTCCACCAGCTGCGCCAGAGCGAGATCCTCTCGATCGTGGACATCATGATCCAGCGGATCGAGGGCCAGCTGCGGAACAAGGACATGGGTCTGGAGCTGACCGACAACGCCAAGAAGTACCTGTCCGCGAAGGGCTTCGACCCGGTGCTGGGTGCCCGTCCGCTTCGTCGCACGATCCAGCGCGACATCGAGGACAACCTCTCCGAGCGGATCCTGTTCAACGAGCTGACCCCCGGTCAGATCGTCGTGGTCGACTGCGAAGGCGACCCGGATGACATCGACAATTCCAAGCTCGTCTTCCGGGGCTCGGACAAGCCGGTTGAAGTTCCGGACGCCGTCCCGGCCGACCTCGGTGGCACCGCCGCTGGCACCGCCGCCGCAGGCGTGGACGAGTAACACAACCAGCAGTGGGCGGGGCCCCGGTGGCGTAAGCCACCGGGGCCCCGGCTTGTTGCGCCACCCCACAGGCCAAAACCCACCGCACCCGCCTCACGTAGCCCGCCCCTGCAAGATCCGCGCAACATCAGGGAAAGTGCTGCCTCCCGGCGTCCGGAGGCAGCACTTTCCCTGATGTTGTGGGGCGTGACGGTGGGCAGGGCGGTGAGCTCAGCGGTGTCCTGCCTCGCTCCCGGTGCAGGCCACCGCCCACAAGATCGCGCAACATCCTGGATGTAGTGCCATCGGCGCGCCCGACACCACTACATCCAGGATCGAGCGCGATCTTGCGGCGGGCGTGCCGGGCGTGCGGCGCGTGCCGACGGTCAGGTGGTGAGGTCGGCGGTTGGGAGGGACGGGCCGTCGCCGACCAGGCGGAAGGAGTCGGTGCCGGCGGGTTCGACAAGCCCGTCCTGCACCAGGCCGGCGAGGGCGCGGGCGCGTTGCACGTCGTCGGTCCAGACCTGGTCCAGCCGCTGGTGTGGGACGGGCCCGGTGCTGTCCCGGAGCACTCCGAGCAGCAGGCCGCGGACCTGTCGGTCGGTGCCCGCGTACCGCTGGGGTCGGCGGGTTGGCCCCGCGGGCGCCTCCTGGCCGGACGCCCGCCAGGCGCAGACCGACTCGACGGGGCAGGCCGTGCAGCGCGGTGACCGGGCGGTGCAGATCACCGCGCCCAGTTCCATGAACGCGGCGCTGGCCAGCGCCGCCGCGGCGGGTTCCGTGGGGAGCAGCTCTTCGGTGGCGACCAGGTCGGCCGGTCGGGTGACCGGTCCGGCGTCCGGTTCGCCGGCCACCGCCCGGCACACGACCCGCCGTACGTTGGTGTCGACGACGGGGTGCCGCTGCCCGTACGCGAAGGCGGCCACCGCCCGCGCCGTGTAGGTGCCGACGCCGGGCAGTGCCAGCAGTTGCTCCAGCCGGTCCGGCACCTGGCCGCCGTGCCGGTCGACGATCGCGACGGCGCACTCGCGTAGCCGGACCGCCCGGCGGGGGTAGCCGAGGCGTCCCCACATCCGGATCGCCTCGGCCGGCGTGTCCGCCGCCAACGCGGCCGGCTCCGGCCAGCGGGCCAGCCATGCCTGCCAGGCCGGCACCACCCGGACCACTGGTGTCTGCTGGAGCATGACCTCGCTGACCAGGATGGCCCACGGGGTGACCCCGGGCTCGCGCCATGGCAGGTCACGGGCGTGCTGCTGGAACCACCGGCTGACCAGGGTGGCGAAGTCGGGTTGAGTCATGGCGTCGTCGATGATGTCACGCCCGGCGTTCCCGTTGGGTGGGCGGCTCGGGCGGGGTGCCACGTCGTCGTTCGGCGGACGGGGGAGAATGCGCGGATGAACGAGCTCGCGATCACCGTCATCGGTCGGGACCGGCCGGGCATCGTGGCCGACGTCGCGGAGGTGCTGGCCGGACTGGGCGCGAACCTCACCGACAGCACGATGACGCGGCTGCGGGGGCATTTCGCGATGACCCTCATCTGCACCGGTCCGGCTGCCGCCGAGGTCGAGGCCGCCCTGGCGCCGCTGGCCGCCGAGGGCCAGCTGCTGGCGACGGTACGCGCGGTCACCCCGGACGGCGATGTACCTCCGGCGGGTGAGCCGTACGTGATGGCGGTGCACGGTTCGGACCGGATGGGGATCGTCGCGGCGATGACGCGGGTGCTGGTGGACGCCGGGGGGAATGTCACCGACCTGAGTACCCGGTTGACCGGTGCGCTCTACGTGGTCCTGGCGGAAGTCGAGTTGCCGGCCGGTGTGGCGGACACTCTGATCGACCGGCTGCACCGGACGGCTGCGGAGCTGGGCGTGGAGGTCACCCTCCGGCCGGCGGACCCGGATCTGTTGTGACGGGCGAGGAGCGTGGGCCGGAGGTCGGCCTGGGGGACTGGACACCGGAGTCGCTGGACGTGCCGGGCGAGGTGCGGCCGGTGGTGTCCGCCCCGCACCCGGTGCTGAGTCGGGCGGCGGACGAGGTCGACCCCACGGCCAAGGAGACGGTCCAACTCGCGGCCGACCTGATAGCCACCATGAAGGTCTCGCCGGGCTGCGTCGGGCTGGCCGCGCCCCAGATCGGGGTGGGCGCTCGGGTCTTCGCCGTCGACGTGACCGGGCACCCGAAGGCGGTGACGGTGCACGGCATCTTCGTGTTGTGCAACGCGCGGGTGGTCGAGGCGACGCGGTGGAAGCCGGGCCGGGAGGGCTGCATGTCGGTGCCGGACCTGACCGGGGACGTGAAGCGGGCCAGCCGGCTGGTGGTGGAGGGTGACCTGCCGGGCAGCGGCGAGCCGGTCCGGCTGGTGACCGACGGCTTCGAGGCTCGGGCGTTGCAGCACGAGATCGACCACTGCGCGGGGCTACTCTTCCTGGACCGGGTGGCCGGTGCGCACGCCGTCTACCAGCGCAAGGTCTACCTGTGATCGGTGAGCCATCTGTCCTCAGTGGAGGGTCGGGCCTACCCCTCGAATCGGTTCCGGCGCGTCGCGCCGCACTGCCGGGTACGGCGCGGCTACGGTGGAGGGCATCATGCGTCTGACGGTCGGCCCCCTGCCACCCGCCGTGTATTGGCGGCGTCGCGCCGTCGTACTCGGAGCGGGGTTTCTGTTCCTGATTGTCCTGCTCTACTCCTGCACCGGTTCGGGTGGTTCCGGCGGTCAGGAGCCGAAGGCGGGAGGTTCGCCGTCGGCGACGTCCGCCGCGACGTCTGGTCCCGGCGGGCCGGTGCTGACACCGCAGACCGGGGGGCCATCATCGTCGGCGTCCGCTGATTCGGGTGCGACGAATCCGAGCCCGGCGATCACCAGCAACACACCGCCGCTGGGCGCGGCCGCCGGTTCGGAGGACGACGGCACCTGCACCAACGCGGAGATCAGCGTGATCTCGTCGGCGAATCCGACCTCGGTGCAGCGGGGCGCGGTGGTCGAGCTGCAACTGAGGATCAAGAACACGTCGGACCGGACGTGCAGTCGCAACGTCGGCGCCGACCTTCAGGAGATCTTCATCAAGTCCGGTGCCGAGAAGGTCTGGTCGTCGGACACGTGCGGCAAGGTCGTGGGCTCGGACGTGCAGACCTTCACGCCGAACTTCGAGCGCTCCTACCAGGTGCCGTGGAACGGGCGCGACACCAGCCGCTGTGACGGTGCACTGGCCGCCGGGCCGTTCGCGCCGGTCGGGTCGTACCAGGTGTTCGCTCGGGTCGGCACGAAGCTCAGCGACCCGGTGAAGCTCACCGTCACCGGCTGAGGCGGGTCAGACGTAGCGTTCCAGGATGGATGCCTCGGCGAGCCGGGACAGCCCCTCACGGACGCCGCGGGCCCGGGCGTCACCGACCCCTTCGACGGCTTGCAGGTCCTCCACGGTCGCTCCGAGCAGACGCTGGAGGCTGCCGAAGTGCAGCACCAGGCGGTCGACCACCGCCACCGGTAGACGGGGCACCTTGGCCAGCAGTCGGAAGCCGCGCGGGCTGACCGCGGCGTCGAGCGCGTCGGACGCGGCCGGGTAGCCGATCGCCTTGGCCACCGACACCAGGTCGATCAGCTCGGTGGCACCGAGCAGGTCCAGCTCGACAAGGGCCTCGTCGAGGGTGCGCGACTTGCGGCCGACGGGGAGGTAGTCCCGGATGACGAGGGTGCGGTCGGCGTCCACGCCGGCCATCAGCTCGTCGAGTTGCAGGGCGAGCAGGCGGCCGTCGGTGCCCAGCTCCACCACGTAACCGGCGATCTCGTCGGCGATCCGGCGAACCATCTCCAGTCGCTGCACCACGGCCACCGCGTCCCGCACGGTGACCAGATCCTCGATCTCCAGGGCGGAGAGCGTGCCGGAGACCTCGTCCAGCCGGAGCTTGTAACGCTCCAGGGTGGCGAGCGCCTGGTTGGCGCGGGAGAGGATGGCCGCCGAGTCGTCGAGCACGTGCCGTTGGCCGTTGACGTAGAGGCTGATGATCCGCATGGACTGGCTGACCGAAATGACCGGGTAGCCGGTCTGGCGGGCCACCCGCTCGGCGGTGCGGTGCCGGGTGCCGGACTCTTCCGTCGGGATGGACGGGTCGGGCATCAGGTGCACGGCCGCCCGGACGATCCTGGTGCCGTCGCTGGAGAGCACGACAGCGCCGTCCATCTTGCACAGCTCGCGCACCCGGGTCGCGGAGAACTCCACGTCCAGTGGGAAGCCGCCGGTGCACAGGCCCTCGACCACCTTGTCGTAGCCGAGCACGATGAGCGCCCCCGTGCGGCCGCGCAGGATGCGCTCCAGGCCGTCGCGCAGGGCGGTGCCCGGGGCCATCAGGGCGAGATTGGCCCGCAGCGGATCTCCGGCGCTGCCGGCGGCTCCCGCGGTCACGCTCACGCTGATCGGGCGGGCGGGCGAGCCCACGGCGCCGGTGCGGGCCTGGGGCGGCGCGCCGGCTGGCTTGGTGGTATCGCGGTCGATCGGCACGGGCACAGTCTACGGACTGCCGTGCGGTGGGTGCTGTCGTGGTTACTGTGATGTGTCACGATGCCGCCCTCTTCAACGTTTCCCGCTTGCGACGTGCTGTCCGGTTTCGCCGCCCTCGTCGGCACGGTGGGTCACTCGGCGGACGCGCGGGCCGCATGGTGCAGGGCCGAACGGACGTCGGTGACCTCGGTCACCTGCATCTGCCCGGGGCCGGCGCCGGTGCTGGCCGGGCCGCAGCCGGGTGGCACCAGGGCCACCTTGAACCCCAGCCGGGCCGCCTCGGCCAGCCGGCGCGGCACCGCCCCGACCCGGCGCACCTCGCCGGTCAGCCCCACCTCACCGATCGCCACCAGGTGTGGCGCGATCGCCAGGTTGAGCCCGCCGGAGGCGACCGCCAGGGCCACCGCCAGGTCGGCGGCCGGCTCGACCACCCGGATCCCGCCGACGGTGGCGGCGAAGACCTCCCTGTCGTGCAGGGTCAGCCGCTCGGTGCGCCGTTGCAGCACCGCGAGCACCATCGCCAGTCGCGCCGAGTCGAGGCCGGAGACGGTGCGTCGGGGAGAGCCCGCCACGGTCGCGCCGATCAGCGCCTGCACCTCGGTGACCAGGGCCCGCCGCCCCTCCATGGCCACTGTCACGCAGGTGCCCGGGACCGGCTCCGCGTAGCGGGTCAGGAACAGCCCGGACGGGTCGGCCAGACTGCTGATGCCGCCCTCGTGCATCTCGAAGCAGCCGACCTCGTCGGCCGCGCCGAACCTGTTCTTCACGCCGCGCACCAGGCGTAGCGACGAGTGCTTGTCGCCCTCGAAGTGCAGCACCACGTCGACCAGGTGCTCCAGCACCCGAGGCCCGGCCACCTGGCCGTCCTTGGTGACGTGCCCGACCAGCACCGTCGCGATGCCCCGCTCCTTGGCGACCGAGACCAGCGCGGCGGTGACCGCGCGGACCTGGGTCACCCCACCGGGCACCCCCTCGGTGCCGCTGGTCGAGATGGTCTGCACCGAGTCGAGCACCAACAGGCCCGGCTTGACCGCGTCGAGGTGACCGAGCACCGAGGCCAGGTCGCTCTCCGCGGCGAGGTAGAGCTGCTCGTGCAGGGTGCCCATCCGCTCGGCGCGCAGGCGCACCTGGCTGACCGACTCTTCGCCACTGACCACCAGCGAGGGGCTGCCGGCGCCGAGCGCCCACTGCTGCGCCACATCCAGCAGGAGGGTCGACTTGCCCACGCCGGGCTCACCGGCGAGCAACACCACGGCACCGGGGACCAGGCCGCCGCCGAGCACCCGGTCGAGCTCGCTCACCCCGGTGGGCACGGCGCGGGCCGGGGCGGCGCTGATGGTGGCGATCGGCCGGGCCGGCTCGCTCGGCATCCGGGAGCTGACCACTCGACCGGCGACGGTCGGGCCGGTCACCGTGCTCTCGACCACCGCGCCCCACTCGCCGCACTCCGGGCAGCGCCCCACCCACTTGGGCGGCTGGTGCCCGCACGCGTCGCACTGGTAGGCCGGACGCGGGTCGCGGGCGGCGGACCGACCACGGGCGGCACCGGCCGTGCCGCCACGCGGAGGAGTCGATCGGGAGGTGGTCACATCAGGACGCTAGCCCTCGCGTACGACGAAAACACCCCGGCGTGGTGGTCACCACGCCGGGGCGTTTGTCGATGTGCGGGTTCGGGTCACTCGTGGGTCGTGCCGCCCTCGTTGCCCTCGTAGCCGCCCTCGCGCTCGATGATCGGCGACGGCGGGACCGCCGGGGTGAGCGGCACCGCGACCGGCGCCTGGCCGGTGACCGTGTTGCCGTTGCCGAAGTCGAAGGTCACGACGACGTTCTGGCCGGAGCGCAGCGCCTCGGTCAGGCCGATCAACCGGAGCTGCGTGGTGGCCTCGGAGTTGAACTGGATGTAGCTCAACGGCGCCAGCTCGATCCGAGCCGGCTGGCCCGGGGCGGAGGGGCTGGCCGAACCGGACGCCCGCGCCGACTCCGGGGCGGACGGGGTGGCCGAGGACGAGCCGGTCTCGGACGGCGTCACCGACGGGCTCGGCGAACCGGACGTCGAGTTGGACGGGCTGGCCGAGCCGGAAGTCGACGGGCTCGCCGAACCGGACGGAGACGGGCTCAGGGAGGCGGACTCCGAGGCGGACGGCGACGGGCTCGCCGAGCCGCCGCTGATCACCACCTCGCGGGCGCTCTCGGTGGTGACGGTGACCGTCACCGTCTCCTTGGAGTCGTTGTAGATCACGGCGCCGAGCCCGGCGTCCTGGCCGGCCTTGTAACCCTCGGTGCCCGGGAAGTCCACGAGCAGGCCTCGCACCGAGAAGGAACCGTTGTTGGTCGTGAGGCTGACGCCCTGGACCGACGGCTCCTTCAACGCGGTCTCGGCGATCTGACCGGTGCCGCATCCGGAAGCCAGCAGGCTGGCCGCCGCAATCCCGGACAGCAACAGGGCCGCCCGCCGGGATCCCCTGATCGAGCGCGTCACGTCGGTCCTCCTCGTCACAATCCCCACCCGGGCCGTACGCCGGGCACGGTGGCCATACCCGCGCAGACCGCGCTCCAGGGTAGTTGGGGCTGATCGAGGCCCGCACGCGGACCCGGCAATGCCACCTGCCCGGGTGGCGTTCACACCACCCGACCGCTCGCCACCAGCAGAACCACGTCGATGAGGGCCACCAGCATCACCGCCCGGAACGCCGCCACCGGCCGCCGGCCGGCCCGGGTCGCCGAGCGTCCGGCGTACCAGCTCAGTGGTGGCACCACGGCGGCCGTGCCGACCGCCGCCCAGCCGACCACCGACGGCGGTCCGGGTGGTCCGAGGACCAGGGTCGCGGTCGCCGCCAGGAGGAGACCCGCCGCGGCCACCCGGCTGCCGGCGGCGCCCAGCCTGTGGGGCAGGCCGCGCACGCCGGTGCGGGCGTCGTCGGCCAGGTCGGGCAGGACGTTGGCGAAGTGCGCGCCGGCGCCCAGGCAGGCCGCCGCCGTCACCAGCCAGACGGGTGGGGCCGGCTGGCCGGGCAGTGCCAGCACCACGAAGGCGGGCAGCGCGCCGAACGACACGGCGTAGGGCAGCACCGAGAACGCGGTGGCCTTGAGCGGCCAGTCGTAGAGCAGGGCGGAGACCAGGGCGAGCGTCAGCCAGAACGCCGCCGTCGGGTTCGTGGTCAGCGCCAGCAGCGGGCAGGCCACCGCGGCCGCCGCGGCGGCCCAGGCCGTGGCGCGCCGACCGACCGCGCCACTGGCGACCGGTTTGTCGGTACGCCCCACAGTGGCGTCTCGCTCGGCGTCCAGCGCGTCGTTGGTCCAGCCGACGGCGAGCTGGCTGGCCAGCACGGCGAGCACCACCGAGACGATTCCGGCCGGCCGGTGGCCCACTCCCCACGCCAGCAGACCGGCCACCGTGGTCACCGCCGCGGCCGGTTCCGGATGGCTCGCTCTGACCAGCCCTAACACCCTCGACGACATAAGGGAAGTCTGGTCGTTACCGAGCAGTCGTGCCACGCTCGGTTCCATGCGAGACGTGGCTGCGGCCGGGGCTTCCACCGGTCCGAGGGTGCTGCCGCGAAACGATCCGCGTCAGTACGACGATCTGGCCGGTGAGTGGTGGCGGCCGGATGGTGCGTTCGCGATGCTGCACTGGCTGGCGGAGGCCCGCGCGGCGATGGTGCCGCCGGCCACCCGGCCGGGCGCGCTGCTCGTCGATCTGGGCTGTGGCGCCGGCCTGCTCGCGCCGCACCTGGCCGGCAAGGGCTACCGCCACGTCGGGGTGGATCTGACCCGCTCGGCTCTTGTCCAGGCGGCCGAGCACGGGGTGCGGGTGGTCCAGGGTGACGCCACCGCGGTCCCGCTGCCCGACGGCTGCGCCGACGTGGTCTCCGCGGGCGAGTTGCTGGAGCACGTGCCAGCCTGGCCGCGCGCGGTCGCCGAGGCGTGTCGGTTGCTACGCCCCGGTGGCGTGCTGGTGCTTGACACCCTGAACGACACGGCGCTGGCCCGGCTCGTCGCGGTCCGGATCGCCGAGCGGCTGCCGACGGTGCCCCGCGGCATCCATGATCCACGGTTGTTCGTGGACGCGCGGGCGCTGGTGGCCGAGTGTGCCCGGCACGGTGTCGACCTGCGCCTGCGCGGCATTCGTCCGCAGGTCGGCGGCATGCTCGCCTGGCTGCTGCGCCGCGCCCGCGCGGCCGGAACGCCCGGTGCGGAGCCCGCCGGCCGCCCGCCGCGCATCGTGCCGACCCGGTCCACCGCCGTGCTCTACCAGGGCCGGGGGGTCCGCAAAGGATAGTCAGGCCGTGGCGGGGTATGGAACGCCAAGGAGGGGACGAGATGACGGTGCACGCGCTTGAGGCAGCACGCCGGTTGGCACCGCGGTTCGCCGCGCGGGCGGCCGAACACGACCGGGACGGTTCCTTCCCCGTGGACGACTTCGCCGACCTGCGCGAGGCTGGCCTGTTCGGGCTGATGGTGCCCCGGGCACTCGGCGGCCTGGGAGCCACCTTCGCCGAGTACGCCGCGGTGGCCACTGAGCTTGCCCGGGGCAACGGTGCGACCGCCCTGGTGTTCAACATGCACGCCTCGGTGACCGGAGCGCTGGGCGCGGTCACCGAGGAGTTGGCCGAGGCGCTGGGCGTACCGGACGAGGCCTTGGTCGCCCGCGACCGGCTGCTCAGCGCGGCGGCGCAGGGCTCCTGGTACGCGGTCGCGATGAGCGAGCGTGGCGCGGGCGCGCGACTGTCCCAGCTGACCACGGCGTACGAGCCGGTCGACGGGGGCTGGCACCTCAAGGGCAGCAAGACCTTCTGCTCCGGCGCCGGGCACGCGGACGGCTATCTGGTGGCGGCGCGTAGCGCGGCGGACCAGTCGGTGGTCTCACAGTTCCTGGTGCCGGCCGGCGACGGGTTGACCGTGGAGCCGACCTGGGACTCGCTCGGTATGCGCGCCACCTCCTCCCACGACCTGCACCTGGACGTCACAGTGCCCGCCGACCGGCTGCTCGGTGGCGTGGAGGGGCTGGCGCTGGTGGTCGCCCAGCTGATGCCGCACTGGCTGGTGGCCAGCTACGCGGCCGTCTACGTGGGGGTCGCCCGTGCGGCGATCGACGCCGCGGCCGGGCACCTCAACGCCCGCAACCTGGCCGGTCTGCCGGCGGTGCGGGCCCGGCTGGGTCGGGCGGACGCGGCGACGGCCGCCGCGCAGCTGGTGGTGGCCGAGGCGGCCCGCCGGGTGGACGAGGCGCCCGGTGACGAGGAGACCAACCGCTGGGTGTGGCGGGCGAAGTTGCTCGCCGGCACGACGGCCGCCGAGGTGGCGGCGTCGGTGCTGGAGGCGGCGGGCACCTCGGCGACCCGCCGTGGCCATCCGCTGGAGCGGCTCTACCGCGACGCCCGCTGCGGCTCACTGCACCCGGCCACGTCGGATGTCTGCGCCGACTGGCTCGGCATCGCCGCGCTGGGCGGCGACCCGGATCGTGACGGATCGGCACCGCGTTGGTGAGCCCGCCGCACCGGGCTCGCACGAAAGAACGACCAGCCGAGGTGGCTGGTGGGACGGCCAGGGGGAGGACAGCATCTGACGAGAGGTGGGGATCGTGTTCGTACCAGTGATCGCGGGGCTCGGGACAGCGCAGCCGCCGTCCGCTTCGCAGGACGAGTTGTGGGAGGGCTTCTTCTCCCGGCACTTCTCCGGCACCACCCGGTCGTTGGCCCAGCGAATCTTCGCCAACTCGGGGGTGACCCGGCGGCAGGCCGCGGTCAACCCGTTGCTGGAGGACGTCTCGGACTGGCCGACCGAGCGCCGGATGCGCCGCTACCAGGTGGAGGCGCTGCCGCTGGGCAAGGAGGCGGTGGGTCGCGCGTTGACCGCGGCCGGGCTGAGCGCCGGTGACATCGGGCTGTTCATCGTCTGCTCCTGCACCGGGTACGCCACCCCGGGGCTGGACATCCTGCTCGCCCGGGACCTGGGCATGGCCGCGGACACACAGCGGATGTTCATCGGCCACATGGGCTGTTACGCGGCGTTGCCGGGGCTCGGTGCGGCGAGTGACTTCGTCACCGCCCGGGGGCGTCCGGCGCTGCTGCTCTGCGCGGAGCTGACCAGCCTGCACATCCAGCCGTCCAGCGCCCGGGTGGACACCCAGCAGATCGTCTCCCACGCGCTCTTCTCGGACGCCGCGGTCGCCGCCGTGGTCGCGCCGGGCGGCCGGGGGTACGCGGTACGCGAGGTCACCGCCGTCACCGACACCTCGACCGCCGACCACATGACCTGGGACGTCACCGACGCGGGGTTCCGGATGGGGTTGTCGCCGAAGGTGCCGCAGGTGCTGTCGAGGCACGTCCGCGGGCTGGTCGACGACCTGTTGGCGCGGCACGGCGTGACCAGCTCCGAGGTGGACGGTTGGGCGGTGCACCCGGGCGGGCCGCGGATCCTCAACGTGGTCGAGCGGGAGTTGGCGCTGCCCCCGCTGGGGCTGGCGGCGTCCCGGGCGACGCTTGACGAGCACGGCAACTGCTCGTCGCCCACCGTGCTGCTGATCCTGGACCGGTTGGGCCGGGCGACACCGGCGGCTCGGCGCATCGTCATGCTGGCCTTCGGCCCCGGCCTCACCCTGTACGCCGCCCTGCTGGATCGACAGGACTGAACCTCCGGCCGGTACGCTCGGGGGGTGGACGCGACCTCGGACGACCGGCTGCGCTCGATGGTGCTGTGTGGTGCCGCGGTGGCCGTCCTGGTCGTCGGCGCCGGGTGGTGGCGTGCCGCCGCGCCCGCGTCGACGGCCGGGACGGCTGTCCCTTCGGCGGCGGCGGTGCCATCGGTCGGACCGAGCGTCAGCACCCCAATTGAACGTTTTATCCTGCCGGAGGAGCCCGACGAGCGGGTGACGGTGCGGATGGACCCCAACACCGGCGAGGTCCTCCGGGTGCGCACCGGCTCGCGGGTGGTGATCGACCCGGCGACGGGCTCGATCACCGACATCGAGGGCGATCCCGCCGTGCTCTTTCCCTCGGGTGACCTGCCGGTGTTTAAGGAGACGATCTGGCGGGAGGAGCGGGAGCTCGCTCGCGGTCAGGGGCTGACCCGGCAGGCCGGCGACGACGGCGCCCGCTACCTGCTCCAGTACCGGTGCACCCGACCCGGCACGATGGCGGTGACGAGCACCGGGGCCGAGATCGTCGGCCAGCCCCGCATCGACTGCGACGGCACGGTCGCCAATGCCGAGGTGCTGCCCGGTAGCGGGCCGTTCCGGGTGTCCCTGTCGGCCGTCGACCGGCCCATCGACATCCAGGCGCAGCTGGTCGCGCTGCCCCGGTAGTCGTGCCGGGTCAGGCGGCCAGGGCGCTCAGGTCGTTCCGGTAGGACTCGACCGTGCCCAGCTCGGGCAGCACCCGGGTCACCGTGCCGGTCCGGTCGACCAGCAGGGCGGCCGCGGTGCCGGGGCGGGCCGGTTGACCGAGGAACGAGCGGAGCCCTCCGGCGGGGTCGGCCAGGGCGCGAGCCCTCCGCCCGGTGGTGGGCCCGGCCGGGGCCGTCCGCCCTCCGGTGACGGTGACCACGGAGACGCCGGCGGGGGCGGCCGCCAGGGCGTCGGTGACCCGGTCCGGGCAGGGGCAGCCGTCCAGCAGAATGATCATGGCGGGTAGCAGGCCGCGCAGGGGTACGGGCGCGTCGTCCGCGTCGACCAGGTCCAGTGCGGGCAGCGCCCGACCGACGAGGGTCGCGGGCGGCGCGTAGGGGGCCGGGGTCGGCCGGTCGGTGCCACGGTTGGCGCGGGGCCAGGTGACGACCAGCAGACCGGCCAGCGTGGTGAGGACCGCCACCAGCAGGACCAGCAGCGGTAGGGCCAGGGCCCGGTGACCGCCCGGGAGGCCGCTGGCCCGGCGCAGCTCACGGCGGACCTGGGCGGCCTCGGCGGCCAGCGCGGAGGCGTCGTCGGGAACCACCACGCGGCCCCATTCGGGCGGCAGGCCGGGCAGGCCGTCGGCTGGCCCGTGACCCTCTGCGTCCGGCTTGCCCATCGGACCTCCTGGAAGCGTCTCGAGAGCGGAGTGCGGCTCGGTCTCCAGGGTCGCGCACCGGGGGCTCCTCCCGCTACATCTGGGCGCGGTCCTGCTGGCCGGGCTACCATGGGAGGAGCGCATAGCCCTTGATCTCGACGTTCTGTTCACCCGTACCGGGCAGTCATTTGTGCGTTACGGAGCGTGTTCGAACCATCGGTTTGACCGCCTGTCAAGCTGAAGCAAGACCTCTCACAGGGCCCCTGAGCTGCGCCAACGGTCAGGACATCGGTGAGACATCGGTGCCTGAGCGTGTTACCCTAGACACAGCGAAAGGGGTTTCGAACCTATGGTTTTCAGTGTCGGCGAGACCGTTGTTTACCCCCACCACGGGGCCGCACTCATCGAGGCAATCGAGACTCGGGTCATCAAGGGCGAGCCTAAGCAATACCTCGTCCTGAGGGTCGCGCAGGGTGACCTGACGGTCCGGGTGCCGGCCGAGAACGCCGAGATCGTGGGCGTCCGTGAGGTGGTCGGCGAAGAAGGCCTCGGTAAGGTCTTCGACGTTCTGCGGGCTCCGCACACCGAGGAGCCGACCAACTGGTCGCGGCGTTACAAGGCCAATCTGGAAAAGCTGGCTTCCGGCAACCCGCTGAAGGTCGCCGAGGTCGTGCGTGACCTGTGGCGCCGGGAGCGGGAGCGGGGCCTCTCTGCGGGCGAGAAGCGGATGCTCGCCAAGGCCCGTGACATTCTCGTCGGCGAGGTCGCGCTGGCCGAGAAGAGCACCAAGGATGAGGCGGAGACGCTGCTCGACAAGGTCCTCACCGAGGCCTAGTCCGCACAGCATCGTCGTACCCACTCCGTAGTGATGAAACCACCGAGGACCGCGACGTGACCGCGCAGCTCAATCCGCGCGGTGACGTCGCGGTCCTCGTGCCTGCGGCGGGTGCCGGTGTACGGCTCGGCCCCGGCCGACCCAAGGCGCTGCGCCTGCTCGCCGGTGAGCCGCTGTTGGTGCACGCCGTGCGTCGCCTGGCCGCCGCGCCCTCGGTACACACCATCGTGGTGGCCGCGCCGGCCGCCGAGGTGCAGGCCGTCCGCGAGTTGTTGGCCCCGGTCGCACCGGTGATCGTGGTGCCCGGCGGTGCGGAACGACAGGCGTCGGTGGCCGCCGCGCTGGCCGCGGTGCCCGCCGGCCCGACGATCGTCCTGGTGCACGATGCCGCCCGCGCGCTCACCCCGCCTGATCTGGTCGAATCCGTCGCGGCGGCGGTCCGCGGCGGGCGTGACGCGGTGATCCCGGTCCTGCCGGTCGTCGACACGATCAAGGAAGTCGGTGCCGACGAGGTGGTGCTCGGCACCGTCGACCGGTCCGCCCTGCGCGCGGTGCAGACCCCGCAGGGTTTCCGTCGGGCCGTGCTCAGTGCCGCACACGCCGCAGCCGGTGACTCTCTCACCGACGACGCCGGGCTGGTCGAGAAGCAGGGCGTCGCGGTGAGTTGCGTGCCCGGCTCGGAGTACGCCCTGAAGATCACCCGACCGTTCGACCTGGCCCTGGCCGAGCACCTGCTTGCCGCGGCCGGTTGACGCGTACCCTCTGATCATGATCGTTCCCCGGGTGGCCATCGGCACCGACGTGCACGCGTTCGAGCCGGGCCGGCCCTGCTGGGTGGCCGGGCTGCTCTGGCCCGACCAGGACGGTCTCGCCGGGCACTCGGACGCCGACGTGGCCGCGCACGCCGCCTGCAACGCGCTGCTCTCCGCCGCCGGGCTCGGTGATCTGGGCTCCGCCTTCGGGGTGGGCCAGCCGGAGTGGGCCGGCGCGTCCGGGGTGGCGCTGCTGACCGAGACGGCCCGCCGGGTGCGGGCCGCCGGCCTGGAGATCGGCAACGTGTCCGTGCAGGTCATCGGCAACCGCCCCAAGATCGGCCGGCGCCGCGCGGAGGCTCAGGAGGTCCTCTCTGCCGCTGTCGGCGCCCCGGTCACCGTCTCGGCGGCGACCACCGACGGGCTCGGCTTCGCCGGCCGTGAGGAAGGCTTGGCCGGGGTCGCGGTGGCCCTGGTGTACGACGCGCCGGCCGCCTAAGCTCGCCGCGATGTCCAGCGACCCCGCCCCCGACCAGTCCGCCGCCGACGGCTACGTCCAGCGGGCCCAACTCCTCGCCGAACTCGGCCGCTACGACGAGGCGGCTGGCGAGCTGGCCTACGGGTTGGCCCTCCAACCGGATGACGTGGACGCGCTCACCATGCTGGCCCGGGTGCACCTGGCCGCCGACCGCCCGGCCGAGGCGCTCAGCGCCGCCGACACGGCCGTGGCCGCCGCGCCGGAGGCGCTGCCGCCGCTGGTCGCCAGGGGCATGGCCCTGTCCGATCTGGAGCGCTACACCGAGGCGGCGGCCACCGCCGACCGGATCATCGCCCTCGGCCCGACCGACGCGTACGCCCAGCGGAGCGCGGCGGCGATCCTGGCCGGCGCGCGCAACGGTCAGCCGGCGCTGAACGCGGCCTGGCGCGGTGTCGAGCTGGCCCCGCAGGAGCCGCAGGCGCACCTCGTGCTCAGCCTGGTCGCCGCCCGGCTGGACCTGTTCGACCTGGCCGAGCGGGCCTACCGGGAGGCGCTGCGGCTCGACCCGCGCATCGCGGAGGCGGGCCACGACGTGGGCGTCATGCGGCTGGAGCAGCGCCGCTGGTCGGAGGCGTTGGAGCACATCGCCGAAGCGGTGACGGTCAGCCCGAGCCGGATCGACTCGCCACGGACCCTCGCGTACGGACTGCACCGCCTGGTGCTCTACGGCGCGGGCTGGTCGCTGGTGGCGGCGGTGCTGGTGGCGTTCGCGGCGTCGGCGAACGACGGGTTCTCCCGCATCCTGGCGGTGCTCGCCGCGCTCACCGGCGGGGTCGTCGTCTGGCAGCTCGCGGCCCGGCTGCCGGGGCTGACCCGGACCGTCCTGCCCGCCCTGCTGCACGCGGACCGCACGATGGCCCTCGCGATCTACGCCGTGGCCGCCGCGCCGCTGCTGCTGGTGGTGTACGCCATGGTCGGCTCCCCGTGGCCCCTGGTGCTGGCCATCGCCGTCACGGCGGTAGCCGAGTTCGCCGTCTTCACCAGGACCGCCATCCGCTAGCCGCGACGCGCCCAGGTCCAGGCGTACCCCTCGTCCTCGCAGGCGCTGGCTGCCTCGCAGAGATCCAGTGGGCGGAAGGTGTCGACCATGACGGCCAGCTCGTCGAAGTAGTCCGCGCCGATGGAACGCTCGGCGGCACCCGGCTGGGGGCCGTGGGTGAAGCCGGACGGGTGCAGCGAGATCGAGCCCTGCTCGATGCCGGAGCCGCGCCGGGCCTCGTAGTTGCCCCCGGTGTAGAAGAGCATCTCGTCGGAGTCGACGTTGTGGTGGTTGTACGGCACCGGGATCGACTGCGGGTGGTAGTCGACCTTGCGGGGCACGAACGAGCAGATGACGAAGTTGGGCCCCTGGAAGGTCTGGTGCACCGGCGGGGGCTGGTGGATGCGGCCGGTGATCGGCTCGAAGTCGTGGATGGAGAACGCCCACGGGTAGAGGTGCCCGTCCCAGCCGACCACGTCGAACGGATGGTGGGCATAAGTATGACGAGTCCACGCAGTGCCGCTGCCACCGGAGCCTGCGGCCCGGGACCGGTGCCGGACCAGCACCTCGACCTCCTCGCCGTCGACGAGCAGCGGGGCGTCGGGGCCGCGGACGTCCCGCTCGCAGTACGGCGAGTGCTCCAGGAACTGGCCGCGTACGGAGAGGTAGCGCTTGGGCGGGCCGATGTGCCCGGACGCCTCGACGGCGAGCAGCCGGACGGGTTGGTCGCCGGTGGGCACCAGCCGGTGGATGGTCGAGGTGGGGATGACGACGTAGTCGCCGGCGACCGCGTCCAGCACCCCGAACGGGGACTCGACCCGCAGGGTGCCCGACTCGACGTAGAGGCACTGGTCGCCGGTGGCGTCGCGGAACAGCGGTGAGGGCCGGTCGGCGAGGACGTAACCGATCCGTACGTCGTCGTTGGCGAGCAGGTACTGCCGGCCGAGGACGGGGTCGGAGCCGCCGGTGTCCAGTTTGTGGGTGCGCAGGTGGCGGGGCTTGAGCGGCAGGTTCGGCGCCCGGGTGAACGCGGGCGGGGTGAACTCGTCGGCGGCCAGGATCGCGGTGGGCGCGTACCGGTGGTAGAGCAGGGACGAGTCGGAGGAGAAGCCCTCCTGGCCCATCAGCTCCTCGGCGTAGAGGCTGCCGTCGGGCTGCCGGAACTGGGTGTGGCGCTTGCGCGGCACCTCGCCGACGCTGCGGTAGTACGGCATCTCGCCTCCCGATATGTCCCGTTCACCGGCCGAAGGCGTCCGATAGTCGGACGCTGTTGTCCGTTCCTCGTAGCGTCCCGTACATTCTTGTTCCGTGTCAACGCAGGTGCCCGCACTCCTCCACGGCCTGGTGGACGACGCCGCCGTCTTCCCGCCGGGCAGCGCCGCGCTGCACGACGCCCTGGCCGCCCACCGCCAGCACCGCGCCGCCTGGTACGCCGACCTGGTCGGCCCGCTGCTGATCCCCGCCTCGGACGTGGCCGCCGGTCAGCTGAGCGGTCTCGTCGACCCGGGCGAGGGCCTGGTGGTCGGCGTGATCGGTGACACCGGGGTCGGGAACCTGCCGTTCGCGCTGTCGTTCCTCGCCCCGGACGGCGTCACCGCGCGGCAGGTCGAGGTGGCGGTCGCCAAGCGCGGTGAGGACCCGCTGCCCGGCATCGCCCAGTTGCTGCGGCTGACCGACGCGCTACCGGGCGTGGAGGCCGTCTACGCCGAGCTGCCGCTGACCTTCGGGCTGATGGGCGCGCTGGACGCGCTCGTCGCCGCGCGAGCCGACGGGGTGCCGATCGCGGCCAAGTTCCGCACCGGCGGCCTGGCCGCCGAACTCTTCCCCACCCCGACCGAGCTGGCCACGGTGATCTGCGCCTGCCGCGACCGGGTTCTGCCGTTCAAGCTCACCGCCGGGCTGCACCAGGCGGTCCGACACCTCGACCCGGAGACCGGGTTCACCCACCACGGCTACGCCAACGTGCTGGCCGCGACCCTGGCCGCCGCCGATGGTGACGGTGTGCGCTCGGTCGCCGAGCTGCTGACCGTCGTCGACCCGCGTCCCCTGGTGGAGCGCGCGACGGCCCGGCTGGACGTGCCTCGCCCCCTGTGGGTGGGCTTCGGCTCGTGCAGCATCCTGGAACCACTTACCGATCTGATCCGGCTTGGGCTGGTGAACGGGGGCTACGACGCATGACCTGGGTGACCGGCGCCGACGGTTCGCCGTACGGGGTGACGAACCTGCCGTACGGGGTGTTCCGGCAGAACGGGGGTCCGTCGCGGATCGGCGTACGGATCGGGTCCTGGGTCCTCGACCTCGCCGCGGCGGAGGCCGCCGAGCTGGTGCTTGCCGCCGGCACGCTGTGCCGACCCGTGCTCAACGACTTCATGGCGCTGGGTCGTCCGCAGTGGACGGCGGTGCGGCAGCGGCTCACCGAGCTGCTGACCGACCCGGCGCACCGGGCCGCGGTGGAGCCGCTGCTGGTGCCCCTCGACGACGTGGAGCTGCTGCTCCCCATCGAGGTGGCCGACTACGTCGACTTCTATTCCTCCGAACACCACGCGTCGAACGTCGGGCAGATCTTCCGCCCCGGCCAGCCACCGCTGCTGCCCAACTGGAAGCACCTGCCGATCGGCTACCACGGTCGGGCCGGCACGGTTGTCGTCTCCGGCACGCCGGTGACCCGGCCGACCGGGCAGCGGGCCTCCGCCGAGGGCCCGGTCACCGGCCCATCGGTACGCCTCGACATCGAGGCCGAGGTCGGCTTCGTGGTGGGCGTACCCAGCGCGTTGGGCGATCGGGTAGCCGTGGACGACTTCACCGAGCACGTCTTCGGTGTGGTGCTGGTCAACGACTGGTCGGCCCGGGACATCCAGGCCTGGGAGTACCAGCCGCTCGGCCCGTTCCTCGGCAAGTCGTTCGCCACCTCGGTCTCGGCCTGGGTGACGCCGCTGGACGCACTCGCCGACGCCTTCGTGCCGGCCCCCGACCAGGACCCGCCGGTGGTCGACTACCTGCGGGACGTGCCGCACCTGGGCCTGGACCTCCGCCTGGCGGTGGAGTGGAACGGCGAGCAGGTCAGCGAGCCCCCGTTCGCCACCATGTACTGGACCCCCGCACAGCAGTTGGCGCACCTCACCGTCAACGGCGCCTCGCTGCGTACCGGCGACCTGTACGCCTCCGGCACCGTCTCCGGCCCGGACCGGGGGCAGGTCGGGTCCTTCCTGGAACTGACCTGGGGAGGGGCCGAGCCGGTCAAGGTGGGCGGTGAGAGCCGCACCTTCCTCGACGACGGTGACACGGTGACCATCACGGCCACCGCGCCCGGCCCGGACGGCACCACCATCGCCCTCGGTGAGGTATCCGGGACGGTTCGTCCGGCCCGCTGAGCGGGCACCCGCCGCCCGTCTCGTGCACGGGACCCGTGATCGCACCGGCTGTGCGATCACCGGCCCTGGTTGATCCGTTGAGCGTCCGGATTCCGTTGCCACACCGCGCAATCCGAGCCGGCCTCTGTCCGGCCGCCAGCGGTGGGGCAATCCCGACGCACACGGAGGTAACGACGATGCACGATCTTGCGGGCGCGGTCTGGCGTACCAGCAGCCGCTCAAACGACCAGGGGCTCTGCGTGGAAGTGGCGGACAACCTGGTCGATGTCCATGGTCTGGTCGGGGTCCGCGACTCCAAGGACCAGACCGGTCCCACACTCGCGGTCAGCCCGCCGGGGTGGACAGCGTTCATCGGCGCGATTCGGGCCGGTCGCTTCGAACGCTGACCGGCGCTTCGGCACCGGTCGACGACGACCGGTGCCGGAGCGACCGCCCAATCGGACAACGTGGCCTCCGGGTGGTGGAAATTCCGTCCCGGGGGCCCCGTGCGGCCCTCACTCCGCGTACCGTCGGGGACACGGGAGGGTGGCATGTCGACGGTGGCGATTACCGGGATCATCGAGGCGCACGCTGTCGACGTCTGGCGTCTGCTGACCGATCTGCCCGGCCGAGCGGCCCGGCTGACCGCAGCCGGCCCGATCGAGGTGCTCACGCCGGGTTCGTTCGGGCCGGGCACCTCCTGGCGCGAGGAGCGCGTCCAGCCGGGCGGCGGCACGCTGACCGAGGAGTTCCTGGTGGTCGAGGCGTTCGCGCCGCAGCGACTGGTGCTCTGTTCCTCCGGTGCCGGCGCGGACTACCGCATCACCTGGAGCCTACGACCGGTCCGCCGCCGCCGTCGGGGGTGCACAGCGGTCACCGTCACCCAGGAGGCGGTGCCGACCGCTCCGTACGGTCGGGTCGTGGCGCTGCTGCTCGGCGGGCTGGCCGCGCGGGCGGTCGAGGCGGCCCTCTGGCGTGATCTCGCCGACCTGGCCGTCGCGGCCGGTGCCACCGGCTCCGTCGAAGCCGCCTGAGCGCCAGTCGGCCACCCCTCGCCGTGACCTGAACGGGGTCCGGCCCTCTCCGCTGGGTAGGGTGCCGGGCGGAGGTGCGGCATGAGGTTCCCGAGAGGCCGGCGACGGCTCGTGATCGCGGTCGCGGCGCTGCTCGCGACGGCGGCCGTCGCGGTCATCGTGCACCGGGTCCTCGCGCCGGCTGAGGTGAGCACGGTGGCGCGGGCCGACTATCCGGCCCCGGCCCGACCGGCTGCCGGAGTGATCGGTCGGTTGCCGGTCGCCCCGTTGATCGTGGACGGGAGGCTGCGGGTGTACGCCGCACACCGCCAGGTCTACGCCGACCGCCCGGTCGACGGGCGGTACCGGACCAGCCCGTACTGGTCGTACCGGCGGTGGCCGGCGGAGCTGACCGCGGTGGTGGCCAGCGGCAGCACGGTGGTCAGCCGCTGGTCCGACGGGCAACTTGTCGCACTGGACGCCCGGACCGGCGGGGTGCTCTGGCGAACCGACGGTCCGGAGCCCGCCGAGAGCGCCGCGCTGGTGCGGCGTACCGGGGCGGCGACCGTCTGGGATGCACCCGGGCTCCAGCTCACCGACCTCCCCGACGGGCGGGTCGTGCTTGTGGTGAGCGGGGAGGCCCAGGCGCGTGGGGTCGAGCTGAGCGGCGGCCGGGAGCTGTGGCGGGTCGAGCTGCCGGGCAGGTGCCGCAGTGATGTCGGCACCACCGCCGCCGGGCAACTGATCGGTCTGGACACCTGCGCCGGGGCGGCCACTGTCGAGTTCCGGGACGCGGCGACGGGCGCGGTGCGCGAGCGTTGGCGACCGCCGAACGGCCCGGACGCGTTGGCGGTGACGCCGCTCGGCTGCCGTACCGGCCGGTCGGACTGTCTGGGGTTGCGGACCGCCGGGCCGGGCGACGAGGGCGGTCGGGGTTGGTTGTTGGGTGCCGGCGCGCCGGTCCCCGCCCCGGCGCTGGACCCGGCCGGCACCGTGCTGGTCGGTGAACAGTCCGTCGCCGTGCTCGACGGGGTCGCGGTGGGTCGATCGGCACGCACGGGCGCGGAGCTGTGGCGATCCGTGGGTCTGGGCGCGGCCCGGGTGTTGGCCGGGCAGCCGGGCCGGGTGCACCTGCTCACCGAGGCGAACGATCTGGTGACGCTGGATCCGGTGACCGGTAGGCAGTTGTCCCGCTTCGCACTCAACGTCGGCTCGGACGGGACCGGCTGGGCACCCGGGGCAGTGACGGCCGAGGACGGGTTCGTCGCGGTCGAGCGGCTCCGCAAGCCGGTCGACCCCACCGGTGACGACCGGCGCTACTACTACACCGGGGAGACGGTGATTCTGGCCGCCACCTGATCGTGCGTCTTCGGCGCCGGAACACTCAACCGATCCATTCCCTTTGTCCAGAAAGGGTATGTTTTTCATGGTTCAGGTTTCCGGTGGAAGGGGTCGACGCATGGCCAGGACAGCAGCCAACTACCTGGTGGGTGGCGCGCTCGCCGCCACCGCGGGCCTGGCGTTGGCGGTGTCGCCGGTGCTGGCCGCCGCCGACCCTGCCTCGGCGCGCGGGTTCAGCGCCGCCCGGGCCGAGCCGTCGGCGGACACCGGCGTCACCTTCGAGATCGTGCCGGCGTCGCCGACCCCACCTCCGACCCAACCGCCACCCACGTCCACGCCGACGGCGCCACCCCAACCCCCGCCCAGCCACGGCGGCGAATTGCCGGTGACCGGGTCGGGCGGGTCGGCGCTGCTACTCGCCGTGCTGGGCGCAGCCCTGATCGTCGTCGGGTGGTTCGCCGCCCGCCGCAGGCGGCCGAGCTGACCGGGTCCGGCCTGTAGGCACGGTCACCGACCGGCCGCGACGCGTTCCCTCGGACCGCCGGTGGGAGGCCGACCGGACCGGGAGCGGCGGGCCAGTACGGCGAGGCCGACAACCAGCAGCAGGACCGCGACGGCCGCCGCCACCGTCCACCCGGAGAAGATTCGGGAGACGACACTGCCCCGTTTCCCGACCTGACCGGCGTCGGGGAACGTGATCTGCGCGGTGACGCTCCGCTTCACCAGGCCGCTCTCCAGGTTCACCTCGACCTTCCAGGGGCCGTTCGGCAGCGTGACCGGAAGTCGGGCGATGACCTGCCCGGACGCGCCCGGTGCCAGCGTGACGCCCTGTCCGACCGGAAACGGGCCTGCCCGGCTGCCGGCTGGGCCATCGGTGAGGGCGACCGCGCCGGTCAGGTCGATGGCACGGCCTCCGGTGTTGCTGACCTGGACGGTCAGCGACGGTTCGCCCTCGGGGCTGCGGGCCGGCCGGACCTCGCCGATGGAGAAGTCGGAGGCGGGCTCGCCACCGGGCCCGATGTCGAGGTACATCCGGACTCCGACCCGGTGGACCTGGGTGATCTCGCCGCCGGCTCGGGGGGTTGAGGCGGTGGACGCCCAAACCACTCCGTAGCGCTCGCCCCTTGAGGCGGCCGACGGCACGGTGATGGTCGCTCGGACCCGGGTCTCGCCCCACGGACCCAGCTCCACGGAGCGCTCGTCGAGGGTGACCCACGAGGTCAGCTCGTTCTCGGCGCGACCCTCGCCGAAGTGGAACGCCGCATCCTTGAGGGTCGCGGCCGCCGGATACACATCGACCCGCCGGGTTTGGTCGGTGCGGTTGACGATCAGTAGTTGCCGCTTGATGGTGGTGCCCGGCGGTAGGTGGTCGACGATGTAGCGCAGCGCCCGGGGGTCGGTGCGGCGCTCGGTCGGGGCCTCCAGCAACCGGATCCCGATGGTGCCGTCGTCCGATCCCGCATCCGGTTCGACCGCGCCGGCCCGGGTCGGCAGACCCGGACCGGCGAGGCAGAACAGGGCGAGCACGACCGAAATGGTCGACCGCCCCCGGCGACTACGCCACGGAATGTGTCACCGTGCCGGTGTAGAGGCCCGCGATGCTGTCCAGCGGGACGTTGACCTCCAGGGTGGGGTTCCAGCTGGCGGTGTTGCCGCCGGTGCCGCCGCTGTGGGTGAACGCGGTGAGCGGGGTGACGCTCGACAACGGTTGAGCGTCGCCGGCGGTGGCCTGCCCCGGCGTGAAGGTGCCGTTGCCGGTGGTCGCCGTTTCCGGGCCGGACCAGTAGTCGATCTCCTCGGGGAGGACCGTCTCGGGCGGTGAGCCGCCGCCGGTCTGGAAGACACTCGCGGTCACCGAGGCGACCCAGGAGGCGTCGGCGGCGCCTCGGGAGTCGGTGACCGTCACCACGCCGAGCTGGCCGGTGATGACGCCACCGGGGGCGCCGTCACCGAGGTCGGCGACGGTCGGCGCGACGATGTCGAGGGTGCCGGCGAGCACCTCGAAGGTGGTGTCGGTGGTGTCGGTGGGCGCGGCGGCAGCCGGCGCGGCGAGGAAGCCCACCATCGCCGCGGCGGCCGCCCCGGCCAGACAGATCTTGGCAGTACGCACTGTGTTTTACCCCGTCCTCGAAGTGAGCCGGACGCGATCCTCGGCACGTCTGGCTACTTCGCAAGATAAGGCAAACAAGGCACGAAACCGGACAAACGGCACATTCGTCATGCCTTGGTCACAGCCGAGCGGTCGCCGCTCAGGTCAGCGCTGCCTCCGCGGCGGCCAGGAACGCGTCGTTCTCGGCCGGGGTGCCGATGGTGACCCGGACCCCGTCCCCGGCGAACGGCCGCACGATCACCCCGCGCGCCTCGCACGCCTTGCCGAACGTCACGGCCCGCTCGGCAAGCGGCAACCAGACGAAGTTGGCCTGACTCGTCGGCACCTCGGGCACGAACTTGCGCATCGCCTCGGTGACCCGGTCCCGCTCGGCAACGACCAGGGCGCAGCGACGCTCCATCTCGGTGGCCTGGGTCAGCGCGGCGAGCGCCCCGGCCTGGGCTGCCGTGCTGCTGGAGAACGGGGTCGCCACCTTGCGGATGGCGGCGGCCACCACCGGCTGGGCAACCAGCCAGCCCATTCGCAGCCCGGCGAGCCCCCACGCCTTCGACAGCGTGCGCAAGACCGCCACGTTGGGCCGGTCCAGGTAGTCGAGGCCGTCCGGCACCTCCGCGTCGGTGACGAACTCCCGGTACGCCTCGTCGATCACCACCAGCACGTCGTCCGGCACCGCGTCGAGGAACCGGTCCAACTCGGCCCGGCGCACTGCCGTACCCGTGGGGTTGTTCGGGTTGCAGACGAAGATCACCCGGGTCCGGTCGGTCACCGCCGCGGCCATCGCCGCCAGGTCGTGCCCGTGCCCGGCGTCGTTGGGCACCCGCACGCTTGTCGCGCCGCTGGTCGCCACGATGATCGGGTACGCCTCGAAGGACCGCCACGAGTAGAGCACCTCGTCGCCGGGCAGGCAGGTGGCCCGCACCAGGTGCTCGGCGAGCGCCACCGAACCGCAGCCGGTGGCGATCCGGTCCGCGTCCACCCCGTACCGCTGGGCCAGCGCGTCCCGAAGCGCGACCACGCCCATGTCCGGGTAGCGGTGCGAGGTGGTGATCGCCTCGGTGACCGCCTGCACCACGCCGGGCAGCGGCCCGTACGGCACCTCGTTGCTGGCCAGCTTGATGGCCTCCGGCAGGCCCAACTCGCGGGCCAGGTCGGCGGGGCTGCGCCCCGGCACGTAGCTGGGCAGCGCGTCCAGGTCGACGCGGGTCAGCCGCAGCGCCGGCTGGTGACGTCCGGAGTCGGTCATGGGGTGTCTCCCGGGGGCTGGTTGCGGTCGTTCGAGGGGGCGGTATCGGTGCGGTAGGGGACTTCGACGACCACCGTCTGCGCGCGCTTGTCGTGCAGCGCCTGGCGCAGCGGGTGATCGAAGAGGGGGGAGAGAGCATCGACCAGTTGCAGGACCAGGCCGAGCCCGACGCAGTACCAGAGCAGAGTTGGCAGGCCCAGCGTGCTCCACCGGCTCAGCGCCCGGCGGACGCCCAGCGGCTGGTCGGCGGCCATCGGCACCGCCCGGATCCGCATCACCCGCTTGCCGATGGTCTGCCCGCCGGAGGCCATGGTCGGCACCTCGTACGCCAGCCACAGCGCGGTGGCGATCAGCAGGATCGCCACCAGCAGGGAACCGGCCTGCTCACCGGGCATCGGCAGGCCCTCGGCGGAGGAGTCCCCCCGTGCCGCGCGCCGGAAGACCTCCTGCCAGTACGGCGCCCACTCCTGCGCCCACCGCCAGACGAACCAGCCGTTGACGACCACGTTCAGTGCGAAGACGAGGCCGAAGTCGATCAGCCGGGCGACGAACCTCCGGCCGTAGCCGGCCAGCCGGAGGCCGTGCGGTCGCGGCTCGGGGGGTCGTCCGGCCCAGCCGGGGTGACCGACCTGCGGGCCCCAACCGGGTGGAGCGCCCTGCGGGCCCCAACCCGGAGGACCAGCCTGCGGGCCCCAGCCCGGGCCGTGTCCCGGTTGCGGGCCGTACCCCGGGGGTGGGCCGTACCCCGGCTGTTGGTCGTGCTGCGGCGGCCAGCCCGGCGCGGGAGGCGCCGAGGCGGGGGTTGCCGAGCCGGGGGTTGTCGACGCCGCTGGCGCGGCCGGGGTGACCGGCGCGGGCGGTGGCTCGGCCGGCGGCGGGCCGTCCGGCGGGGTCACGTCGACGGGAATGGGCGCACCGAGCCAACCCTCGCCGTCCCAGTAACGCCGGGTCTCGGTGTCGGCGGGGTCGACGTACCAACCAGGTTGCACGCTCACGCCGTCACAGCTCCGCTTCGCTCGCTCACGGGGACACCTTAACGACGACTGGTCCCGCGAACTCGGCATGGCGGTACTGCGGGGCGACGCCGCCGGTGGCGGGTTGGGGCCCACCGGCCGGCGGCGTCGGGTACGACGGAGGTTGCGTCACGCTCGCAAGTGTTACAGGTTGCCGCGGGCTTCCTGCTCCCGCTCGATCGCCTGGAAGAGCGCCTTGAAGTTGCCCTTGCCGAAGCCCAGCGATCCGTGCCGCTCGATCAGCTCGAAGAAGACCGTGGGACGGTCCTGCACCGGCTTGGTGAAGATCTGGAGCAGGTAGCCGTCCTCGTCCCGGTCGACCAGGATCTTGCGGGCCTTCAGCTCCTCGATCGGCACCCGCACCTTGCCGATCCGCTCGCGCAGCTCCGGGTCGTCGTAGTACGAGTCCGGGGTGTCCAGGAACTCCAGACCGGCCGCGCGCATCGCGTCGACGCTGGCCAGGATGTCGTTGGTGGCGACGGCGATGTGCTGCGCGCCCGGGCCCTGGTAGAACTCCAGGTACTCGTCGATCTGGGACTTCTTGCGGGCGATGGCCGGCTCGTTGAGCGGGAACTTCACCTTCCGGGTGCCGTTCGCCACGACCTTGCTCATCAGTGCCGAGTAGTCGGTGGCGATGTCGTCGCCGACGAACTCCGCCATGTTGGAGAAGCCCATCACCCGCTTGTAGAACTCGACCCACTCGTCCATCCGGCCCAGCTCCACGTTGCCGACCACGTGGTCGACGGCCTGGAAGAAGCGCTTCGGCTGGATGCCGGCGTCGATCATCGGCTGCCGGTCCACGATCGGGCCCCGGGCCACGAAGCCGGGCAGGAACGGGCCGGTGTAGCGGGACCTGTCGACAAGCGTGTGCCGGGTGTCGCCGTACGCGGCGATGGCGGCCATCCGGACCGTGCCGTGCTCGTCGGTCACCTCGTGCGGCTCGACGACGCTGGCGGCGCCCTGCGCGATGGCGTGCGCGTACGCGGCGTCCACGTCCGGGACCTCCAGCGCGATGTCGCTGATCCCGTCGCTGTGCCGGGCCACGTGCTCGGCGCCGTCGGCGTCCGGGCGCACCGCGCCGGTCAGCACGAACCGGGCCGAGCCGCTGGTCAGCACGTACTGGGCGTGGTCCCGGTAGCCCTGCTCGGGGCCGCGGTACGCCACGCAGGTCATGCCGAAGGCGGTGGAGTAGTAGTGGGCGGCCTGCTTGGCGTTGCCGACCAGGAAGTGCACGTGGTCGAGGCCCCGGACCGGGAACGGGTCGTGGCTGATGTCGTGGTCGACAGCGCCAACGAGCCGGTCGACGTCGACGTCCTCGGTCGACTGGGGTCGGTCGATCGCCTGGGTCATGGTGGGCTCCCTCGCGTACCGGCCGGCCTTGTGGGCCGCCGTGGTCGGTTCTTGTGGCGAGGATCGCTGGCCCGGCCTCAGGTGGGCAACTGTTGCCAGAAATGCTGGTCAGGTTGCGCATTCGGTATGGTCGTCACTCATGAATGGTGAGCAGAATGTACAGCTCGACACGCTCGACGTGCGCTTGATCGAACTGCTCGCCGAGGAGCCGCGGATCGGGGTGCTGGAGTGCTCCCGGCGGCTCGGGGTGGCCCGGGGGACGGTGCAGGCGAGGCTGGACAAACTGGTGGAGCGGCGGGTCATCGAGGGCTTCGGCCCGGAGATCTCACCGGCCGCGATCGGGTTCGGGGTGACCAGCTTCGTCACCCTGGAGATCAGTCAGCGGCACGGCCACGACCCGGTCACCGCCCACCTCGCCGCCATCCCCGAGGTCCTGGAGGCGCACACCATCACCGGCTCCAGCGACCTGCTCTGCCGGATCGTGGCCCGCTCCAACACCGACCTGCAACGGGTCATCGACCAGATCGTGTCGTCCGCGGGCATCACCCGGGCCTCGACGATCATCGCGTTGGCCGAGCAGATCCCCTACCGCACGCTTCCGCTGGTGCGCAGCGCTGTTCGGGCCGAGGGAAAAGCGCTGTAACACCTCCGAGCCCAGAAAGCGCGACGACACGGCGGCGCGGGCGTACGGAAGATCCGTGATCGTGGCTACGGTGTGCGGGTGGCGAAGGGGAGCGTGCGCGGTGGGCTGCTGCTCGGCCTCGCCGTGGTCGTCGCGCTCGCCGCGACCGGCGTGTGGAACCCGTTCCCCGGTTTGTGGGAGTGGGTGGACCGCAGCGAACCCATCTCCGAGCCCGACGTGGTCTGGCAGCAACGGGTCGGCGGCACTCCGCGCAGCGTGACCATCGCCGGTGACGCCGTCGTGGTCGAGCAGCGCACCCGGGTCGAGGCTCGCAGCCTGGCCACCGGCGCCCAGCTCTGGGAGCGCAAGGCTGACTGGGCGGCGGTCGCCGGCGGCGACCGCGACCCGGTCGTGGCGGTGGGCAAGCTCCTGGTCAAGGGGTACGAGCTGCTCGACCCGACGACCGGGGCGACCCGGCGACGTGACGATGACGCGGTGGCCGTCTGGACGTACCGCAACCTGCTCCTCGACGCCCGGTGCACGGAGGCCACCGACTGCACCCTGAGCGCCTGGGACCCGCGTGGCACCGCGCCGCTCTGGACGGCCTTCCTGCCCGGGGTGCACAGCGGCCTGCTCGCCGACAACCCGGGTCTGCGCGGCACCAGACGGCTCGCCGCCACCCGGGTCGACGACGGCGTGGCCGGGGCGGAGGCCGCGCCACCGCTGCTCGGCTTCCCGGTCGACGGTCGGGTCCACGTGGTCGACACCGCCACCGGCCGGGTGTTGCAGAACGTCGAGCCCAGCCGGGACGAGCGGCTCTCCGTGGTGGGCGGCCGGCTGCTGCGGATCGCCGCCCGCTCCCAGGACGGCACCTGCTACTTCGCCATCTCCGCCCGGGACTCGGCGACCGGGCAGGAGGCCTGGCAGCGGGCCGGCATCAACCTGCGCACCGCCGACTCCGCCGGCTGCGTGCAACGCGAGGACCCGCAGGGTGCGCGGAACGTGCTGATCGGCGTCGCTCCGGACGGCCGTGAGGCGGTCATCGACGGGTACGACGGACGGCTGCTCTGGGTCGGTGAGCCGGGCACCAAGTTGGTCGCGGTGGACGATCGTTTCGCGGTGTTCCGGGCCGCCGACAAGCGCTCGGTCATCGCCCGTGAGCTGGGCACCGAGAAGGTGCTCTGGACGCGACAGGCCAGTGGCAAGGCCGGGGCCGCGCTCACCCCGTACGCGGCGGTGGTGGCCGACGAGAAGCCGTCCCGGCTGGCGGCACTGGACCCGCGCACCGGCCGGGAGTTGGCCGCACTGCGCACCTCGGCGAACGCCCTCGCCGTCGGGTCGCAGGGCATGATCATTGGCGAGGGGCGGGAGATCGGGTACGTCCGCTTCGGCGGCGGGTCCGGAAGCTCGCCCACCCGGCCGCCCGGCGACGGTGGGAATCCCGGCCCAGGCGGTCCCGGCCCCGGCGGTCCGAACAACGGCGACTGCGGGCCGAAGGGGGAACTCTGCCCCGACCCGGACGGCGGCAAGGACGGCTGAGCGGGCGGTTCGCCGCATGATTCGAACGGCGGCCGGGCCCGGCACGCCTGGTGGATGAGAGCGGCGTCCCAGGACCCGCCCGGCGGGTGGGAGTGATCGACCGGTCTGCCCTAGGCTTGCCGCTCATGAGCAGTGCCGCCGCATTCTCGTACGCCCCTCTGCTGCCGACCGGCCCGGACCAGACGGACTACCGCCTCGTCACCGACGAGGGCGTGGACGTCGTACACGGCCCGGGAGGCCGTCGGTTCCTCACCGTGGAGCCGGCCGCGCTCACCGCGCTGACCGCCGAGGCGATGCACGACATCGCGCACTTCCTGCGCCCCGCGCACCTGGCGCAGCTCCGGTCGATCATCGACGACCCGGCCGCGTCGCCGAACGACCGGTTCGTCGCCCTGGACCTGCTGCGCAACGCCAACATCGCCGCCGGCGGTGTCCTGCCCATGTGTCAGGACACCGGCACCGCCATCGTGATGGGCAAACGCGGTCGGCACGTGCTGACCGACGGTGCCGACGCGGAGGCCATCTCCCGGGGCGTCTACCAGGCGTACACCAAGCTCAACCTGCGCTACTCCCAGCTCGCCCCGCTGACCATGTGGGACGAACGGAACACCGGCAGCAACCTGCCCGCCCAGGTGGACCTGTACGCCGAGGACCCGGACGGGCACCCCGACGCGTACAAGTTCCTGTTCATGGCCAAGGGCGGTGGCTCGGCCAACAAGTCGTACCTCTACCAGGAGACGAAGGCGCTGCTCAACCCGGTGCGGATGATGCAGTTCCTGGAGGAGAAGCTGCGGCTGATCGGCACCGCCGCCTGCCCGCCGTACCACCTGGCCATCGTCATCGGCGGCACCTCCGCCGAGTACGCGCTGAAGACCGCGAAGTACGCCAGCGCCAAGTATCTCGACGCGCTGCCGACCTCGGGTTCGATGAGCGCGCACGGCTTCCGCGACCTGGAGCTGGAGGCGGAGGTGCTGGAGCTGACCCGCAACTTCGGCATCGGCGCGCAGTTCGGTGGGCGGTACTTCTGCCATGACGTACGGGTGGTCCGGTTGCCCCGGCACGGCGCGTCCTGCCCGGTGGCGATCGCCGTCTCCTGCTCGGCGGACCGCCAGGCCGTCGCCAAGATCACCCCGTCGGGCGTGTGGCTGGAGCGGCTCGAAACCGACCCGGCGCGGTTCCTGCCCGACGTCACCGACGATTCGCTCGACGCCGAGTTGGTCGTCCGGGTCGACCTCAACCGG
The DNA here is from genome assembly GCF_042869175.1 of Micromonospora sp. NPDC007208. NCBI lineage: Bacteria > Bacillati > Actinomycetota > Actinomycetes > Micromonosporales > Micromonosporaceae > Micromonospora > Micromonospora sp. NPDC007208. The sequence continues at coordinate 22,458 of NZ_JBIAFG010000011.1, read as the reverse complement.
CCGATGGACGAGATCCGCGCCGAGCTGTCGAAGTACCCGGTGAAGACGCGCCTCTCGCTCTCCGGGCCGCTCGTCGTCGCCCGGGACATCGCGCACGCCAAGATCGCCGAGCGGTTGGACGCCGGTGAGCCGATGCCGCAGTACCTGCGTGACCACGCCGTCTACTACGCCGGCCCGGCGAAGACCCCCGAGGGGTACGCCTCCGGCTCGTTCGGCCCGACCACCGCCGGCCGGATGGACGCCTACGTGGAGAAGTTCCAGGCCGCCGGCGGCTCGCAGGTGATGCTGGCCAAGGGCAACCGGTCGGGTCAGGTGACCCGCTCCTGCCAGCGGCACGGCGGCTTCTACCTCGGCTCGATCGGCGGCCCCGCGGCCCGCCTCGCCCAGGACTGCATCAAGCACGTCGAAGTGCTCGAATACGCGGAGCTGGGCATGGAGGCGGTCTGGAAGATCGAGGTGGAGGACTTCCCCGCCTTCATCGTGGTCGACGACAAGGGCAACGACTTCTTCGCCGAGGTCACCAAGCCGGTGCTCACCGTCGGCCGCCGCTGACCCGACAGGCACGCGAACGGGCGCCGGGCGAACTCGCCCGACGCCCGTTCTGTCGTCCGTGCTCTGCCGACATCGGTACGCCCGCCCCGCTGGGGTGGGACGGGCGCACCGCCCCCGTCGGATGCCGTCACCGACAACCCTGACCGAGTGTCCTGCGCACCGCTGTCGATCCGCTCTCAGATCACTATCGCCTGGCCGAGGCGCTCTGTTACCACCGGACTACGCTGCTGGAAGTTGCACCATTGATGCGGGAGAGCAGATGCGGTTCGGGATCCTGGGGCCCCTGCGGGTGGGCGGTGGCGAGTCCACTGTCACCGCGGGACGCGACCGGATCGTGCTCGCCATGCTGTTGTTGCGGGCCGGCCGGCTGGTGCCGGTCGACGAGTTGGTCGACGCGGTGTGGGAGGACCGGCCGCCGGCCACCGCCCGCGCCCAGTTGCAGACCTGCGTGTCCCGGTTGCGTCGCCGGTTCGCCGAACTGGGGCTGGCACCGGAACTCATCGTCACCGACCCGGCGGGGTACGGCGTGCGTACCGCACCGAACGACCTGGACACCGAGGTCTTCGCCCGGGGCGTGGAGGCGGCGCGCGCCCTGGTCGTCGCCGGCCGACTGGGCGAGGCGCGTACGGGATTCCGCGCCGCCTTGGCGCTGTGGCGGGGGCCGACCCTCGCTGGCATTCCGAGCCGGAGCGTCCGCCGCCGCGCGGAGGCGCTCGACGAGCAACGCCTCACCGCGTTGGAGGAGTGCGTCGACGTCGAGCTGCGCCTCGGTCAGGCAGCCGAGCTGGTCGAGGAACTGGCGGAGAGCGTCGACCGGCATCCGTTGCGGGAGCGCCTGCGAGGCCAACTGATGCTGGCGCTGTCCTCGGTCGGGCGGCAGGCCGACGCACTCGCCGTCTACCGCGAGGGCCGGCGGATCTACGCCGACGAGCTGGGCATCGAACCGGGGGTGGAACTGCAGGAGCTGCACCAACGGGTGCTCGCGGGTGACCTGGCCCTGGCCGGCCGACCGGCTGGGCCTGCCGGCGCGGTCCGCTCGCTGCCCCGGGCTATCGGGGACTTCGTCGGTCGGCAGGAGACCGTGGCCCGCCTGGTGAAGGAGGTGGAGGCCGGTGCGCGGATCCAGCTCATCGACGGTATGGCCGGCAGCGGCAAGACCACCCTCGCGGTGCACGTCGCCACGGCCCTCGCGGACGACTACCCGGACGCCCAGCTCTACATCGACCTGCATGGCTACAGCGAGCGCACCCCCTTGACGCCGGCTGCGGCGGTCGCCACGCTCCTGCGCCAGCTCGGTGTGCCCGCCGAGCGGGTGCCGACGAGCCAGGACGACCGACTGGCGCTCTGGCGTAGCGAGCTGGCCGGCCGCCGCGCAATCCTGGTGCTCGACAACGCGGCGACCGCCGACCAGGTGACACCGCTGCTCCCCAACGGCTCGCACTGCCTGATCCTCATCACCAGCCGTCGTCGGCTGGTCGGGGTGGACGAGGGACGACCGTCGTCGCTGCCCGTGCTCGACAGCGACGAGGCGGTCGAGTTGCTCGGGCGGGTCGTCGGCGTGAAGCGGGTGGCGGCCGAGCCGGAGGCGGCCATCGAGGTCGTCCGACGCTGCGGCCATCTACCACTGGCCATCCGGCTGGCCGGTGCCCGGCTGGCACACCGACCCCGTTGGCGAATCGCCGACCTGGCCGAGCGGCTGAGCACCAGACCGGATCGGTTGGCCGAGTTCGAAGCGGGCGAACGGTCCGTCGGTCGCGCCTTCGCCCTGTCGTACGCCCAGGTGTCCCCGGCCGCGCAGCGCGCGTTCCGGTTGTTGGGCCTGCACCCCGGGGTGCGGTTCGACAACCCGGTGGTCGCCGCTCTCACCGGGCAGCCGCTGCCGGAGGCGCAGGACCTGCTCGACGAACTGGTCGACGCGAACCTGGTCGAGGAGACGGGGTCCGGCCGCTACCGGTTGCACGACCTGGTCCGGGAGTACGCGCGGACGCTCGTCGCCGAGCCGGAGTGGGCAGGTGAGCGGCGGGACGCCATCGAGGGTCTGCTCGACCATCACCTGCATGTCGCCACGGCGATCGCCCGCAGGAGGGAACTCTCCTCCAGCTTCACCCTGGCGCTGCTGCCCGACCCGGCGCGTCCCGATCTGGTCCTGCCCGTCGTCGAGCAGGGCCGAGGATGGTTCGACGACAACCTGGCCGCGTTGACCGCACTGGTCCGCCTGGCCGAGGCGGAGGGCTTTCCCCGGCACTGCTGGCAACTGGCGCGGGCCAGCTGGTACGCCCAGTTCGAGAGCGGTCACCTCGACGAGTTGATCGAGACGCACGCGGTTGGACTGCGTGCGGCCGAGCAACTTGGCGACGAGGTGGCGGTGGCGATGATTCTCAACTACCTCGCCTCGGCTCACTACCGCTTGGGTCGGTTTGCCGAGTCGAACCGGCTCATGGAGATGGCGCTCGACGGCTACCGCCGGCTCGGGTTGCAGAGCGATGTGCGCAACACCCTGGGGAATCTGGGCAACTCGTATGTCGCCAATGGCGACTATCGCCGGGGCCGGGAGTACCTGGAGGCATCCGCAGCGCTGGCTCGGCAGATGCAGGAGCAGGTGTCACTGGCGAACACGCTCAACAATCTGTCCGTCACCCTGCTCTACTGGGGTCGGTACGACGAGGCGTTGGACATGTGTCGACGGCATCTCTCGCTGGCCCGCGAGCTTGGCGACCCGCGACAGATCGGCAACGCGTTGGGGCACCTGGGCATGATCCGCCACCGGTTGGGTGACGCGGAGCCGGCACGTCGGTTGCTGCGGTCGGCTCTGCGCCTCAAGCGGCAGGCCGGCGCCCGGTTCGGTGAGGGTGAGGTGCTGAACGAGATCGGAACGATGGAGCGTGCGGCCGGTCGTCCGGAACGAGCCGCCGACCTGCATCGTGCGGCGCTCGTCGCGATGACCGAGGTGGGGGACCGCATCGCCCAGTGCGGCTCGCGCAATCTGCTCGCCCGGGCGATCCTGGAGCAGGGGGACGCCGCCAGCGCGCTCGACCTGCACCGCCGGGTGCTCGCCGACGCCAGCCGACTCGGCGCCCGCTACGAGAAGGCCCGGGCGTTGGAGGGCATCGCCCGCTGCGTACGGGACACCGACCCGACGACGGCCCGCGCGCACCTGGGGCAGGCGCTGGCGCTGTTCCGGCAGATTGAGTCGCCGGACCAGCACGAGGCGGAACGGCTGCTCACCGAGTTGGGCTGACGGATCATCTGCGAGTCGGCCACGGGCGCGGCAGGATGGTACGCGTGACGACTCCAGAGGCGACCGGTTACCGCATCGAACGCGACTCGATGGGCGAGGTGGAGGTGCCCGCCGAGGCGCTGTGGCGGGCGCAGACCCAGCGTGCCGTGCAGAACTTCCCGATTTCCGGCCGGGGTCTCGAACCGGCCCAGATCAAGGCCCTCGCCCAGATCAAGGGCGCGGCGGCCGAGGTCAACGGCGAGCTGGGCGTGATCGACGCCAACGTGGCCGCCGCCATCGCCGCCGCCGCAGCGCACGTGGCCGACGGCGGTTACGACGACCAGTTCCCGGTGGACGTGTTCCAGACCGGATCGGGCACGTCGTCGAACATGAACACCAACGAGGTGATCGCCACCCTGGCGAGCCGTGAGCTGGGCTCACCTGTGCACCCGAACGACCACGTCAACGCCTCCCAGTCGAGCAACGACGTCTTCCCGTCCTCCATCCACCTGGCGGCCACCCAGTTCATCGTGGAGGACCTGCTGCCGTCGCTGGCCCACCTGGCGGCTGGGCTGGAGGCCAAGGCCGCGGAGTTCGAGACGGTGGTCAAGGCCGGGCGTACGCACCTGATGGACGCCACGCCGGTCACCCTCGGCCAGGAGTTCGGCGGGTACGCCGCCCAGGTCCGCTACGGAATCGAACGCCTGGAGGGCGCGCTGCCCCGACTGGCCGAGCTGCCGCTGGGCGGCACCGCCGTCGGCACCGGGATCAACACCCCGCTCGGCTTCGCCGCCGCAGTGATCGACAAGCTGCGTGAGTCGACCGGGCTGCCGCTGAGCGAGGCGCGTAACCACTTCGAGGCGCAGGGCGCGCGGGACGCGCTGGTGGAGACCTCGGGGCAGTTGCGGACCGTGGCCATCGGCCTCTACAAGATCGCCAATGACATCCGCTGGATGGGTTCCGGCCCTCGCGCCGGTCTGCGTGAGCTGCGCATCCCCGACCTCCAGCCCGGCTCGTCGATCATGCCGGGCAAGGTCAACCCGGTGGTCGCCGAGGCGATGCGGCAGGTCTGCGCCCAGGTGATCGGCAACGACGCGACGGTCGGGTTCGCCGGATCGCAGGGCGACTTCGAGCTGAACGTGATGCTCCCCGTGATGGGTCGCAACCTGCTGGAGTCGATCCGGCTGCTCTCCGCGGTGAGCCGGCTCTTCGCCGACCGGCTGGTGGCCGGCCTGTTCGCGGACGCCGAGGTCTGTTTGGCGTACGCCGAGGGCTCACCGTCGATCGTCACCCCACTCAACCGCTACCTGGGGTACGACGAGGCCGCGTCGATCGCGAAGGAGGCGCTGGCCAAGCAGACCTCGATCCGCGAGGTGGTGATCTCCCGGGGCCACGTCGACTCCGGCAAGCTCACCGAGACCCAGCTCGACGAGACGCTGGACCTGCTCCGAATGACCCACCCCTGATCCGCCCCGCCCGCGCTGCCCCGCTCGGCCCTGCCCTGCCCTTCCCGTCCCGCTCAGCGGTTCCCTGTCCGTCCCGCTCAGCCCGTCCTGCCCGTCCCGCTCAGCGTTGCCCTACCTCGCCCTGCTCAGCGCAGGTGCCGTGGTCTCGCCCAGCCCAGGAAGCGGGTGAAGAGCGCCGCGGGGTCCTGGCCGTCGTGCGGGTTGAGTCGGTACAGGTCGGCAGCCGCCTCGTGCAGGACGGTGCACAGGTAGATGTTCAACCCGATCCGGTCGTGCGCGTACTCCTGACGCAGGGTGAGTCGGGCGACCGGGCACGGCCAGGGCGCGGCGCAGACCCGGCAGAGCCAGAGCGGGCGCAGCGGCAGGTGCGGTCGACGGGGTGTGGTCGCGCGGTCGTCCAGCGTGGTCCGGGACATGGTGCGGTCCTTTCGAGCTGACTCGTTTGTGGCATCACCCCGCGCCCCGGTGGCGGTGCCACGCCAAGATCGCGCTCGATCCAGGATGTAGTGGTTTCCGCACGTTAGGACCCCACTACTTCCACGATCGAGCACGATCTTGCGCGGTCGGTCGGCTCGGTCTGGGGGTGGGACCGCCCGGCACGGGGGAGCGGGCGGTCCCGTGCGGCGTCGGCAGATCCCGGGGGACGGGGAGCGGCGCCGCACTTCACAGTCTGGTGATCAGGCGACTACGGTCGGAAGGGTTTGGCCGCGTCGTCATAGTCGCCCTGTTTTGGGTGGCAGCGACGCTGGCAACCGGCTGGAGATGATCGTCGGCGGGGTGGAGGGCGGGCACGGCATGGCCGATGGACAGATGACGGCGGCGGCGTTCCTGATCGCGGAGCTGCGCCGGGCGCGGGTTCGGCGGGGCTGGAGTCAGGACGAGCTGGCCAAGGCGGTCAACTACTCGGCGTCGATGGTCAGCGCTGTCGAGCTGGGCCAGCAGCCGCCCACCGCCAAGTACCTGGAACTCGTCGACCGCGCCCTGGACACCGGCGGCCTGTTCGGCCGGATGTCTACCGAACTCGTCAGCCTTGACCGGGCGCAGCCCTGGCTACGCGGCTGGCGTGCCATCCTCGCGGAGGCGCGGGCGCTGCGATGGTTCGACCCGTTGCACGTCCCTGGGCTGCTGCAAACCGAGGACTATGCCCGCGCCATCTTCGAGTCGGACCGACTGCTCGATGCCGATGAGGTCGAGCGTCGGCTGACGGACCGGATGGACAGCCAGCAGGTCCTCTATGGGGATCGCCCCCCGCACGTAGTCGCGGTGCTTGACGAGTCGGTGCTGAGGCGACGCGTCGGCGGTCGAAAGGTCATGTGCGAGCAGGCGCTGCACCTGGCGCGCTTGGCGACCGAGCATCCGCGAGTTCAGCTCCATGTGGTGCATCGCTCGGCCGAGGAGTATCCGGGCCTGAACGGGCCATTCATCCTCGCCACCGTGGCCGACCATAGCGATCTTGCCTACCTTGGTGGCCAGATCGGCGGCCAGGAACTCGATCGGCCTGCGGATCTGTTACGTCTACAACGGACCTGGGAAGCTACCCTCGGGCAGGCGTTGCCACCGCAGGAGTCGATCGAGTTGCTGAGGGAATTGGCAGAGTCGTGGAGTTGACCCGAGCTCAGTGGCGTAAGAGCAGCCGAAGTGGTTCCAACGACCAGTGCGTCGAGGTGGCGACGAATCTTGGGGACGTGGTCGGGGTGCGAGACAGCAAGGACTCGGACGGGCCCGTGCTCGTCGTCGACGCGTACTCCTGGCGGCTCTTCGTGGGCGCGCCTCCGCGCTGACCCGACCACCTTGTCCGCGACGGCGGCCGGGCTTCTCGCGCAATTTCGCCGAAGTTGCTGCCTCGGTGTGGCCTGAGACAGCAGTTTCCCTGACGTTGCGTGGATCTTGGCGGCCCGGGTAAACGGGTCGACGGTGTCCCGAGCAGGACGGATGATCCGGGCTATGGGTGACGATGGCGCGGGTGTGCCGGCGGGGACCGAGCGGCTGCGGTTGCGGCGGCTGACCAGGGCCGACGTGGACGCGCTGGTCGAGCTGGACAGCGACCCCGAGGTGATGCGGTTTCTCACCGGTGGAGTCGCGACCCCGCTGGCGACCGTGCGCGACGAGCAGTTGCCGAGGCTGCTGGCCCAGTACGACAGGCATCCCGGGTTGGGTCGGTGGGCGGCGCACGATCGGGAGTCCGGCGAGTTCCTGGGTTGGTTCGCGCTCGACCCGTCGGAGGACGGCACCGAGGCCGAGTTGGGCTACCGGCTGCGCCGCTCGACGTGGGGGCGAGGGCTGGCCACCGAGGGGTCGCGGGCGTTGGTCCGGTACGCCTTCGACACCGTCGGGGTGCGTCGAGTCTGGGCCGAGACGATGAGTGTCAACGAACGCTCCCGGCGGGTGATGGTGAAGGCTGGGCTGCACTACGTGCGGACCTTCCACCTGCAGTGGGACGACCCGATTCCGGGAACCGAGCACGGCGAGGTGGAGTACGAGGTGCGGGCCGAGGAGTGGGCGACCGCCGGTCAGGAGCGGCCGGCGGCCCGGCGGGCGCGGTAGGCGGTCACCGCGGCGCGGTTGCCGCAGCCGGCCTCGCAGAACCGCCGGGACCGGTTGCGGGACAGGTCGACGACCACGTTGTCGCAGTCCGGGTACTCGCAGATCCGCAGCCGGCTCAGTTCGCCGGCGCGGACCAGATCGGCCATCGCCATGGCGGCCTCCACCGCGATCCTGGTGGCCAGCGGCGCGTCGCGGGGCACGGCGTGCAGGTGGTACGGCTCGTCGTCGTGCTCGATGAGCTGGGGCAGCGCCTTGTGTTCCAGCAGTAGACCGTTGACGACCGCGACGATCTCGGGTGGCTCGGCGTACCAGATGCGGCGCAGTTGGGGCCGCAGCTCGCGGACGGCCTGCAGCTCGGCGTCGGTGTGCTCGTGCCGACCGCTGTAGGAGTAGCGGACGAAGAACGCGTCCAGCGCCGCGATGTCGGGCAGCAACTCACCGTCCCGACCTGCGGTGTTGACCAACGCCGCGGCGGCGATCAGCGAACATTCGGTGTCATGAGCGAATAGCAACTTGACTCCTGTCATGGCTTCCGCCTAGCGTCATCAGCACAAGGATAGTTTGCTCATGACATGGTGCCCATCCCGAGGAGCGCGACATGGACTCACGACCTGCTGCCGGCGTCGGGTTGGCGCTGCTCTCCGCAGTCACCTTCGCCACCTCCGGTACGTTCGCGCGATCGCTCATCGAGGCCGGCTGGTCAGCCGAGTCCGCGGTGATCGCCCGCGTCGGCGTGGCCGCCCTGGTGCTGGCGATCCCCGCCCTGCTGTCGTTGCGAGGCAAGTGGCACGTGCTGCGGAGTAACGCCACAGCCATCGGGCTGTTCGGGCTCCTCGGGGTGGCCCTGGCCCAGGTGTGCTTCTTCAACGCCGTGCGCTACCTGCCGGTCGGTGTCGCGCTACTGCTGGAATACCTGGGCATCATCCTCGTCGTGGTCTGGATGTGGCTACGGCACGGGCAACCGCCCCGCCGGCTCACCGTCGCCGGGTCGGTGGCCGCGCTGGCCGGGCTGGCATTCGTGCTCGACCTCGCCGGCACCGCCGACTTCCACCCGGTGGGTGTGCTCTGGGGACTGGGCGCCGCGTTCGGCCTGGCCGGGTACTTCGTGCTCGCCGGCCGGGTCGACCCTCGGCTGCCCTCGGTCGCCATGGCCAGCGGCGGAATGGCCGTCGGCGCCGCCGTGCTGCTTCTCATCGGGCTGACTGGAGTGCTGCCGCTGCACGCGACCTTCGGCGAGGTCACCTTCGCCGGACAGACCACCACCTGGTTGCTGCCCATCGCCGGGCTCTCGCTGGTGGCCGCCGTCATCGCGTACCTCGCCGGTATCGCCGGCACCCGGATCCTCGGCCCCCGACTGTCGTCGTTCGTCGGGCTGACCGAGGTGCTCTTCGCGGTGCTGATCGCCTGGCTCTTCCTGAATGAGTTGCCCACCGGCTGGCAGTTGTTCGGCGGTGCGCTGATCGTCGCCGGCGTCGCCCTGGTACGCCTCGACGAGCTGCGTGGGTCGCCCGCGACGGCGACGGCGGCGGCCTCGCCCGAGCCTGAGCTGGCGCTCGACGCTCGGTGAGGTTCGGCGTCCGTTTGCTCCTGATGGTCGCCGCTTGTCCACGGGCGGTGAGTTCGGCGGGCGGTGAGTTCGGCGGGCGGTGAGTTCGGCGGGCGGTGAGAGAGTGGGCGTCGTGCTGACCACTGTGGTGTTCGATGCTGACGAGACGCTGCTGGACCTGCGTCCAGCGGTCACGGGCGGGCTGGTGGCCGTCCTCGACGAGATGCGGCGGCGCACATCGGCGGCGGCCGGGGTGACGCTCGCCGATCTGGAGTCGGACTGGGGCGCGGTCTTCGGCGAACTGAGCGCCGCCCCGGTGGCGGAGATCCGGCGCGCCGCACTGGCCCGGTCGCTGGCCCGCGCCGCGCTGGTCCACCACCTGGACGAGATCGCCGACCTCTTCTTCGCCCAGCGCTTCGCTCTCACCCGACCGTTTCCGGACGTACCACCGGCGCTGGCCACGCTGCGCCACCGGTACACGCTGGGCTTCGCCACCAACGGCAACAGCCGCGCCGAGCGGTGCGGGCTCGCCGGCGAGTTCGCCTTCGAGCTGTACGCGCACGAGAACGGCCTGCCCAAGAAACCGGCCCCCGAGTTCTACGCCGCGGTGGTCGCGGCGGCCGGTGTGCCGGCCGGGCAGATCATGTACGTCGGCGACTCCTGGGAGCACGACGTGGTGGCGCCCCGGCGGGCCGGTCTGCGATCGGTGTGGCTGAACCGGCTCGGCCTGCCTCGCCCACCCGACTGCATGCCCGACGCCGAAGTCTCCAGCATGGCCGATCTGCCAGCCGCGTTGGCGGGATTCACGGCCATAACGGGCGTTCAACTGGCGTAATCCGAAACGGTGTTGTGTGATGGCTGCCACGTCCCTCAACGAGAGGATCCGATGTGGTGAGCAAGCGCTTCACCGCCCGCACGGTCGCGACCGCGGCAGTGCTGGTACTTACGGCTACGGGGTTGGGTGTGCCGGCCAACGCCGCGCCTAGCACCTCCCGCACCTTCACCGTCGTCGCCGAGGATGGCGTCGCCGCCGACACGGCCGTCGCCGCGATCCGGGCAGCTGGCGGCACTGTGGTGTCCCGGTCCGACGAGGTCGGCATGTTCCAGGTCAGCAGCGACCGGGCCGACTTCGCGGCCAGGGCGACCGCCGCGCCGACGCTGATCGGCGCCGCCGAGCAGAAGGCCATCGGGCGCAAGCCGAAGCTGGACCGGGTCGAGCAGGAGGACCTGACGGCGGCGCCGGCGGGGGCCGCAGCCCGGCGCGGCGCCAAGATGGACCCGCTCGATGACAAGCTGTGGGGCCTGGAGATGATCCGGGCCGACGAGGCCCGCAAGATCGAGCCGGGTGACCGTCGGGTGACCGTCGGCGTACTGGACACCGGCGTCGACGCGAGCAACCCGGACATCGCGCCGAACTTCAACTGGTTGCTGTCGCGTAACTTCGCCCCCGACCTGACCGACGTGGACGGCCCCTGCGAGGTGGCGAGCTGCCTCGACCCGGTCGGCACCGACGACGGCGGGCACGGCACCCACGTGGCCGGCACCATCGGCGCCGCGGCCAACGGCTTCGGCCTCTCCGGCGTCGCCCCGAACGTCTCGCTGGTCGAACTCAAGGGCGGCCAGGACTCCGGCTACTTCTTCCTCGACCCGGTGGTCAACGCCCTGGTCTACGCCGGCCGGTCCGGCATCGACGTGGTCAACATGTCGTTCTACGTCGACCCGTGGCTCTACAACTGCACCGCCAACCCGGCCGACTCGCCGGAGGACCAGGCCGAGCAGCGGGCCATCATCAAGGCGATGAAGCGGGCGCTGATCTTCGCGCACAACAAGGGCGTCACCCTCGTCGGTGCGCTCGGCAACAACAACGAGGACCTGGGCGCGCCGCGTACCGACACCACAAGCCCCGACTACGGCGCCGACCCGTACGACCGACCGATCGACAACGAGAGCTGCTGGGACCTGCCCACCGAGGGCCCGCACGTGATCGGTGTGTCGTCGGTCGGCCCGTCCGGCAAGAAGTCGGACTTCTCCAACTACGGCACCGAGCAGATCTCGGTCGCCGCGCCCGGTGGATTCGCGAGGGATGGCTTCGGGACCCCGACGTACAACACCCCCGGCAACCGGATCCTCTCCAGCTACCCGCTGAAGGTGCTCCAGGAGGAGCCCATCTCCGTCACCATCCCGGACCCCAAGGTGGACGCGGACGGCAACATCGATCCGCGCGTCGCCACGAGCGTGTTCAAGCAGTGCAAGGCCAACGGTGAGTGCGGCTACTACACGTACCTCCAGGGCACCTCGATGGCGTCCCCGCACGCTGCCGGTGTCGCCGCGCTGATCGTCAGCCGGTACGGCAAGGCGCAGGGTCGGACTGGCTTCGGGATGTCGCCGGACCAGGTCGAGCAGCACCTCTACCGCACGGCTGCCGAGCACGCCTGCCCGGAGCCGCGCCTCCAGCAGTACCGCAACGAGGGCCGGGACGAGACCTACGACGCGTACTGCGCCGGTGGGGTCAACTTCAACGGCTTCTACGGCTACGGGATCGTCGACGCCTACGCGGCGGTGAAGACCCCGCTCAAGCCGAACGCCCGCCCGTAACGCACATCGCAGTGCGGAGGTGGCCCAACTGCCACCGCCCCCGGGGCCCGGTCGACACTCGTCGACCGGGCCCCGGGCCGTCCGGGGCCGCTGCAAGTCGTCGTCCGCGCCTGCCAGTCGTGGTCCGGGTCCGGTGCCCGCCGTCTCACGGCTCCGCCTTCCGGTACCAGCCGTTCGGGATTCGGTCATGATCGACTCGGTTTCCTTGAAAGGCGCGGTGTTGGTGCCTGAAGGATGGCGCGGCTTCCAGGAACCCGAGTTGATCCGGGTCATGTGGACGATCCCTGTCGCCACCCACGGCTGACCAGCGCGTCGCGTACCTCTCGAAGCACAGCCGGGAACTCGCCGTGCAACCGTCGGCTGGTCACGTGCAGGACCAGCCAACCCGCGGCGACCAGCTGATTCAGCCGACGGCGGTCGCGGTGCAGTTGCTCCGCGTCGGAGTGCCACTTCCCGTCGTACTCCACCGCCACCCGATATCGCGGCCAGGCCAGGTCGGGGTGCAGAACTATGCCGGTGGGCAGGCGTACCGGATGGTGAACCGCTGGACGCGGCAGCCCGCCCAGCACCAACCGCACGCGTAGGTGTGACTCCGGCGGAGACTCGGCTCCTCCGTCGGCCAGGTCGAACACCCAGCGCGCTCGTCGCCCACCCGGCCGGTCAGCATTGCGGGCAGCCATGGCTGCCAGGGTGTCGCGATCGGCCAGCCCCTGCCCGAGCAGCGAGTCGACGATGGCCACCGCCCGGATCGGGTCGAGCCAGACAGCCGTCTCCCAGGCGGCCCGCCCGGGGTCGGACCGCGGGATCGGCAGGTCGCGGTCTCTGGGCCTGAGCGGGCTGGCCGCCACCCACGCCTCGCCACTACCGGCCGCCACCATGCCCCCTGCTCCGACGGGCACGGCGACCGGCCGGGAGGGCTGCCGTGCTGGGCGTGTTGACGTTCCGCCGGCAGGTGGGCGCCCTACTCCCGTAGGTCGCGCTGCATCACGTGGACGTCCAGCGCTCGACGGTCGTCCCGCGTCCGGCAGTCGGCCTGCACCTGGCGGTTGGCCTGCGTCCGGCGCTCGGCCTGCACCTGGCGGTTGGTCTGCGTCCGGCGCTCGTCCTGCACCTGGCGGTCGGACCGCGTCCGGTGGCCGGCCTGATGGTCGTCTTGTGCCTGCCGATCGTCGTGTGGTTGGCGCGGCCGGCTCAGGGATCTCGCTCGCCGAGAGTGGGGTGATGGCGTTGACGTGCACGCGGAGGCCTCGCTGTGGGCCGATCCGCAGCGGTCGGGGCACGAGGACGTGCACATCGTCGGTGAAGCTCGCGGCGTGCGGGACGCCGTGCAGGTAGGCGGCCGACGGGCCGCCGACCACCACTCCGGGCGGTAGCCGGAGGAGGGCGGCGCGACAGGCGAGGGCGTGGTCCCGGTCGAGCCGCGAGTCGGCGTAGATGTCGTGGCGCAACCGTACCCAGGCGGAGTTGCGTAGCTGATGTTCGGTGAGCAGGCCGTCCCGGACAGCGTCGGAGCCGCGGAAGACCTGCCAGGCCAGGGCGTCGGGGCGATGCGGACGTGGGGGCATGCCGAGCAGCCTGCCGGCGACCGACTGGCCACCGAAACCCCTGTGGACAACCCGGCCCGCGCGTGCCGCCGGACCTGTGGACAACCACGAATCCGCCTGCCGATCGTGCTATGGCACGGCCAGAACGACCGATCAATCCGGCATTGGGGCCGTCGACGGGCGGTGATCCACTCGCGTTCCTGAAAGTCGGGTGATCACCGGCATCGGGATGCCGCGACTTCCGTGAACCCGAGTCGATCAAGCCAACCGGGCGTCGGCGAGGGGGCCCGGCGGACGGGGTCAGCTGAGGGCGGTGGTGATGGCTCGGGCGGCGGCCAGCACCTGGGGGCCGATGGTGTCGACGTCCAGTGGGGCGAGCGCGACCACGCCGACGCTGGCCTCCAGGCCGGGTACGCCGAGCACCGGTGCGGCCACCCCGTACGCCCCGGCCTGCAACTCTCCGCTGCTACTCAGCGGCTCTGCCATCCCGGCTCGACCGGCCAGGATCGCCCGCCCGGCCGCTCCTCGGTCCAGTGGGTGCCGTGCCCCGGCCCGGTATGCGACGTGGAACGACGTCCAGCTCGGCTCGACCACGGCCAGGGCGACGCCCTCTCCACCCTCGACCACGGTCAGGTGCGCGGTCGCGCCGGCCTGCTCGGCGAGGCGGCGTAGCGCGGGCAGCGCGCCCTCGGCGAGCAGCGGCTGGGCGCGTCGGGCCAGGTGCAGTAAGCCGGCACCGAGGCGCAGCCGGCCGTCCCCGTCGCGGCGCAGCATGCCGTGCCCGGTCAGCGCACTGACCAGCCGGTATACGGCGGCCCGGCCGATGCCGAGCCGATTCGCGGCCTCGGTGACGGTCAGACCGCCAGAGGCGTCGGCGACCAGGTGCAGCAGCCGCAGACCCCGGTCCAGCGTCTGTGACGTCTCCCCACCCCGCCCCGCAACCGCGTCGGCCCGCCCCACGCCAGCGTCGGCCGCGTCGGCGGACCCGGAGGCTCGTCCGAAGACCGGCCCCGGGGCCGGGTCGGTGGGGGCGGTGGGGTCGGCTGGCGTGTCACCGGAGCCACCGGAGCGTGCGGTCGCATCCACGCCTGGCAGCGTACGACCCGGCACCGGCGGACCCGGACAGGCACGGACAGCTACCCTTGTACGGTGACGCTACGCCTGTATGACACCGCCACCCGATCGGTGCGGGACTTCGTCCCGCGGGAAGCCGGCAAGGTGGGGGTCTACCTGTGTGGTCTCACCCTCCAGGCCCCGCCGCACATCGGTCATCTTCGCTCCGGCGTCAACTATGACGTCCTGCGCCGTTGGCTGTTGGCCGCCGGCTTCGAGGTCACCTTCATTCGCAACCTGACCGACATCGACGACAAGATCCTGGCCAAGGCGGGCGAGCAGGGTCGTCCGTTCTGGTCGATCGCGTACGCCAACGAGTTGCTGCTCGCCGAGTCGTACCGGTCGTTGAACGTGCTGGCGCCCACGTATGAGCCGCGCGCCACGGGGCACATCCCCGAGATGCATGAGCTGATCACGAAGTTGATCGCCGACGGGCACGCATACCCGGCGAGTGACGGCTCCGGCGACGTCTACTTCGACGTGGCGTCCTGGCCGGCGTACGGGTCGCTGTCGGGTCAGTCTCCGGACGCCATGCAGTCCGCCGGGGACGCCCCGGATCGGGGCAAGCGGGACCCGCGCGACTTCGCGCTGTGGAAGGGTGCCAAACCGGACGAGCCGGCGGACGCCTACTGGCCCTCGCCGTGGGGGTTGGGCCGTCCGGGTTGGCACATCGAGTGCTCGGCGATGTGCTGGCGCTACCTCGGCCCGGAGTTCGACATCCACGGCGGTGGGCTGGATCTGACGTTCCCGCACCACGAGAACGAGATCGCCCAGTCCCAGGCGGCCGGGTTGCCGTTCGCCCGCTACTGGGTGCACCACGGGCTGCTCAGCATCGGTGGGGCCAAGATGGGCAAGTCCGCCGGCAACGCACTGGACCTGGCGTACGTGGACTCGCTCGGGGTGCGGCCGGTGGAGCTGCGCTACTACTACGCCGCCGCGCACTACCGCTCGGTGATCGACTACTCGGAGGATTCGCTGCGCGACGCGGCCACCGCGTACCGGCGGATCGAGGGTTTCGTGCAGCGGGCCGCCGAGCGGGTCGGTGCCGGGCAGATCGGTGAGCTGCCCGCCGGCTTCGTCGCGGCGATGAACGACGACCTCAACACGTCCGCCGCGCTGGCCGTGCTGCAACAGCACATTCGGGACGGCAACACCGCGCTGAGCGTCGGTGACGATGTGACCGTCCGCACCACGCTGGCCGTGGTGCGGGCAATGCTGGATATTCTCGGGATCGACCCCCTCGACCCGGCCTGGACCGGTGGCGGCCGATCGGACGACCTTCGTGCCGTGGTGGACTCCCTGATCGCGCTGGCCCTGGAGCAGCGTGCGCAGGCGCGGGGCCGCAAGGACTGGACCGCCGCGGACGCCGTGCGTGACCAGCTCAAGCTGGCCGGCGTGGTGGTCGAGGACACCCCCCAGGGCCCCCGTTGGACTATTGGAGAGCAGGACTGATGGCCGGCAACTCGCAGCGCCGTGGCCGGCGACTGACGTCGAAGGCAGGCGCCCCCAAGGGCACCGGCGGCAAGAACAAGGACTCGTTGGCCGGGCGGGGTCGCACCCTGCCCGCGGACGAGCGTCCCTGGCACAAGGGCTACTCGGGCACCGAGAAGCTGCCCCAGCGCACCGCCTGGAAGCAGGACAAGGAGCGCCGCGCGGCGGCCGAGGAGGGGCGCGCCCCGAAGATCGGCCAGCCCGGTAGCAAGGACACCACCTGGGGTCGGGGCGGCGGTCGGGGCGTACCCGTCGGTCGCGGCGCCACCGGCGGACGGGGCGGCAAGCCCACCGGGCGGTCCGGCCCCCGGGTCGCGCCGGGGCGCAAGTCCAACCCGTCCAAGGACACCCCGGAGCTGCTGGTCGGGCGTAACCCGGTGCTGGAGGCGCTGCGCGCCAACGTGCCGGCGACGGCGCTCTACACCGCCCAGGGCATCGACATGGACGACCGGGTCAACGAGATCATCCGGACCGCCGCCGACCGGGGCATCGCCAACCTGGAGATCAGCCGCGCCGAGTTGGACCGGATGACCGGCGGGGTGCTGCACCAGGGTGTCGGCTTGCAGGTGCCGCCCTTCGCGTACCAGCCGTTCGAGGACATGGTCGCCGCTGCCCTGGAGCAGCAGGCTCCGCTGCTGGTCGCGCTGGACGGTGTCACCGACCCGCGCAACCTGGGCGCCGTGATCCGGTCGGCTGCCGCGTTCGGCGCGCAGGGTGTCTTCGTACCCGAGCGTCGTGCCGCCGGGATCACCGCGACCGCCTGGCGGACCAGCGCCGGCGCGGCCGCGCGGGTGCCCGTCGCCCAGGTGACCAACCTGACCCGGTCGCTGAAGGCGTGCCGGGACGCCGGCTTCATGGTCGTCGGCCTGGACGCCGACGGCGACACCGACCTCTACAACCTGGAGGCCGCGGTCGGTCCGCTGGTGGTGGTGGTCGGCTCCGAGGGGCGCGGCCTGTCCCGCCTGGTCGGGGAGACCTGCGACCTGACCGTCAGCATCCCGATGATCTCCGAGGTCGAGTCGCTCAACGCCAGCGTGGCCGCGGCGGTCGCCCTGGCCGAGGTCGCCCGCCGGCGCTCCGTCGAGCTGTAACGCACGTCGACGAAGGCCCCCTCCCGCCGAGCGCGGGAGGGGGCCTTCGTGGTCAGATCAGGATGAAGAACCGCTTCGGGTACGACGAAGGGGGCGGCCCGCCGAAGCGGACCGCCCCCTGTCGGTACGGCGTTACGTCAGATCCGGCCACCGGTGGAGGCGTGGAAGACGTGGCTGCGACCGGCAACCGGCTTGACGAACACGGTGTCACCCATGTTCGGCATGTTGCGCCGGTCGGTGCGGACGACGAAGCGCTCCGAGTTGCCACCCAGCGCGGCGTGACCGTAGACGTTGGCGTCCGAGCCGAGGTCCTCGACCAGCTCGACCACGACCGGCATGCCGCCCTCGGTCGGGCTGACCAGCTCGCAGTCCTCCGGGCGGAAGCCCACGGTGACCTTGCCGTCGCCACCCTCGGCGCGGGCCGCCTCGACCTGCTCCCGGGTCAGCGGGATCTGCAGCTCGGCGAACTCGGCGCCCCGCTCGTTGAGCGGAACGGTCTTGATGTTCATGGCGGGAGAGCCCATGAAGCCGGCGACGAACACGTTGGCCGGGGTGTCGTAGAGCGCCCGCGGGGTGTCCACCTGCTGCAGGACACCGTCGAGCAGCACCGCGACCCGGTGACCCATGGTCATGGCCTCGACCTGGTCGTGCGTGACGTAGACCGTGGTGACGCCCAGCTTGGCCTGGAGCGACGCGATCTGGGTACGGGTCTGCACACGGAGCTTGGCGTCGAGGTTCGACAGCGGCTCGTCCATGAGGAAGACCTGCGGCTCGCGGACGATCGCCCGACCCATCGCGACACGCTGACGCTGACCACCGGAGAGCGCCTTCGGCTTACGGCTGAGGTACTCCTCCAACTGGAGCAGCCCGGCCGCCTCCTTGACCCGCCGGTCGATCTCCGACTTGGAGGTCTTGCGGAGCTTGAGGGCGAACGCCATGTTCTCGTACACCGTCATGTGCGGGTAGAGGGCGTAGTTCTGGAAGACCATCGCGATGTCGCGGGCCTTCGGGGGAAGGTGGGTGACGTCACGCTGGTCGATGTAGATCGAACCGGCGTCCACGTCCTCCAGGCCGGCGAGCATCCGCAGGCTGGTGGACTTACCGCAACCGGAGGGGCCGACCAGGACGAGGAACTCCCCGTCGCCGATCTCGAGGTCCAGCTCGTTGACGGCGGGACGCTCTTGGCCCGGGTAGACCCGGGACGCCTTGGAATAGGTGACCGTAGCCATGGTGAAGCGCTTCCTTTCACCGGCAGGAACGTGCCGGACGATCCGAGTGAAGGAGCAACCGGCACGTGTCCGTGCCGGTCAGCGGACGGCGGCCCGGTCGCGGGGGCGCCCGGGTTGTCGTCCGTGTCAGTGAACCGTAAACGCGTTTACCCGTGCTGCCAAGGCGGGGGGCCGCCGATCGCGCCAGGCGGGCTACGCATTCCGGTCACTCGGGCACGGTCAGACATCAATCGACGCCGAGTCAAACGGTCGTGCGTCGGGTTGTTGACGATTCCCATGCTCGGGAGGCCTCGCGATCGGGATAACCGGACGTCAGTCGCTATGCTGACCTCGACGCACGCGCCCCTGTAGCTCAGCTGGCCAGAGCACTCGCCTTGTAAGCGAGATGTCGCCGGTTCGATCCCGGCCGGGGGCTCCAATTCCATCAGACCTTTCCGGACCGGCAATGCTGCGCATCTGCCGGTCCGCCCGTGGGGCACCCGGGCCTCGATCAAGTTCGCTATCGTGCCTCCGTCCGCCACCAGGCGGCGGTCCACGGGGGAACCACAATGAAACAGAGCACCACCCTGCTCGTGCTGGGTGTGGCCGGCGGTCTGCTCGTCGCTGCCGGCTGCACTCCCAAGGCGGAGCCCACGCGCGCCGAGAAACCGGTCCAGGCCACCACCGCCGTTCCCTCTCCGACGCCCGACGTCCGCGGCGAGTTGGTCGCGGGACTGCAGCGGTCGCAGGGGGTTGCGCACCGGTACGCGGTGCGCGGCGACCTGCCCGAAGGGAAGAAGGTCACCGGCACGGGCGCCTTCGATCCGAAGAAGCGCCGTTTCCAGACCACAATCTCGGTCACCGGCGGGAAATACCCGTCGGCGGGGAGCCGGATCGTGATTGGCACCGACAGTTACGTACGGCCGTCGGACGAGAAGGACTGGGTGCACGTCGACCTGAAGCGAGTGAAGCGCGACGATATCTTCCTGCGCTTCGACTGGGCCGACCCGACCGGTCTGAAGGCGTTCACCTCGTCGATCGTCTCGGTGGACCGCGTCGACCCGCACACCTACACCGGCCGTTTCGACCCCGACGGCAAGGACGCCACTGCGTTCCTTCCCGTGGGTGCACCGAGCATCGTCTCGATCGGCACACGTCTGTCGCCGTTCACGATCACCACCGACGACCAGGGCTGGGTCACCTCGATCAAGGTGGAGTTGAGCCCCAGCGAGGGCCCGAAACTGACGATGACCACCACCTTGAAAGATCACGGGAAGCCCTTGAAGATCACCGCGCCGGCTCGCGCTGGTGAAGCCGCCGACTTCTACTACCGCAAGTGACAGCTCAGCCACGGCGGATGCCCCGAGGTGAGCAGCGCGCTACCAACCGGACGACGCAGTGCCTGGCGGTAGCCTGGGCTCCGGCGGCGAGCGAAGTGGGGCCGGGGGGTCGATGAGTCGCGCGGTGGAGGAGTCGAACCGGGCGATGCTGCGCGCCCGGGACGCGATGGACCGGGCGTACGCCGAGCCTCTGGACATTCCCGCGTTGGCCCGGATCGCGCACGTCTCGGAGGCGCACTTCATCCGTACCTTCCGGGCCACCTTCGGTGAGACGCCGCACCGCTATCTGCAACGCCGTCGGGTGGAGCGGGCGATGGCGTTGCTGGTGGAGACCGACCGGGACGTGACGGACATCTGCTACGCCGTCGGCTTCGGCAGCCTGGGCACGTTCAGTCGGACGTTCCGGCAGATCGTCGGGGATTCTCCCTCGGATTTCCGGCGTCAGCGCGTCGCGCCGGCCAACGTGCCGTCGTGCTTCACCAAAGCCTGGACCCGACCAAGCAGTTTTGGATAAGCGCAGGTCAGGGTCTACCTCTAGCGTCATGGGCATGACGATGAACGCGATCAGCCGCTCCCAGATCTACGTCCTCGACCAGGACGCCGCGCTTGACTTCTACGTCAACAAGCTCGGCATGGAGGTCAACACCGACCAGGACCTCGGCTTCATGCGGTGGCTCACGGTCAACCTGCCCGGCGACCCGGAGCGGGAGATCCTGTTGGAGAAGCCGGGCCCGCCCGCGCTGGACCCGGCCACCGCCGAGCAGGTCCGGGAGCTGCTCACCAAGGGTGCCCTCGGGGGGTACCTCTTCATGACCACGGACGACGCCCGCAAGACCCACGAGGATCTGGTGGCGAAGGGCGTCGAGATCACTGACGAGCCGACCGAGCGCCCGTACGGGATCGACTTCGGCATCCGGGACCCGTTCGGCAACCGGATCCGCATCGGCCAGATGTTCCCCCAGGCGTAGGGGAGCGGGTGATGAGCCAGGCCGCGGCGTTTCCCGTGGTACGACCGGCCGCCGTGGGGTGGGACCGTCTGCTGCTGATCGGCGGGGTGCTCGCCGGCCCGATCTTCGCCGGCTCGGCGATCCTGCAGGCGGCGACGTGGCGGCCCGTCGGGCTGCCCGGCAGGGGTCGCGCGGTCGCGCCGCGTACAGCCTGGCGACCGGGATGTTCTTCGCGGTGGCCTGGGTGACTCTGATCGTCCAGCCGGCACCGGCCGTGATGGTGGCGTTCGGCTTGACGGTGACGGCCGGCTGGCTGTGGGTGTCGGTCACCTTCACGCGGGCGGCGTCCGGACAGGCCGACTGAGCCGACGGCCGCAACACCGGGAGGTGCGGGTCGAACCCGTACCTCCCGGTGTGTTGAGCTGGGTGCCATGGTGACCCGGTTGCTGTACCTGACCCGACACGCCGAGCAGGATCTGCCCGAGCTGAGTGGGTCCGATGGCGGCGAACCGGATACCGGCCTGTCGGAGCGCGGCCGGCGGCAGGCCACCCTGCTGGGTGAACGGCTGCGAGCCCGGCGGTTCGCCGCCGTCCATCACGGGCCGCTGCGCCGGGCCGCGCAGACCGCCGAGCTGATCGCCAAGTCGCTGCCCGAGGTTCCGGTGTACGAGACGGAGCTGGCCGGCGACCATCTCCCACACGACACGGATCCGGCTGGCCTGCCGCCCGCGTACGCCGAATTCCTGACGCAGTTCTCGGCGGCCGAGCGGGTCGACGGGCCGCGAGTGACGGCGGACGCCGTGCGGCGGTTCGCCGGCCCGGTGGGTGAGGGGCCCGCCGGCGGTGAGCCGGTCCGCGAGCTGGTGGTGACGCACAGCTTCCTGATCGCCTGGCTGGTGCGGCACGCCCTCGACGCGCCGGAGTGGCGGTGGCTGGGCTTGAACTCGCACAACGCGGGGCTGACCGTCATCCGGTACAGCGCGGCCGGCCCGCCGAGTCTGGTCGCCGTCAACGACGTGGCCCATCTTCCGCCGGAGCTGCGCGGCACCGGCCTGCCCCCGGACTACCTGACCTAGGTGCCGGTGGCCCGCAGCAGCAGCTTGACCACCGCCTGGGTGGCCGGCGGTGGGGGCCCCTCGGCCGGGCAGTCGGCGTACCCGGTTTCGGTGCTGCCCACGGTGAGGCGGTAGTGCATGACGTCCGCGCAACTGGTTGCGGTGGTCGGCTGCCGTGCCTCGCTGGCGAGCCGGGGGTCGGCGGCCAGTCCCGCGAGAGTGCCCTGGTCGGCAGGGGTGAGCCGGCCGTTGCGCCGACTGCCGGCCCGGTCCGTCACGGTCCACTGACCGTCCGGCTCGACGACGATGGAGTCACCGCGCCCGGCGAAGCCGCCGGAGCTCCGCAACATCACTCGGGGGGCCATCCCGCTGGCCTCGGCGCTGACGGTGGGGGCGGTGGTCGGCAGCAAGGTGCCGGTTGCCGGGGCAGCCGGGCCGGTGGCGGTGGTGGCCGAGGGCTGGGTAGAGGTGGTGGTGGGGGCTCGGTCGACGCTTGTGCAACCGGTCAGGAGCGCGGCCAGAAGCGCGACCGTGACGGCGGTCGTCGATGCGGGTCTCATTCCCGTCGGACGCGCGACCCCGACCGTCGGTTCCCCCATCCGACCGGAAGCGGTCTGCGCCGTTCTGGCAATCTTGGACAGTTTCCGTTCCGCGCTAACTATTGAGTCCCATGACATCTGTCAGTGTTGAAGTCCCGATACATGTGTCAGTTGGTTGGGATCTTGGGTGTGCTGGTAGATGGTGCCTGG
>NZ_JBIAFG010000010.1:60500-239327 GCF_042869175.1 Micromonospora sp. NPDC007208 | reverse complement strand
CAACCGACCCCGCCGTATCCTCGCCTACAAGAAACCCAAAGAAGTCTTCGCCGAGCTGCTGACCAGCCAGATTGCTTCCACCAGCTGAGCACGGGCACTACATCCTGGATCGAGCGCGATCTTGGGGGCGGCCACCCCACCGCTACCGCCCTCCCGCGCGGCGCTGCGGTCGGGCAGGGGATCCGCCCGCAAGATCTGCGCAACATCAGGGATGTTGCTGCCTCCCGCCGGCCGGAGGCAGCAACTTCGGGGAAGTTGGGTGGATCTTGCCGGCGGGCGGGCGGCGGGGGTGGGGGCGGGCGGCGGGCGCGCGGGTGCGGGTCTGGGCTGGGCTGGGCTGGATCTTGCGGATGGGCGGCGCGCGGATGGGCGGCGCGCGGATGGGCGGCGCGCGGGCGGGCGGCGCGCGGGCGGGCGGCGCGCGGGCGGGCGGCGCGCGGGCGGGCGGCGCGCGGGCGGGCGGGCGGCGCGCGGTGGATCAGCGCAGGGAGGCGCGGGCCGAGAAGGCGATGCTGGCCAGCAGGAAGCCACCGTTGACGATCGTGAAGGCGACCATCACCCAGAGGACCAGCGCGGGGGCCACGGCGAGCACCAGGGCGGCCACGAAGACCACCGCGCCGTAGTCGCGGACCAGCTTCACCAGGCGCACCGGCAGCGAGGTCGAGGTGACCATGCTGGCCGCGTTCGGGCCGGCCTGCATCACCGACGTCACCAGGTTGACCATCCAGGTGCCCGCGAAGGTCGCCACGAGCCAGGTCGGCGTGGACGGCTCCTGCGCCACGGCGGTGGCGGCCAGGGCTGCCACCAGGGCGATCTGCGCGGCCACGTCGCAGAGCACGTCGACGCGGGCGCCCGCCGCGCTGCCCTGGCCGGTCACCCGGGCCAGCTGCCCGTCCGCGCAGTCCAGGGAGTACGCCACCTGCCAGCCGACCAGGGCGAGCAGGCCGACCACCCAGGCCGGTACGTCCCCGGCGGCGACCGGGCCGGCGAGTGCCACCACGGTGACCG
Organism: Micromonospora sp. NPDC007208; assembly: GCF_042869175.1. Classification (NCBI taxonomy): domain Bacteria; kingdom Bacillati; phylum Actinomycetota; class Actinomycetes; order Micromonosporales; family Micromonosporaceae; genus Micromonospora; species Micromonospora sp. NPDC007208. The sequence goes on along the minus strand of NZ_JBIAFG010000010.1, from coordinate 238,319 downwards.
AGGTGGCCAGCCCGAGCACCAGGTTGGTGATGGTCAACGCGGTCGGTCGCAGCCCGAGCCGCTGGGCGACGAGCGCGAAGACGGCCCCCAGCCACTGGCTGATCGACTCGCTGAACAGGCCGCCGCCCCGGTTCACCCGGTGGAAGTCGGCGACGGTGGGACGGGGGTCAGCCAAGCTGGTCGCGGATTGCACCGGCGTAGTCTGCCAGCCGTTCCCGGGTCTCGGTAGGCGACAGTGCCAGGTGTTCGAGGATGGTGTACCGGTCCGGCCGGGTACGTGGCGCGAACTGCACCGCCTCGATGAACTGGTCGTCGGTGAGCGCCACCTCGGCGGGGAGCCGGGGCAGACCGTGCCGGGCGAGGCAGGCCGACATCTCCCGGAAGCGGCGGAGGTCTCCGCGCAGCCAGGTGCAGAACAGCGCACCCAGCCCGGCCAGCTCGCCGTGCGAGGCGGTGCCGGGAAAGAGCGAGTCGACCGCGTGCATGATCTCGTGGCAGCCGCCGCTGCACGGACGGCTGGTGCCGTCGACCGCCATCGCCAGGCCGCTGGAGATCAACGCCTCGGCGAGGACGATCACGAAGGCGTCGTCGCTCATGTCGCCTGGGTGGTTGAGCACCGCCTCGGCGCCCGCTCGCGAGAGCGAGGCGGCCAACCCGTCGACCGGCTCGCCGCGTACCTGCCGGGACAGATCCCAGTCGGCCAACGCGCTGATGTTGCTGATCACGTCGCCGATGCCGGCCCGGTTGTGCCGGTCCGGGCCGCTCTCCACGAAGTCCAGGTCGACGATCACCCCGATCGGGATGTGGACGCCGTAGGAGCCCTTGATCCCGTCGGTGATCAGGCTGGCCACCGGGGAGGCGATCCCGTCGTTGGCGAGGCTGGTCGCCACCGACACCATCGGCAGCCCTCGGCGGGTGGCCGCGTACTTGGCCACGTCTATGGTCTTGCCGCCGCCGATGCCGACGACCGCGTCGTACGACCGGGCGCGGAGTTTGCCGCCCAGGTCGTCGGCGGCGTCAAGCGTTCCGCCGGAGACGGTGAAGACGTCCGCCGAGCGCAGCGACGGTCGAATCAGTTCCGCGATCTGGGCGCCCTGACCCGGGCCGACCACCACCGCGACGTCACCCCCGGAGGAGATCCGTCCGTCGGCCAGGATCGCGCCCAGGTCGGCGACCGCCCCGCGTCGCACGTCGATGTGCAGCGGGGTGAGGACGCTCCGAGCTAGTAGCGGCACGCGATCTCCCGCGCGCGGGCCAGGTCGGCGTGGTTGTCGACCTCGACCCACGGGACGTCGCCGATCGGCGCCGCCCGTACCTCCCCGCCCCGGTCGGAGAACTCCTGGTAGCCGTCCTCGTAGTAGAGGTTCGGGTCCCGTCGCCAGGTTGCCTCCAGCGCGTCGGCGAGGGCGTCGGCGACCTGCGGCTCGATCAGCGTGGCGCCGATGTACTCCCCGTACGCCTCGCCCGGGTCCATGATCTTGGTGATCCGGGTGAGCTGGCCGGCGGCGTCGAAGGTGGTCTTCATCTCCTCCTCGGCCAGCGGCTTGAGGGTGTCCACGGCGAGCAGGATGCCCGGGCCACGCTCGGCGAGCAGGGTCTTCTCCACGCTCACCGGGTGCACGGTGTCCCCGTTGACCAGCAGCACCCCGCGCGCGAAGTACTCCCGGGCGAGCCAGAGCGAGTAGGCGTTGTTCCACTCCTCGGCCTTGTCGTTGTGCACCAGGGTGAGGGTGACCCCGTACCGCTTCTCCAGGTCGGCCTGCCGCTCGCGGACCGCGTCCGCCGCGTAGCCGACGACGATCACGATGTCGGTGAGCCCGACCTCGGCGAGGTTGCCCAGCGCGATGTCCAGGATCGTCGTCTCACCGTCCACCGGCACCAACGCCTTGGGCAGGGTGTCGGTGTACGGGCGCAGCCGTCGTCCCGCTCCGGCCGCGAGCACCATTCCGATCATCGCGACATCCTCCCTCGTCCTGCTCCCGTCACCGCTGGAGGATAGCGCCGGCTGGGCGCGCCGCTCCGGCCAACCGGGTCAGCCGGGCAATGCCGCCAGGTCGGCGAGCATGGTGAGGCGCTCCTCCGCGCTGAGCGCGGCGTACGGGCCGGCGGCCCGCCGGTCGGTCTCCAGTTCGATGGCGAGCCGCTCGGGACCGGTCGGCAGGGCGGCGATGCTCGACGCGGTGTGCCCGGCGGCAGCCCAGGCGGCGGCGTGCGCGTCGGCCCGGTGGTATCGCATCGTGCCGAGCCGGTTGAGCAGCAGCACGCCCGACGGGGTGCCGTCCGGTTCGTACGGGGGCGCCAGCGCGGTGAAGGCCGAGCCGCCCCGGTCACCCTCCTCGTCGGCCAGCACCAGGGCGTACGACAGCAGTCGGCCGAGCAGGGCCACCAGCCGGTCCACCCGGTCGTCGTGCCCGGCCCACAACTCCTCGGTGACCTCGGCGTGCACCTGGTACAGCTCGGCGAGGAAGGCGGCGCCACGCTCGGTGGCGGAGAGAGCGCCGTCCGGGCCGCGGTAGATCATCCCGTGTGCCACCTGCTTGTCCACGGTCCGCCGGCAGACGACCGGGTCCTGGTAGCGGGTGATCGCCGCGAACCCGGGCCCGTCGACAGCGCCGCCGGGTGCGGCCAGCCGGGTGCGCAGGTCGACCAGGAAGCCGGTCGCCGTCACTCCGCCGTAGCGCTGCGACAACTCGGCGCCGCCACCGTCCCGGCCGGCCAGCATGCCGGCGCGGAAGGTCCGGTCCACGGCCGGTGCGAGCAGCCCGGCGATCCGGTGCGGCGCGAGCGCGACGGCGTTCACAGACCGATCGACCGCAGGACGGCGAAGCCCTCCTCCGCGATCCGTCGGATCAGCCCGTCGTTGACGTCGCGGTGCTCGTCGAGCACTGTCACCTCGTGCTCGGCCAGCCAGCGGTACTCGGTGTGCTTGCCGGCCTCCAGCGTCGGGCGGTCGAGGTCACCGTCGACGCGGACCAGGAAGTCGTACTCGGTGCGGGCCAGGCCGTCGTCGCCGACGTAGCTGTACTCGCCCACCTGGCCCAGGACGTGGGAGAGGACCCAGCCGGTCTCCTCGGTGATCTCCCGGCGTAGCGCCTCGTCGATGTCCTCGCCCGGTTCCAGGTGACCGCCGACGATGTCCCAGCAGTTGGGAAACAGGCGTCGGTGTGGTGAGCGGCGCTGAAAGAAGATGCGGCCGTCATGGTCGACGATCAGCGCGCCGGCGCAGCGCAGGGGCTCGGTGGACACCATCCGACAGTAGCCAGCGTCCGCAGCTTGTGCGATGCCGCTCTTGTCCCGGAAACATCCACCGACCACCATGTCCGTACCGAATGCCACCGTCCCAAAGGGGTGATGTGTGATGCAGGTACGGGATGCGATGTCCAGCCAGGTCCTCGTCGTCGGTCCGGAGCACACGCTCCGCCAGGCGGCCCGGATGATGTCGGCCCGCGGAGTCGGGTCGGCGGTCGTGATCGACCCGGATTCCGAGGGTGTGGGGATCATGACCGAACGCGACGTGTTGAAGGCCATCGGCGCCGGCCTGGACTGCGACGTGGAACGCACCGGCGCCCACCTGACCTGGGACGTTGTCTACGCGGGGCCGGAGTGGACGGTGGCCGAGGCCGCCGCCGCGATGGCCCGGGGCGGGTTCCGGCACCTGGTGGTGCTCGACGGCCGGGAGGTGGCCGGCGTGATCTCCGTCCGGGACATCATGCGGGTCTGGTCGGAGAGCCAGGCGGTCGCCACGACCTGACCGGGGGTGGTGTGCCGGTCGGATCGATGGGTAAGCATCCCTTGCGGGCGCGGAGGTGCCGTGGCTCGCGGGGGAGGTCCCGATGCGCGACGCGGAGCTACTGGTCCAGCAGCAGTACGCCATGCTCCTGCGTCGGGACGTGGCCCGGCTGCCGGATCTCTACGCCCCGGAGGCGTTCTACGCCATGCCGGGCGTGACGGTCCGTCCGATCGAGCTGCCCGCCCTGCTGCGCACCTGGACCGGCGCCTTTCCGGACCTTCGGGTCGACCCGGTGGGCGCGGTCCGCACGGGCGGTGGCGCCGCGGTCGAGCTGCGGCTGACCGGCACCCACACCGGCACCCTGCACTCGCCGTACGGCACCGTCGCGCCCACCGGGCGCCTGGTCAGCTGGGAGGTGGCCGACGTGGTCCGGGCGCGCAAGGGTCGGATCACCGCCTGGCGCTCCTACTTCGACTGGAGTCAGCTCCTCGACGCGCTCGGCGTGCAGCTGGAGGGACTTTCCCGGGCCGCGCAGCACGACGCGCTCGCCCTTCCGGTCTGATCTGCCGCCGACCGGTGGAGTGGGGTCACCCGACCCGGTGGCTCAGGATGCGGACATCGCCGTGCCGTCCGCGCGTCCCCCGCTGCCGCCCGTACGCTCAACATCCATGACCGCCGAGCAGTTGATCTCCTTTGCCCGTGGGGCTCCCTCGCTGGACATCGTCGATGTCGAGGGGCTCAAGGCCGCCGCCGTCCGCGCCTTCGACGCCGACCCCGCGGGGGTGACGGCGTACGGCACCTCCGTCGGGTACCTTCCGCTGCGAAAGTGGATCGCCGAGAAGCACGGGGTCGAGGCCGACCAGGTGCTGGTCACCAACGGGTCGCTCCAGGCCGACGCGTTCCTCTTCGACCACCTGGTCCGCCCCGGCGACGCGGTGGTGGTGGAACGCCCGACGTACGACCGGACGCTGCTCAACCTCCAGCGGATGGGCAGTGAGCTGCACGGCATCGCCGTCCAGCCGGATGGCCTGGACACTGCCGAGCTGCGCAAGCTGCTGGAGTCCGGGGTCCGGCCCCGACTTGCGCACGTCATCCCGAACTACCAGAACCCGGCCGGCATGACGCTCTCCCTGGAGAAGCGCCGGGAGTTGCTCGACCTGGCCGCCGAGTACGAGTTCACGATCTTCGAGGACGACCCGTACGCGGACGTCCGCTTCCGTGGCGAGGCGCTGCCGTCGATGCTCTCGCTGGACACCCGCAACGTGGTGGTGCACGCGTCGAGCTTCACCAAGACGGTCTGCCCGGGTGTGCGGGTCGGTTACCTGGTCGGCCCGGCCGACCTGATCGCCTCCATCGCGAAGAACGCGACAAGTCTCTACATCTCTCCGGGGATGGTGTCCCAGGCGATCGTGCACCAGTTCTGCGTCTCCGGTGACATCGACCGCTCGATCGAGACGGTCCGGGCGGCGCTGGGTGAGCGGTCCCAGGTGCTCGCCGAGTCGTTGCGCCGGCAGCTGCCGCAGGCGCGGTTCGTGGAGCCCGACGGTGGCTACTTCCTCTGGGTGGAGTTCCCGGAGGACGTCCTTGTCGACCGCCTCGCCCCGGCGGCGGCCGAGCGCGGGGTCGCCGTGGTCAAGGGCAGCGACTTCATGCTGGACGGCGGGCGGCACGCGCTCCGACTGGCCTTCTCGGCGGTGACCGCCGACAAGATCGACGAGGGTGTCCGGCGGCTCGCGGAGGCCGTCGAGGCCGTCCGCGGCTGAGCTAACTGTCGGGTTCCTGACAGAACGACGATGCCGGCCGTCCCGGGGCTCCCCTCCGGGCGGCCGGCTGGCCCACAATGCTGCGAGCGTCACCCCGTCAGCCGCGGAGTTCACCGCCGGCCTCCGGGCCGGCCCCGCCCGGGTTGACGCGGCAGCACCACCTCCCGCCCCCACAGGTGCCGGGTGGGCCGTGTCGTCCCCCGCACACCCCCCGATGCGGCCCGGCCCGCCCGGCGCCGCCGCCACGCGACCGCCGTCACACCGGTCCTCGGCCGCAGTCGGCGTAGCCTGCAAGCCGCAGCTGAGCGCGGGAGGTGACGCGATGACGGATCGGACAGAGCGGGACCGGACGGCACCGTCGACCACCGGTCGGGTGCTGCGACCACGGGCGTGGCCCTCCCCGGTCCGGGCGATGACCCGGATCCTCAACGTCGACGGCTCGCCGCCCGTCCCGGCCCCGGCGGGCACGGGCACCGGCCGCAGCGCGGTGGTCGACTGCGCGCTCTACGTCGACGGCAAGCGGCAGCCCGGCGACTGGACGTACGCGGAGGCGCTGGCCGCGGCGCGCCGCGAGGAGCACGGCTTCGTCTGGATCGGTCTGCACCAGCCGGAGCTGGCCGAGATGACCGCCATCGCGGAGACCTACGGCCTGCACGAGCTGGCGGTCGAGGACGCGGTCAAGGCCGAGCAGCGCCCCAAGCTGGAGCGGTTCGGCGACGTCGTCTTCCTGGTGCTGCGCACCGCCCGGTACTGCGAGCACACCGAGCTGACCGAGAACTCCGAGGTGGTGGAGACCGGGCAGGTGATGCTCTTCATCGGCCCGAACTTCGTGATCAGCGTCCGCCACGGGGACGCCTGCCGGCTCGCCCCGATCCGCGCCGACCTGGAGACCAAGCAGGAGCTGCTGCTCCAGGGCCCGTGGGCGGTGGCGTACGGGGTGACCGACCGGGTGGTCGACCTCTACCTGGAGGTGGCCGACCAGATCGAGGACGACCTGGACGTGCTGGAGGCCGAGGTCTTCGACCGTCACAGTCATGGTCGGATTCAGCGGATCTACCAGATGAAGCGGGAGCTGGTGGAGTTCAAGCGCGCGGTGGTGCCGTTGCAGCGGCCGCTGATGTCGCTGACCTCCCAGGTCAACCGGGACGTGCCCAAGGAGATCCGCAAGTACTTCCGGGACGTGCAGGACCACCTGAGCCGCACCGTGGAGCAGGTGAACTCCTACGACGACCTGCTGAACTCGATCCTCCAGGCGCGGCTGGCCCAGGTCACCGTGGACCAGAACAACGACATGCGCAAGATCGCCGCCTGGGCCGGCATCGCCGCGGTCTGGACCGCCATCGCCGGCATCTACGGGATGAACTTCGACAACATGCCCGAACTGAAGATGACGTACGGCTATCCGGTGGTGCTCGCCCTCATGCTCGGCGTCTCACTGGCCCTCTACCGCTGGTTCCGCCGCAACGGCTGGCTCTGACCGCGGGGGCGGAAGCGCCGCCGGTCGAAGAGCACCACCTGACGCGGAAGCGCCGACGAGCGGGGTCAACCCACTCGCCGGCGCCCGATGCGCTGTCGCTGACCTCAGCGGCGGCCGTTGGTGCGGGCCGTGTCCTTGCCCAGTGCCTTGGTGAGGTCGTCGGTCGGCCGACCGGAGACGTCCGTGGCGCCCTCGGCGACCGACGGGACCTTGTCCGTCGGGCGGACACCGGTCTGCTTGGTCGGGGCGGTGGTGCTGGCGCTGGCGCCGCCGGCAACCGCCGAGCTGCCCGCGCCGGTCATGCCCGCCGCGCCGGACATGGCCGACCCGTCGGACCCCTTGGTGGCGGACGGTGTACGCACCTCGATCGAGTCGACCTCGTCGCGCATCGGCTCCAGGGTGCTGCGGGTCGGGTCGTACTCGGCCCATTCCTGCTGCTCCCGGCGGCGACGCAGCGCGACCGCGCCGGCCAGGCCGGCGATGGCACCCGCCGCCAACAGGCCGGTCATCATCGAGCCGCGACGACGCGGCTGCTTCTTCTTACCGGTGATCCGCATGGTCTTCGACTTGGCCTTCCTGGTCAGCGGCCCTGCCTGCGCGGCGCCGTCACGAGCAGCCGCCGCCAGTGGTGCCAGCGTGGTGAGAGTCGTCCCCCAGCCGGTCGACGCGCGGTCGCGTACCTTCGCGGCGGTCGGCCCGACGTAGCCCCGGGCCACCTGGACCCGCGGGCCGACGGTCGCGCCAGCGCCCTTCGCGGCGTGGTTGGCTGCCAGCATCAGGTGGCTGATGCTCTGGTTCAGTTCGGCCTTAGCCAACTGCCCCTGGGACTTACGCCGCCCGAATCCAAACACGGTCCTACCTCCTGGGAGTTGTTCCTTCGTCATCCTCCACCTTCGGATGCCTCCGCGATGCCAGATCGGGCACATGGGAGGATCCGCATGGAACTGACCAACAAGTGAGGAGTACCCGTGGCCGAGGCTGTCTACGCCACCCTGCACACCAACGCTGGCCCGATCCGGCTGGAGCTCTTCCCCAACCACGCGCCGAAGACCGTCCGCAACTTCGTCGACCTGGCCGAGGGCAACCGTGAGTACACCGACCCGCGCACCGGTCAGCCGGGCAGCGGTCCGTACTACGACGGCACCATCTCGCACCGGGTGATCAGCGGTTTCATGGTCCAGATGGGCGACCCGACCGGCACCGGCCGGGGCGGACCGGGCTACAAGTTCGCCGACGAGTTCCACCCGGAGCTGCGGTTCGACCGTCCGTACCTGCTGGCGATGGCGAACGCCGGACCGGGCACCAACGGTTCGCAGTTCTTCATCACCGTGTCCCCGACGCCGCACCTCAACAACCGGCACACCATCTTCGGCCAGGTCGCCGACGAGGAGTCGGTGAAGATCGTGGATTCGATCGCGAACACCCCGACCGGTCCGAGCGACCGTCCGCTCCAGGACGTCGTCATCGAGCGGGTCGAGATCGAGCGGTCCGCTTCCTGAGCGACCGGCGAGGTACCTTTGCTCGCATGATTGAGCGCTCCGGAGCACGGCCGGTGCCGGTGGACCGTGTGGTGGCGGACGGAGGGTCGGCCCGGTGAGCGAGTCTCCGCCGACCACCCCGGTCTGCTACCGGCACCCCGGCCGGGAGACCTACGTCCGGTGCTCCCGCTGTGACCGGCCGATCTGCCCGGACTGCATGCGGGATGCCTCGGTCGGGCACCAGTGCCCGGAGTGCGTCAACGAGGGGCGTCGCAGTGTCCGGCCGGCGCGTACCGCCTTCGGCGGCGGTACGGCCGGCCGGCACGGCTATGTCACCAAGGCGCTGATCGCCGTGAACGTGCTGTTCCTGCTGCTCTCCATCGCCTCCGCCCGGGGCGGGGACGCGGCGGTCGGCGGCTCCGGCTTCGGCGGCCTGATGGGTGGCAGCACGCCGCTGACCGAGTGGGGTGCGGTGCTCGGCCGGGCCTACCTCTCCGACTACACGCTCGGGGGGATCGCCGAGGGCCAGTGGTACCGGTTGGTCACGGCGATGTTCCTGCACTACGGCGTGCTCCACCTGCTGCTCAACATGTGGGCGCTGTGGGTGCTCGGCCGGTCGTTGGAGGCCAACCTCGGGCGGGTGCGGTTCGCCGCGCTCTACCTGATCGCGGGCCTCGGCGGCAACGTGGCCGCCTACCTGTTCAGCAGCCCGCGGGCGGCCACGGTCGGCGCGTCGACCGCCGTGTTCGGTCTCTTCGCCGCGCTGATCATCATCGAGCGCAGGTTGGGCCGGGACATCTCCCGGATCATCCCGATCCTGGTGATCAACCTGGTGTTCACGTTGGCCGTGCCGGGCATCTCCATCCCGGGGCACCTGGGCGGGCTGGTGGTCGGCGCGCTGATGGCGTTGGTGCTTGCGTACGCGCCGCGGAGTCGGCGGACGCTGGTGCAGGCCGCCGGTGGCGCGATCATCCTGCTGATCTTGCTCGCGCTGGTGCTCTTCCGTACCGCCCAACTGCTCAGCTGACCGGGCGGGCCGCCCGCAGCGTGGCGGCCACCTCCTCCGGGGTGGCCCCCAGGTCGTACCGGCCGAACAGGTGCAGTGAGTTGCCCGCGTCGATCTCCAGGGTCTCGCTGGTCAGCCCCAGTCGGGGTCGTCGGTCGACGGCAATCGCCTCGACCGCCGACCAGGGCAGCAGCCGCCGACCCGCGAAGCCGTGGATGACGGTGAGCCCGGCCGGGGCCACCGCCAACCGGACCGGTGCGACCAGGTCGCGTACCGCCCAGCCGGCCAGAGCTGCGGCGGCCAGGGCGGCCACCGCGAGGCGGACCGGGTCGCCGTCGGCGAAGAGCAGCCCGAGCGCGACGAGCAGGACGGCGCCGGCCAGCTTCGCCGCCGGCAGGCTCGACGGCACTCGCCACTGCCGTGTCGGGGACGTCTCATTCACCCGCCCAGCATGCCAGCGGCCGTCGGATTCCGGCACCTCGTGCAGGTGTGGCCGGACGACCGGTCGATGGACGACGTAGGATCGGGGCAGCCCAAGTTACCGGGGAGTAAACATGAGTGACGCGGTCATCGTCGGCGCGGTACGTACCCCGGTCGGGCGGCGCAAGGGCAGCCTCGCCAGCGTCCACCCGGTCGACCTCTCGGCGCACGTGCTGCGCGCCCTCGCCGAGCGGACCGGGCTCGACCCGGCCCAGGTCGACGACGTCTTCTGGGGCTGCGTGTCCCAGGTCGGTGAGCAGTCGTGGAACATCGCCCGCAACGCTGTGCTCGCCGCCGGCTGGCCCGAGACGGTGCCCGGCACCACCCTGGACCGGCAGTGCGGCTCCAGCCAGCAGGCCCTGCACTTCGCCGCGGCGACGGTGCTCTCCGGCCAGGCCGACCTGGTGGTCGCCGGTGGCGTCGAGTCGATGACCCGGGTGCCGATGGGCTCCAGTGTGGCCGGCGGCATGCCGTTCAGTGACCAGTTGCGCGCCCGCTACCGGGGCGTCGAGGGCTTCGCCGACGACGCGCCGCTGCCGTTCAACCAGGGGGTCGGGGCCGAGCTGATCGCCCAGCGGTGGCGCCTCTCGCGTACCCAGCTGGACGAGTTCGCGCTGGCCAGCCACGAGCAGGCAGCCGCCGCGCAGGACGCCGGCGCGTTCGACCCGGAGCTGACCCCGGTGCCGCTGGCCGACGGGGGCAAGTTCGCCGCCGACGAGGGCATCCGCCGGGAGACCTCACTGGAGAAGCTGGGCGAGCTGGCCACCCCGTTCCGCGCCGACGGCGTGGTGACCGCCGGCTCGGCGTCCCAGATCTCCGACGGCGCCGCGGCCCTCGTGGTGACCACCTCCGACTGGGCCAGCCGGCACGGCCTGCGCCCGCTGGCCCGGATCCACACCGCCGTGGTCGCCGCCGATGACCCGGTCACCATGCTCACCGCGCCCATCCCGGCCACCGCGAAGGCGCTGCGCCGCGCGGGGCTGGGCATCGAGGAGATCGGGGTGTACGAGGTGAACGAGGCGTTCGCCCCGGTGCCGCTGGCCTGGCTGGCGGAGACCGAGGCGGACCCGGAGCGGCTCAACCCGCGCGGCGGGGCGATCGCCCTCGGTCACCCGCTCGGCGGCTCCGGTGCCCGGATCATGACCACCATGCTCCAGCACATGCGGGACAACGGCATCCGTTACGGACTGCAGACCATGTGCGAGGGCGGCGGCATGGCCAACGCCACAGTCGTCGAGCTGATCTGAGGACACCGCCGCACGTCGGTCCGGGCGGCGGTCACCTGCGCTGGGGCCCGGATGCTGGTGGGGGCGCGAGCCGGCCGTTGGGCATGTGCACGACCCGGAGGAACGCGGGCAGCCGCCACGGCCTCGGCCCGCCGATGACGACGTCGCGCCGCAGCACCGCCTGCGCGGTGCTGATCCGGCCGAACATCATCAGGTTGAACCGGGCGGGGCGGAACGTCACGCTCGCGTCGAACGGGGCGTCGGGTGGCGCGATCCGCACCCGGCGGTCGCCCAGGGTCAGCGTCGTCGTCGGCGTGTACTCCGAGCGGAACTGCACCGACACGTGGTGCCGGGGCATCGACAGCTCGGTGTTGAGCAGCACCCCGTACGTGTCGCGCAGCATGTCGAACATGAACAGGTCCCAGTAGAGCGCGGCGTGCTCGTCCGGCATCGGCCACGCCCGGCGGAGCGCCCGCGCGATGTCCCAGCCGTGCACGAGCAGCTCGTTGGTCAGATGGGCGAACAGGCCGCCGACCGTCACCCGCGCGTTGCCCAGCCAACTCACCGTCGAGCGCGGATCGGCCGACGTCGTCAGGAGGCGGCCGACCAGGGTGTTCAGCTGCGTCAGCAGCACCTCCGGGTCGCGCTCGGTGAAGTGGGCGAGCACCTGGGTGTTGACGTCGGCCACCGTGTCCACGTTCGTGGTGGCCAGCAGGTCCTCCAGCCCTGGCACCCGGATGGGGATCTCGGTGCCCTCCAGCCTCGACACGTACAGCACCGCGATCGACACCACGTGCGCGAGGGTGTCGGCCACGGTCCAGTCGGCGGTCGCCATGACGTCGGGTGAGGGCGCGGCGGCCACCAGGTCGGTGAACCGGTCGGTGGCCGTTCGCAGGGCCGTGTTGGCCACACTCCACCGGTCTGGATCTGCCGCGCCAGTCACACGAACAGCATCGAGCACCCAGCGCGCCGGAACATCTTCGAATGTGCCATCTTCCGGCAGCGGCAGGTCTGGACCGGCGTCAGTCGTTGTAGAACATGGTGGGGAACCACCCGAAGCCGAAGATCGAGGGCACCCGGACGTCCCAGTACACGACTGTGAAGACGCCCAGGGCGATGAGCAGCGCGCCGCTGATCACCATGCTGCGGCGTACGTCGGCGGCGAGCCAGCTGATGAACCGGCCGCGGGTGAGCATGATCAGCAGCGCGAACAGTGCGGTGACCACGACGATGTTGCCGAGGGACTGCAGCACGAACGCGGCCGAACCGTACAGCGGGTTGCCGCTGTCGACCGCCCAGTGGAACAGCTTGTTGAACAACGGGTACGGCCGGCCGATGAGGAAGCCGCCGATGAGCGCGCCGAGGGTGATCACCCGTGCGACCGGCCGGTCGGCGAACACGTCCGGCACCGTCCGGATCGCGGCCAGCCCCAGGTAGATGAGGGCCAGTCCGATGACGCCGAACACCACCGACGACTGGATGATGCGTACCGGCACCCCACCGGCGGTGTCGGTGGACAGCTGGGGGAGCCGGTCACCCAGCAGGACCCCGACGAACCCGTACACCGCGGCGACGGCGACCATGCCCAGGGTGAGGTAGCCGACCGGCCGCAGCAGCAGCCGGAGCCGGTCACCGTTGGCAGAGCTTGCCGCGCCGAGCGGCCCGATGGACGCGAGCATCGCGATGTTGCACGCGGTGAACGTGCCGGCGAGGCCCGACACGAACGCGAACACCAGGCCGGCGGCGGTACCGGAGATCGCCGTCGCCTTCGCGTCATGGCCGAGGATCCCGCTGGCGACGCTGTCACCGATGACCGAGTCGACGAACTCGTAGGACCAGAGCACCGCCAGCAGGACTCCGGCCGCCACGCTGGCCGCGATGATGACGCCGTTGCGTTGTGGACGTTCGGCGGCGGAGGGGCGCGTGAGGTCTCGCGTGGCTGTGGTTGGCGTTCCCGTCATAGCTCTACTCCCCGAGCCGGTTCGAGCATGATTACAGGGCGCAGCGATAATGTCGCTCAGAGCTTCCTCGGCGCATCTCGCAGAGTGCGCAATTGGCAGATGCCACCGCCTCCGCTGGGGACGCAGTGCCGTGCCGGCACGGAATAAGCGGTCCCGAAACTCGGGAAGACGGCCTAGGGTGCCCAGCGTGACGACGATCGAGCGTGCCCCGGACTGGTCCGGCGAGCAGTGGCAGACGCAGGCCCGGTCCTGGGTCGACGCGCAGCTGAGCCGGGCCGGCCGACGGGTGACCGGGCCGGTGGAGCCGCGGGTCCGTCCCTGGTCGCTGGTGTGGCGGGTGCCCACCGACGACGGCCCGGTCTGGTTCAAGGCCAATAACCCGGGCACGGTGCACGAGGTGGTCCTGATCGCGGCGCTCGCCGAGTTGACGCCCGACCGGGTGCTGACGCCGATCGCGGTGGACCCGGCGCAGGGCTGGTCGCTGCTGCCCGACGGCGGCGAGTCGTTGCGCGACGTGCTGGCACGCGACCCCGATCTGGCGCACTGGGAACGGGCGTTGCCCGGGTACGCGGCGCTGCAACTGGCCACCGTGCCGCGCGCCGACGAGTTGGTCGCCCTGGGCGTGCCGGATCAGCGTCCGGAGGTGCTGGCCGGCCTCTTCGCCGAACTGCTCGACGATCGCGAGGCGCTGCTGATCGGCGCCGAGGGCGGGCTCAGCGCGGAGGTGCACGAGCGGCTGCGGGCCGAGTTGCCGTCGTACGCGCAGCGGAGCCGCCGGCTCGCCGACATCGGCATCCCGGCCACCGTGCAACACGACGACCTGCATGACGGCAACGTCTTCGCCGGGGCGGCCGGGTACCGCTACTTCGACTGGGGTGACGCCTCGGTGGCGCACCCGTTCGGCACGCTGCTGGTGACCCTGCGCTCCATCGGGCACGCCGGGAAGCTCGCCGCGGACGACGCCCAACTGGTTCGGTTGCGCGACGCCTACCTGGAGGCGTGGACCGACCGGTACGACCGCCGGACCCTCGTCGAGGCCGCCGACCTCGCGATCGCTCTGGGGCCGGTGAGCCGGTCGCTCTCCTGGCGTCGAGCGCTGGACACCCCCGAGGAGTCCCGCGCCGAGTACGCCGACGCGGTCCCGGGCTGGCTGGAGGAGCTGTTCGCCGCCAGTCCACTTCAGCCCAACGCCTGACCATGATCCGTCCGAGTCGGAAGTCGGACAGGCTGTGCGACGGGCGGCGTGGAACTTCCAAAAGTCCTCCGTGACCCACGTCACCCCGCTGGGGAGGTCGTTGGGCAGGTCATGGACGTCTTCTCCCGAACGTTCCTCCCGGCCGCCGCTGAGGCTGGCCTGGCCGTGCAGACGGTGAGCCGGCACATGCCGGTCTTCCGGCGCTGCGTCGGCTCCGGTGACGCCACCATCCTGGTCACCCGTTGCAGCCGCCCCGACCGCCCGGTCACCGGCGACTACCTCCTCCTGCTCACCCACCGCCGCCTGGTGGTGACCCAGCAGACCCGCCTCCTGCACCGACTGCGCCTGCACCTCAACACCGAGTTGCGCGAGCTGAGCAACGTCACCTGGAGCCCGGACCCGCGGCTGCAGTCGGTCGAGATGGCGGCCACCGCGATCGACGGGATCCGCGAACGGTTCCTGATCCGGACCAGTCACCCGAAGCAGGTCTGGCAGCTCGATGCGTTGCTCAACCAGGCGTTCCGGACCCGCCTGCGACCGCCCGGCGCGCGGGTCGTCGCCAGCATCGGTGACGCACCGGCCGTCGCGCGGCCCGGGATGTTCGCTCCGTCCTGGTGAGCTGACCCCCGCTTCGTTCCACCTTTACCGAACTCGAACACGCGCCGATCGCGCCGAGCCTCCGCCGTCGGCAATCATGGGCCGGTGACCGTCGAACCACCGCATCGCGGGCTCGTCCTCGTCGTGGAGGACGAGCCGGCCATCGCCGACCTGGTCCGGCTCTACCTCACCCGGGACGGGTTCGGCGTCCACCTGGAACGTGACGGCGAGGCCGGTCTGAGCGCGGCCCGCCGGCTGCGCCCGGTGGCCTGTGTGCTGGACATCGCGCTGCCGGGCCTGCCCGGCACCGAGATCTGCCGCCGGCTGCGCGAGGCCGGCGACTGGACCCCGGTCATCTTCCTCACCGCCCGGGACGACGAGGTGGACCGTATCGTCGGCCTGGAGTTGGGCGCCGACGACTACGTCACCAAGCCGTTCAGCCCACGCGAACTGGTCGCCCGGGTGCGCGCGGTGCTGCGCCGATCCGCCGGCGGCCCGGAGGGCGCGGACCGGCCACGGGTCGTCGGCCCGGTGACGCTCGACCCGGCCCGCCGCACGGTCACCGCCGCCGGCGCCCCGGTGCAGCTCACCTCCACCGAATTCGACCTGCTGGCCCACCTGATGGCCCGGCCCGGCCGGGTCTTCACCCGGGAGGAGCTGCTCGCCGGGGTCTGGGGCTACGCCGCGCACGCCGGCACCCGGACGGTGGACGTGCACGTCGCCCAGGTGCGGGCGAAGCTCGGCCCGGCGAGCGTGATCCGGACCCATCGCGGTGTGGGGTACGCGGTCGATGCCTGACCACCCCGGGCACGTCGAGTCGCCGACCATGGCCCTGCCGGTGGTCGGCGCCACCCCACCCGCCGCGCCTCGACGAGGCCGCTTCGGCCGTACGCTGACCGCCCGCGCGGTGCTCGTCACCTGCGCGGTGGCGCTGGTGTCGGTGCTGGTCACCGCCATCGTCGCGGTGCCGTTGGCGATCCGTGGCGCGGAGCGGAGCGAGCAGGAGGCGCTCGCCGCCCAGGCCCGGCTCGCGGCCGAGGTGCTGCGGACCCGCCTCGATAGGGGTCGTAGCGCCGACGAGGAACGGCTCATCCAGCAACTGCGCGACCAGGGCATCGACGCGTACCTGATCCGGCGTGGGGCGGTCGACCGGGCGGGTCTGCCACCCCGGGTGGTGCAGCGGATCGGGCAGGGCCGCAACGTGTCGGCTCGTCGCTCGGTCAACGGTGAGCGGGCCCTGGTCGAGGGTCGGGCCCTGCCCGGCGGCAACGGGGTGGTGCTCTCCCGTCCGCTGGCCAACGGACTGTGGGCCCGGGTGCTGCTCAGTCTCTGGTTGCCGTTGCTGGCCGGGTTGACCGCCGGTGTGGTGGCCGGGCTGCTGCTGGCCCGCCGGTTGGCTCGGCCGATCCGCGTCGCGGCCACCGCCGCCGCCCGGCTGCGGGCTGGTGACCGCGCCGTCCGGGTGCCGGTCGAGTCGCCGGACGAGGTCGCCGACCTGGCCGAGGCATTGAACGGGTTGGCTGCCGCCCTCGCCACCAGCGAGGGTCGACAGCGGGAGTTCCTGCTCTCCGTCTCGCACGAGCTCCGCACCCCGCTGACCGCGATCCGGGGGTACGCCGAGGCGCTCGCCGACGGGGTGCTCGGCGTCGACGACACGGTGGACACCGGCCGGACGATGCTGGCCGAGGCCCAACACCTGGACCGGCTGATCGGTGACCTGCTGGCACTGGCCCGGCTGGAGGCCGCCGACTTCCCCCTCGAACCGGTGCCGGTGGACCTGACCCAACTGGCCGTCGACGCGGAGCCGACCTGGTCCGGCCGGTGCGCCGCGGTGGGCGTGCCGTTCCGGGTGGAGACGCCCGGTCGGCCGGTGCCCGCGTACACCGATCCGGGGAGGATCCGGCAGGTGCTGGACGGGCTGTTGGAGAACGCGCTGCGGGTCGTACCCCCGGGGTCGCCGGTGGTGCTCGCGGTCCGGCCGGCTGGCGCGGACCCGGCGCACGGCGGCGTGTTGGAGGTCCGCGACGGCGGGCCCGGCTTCACCGACGACGACCTGGCGGTGGCCTTCGAACGCGGTGCGCTGCACGAGCGGTACCGGGGGGTGCGCAAGGTGGGCAGCGGGTTGGGGTTGGCGCTGGCCGCCGGGCTGGTCCGTCGGTTGGGCGGGGAGATCGCCGCGGGGCACGCGCCGGAGGGTGGTGCCGCCTTCACCGTCCGGCTGCCCGGTGATCCTTACCTGACCCGAACATCGGCCTGACGCTCCGCTCGTCGTCGCGGGGAAGGCTGAGGGCTCCACGGACGAGAGGGAGAGTCATGCCACGTTGGGGTATCGCCACCGGCACCACGGCACTGCTCGCGGCAGTCGCGCTCGGCGTCAGCGGCTGCGGCGCGGCCGAGGTGGCCAGCCAGCCCGCCCGGGACGTCGCCGTCGAGGTCGCCGCCGCCATGGGGGTCGAGGGTCAGGCGCTGGCCGCGATGGGCTTCGACGCCGACGACCTGGACGTGCTGACCGTCGCCGCACCGGCCACCCCGACGCCGGGCGCGTCCCCCAGCGCCAAGGAGAAGGCCCGGGACAAGCGCGGCGAGGAGTGGCGCAAGCGCCGCCAGGCCCGCGTGCTGCTGCGCAAGAACACGCTGCACGGTGAGGCGGTGGTGAAGACGAAGGACGGCGGTACGCAGACCGTCGCCGTGCAGCGCGGCGAGGTCACCGCGATCGACGGCGACTCGATGACCGTCAAGTCCACCGACGGCTTCACCATGAGCTGGACCTTTGGCGACGACCTGCGGGTGGTCGAGCGGCGGGCCACCGTGCAGCCGAGCGAGGTCAAGGTCGGCGCGACGCTCGGCGTTGCCGGCGCGAAGGACGGCGACAAGGGCGTGGCCCGGCTCATCCTCATTCCCCGCGCCAAGTGAGCGAAGGGGCCCTGGTCGACGCCAGGGCCCCTGCCCTCGTCACTAACGGCCCGGCGGGAGGGCGTAGCCGACGTAACCGTCGAACTCCAGCCGCCAGCCGGCCGGGACGAGTTTGGCGCAGGCCGCCTCGCTGCCGGTGCAGACGATCGCGTCGACCGAGGAGGGGTCGGCGGGCGGTCGTTCCGGCAGTACCGACTGCAACGCCACCAGGTCCGGTGAGCCGCCGTCGGGGTGCCGCAGCAGCAGCCACCACGGGTACTCCCAGTTGTCGTTCTGCTGCACAAGCCCGATCCGTCGCGCGCCGCTGTCCTGGACCGCGGTCGCCGCCCAGCGGAACTCGTCGGCCCACTGTGGGCGGCGCAGGAACCGGGTGTCCCAGTCGGAGGTGGTGAAGACCGAGCCGGCACCGACCAGCCGGCGCGGGAAGCCGTACGACAGCGCGAGCACTCCGGCCAGCGCCGAGGTGGCCAGCACGGTGACGGCCGCCACGGTGGCAACCGTTCGACGTCCGCCCGCACGGTTGCGCAGGAGCGCGTCCAGCCAGAGGCCGGCGAGGGGTACGGCGAGCACCACGGCGTAGAGCAGCAGCCGGTTGCCCCACGGCTGCCATTTGATCATCGCGGTGTGCAGCAGCACGGCGGTCAGCACCACCACGGCGTACGCCCGCAGCGACCCGGCCCGCTCGGCGGCGATCCGCCGTGGTCGGGCGAGCGCGATCACCGCGCCGATCACCGCCAGTGCCCCGGCCAGCGGAAACGCCACGCGGTCCTCATCCGGATACCAGGCCGGCTCCGGGAAGAGCTCCCGACCGAAGGTGATCGCGCGGTCCTGTGGGTCGACCCCGATCGCCTCGGCGCCGCTGATGATCACTTCGGCCCCGGCCCGACGCAGGGGCGCCAGCGGTGTGTCGAACGCTGTGTGTCCGATCCGCAGCGCGTTGACCACTATCGACGCCGGGTCGTGTCGCTCCATCGGGATGGACTCGCGCAGCCGGGGCGGCCCCAGCGGGTGCCCGAACTCGGCGGTGACCCGGGCCAGGAACGGGCCGACCACCACGGCCGCGACCACCAGGATCAGCACCGAACCGCCGACCGTGCGGGCCAGCCCGCCGACCGGCCAGGACCGCCGACCCGCACC
Source organism: Micromonospora sp. NPDC007208 (assembly GCF_042869175.1). NCBI lineage: Bacteria > Bacillati > Actinomycetota > Actinomycetes > Micromonosporales > Micromonosporaceae > Micromonospora > Micromonospora sp. NPDC007208. The sequence continues at coordinate 219,356 of NZ_JBIAFG010000010.1, read as the reverse complement.
CGCCGCTGACGTGCTCGCCGCTGCCGATTGACCGGTCCGGGCCAGCCTCAGCTGGGCCAACCCCCAGAGCACCAGCAGCGGGCCGACCGCGATGAGCCCACTGGTCTTGGTCACCGCGGTCAACCCGGTGGCCGCCCCCAGCCCGAGCAGCGTGCCCCAGCCGGTCCGTCGACGCAGCCCGTCCAGCGTCAGAGTCGCCGCGCAGGCCACCCACGCCGCGCAGATCAGGTCGGTCTGCGTGCTGGTCGCCTGGAGCACCACCATCGGCGTGGTCGCCAACACGAACGCGGTGAGCAACTGGGCCCGCCGGCCGCCGCCGAGCTGCGCGGTGATCCGTGCGGCCACCAGGAGGCAGACCACCCCGGCCGCCCACTGCACCAGGTTGTGCAGGGCGTCCCCGCCGGTGAGTAGGCGCAGGTGCAGCAGCAGGTACTCGGCCCCGGGCGGGATGGTCACCTGCCGGTGGATGGCGGTGGGCCAGAAGTCCAGGTCGCCCTGGGCGACCCAGTGCTCCACCTTCGGCAGGTGGTACGTCTGCGAGTCGAAGTTGTTCGGCTCGGCCAGCAGCGCGACCAGCAACTCCACCAGGACCAGCCCGCCGATCGTGCCGGCGAGGAGCCGTTCGCCCGGTCGGGCCGTACGCCAGGTGTCGACCGCCGTGGCGAGCAGGCCGGCGGCCCTCCGACCGGCCCGAGTCGGCGCGGTGGCGGCCCCACCGGGCTCGGCGGCCGGGGCGGACACGTCGGGGTTGCCACCGGACACCACCGCGCCCACCGGAACCGGCCGCGACGCGGTGGTGACTGGCACCGGCGCGGCGCCGACCGGCTGGCCGAGGCGAGCCTCCCGTCGCCAGCGCAGACCGGCCGCCGTCGCGGCCGCGGCCAGGAAGAGCAGCCAGGCGACGGCGAAGGCGGGTCGGGTCAGTGCGTGCGACGCGCCGAGCACCTCGACGACGAGCACCGCGTACGCCCCGCTGAGCAGGACGGCGCGCACCACGGCGAGCCGCAGCGGTGCCACCGCACCAGCCTCGCGTGGCCTCGTCGCGACGGTGAGCAGGAGCACCGCGGCGGCAGGAACCGCCGCGAGCAGGGAGCCGGCAGCCGACATGGCGGAAGTAAACACCATGGGTCTGAACCCGCCGCGCCGGCTGCCCCGCAGTGGCGGTACGCGGTTAACAAACCAACCAGGCTAGGCTATGGCCGACGTGTTGCCGCCACCGTGGAGATTCCCGTGAAGCTCTCGATCCTCATGCCGGTCTACAACGAGGAAGAACGCATCGCGGATGCCCTCAAGCAGGCATTGGCGGTGGACTATCCCTGTGAGATCGAGTTGGTAGTCGTCGACGACGGCAGCCGGGACGGCACCGGCGAGGTCCTCGGCCGCGCCGACGACGCACGCCTGCGGGTCATCACCCACCAGCGCAACGCCGGCAAGGGTGCCGCCATCAAGACGGCGGTCGACAGCGCCGAGGGCGACTACATGGTCATCCTCGACGCCGACCTGGAGTACGACCCGCAGGACATCCCCAAGCTGCTCGACCCGGTGCTCGACGGGCGGGCCACGGTGGTCTACGGCAATCGCACCTTCGGCAGCCACAGCGCCTACAGCTTCTGGTACGTGATGGGCAACAAGGGCGTCACCATGGCGGCCAACGTGCTGTTCAACTCGTACATCGGTGACCTGGAGACCTGCTTCAAGTTGATGCCGGTGGCGCTCTACCGGTCGCTCGAGGTGCGTTCGCGCGGCTTCGGCATGGAGGCCGAGGTGACCGGCAAGCTGCTGCGTCGCCGCATCCGGCCGTACGAGGTGCCGATCAGCTACCGGGCACGCGGCCGGGAAGAGGGCAAGAAGATCACCTGGAAGGACGGCGTCGAGGCGATCTGGATCCTCGGGCGCGAGCGCGCTCGCCGCCGCCCCGCCGTCTCAGCCGCCAACTGACCCCAGGAACGCGCTGATCGACAGCCGCAGGCCGTCGGCGTCCAGACCATGCCACCGGGCGTGGTCGGCCGGATCGCCGTACCGTCGCAGGTCGGTCTGACCCACCCCGAGCGCGAGCAGCCGGTGCGGTACGTCCGCCAGAGCCCGGCTGACGACCGCGCTCGACGTGCCCGCCAGGTACGGCTCGACAAGCACCACGTCGGTGTTGGCGAGCGCCCGCAGCCCACGAGTGTCGAACGGCCGGGGCGTGTGGGTGTACGCCACCGTCACGTCCATCCCCTCGGTCGCCGCCAGGGTGGGGTCGAGCATCGGTCCGACCGCCACCACGAGCGGCGCGTTCGTTCCGCCCCGCCGCAGCACCCGTAGCCGGCTGGCATCCGGGTACGCCTCGGCGTTGCCCTGCTCGGAGAGCCGCAGGTAGATCGGATCGTCGGAGGTCGCGGCGGTGCGGAGCAGCGGCGCCACCTCGTCCGGGTGGCCGGGCACCCGGACCGTCCAGCCGTCGCCGAGGGAGTCGAAGAGCGCCACGTCCCCGGGTGACTGGTGGGTGCGGCCCTCCGCCGACCCGTCGTACGACGCGCCGATGCTGACCAGGACGGCGCCCACGCCCTGGTGGTCCAGATCCAGCTTGATCTGCTCGTACGCCCGGTCCACCAGGAACGTCGCGTACGAGTGCGCGATCGGACGCAGCCCGGTCAGGGCGAGCCCGCCGGCCACCCCGATCATCAGTTGCTCCCGGATCCCCACGTTGAGCACCCGGTCCGGGTGTCGGTGGCCTACCGGGGCGAACTGGCTCACCGAGATGTCGGCCAGCACCAGTGCGGTACGCGGATCCTCGTCGAGGAGGGCGGTGGCGGTGTCGATGAAGGCGGTACGCATGTCGGTCATCCCTTGCTCTCGGTGCGGGCGACCACCAGGTGCGGGTGTCGTGGCCGGTGCCCGGTCAGCGCCGCGTACAGGGCCTCGTGGTCCCGGCCGTCCACGGTGTCGGCGGTCCAACCGTTGACGGTGAACCGGCTGGCGATACCACCGGCCCACCCGTAGCTGGCCGACGCGTTGTCCACCACAACCGCGGTGAGGCTGTCCAGGCCTATCGCTCCCGCGTACGCGATCGCCTCGTGGTTGGATCCCTCGTCCAGTTCGGCGTCGCCGAGCAGCACGTACACCCGGGGTTTGTGCAGCCCCTGGGCGCGTAGGCCGAGCGCGGTGCCGACGGCCAGCCCGAGCCCGTGCCCGAGGGATCCGGAGCTGATCTCGACCCCGGGCACCAGGCGTCGGTCCGGGTGGTGGCCGAGCCGGCTCTCCGGGCCGGCCAGGTCGTCGAGCCAGGCCTCCGGGATGAAACCGTGCGCGGCGAGCACCGCGTAGTAGGCGGCCGGTCCGTGGCCCTTGGAGAGCAGGAACTGGTCCCGCTCCGGGTCGTCGGCGGTGTCGGGGGTGACCCGCAGCACCCGGTCGTAGAGCACCTGGAGCACGTCGATGGTGGAGTGCGCGCTCGGCGCGTGCTTCTCGTCGCCGGTCAGTCGTCGGATCAGCCCGGGCAGTCGGGCGCTGCTGTCGGTGGTCAGTGCGGTGGTCATGCCACTACTGTGTGAGTTGAAGTGCACTTCAACTCAAGGACCTGTTGATGCCGGATCTACTGACGATCGGTGAGCTGTCCGCCCGCTCCGGGGTGGCACCGTCGGCGCTGCGCTACTACGAGCGACTCGGGCTGATCCGCGCCGACCGTACCGGCGGCAACCAGCGCCGGTACGCCCGCGCCGAGCTGCGGCGGGTCGCCTTCATCCGGATCTCCCAGCAGGTCGGCGTCTCGCTCGACGAGATCCGGGCGGCACTCGACTCGCTCCCCGAGGCCCGCACCCCCAGCCCGCAGGACTGGGCGCGGCTCTCGGCGAGCTGGCGGAGCAGGCTGGACGAGCGGATCCGGCTGCTCACCAAGCTCCGCGACGACCTGGACGGCTGCATCGGCTGCGGCTGCCTGTCGTTGCAGCGCTGCACGCTCAACAACCCGGAGGACACGCTGGCCGGCGAGGGCCCGGGCGCCCGGCTGGTGCTGCCCCGACCGACCGACGACCCGACGCTGGCAGGCTCGCTCAACTGACGGCTGACCGCCCGCCCGGTGGGCGGGTGAGGAGCACCTTGCCGAAGTGGTCGTGCGATTCGACGCGCCGGTGCGCCTCCGCCGCCTCGGTCATCGGCAGCCGCCGGTCCACGATCGGCCGGATCCGGCCCGACTCGACCAACGGCCACACCTCATCCCGTACGCCCTGCACGATCTCCGCCTTCTCGGCGAGCGGACGGGACCGTAGCGACGTCGCGGTGACGCTCGCCCGCTTGGTCAACAGCGCGCCCAGATCCAACTCGGCCTTGCGCCCACCCTGCATCCCGATCACCACGAGCCGACCGCCGGTGGCCAGCGCGGAGACGTTCCGCCCCAGGTAGGACGCGCCCATGATGTCGAGGATGACGTCCACCCCGCGCCCGTCGGTGACCCGCCGGGCCTCCTCGACGAAGTCCTGCTCCCGGTAATCGATCAGGTGGGCCGCGCCCAGCTCACGCAGCCGGGCGTGCTTGGTCTCCCGCGCGGTGGTCAGCACGGTCACGCCGAGGGCCGCCCCGAGCTGGATGGCGAAGGTGCCGATCCCGCTGCCCCCGCCGTGCACCAGCAGCGTCTCGCCCGCGCCGAGCCGCGCCACCTGGACCAGGTTCGACCAGACCGTGCAGGCTGCCTCGGGCAGCGCCGCCGCATCCACCGGGTCGCACGCCGGCACCGGCAGCAACTGCCCGGCGGGGACCGCCACCCGCTCCGCGTACCCGCCGCCGGCCAGCAGCGCGCAGACCTGCTGCCCGACCGCCCAACCGGCGACCTCCGCGCCAACCTCCGTGATCACCCCAGAGCATTCCAACCCGGGGTACGCGGGCGCGCCCGGCGGCGGCGGGTAGTGCCCCTGCCGTTGCAGCAGGTCAGCGCGGTTGACCCCGCTGGCCCGCACATCCACGATCACCTCGTCCGGGCCCGGCTCCGGGTCGGGCACCTCGGCCCAGACCAGCGCGTCAGGTCCACCGGGCTCCGGAATCGTGATGGCTCGCATGGGCCCAGTCTTCCCGATCTCACCGGGTGCCGCAGGCGCACCCTCCAGCCCACTGTGGACACGCGAGACCGCCTGGCCGGCGCACCGGGGAGGGACACCGGGCCGCCCGGAGCGAGCCGTGGCAGACTATGCGTGGCCGTACGCCCACGGGTGGCGGCCCAGGAGGGTTCGCCTAGTGGCCGATGGCGCTGGTCTTGAAAACCGGTAAGGCAGCGATGTCTTCGTGGGTTCGAATCCCACACCCTCCGCCCAGCGAGACGGCTGTTTACGCAGCTCAGCCCCCGTTTCCCGACGGGGGCTGATTGCTGATGGGGGGCTGGTGGGGGGGACTACGCACTGCCCTTGCCGTTGATGGATCGAAGCGGGGCAATGGGTTGGGTCTGCTGCTCCGCGTTCGCCCGCCACAGGTCCCGCACCATCTCCTGGATCTTGGCGAGTTTCACCCCGTTGACCTCGACCTGTTGGTCAGCGGCAACGACGGCGGCGATCACCGACTCGACGCTGACCTGCTGGTTGCGCAGGTTGTCGTTCTCCGCGGTGAGTGCCCGGACCTGAGCGTGCAGGCCGCCGATGAGCAACCAGCCCAGCCAGATGAGTCCGCCGATGGGGAACGTCACCCCCACGACGAAGCCGAGGACGTCGAACGGTGGGGCCAGGGTGAACGTGGTGAAGCTGTGCAACGCCCGGGCGACGATCGAGACGACGCCAACGGCAATGACACCACCGGCCAGCGTGCAGGGGGCGACGGATGGGCGCTTCGAGTAGTACATGACGCGATCAGCTCCGATCGGGTTGTGCTGGTGGTGGAGAGGTGATCGGAGGTTGGGTGTCGCGGTCCCCCACCTCCCGCCGGCCAGGCCGGCACGTGCCCGCTGTCGCGCTGCGGGCGTGGCCAGCTCAGGCGGGTCCGGGCTCGATGTGCTCGGTGCGGCCGGCGGGGATGTCACCGCGGGGACGCAGCTGGGTGAGCCGGTGGAGCACGGGTGCGCTGTAGGCGCCGCCGGCGGTGAGGGCGACGAGCTGTTCACCGGTGGGTGGTGGCGGTTTGACGTTGCCGGCGGTGATGGCCTGGCCGTCGGGTCCGGCCGGGGTGGGGCAGGGCTTCAGCGGTGCCGGCACACGGTGGGCGGCGGGCAGCCCGGTGCGCCGGTCGGTGATGGTGCGCACGACACCGCGGCCGTGGTCGGGGGTGACGTCGTCGCCCCGGTCGCTGGTGCACTGCGGTTCGCGGTCCGGCCGCTCCGCGCTGTCCGTCGCGGGGGCCAGGCCGGGGAGCAGGGTGCCGGTACCAGCCACGGGGCCGATGACGGGCAGGCCGGGCACCTCGACTACCGGCGCCGGGGGCAGCTGCGCGCCCGGCGGGACGGTGGTGACCGGGACGTCGAGCGGGGTGGGCTGCGTCGGCTCGGTGGGCGCCGGGGTGGCGACGGGCGCCGGGGTCGGCAGGGGCGGGATCGGGACGACGACCGGTGCGGGAGCTGGAGGTGTCGGCACCTCCGGTACTTCGACGGGTGGCGCGGGAAGGTCCACCGGCACCTCGACGGGCACCTCGACCGGCGGGACGACCGGGTCGGCGGCCGGCGGCTCGTCTACCGGGGCGTGCTCGGTCGGGGTGTCCTCGGCCGGCTCGGACGTCGGCTCGTCGGCGGGCGCGTCCTGCTCGGGTTCCGGCGCGGTCGTCGGCTCCGGGTCGGGTTCCGGCTCCTTGGTGGGCTCCGGCTCGGCTGGTGCTTCCTCGGCCGGCGGCTCCGGTTCCTGCGTGGGTTCGGGCGTCACCTCGTCGACCACGCCGACGACGGTTCCCAACGCACCCCCCGGGCGTTGGGCGTCGTCGGCGTGGGCGGCGGTGCTCATGGCGAGGGCGCCGACGCAGCCGGCGATGGTGAGTCCTGCCCCAAGGGCGAGACGTCGCAGTGTGGTCCTTGTCGTCATCGGCGTCGTCACCTCCCCCCGGAGTACGTGCCAGCGATCCCATCGACGGGACCAAATCCCTGCTGTTGCCCCCTGTGCGGGGACGTTCATGAGTGTCGTCCTGATCACTACGAGGTGACCATCCTGCCCCCGGTGGAGGCGGGGCGCGACCTGTGTCGGCGATCTTTATACGTTCGGCTCGGCGGGATTCCCGCGCAGTTCCTGTCCGGCAGTCTGCTTCATCCGCACTGGGAGCGCTTCTATCCGTGCAACTTGCGTTCAGCATGCGTAACTTCGGGTTGATCAGACACAGCGACGCAGGCCCCATGGCTGCGGTGCAACGCTACCAAGATCGCCCGTAGGGCTAGCTGAACGTGAAGCGTGTCCGGTCCGCCGCGTACTTCCCGCGCTCCCGACCACCGACCATCACCACGACGATCGGCACCACGACGCCCGGCTCGATGCCCAGCTCGGTGCGCTCCGCGTCGGTGGGCATGCGGGCGATGAACTCGGCGCCGCGTGGCACGCTGACCTTGATGCGGTCCCGCTCTTCGACCACCCAGGCAGGGTATCCGCGCACGGTCCCGATCAGGCCCTCGTTGCGCAGGACGTCCATCGTCCGCTGGATGGTGTCGGTGCCGACGCCGTACTCCTGGGCGAGGTGTCGCACCGACGGCAGGTCGTCGCCCGGCCTGAGCTGCCCCGACTGGATCCGGTCGCGCAGCACGTCGGCGATCTGTCGGTACACCGCTCGCTCGGCGGCGTGGTTGATCACGCTGGAGCACGCTACGGATCGACACCAACATGTACGGACAAGGCCCTAGGGCCCAAGGGCGGAAGGTCAGCGGCTGGCGTTGCGGACCTTCGCGAACCGGTTCCACACCTTCCGGCCGACCCGCAGCCGCGACCCGGAGCCCTTGCACCGGCGGCACCGCCGCCACACCTTCGAGTCCTTCCGAGCGAACTTCCCCTTGCCCTCGCACTTGCCGCAGTGGGCGAACGGCCACCACGCGCACGACGCGGCGTAGGCCAAGGCGGCGACCGTCAGAGCGGCCAGGAGCCAGCCCCACGGCATGGGGTGCTCGGGGGTGGCGGTAGCGGCGGTCAGGGCGTCCACGGTGCCTCCAGGGGTGGTTTTCGGGGGTGTGAGCTGAGGTGGTGCTACGCGCTACCTCCCGCCATCACCGCAGGTCACGGCATGTGCGGGAGGTAGCGCGGCAAGGTGGCACTCGTGCTACCGGTAGCGCGGGCCGTGCTACCTGGATTCGATGGCGCGGCGCTGGATAGCGGCCTCGATCGCGGCCTTGTCGCAACCCTGACCCTTGCCCGAATCGAAGTGGTCCGGGTCGTGAACGGTCTTCCCCTTGACCCCGAGCTTGCGCACCATCGCGCTGATCGCCTCGGGGGTGATGTCGGCGTACGCCTCGGGGTAGGTCTCCTTCAGGCGGGCGGCGAGCGCCGGCCAAGAGATGGTGGCCTTCCCGGCGTAGAAGACGTTGCGGACGTCGTTGAGCACGTCCCGCGCCTCCCGCGACATCTCCTCCCCGGCGGCCTCACCCGTGAGCAGATCCTGAGCCTCGCGGAACTGACGAGCCGCCCGAAGGATCTTCTCGGCGTCCTGCCCGTCGGCGAGGAACGTGCGCACCGTGGGGGTGTCGTCGCTGGCCCCGTAGAGGTAACCAACGCCGCGGTACTCAGGGCCCACGGGCAGGGTCGACGCGTCGAACCCCTCGGCGTAGGCGTCGCCGCCCAACACAGCCTCGCTGACCAGCCGGTTTCCGCACTTCAACGCGAACCGCACCGCGTGGTTGTCCCGGTAGCGGGTGAACAGCCGCTTGATGTTCTCCCCCGAGCCGATGCCCGACGGCTTCTGTGAGCTGGACAGGATGATGACCCCGGCGGATGGGCCAACGGCCATGATGAACGACAGCAGCGAGGCGATCTCCTCGGAGGCGTCCTTGTCGTCCAGCTCGTAGTAGACCTGGAACTCTTCCATCACCAGCATGTGCACCCTGAGCTGCTTGTACTTGCGGGACAGCTCCCGCGTCAGCTTCCCCTCGGGGCACTCGGAGGCGGGCAGCTTCGACAAGAAGTCGTTGACCTGCTCGATGTGCTTCTTGAGGTAGCGCAGCGCCTGGAGCAGGTGCTCCACGGGGTCACGGTCGCGGCTGTTCGGCACCGTGCCGTAGATCGCCATGTGGGCGACGAGCCGGAACAGCGTCCAGTCGGGTGAGTTCTTGCCGTCCGCGACGATCAGCCGCACGTACGGGTCGAGGGCGGCGTACAGGGCCAGCGCCCGGGCGGTGAAGGTCTTGCCCTTTCGGGGCTGCGCACCGACCAGCACCGAGATCCACATGAGCAGCAGCGTGACGAGGCTTCCGCGCTCGTCGAAGCCGAGCGGTGCGGGCTTCCAGATGTCGGTGGGCTTGAGCCGCAGCAAAGGCGTCCGACCTGCGGAGATGGCCAGTGGGTCCTGGTAGGCGACGTACAGCCAGTGGCTGCGGTGGCTGGCCTTGTCCTTGGTGATGAACACCTGATTGATGGACACGTCGAGGCCGGAGGCGATGCCGCCCTTGGCCTTCACGGCGTCGTCGAAAGTCTTGCCGGGCGGCAGTCCGATGAGGATCTGGGAGCCGAGGTGCTTGGCGTCGTCGGCCATGCGGCTGAGGAACTGGATTTGCTGGTTCGGCTTGTCCGGGTGGCCGAGGCCCGCGGCGTAGTAGGCGCTGGCGACCAGGTCGGGGTTCAGCTTCCGGAACCGGGGGGTGACCACGGCCGGGTGGATGATGGGCTTGGTCGCCGGCCGACCGACGTGCGCGAGCAGTGGTACGGCGACGACCGCGACGGCGACGACCGCCCACGTCGGCGCGAGCCGTACCGCGACGTACGCGGCGACGAGCAGTACCACCTCGGCGAGCAGCACGAGGCCGCGGTACAGGCGGGTGGCCTTCACCTCGTTGTGCGTCTTGTGCCACTCCTGCGCGTCGCCGCTATTCGCGGCAACCTGCTTCAGGTGCGTACCGTCCTCGGCCCGGGCGTCGGCGTCCCACCACCACCGCAGCTGCCGGCCACTGACGCGCAGCACGCCGATGATGGCCCAGAACGTGGCCAGCGCGATGTACCACGGGCTGCGCACCGCGTGGTACCCAGCGCGGTGGGTGACCTCCCCACCGACCCGCTTGAGCCCGGCCACGATGTTGTCCTTGCCGCGCCACTGGGCGGGAATGATCGGGCGGCGCGTGTCGTCCTTGCTGACGACGTCCACGTAGACGGGCCTGCGGGTGTCGGGCTCCTCGTCCAGCTCGATCTCGAAGTGGGTGTCGCGGGGGGTCAGGTCGTCGTCAGCCATGGGTCAGCCCTCCTTTCGAGCCACGGTGCGGCCGGTGGGTCGGCGGGATTTGTCGCTGGTCGGGGTGGGTCGGTTGCTGCCGGTGCCGGCCCATTCGGGCCGCTTCCACGGCTTGCCGCCGAGCACCCGCATCGGCTTGTCGTCGGCCACGGGTCAGCCCTCCTTGCTGTGGTCGTGGCCGTTGACGCCGGCCATCTGGCGCGGCCAGTACCGGCGGACCGTGCGGGTGCCGAGCTGCAACCGGGCGGCCACGTCCGCCTGCGTCATGGCCGGGTTCTTCGTGCGCAGAGCGGCCACCTTCTGCTCGGTGGTGGCCGCCGGCTTGGCCGCCTTGCGACCGGCCACCTGGCGCTCGTCGGTGGCCGGTTCCTTGGCCGGGCGCGTGGGCCGTTCCGGGGCCACGACGGTGACGTTGATGGCCGGTGCCGGGCGGCCCATCCGGCGGGGCCGGCGGGTGGTGGTTGGCCGCCACCGTGGCCGGTAGGTGGCCGGTGTAGGGCCGGCCAGCGGCGGCTCGGTGATGGCGTCAACGATGACCGCCAGGTCATCCCCAGCCGGAGCGGCGGTGGGCTCGCCGGCCAGCTTCGCCGGCGTGAGCCGGCCGGACAGGAGCGCCGCGTACCCGTCGTAGTCGGCCAGGGCGGCGATGCGCTGGGCGATGGCCGCCGGGTCGTAGGTGTGCACGGCGATGGCCGCCAACGTCGGATCGGCGGACTCTTCGATCAGCTCCCGCACAGCCTTCGCGATGGCCGCCTCACGCCGTTCCGCGCGAACCTGCTCCCGGGCCGCCGCGAGCGAGGCCAGCCGCCCCAGCCGGGCGGTGGTCGGCTGCGGACCCTCGGCCAGGCGGGTAGCCGAGTTGGCCTGCGCCAGGATCCGCGCCCGCCGGGTGATGCCCGGGTGGGTGAACCACTGCACGACACCGTAGGTCGGGGTGGTGTCCTCCATCTTCCCGGCCAGGCGCAGTGCGTCGCGGCGCTTCGCGGAGGTGATGAGCAGGTAGACGAGATAGCCCAGGCCGGACATGACGCCGAAGAACGCGGCGAGGCCGACCTGCTGGTGGCCGAACACGTTGGCCGCGACGGCGACCGACGCGAACGCCGTGGACAGGGTCATGGCGAACAGGGCGCGCTCGCCGAGCTGACGGCGCTCGTCGGCGTACCGCATGAGGACGACTCCGCCCAGCTCGACGGCGGCGATCGGGCCCAGGGCGATCCACCAGTTGACGTTGAGCCAGTGCGCCGCGGCGGTGACGGATCCGCCGAGGGCGGTGGCGAGGACGACGGCGTAGAAGACGCGGACCATGCGGTTGGTGTTCATCGGACGTTGGCCTCCTTCCTGGTGAGGCGCAGGTCGGCGAGGGTGGGGGCAGTGGTGGTGGCGGTGACCGCGGCGGGCTGCTCACGCTCCAGCAGCACCGGCCGGGTCACGTACCAGCGGTGCACGGCCTTGGCGCCGCGCCGGCTCAGCCGGTACGCGCGAGGGGCCGCCCACTTCGTGGTGAGGATCAGGGCGACGAGCAGCAGCTGGACGGCCTGGGCGAGCTTCTTGAGCAGCCACCAAACGAGCTGGGCGCCGCCGACCAGGATGAACTCCCAGAAGCCGCCCGCGACCCGGTTGCACCCGCACTTGCCGTTGATGGCGCACATCAGCGGGCCAACTCCTTCCGCTGCCGGGCGGAGACAGCGCGACGCTGCACAGGGGCCGGCTGCGACACGGCGGCCGGCTTCCCACCACCGGCGAGAGCGATCAGGCCCAGGGACATGGCGGCGAACAGCGGCGGGCCGACCACGCCGGCGGCGATCAGTTCCGCGCCGGGCTGGTCGGTGGGCAGGTGAATGGCGACCTGCCACACGACGATGCCGGCGACGGAGCCGAGCAGGTGCCCGGAGATCAGGGACGCCTTCATCGCGCACCCCCGGGCTGAGCTGCGGTGACGCACATGCCGGCCGCGCCGATGTCGCACGGCTGTGTGGTGTGGTTGTAGCCGACGGCGAACGCGGCGGCGACGGCGCACAGCAGGATGGTGCGCTTCACGAAACGGTCGATGGCGGCCATCACTTCACCACCACGGTGTCGTAGTAGGTGGCCCGGTCCGCGCCGACGTGCTGGTAGATGTCGCCGTGGTCGCCGCCCTGCGCGGTGACGATGCCGTGGGCGGTGGTGTCCACCTCGTCGTCGGTGGTGGCGGTGAAGGTCTCGCTGTGGGTCTTCGTCTCGCTGATGAAGACGTCGACTCGGTACAGCTCGGTGGGCTGCGCGGGCGGGCCCGCGTCGGGGATCATGCTCATGGGTCGGTCCTCCTGGGGTCCGATCAAGGCCCCGGCCGGCGGTGGAGTCGCCGCGCCGGGGCCGCCTACGTTGTGGTCAGTTCTCGTCAAGCCAGCCCTCGCGGAGCCGCCCCTGCCCCTTGGCCTGCTGAATCGCGGTCTGGGTCTTTGCGTCGGCCGGCTTGAACTTCGTCCGGTCAGTGCGGCTGTCCTTGCCCATCGCGTCGGCCAACTTGGCGTTCAGCTTCGTGTCGCGCTTCGGCATCGGTCACACCTCCCACATCTGGCCGCAGTGGGTGCAGACCATGTACTTCTTGCCGTTCGCGTAGGTGGTGTGGAAGACGGGGTGTGTGCAGCTGGCCATCGGTACTCCCTCTGTTTGGGTCGCCTGCTTGGCGTCCTCCGCTGGCCGCCCGGACCGGTGTGGGCCGGGCGGCGTACGCAGAACGTCAGCGGCGGTACCAAGGAACGTTCTTCTCGGCGGCGATGACGCGGTCGTTGGCGTCGAGGAAGGCGTCGGTCTCCGCGCGGTCGCGGCGGCTGATGCGCTCCAGCTCGGCGCGGGCGTCCTTGTGCTCCTGGATCGCGGCGGTCTTCTGGGGGTCCTTGCTTCCGAACAAGCCCATCTCGTTCCTCCTGAGGCTCGCTTGCATGTTTGTGTGTCTAGTGAGACGCTAACCCTCGAACCCGTCCTGTGTCAACTGAGACAAGGAGCTGATAGCGTGATCACCGTGCCTCGCCCCAAAACCGTCTACACCGACGAGCAGCAAGCCCTGCTCGCCGCCGCCATCGAGAAGGCGCAGAACGCCGAGCGCGCCGAGGATGAGGCGTGGGAAGCCATCCGGGCGGCCCGGGACGCGAAGGTGCTCGACACCGATCTGACCGGCGACAACACCCCGCCGCGCTTCAACCGGGCCACCCTGAACAGGCGGTACGGCAAGCGCCCTTCCTGATCCGGGCACAACGAAGACGGCCCCGCCGCCTCCACATCGGAGGTTGCGGGGCCGTCTTCGTGTTTCAGTTGACACACTCTCCCAGTGCCTGTAGTGTTTCAGATGAGACAGGAACTGGCCGAGAGAGGGAGATGGACATGGACAAGGTCGAAGCGAAGACCCAGGAGATCATGGCGATGGACCCGACGATCAGCCCCAAGCGCGCGCAGATCAAGGCCATGAAGGTCATCGCCGCCGACCAGCTCGCCGCCTACCACCGCCAGGTGATGGACCAGAACTGACCAACCCGCCACCCAGCGCCCCGCCTCCCAGACGGAAGCGGGGCGCTTCTCCGTCGCCTACCCGACGATCACGGTGACTGGTTGCCGCTGGTCGATACGGTGCCCGACATGATCCGTACCCGCCTCACTGTCACCGCCCTGACACTGGCCGTCGCCGTGACTGCCGCCGGCTGCGGCGGCGACGCGGAACCCACCGCAGCCCCGTCAGCAACGGCCAGCAGCACGTCCCCCACCCCGGCGCCCACCAGCGCATCGCCCACTCCAGCCGCCAGTCCGAGCGTCGACCCGGACGTGCCGCTGAAGCTCGGCAAGACCTTCACCACCGCCGACAAGTACGCCCTCGCCACCGTCTACGGGTACAAGCACAACGTCGCCAAGACCGCACCGAGGCCCGACGAGCAGCCCGGGTACGTGTGGGCGGCAGCCGACGTGAAGGTGTGCGCCGGGAAGGCCGACGTCAATCCTCGCGGCCTGCTCATCTCGAACAGCCCGTGGTCCTTGGTGTACGCCGATGACACGCAGATCGAGCCGTCGAACACCGGGTACGGCTCGTTCCCGGAGCCCGGGTTCCCGTTCGGGGAGAAGGATCTCGCGCCGGGCCGGTGCGTGCGGGGGTGGATCACGTTCCCCGCGCCGGGCAACAAGCGGCCGGTGGCGGTGGAGTACGCGCCCGAGGACGAGCCGGTGCCCCCGCGCTGGGCGGTGAAGTAGCCCGGACAGCACGAAAGCGCGCCCCCGCCACGAAGGCAGGGGCGCGCAGTGCGTTGCGGGGAGAGTCAGCGGTCGATCGGGTCCTTGGCGTTGGGGATGACGTACACGCCGAACGCGCCGAGGATGGCCAGGGCCACGGTGATGCCCTCGGTCGCGGTCAGGGTGTTGTCGCCGAGGGCGACAGTCAGGGCGGTGCCACCGGCGACGACACCGGCGACGATGGTCTTGGCGTACTGGGCGACGCGCATGCTAATCCTCCTGGGTACGGTGCATGGATGGCTGGGTTTCCGCGCCTCCGCGAGGCGGGCTGGTTGTACGGCGACGACCCGTACCTCCCGCTGGCCCTGGTCAGGCTGTTCGAGCGGATGGACGGGACGGGCTGGGAAGTGCGCCTGAACTCGCCGGCCGAGGCGGCGACGACGATGGTCGACTGGCCTGACGAGGCCGGGGCGCGGGCTGAGCTGGCGCGGGTGTACGCGCAGGGTGAGCAGTACGGCCGGTGGCGGATTCGCCAACCGGACGCCTACTGAGCTACAGGTGGCGGCCGTTGACGGTGCCGCCCGGATCACGAACCATCGCCCGCAGCTGCTCGATCTCGATGCCTGGGGTGAGGATTGCCGACCGCCACGACCGCAGGGTGGCCACCGCAGCGTCGATCTCCCCGTTCAACTCCCGCATCTTTTCCCGCGTCTCCTCGCGGGCCTGTCGCAGCTCGTCGCGGGCTGCCTTCGCCTCCCGCTCCGCCTCCGCAGTACGTTCCTGCAACTCGTTGACCTGCTGGATCGCGCTGTCGGTTAGCCGGGCCACCGCGTCCGCGCGGGTCTTCGGCCGGTTGAACAACCCCCCGACCAAGGTGGTGATGATGCCGGCCACCCCACCACCGCTCACACACGTCAGGACCAGGGCCCATCCGCTCATTACCGTTCCCCCGCCTGCTTGACCGCCCTGATGCCCCGGGCCACCTGCCACCCCCGCCACGCCGACGCGCCCGCCCAGGACAGGCAGAACGCCACCGCGAACGTCGCCTCAGGCCGCCCGCTGGCCAGCAGTGCGAGGCCGTACAGCAGCGGCGCTGCCGTCTGCCCCTGCATGGCTGCCAGTTCCAGCACCAACGCCTGGTAGGTGTTGGGCAGCACGATGGAGACCAGGCCGATGACGCCGGACGCGAACAGCAGCAGGTACCACGTCCACAGCACCCAGGTGTCGACGAGCTGCTCGACGGTGGTGGGTGGTTTCGCGCCGAGGACGAACGCGCCGCCGGCGAGCGCGGACAGGATCAGGAACATCACCTCGTGGGGTCTGTGCCTGCCGGTGACGATGATGGTCGGCACGGTCACTCGACCAGGCGGCGGGTCAGCTCGTCGGCGACCTGCTTGGCCATGGTCGGCGGGATCGCGGCGGCGATCTTCTCCGGGGTCAGCGACGCCAACACACCGGCGACGATGGCCGGCTCGTCGGTGAAGTCCTTGCCGGCCAACTGGGCTACGGCCTGCTCGGTCCGGGCAGTGGACCCCCGCATCGTGTACGTGTCGTTCGCGACCGCGGCCACGAACGTGCCGAGCGCGATCTTGGGGTTAGTCGCCCGGTCGCCGTAGCCGTTGGGCCAGATGTCCGCAGTGACGAGATAGTCCCCGAGCGCCTTGGCGATCTCCTGTGCAGTAGGCATGTCGTCCTCCGTGCTGGTCGGGGCCTTGATCAGGCCGATCTCGGTCAGGTAGCGGCGCACCACGGCGGTCTGGTCCCGGCCCGCCTTGATCGCGTCGCGGAAGTAGCTCTTGTGGGTGTGCCAGCGGTGGGAGCTGTCGCCCGAGCTGCGCTTCCCGAGGCGATCCCACCGCTTCACCGTCGTGCCGTCCGGCGAGTAGATGACCTCCCGGATGTCCCGGGTGTCGACGGTGTTCGCCGCACACTGGGCGACCAGCCACCGGGAGTAGTGCGGGAGGTCGAAGGTGCCCTTCGGGGTGGTAACGCGGAACTGGCCCACATCCAGGCCGGCGGCGTAGTCGTTGAGCCCGGCCCGGTCGCGCGGGGACTCGACCACCGAGTAGTCGTTCGTCACCACCCGGTCCGAGCCGCAGTGGTAGCCGCCCCGGTGAGCTGGGTCGCCGACGATGCCGACCTCGCCCGGGTCCAGGTCGTCCGGGCCCGGGGCGTTGTCGAGGTGCGTCAGCAGCAGGCTCCGGACAGCCAGGAGGTTGGCGGGTGCGCGGGTCACAGCCCCAACCTCCGGGCCACCTCACGGCGAATCGTCTCATTGCGGGCCGCCCGGCCGGCGTCAGTCAGGTGCACCCCGTCAGTCAGCCACGACCGGATCCGCGTCGGCTTCACCGCCAACTGCCGCTCCCACGCGGCGATCGACAAACCAGGGTGACGGCCCGTCGCCTCCCACAGCTGGGTGTTCACCCACGCGGCGTTCCGCTGGTCGTCGACCTGCACGTTCGCCGGTTGCGCCCACCGTGAGATGTGGACCTCCACCCACACCACCGGCACCGTCGGGCCCAGCAGCGTCATCACCCGGTTGACCTGCCCGGCGACCACCGGCGGCCCGAAGAACGGGGCCGGCCCGTAGATGTCGTTCGTCCCCGCGGCCATCACCACCAGGCGCGGCGGCCCGTACACGGCCAACCACTCGGCGAGCACATCCACCGTCGGCCGGGTGGGCCGCCCCGACTGCCCGTTCGACGCCACGAACAGCCCGTACTCGGCGTACATGTCGGTGGCGAACGCCCCGGCGCTGTCCACGGTGAGCGAGTCACCGAGCAGCCATACGTCGGCCTTCGCGACCAGGTCCGGCGCGGACACGACCTGCTCCCCGGTGGACCAGTCACCCTGATTCCCGGATCCGTACCAGCCCGGGCCCACCGCCGGGGCGGTGCACCCACAGTCGGCGGCGGACGCCGGTGCGACGGCCGTCAGCAGCACCACGGCGGCGACCATGACGGCGAACAATTTCCGGGCACCACGCATCATCACGACCTCCATCAGGTCAAGGCGGGAAAGGGTGTCAGCGGCGCGGCGGGCCGGCTTGCGCGCGGATCGCCTTCGAGATCTGCCGGGGCAGTGTCGGCGCGAACGAGTCCAACTCCAGCCGGCACGACGCCCGGCCGGTGTCGTACTCCGCGCCGACGCACCGGAACACGGTGACCCCGTCCCGCGCGGACGCGTTGAGGCTGTCGAGGCGGGGCAACACACCCCGCACCCGGATGAGCGAGCCGGGCGCCAGGCGGGGCAGCTCGTAGGGGTACACGGTGCGGCCAGTCACGTAGTCGACCAGCGGCCGGGCGACAGTCAGAGTGCCCTGGTTGGGTGCCGCCGCGTGCTCGGCAAGGAACTCGTCACCGGCCCGGTTGGCGTTGGACTCACCCCCGGCGACCGCGCCGAGGTCGATGAACGCCTCCCGGGAGAACCCGGCGTCGGCGAGCACCTGCACGGTCTGGGTGCGGACGGTGGTGCGGGGCCGCCCGGCCTGGTCCACCCATCGCACCCGCACCCGGTCATAAAGGCCGTCCGCGCTGCCAGGGCTGTCGAACACGTCGGAGACGTCCGCGTCGAACCGCACCGAGGTGGGCCAGTTGGACCACTCGAAGCGGTACTTCCCCGCAGCGTTCGGCTCCCACGCCGCCCAGAAACACCGCGGCTCCAGACGCATCAACTCCGCCAGCACCCGCTCGGAGTCAACGCCGTCCACCCACGCCAACTTCGGAATCGGGTACGTGCCCGTGGCGATGCTGGCGTTCGCCCCGTCGAACTGCGGGAGCAACCGGCCCAGCAGGTCCGCCACCACCTCGTGCGCCAGAACCGTGCTCAGCGGGTACGACGCCGCGGTGAGCAGCTCCGTGCCGGCGGCGTTGTAGCGGGTGCCGACGACCGCGACGTCCCGCAGTGCGGCCCAGTAGGTGTCCGTGCCGATCGTCGCCGCCCCGGCGGCGCTCTTGAACAGCCGAAACTCGATGGTGTTCCGGTTGTTCGCGGCCGCGAAGTCCGTGGCGATCACGCTGGCGAAGTTGCCGCCGACCGTGTTCAGGTTGGCGGTGGCCACGACGTCGCCGGAGGCGAGGCTGCCGTCCGTGCGGGCGACCGCCTGCAGCGCGTAGTTGGCGTCGGTGACACCGGCGTCCCAGCCGGCCGACACCCGGGCCAGTTTCTGCCCGGCCCGCCACAGGTGGTTGTACCGCACCGCCACCCGCGACCCTTGGATGACGGGGGTGGAGGCGGGGAACCGCAGCAGCTGCCACTGATCCAGGCCCAGCGGGTCACCGGGGGACGCGCCGACCGAGTCGACGCCGCCGGGGGTTTGGTTGTCGACCCGCTCGAACGCGAAGTCCGTATCCACGTAGACCAGGGGGACGGTGCGGTCGCGGGTGTGCGCGGCCGGGCCGACAGCGTTGATCTGCCACACCTCGCCGTCGCCGCTCGCGCTGCGCCCCGGGTCTTCCAGGCGGCCCGCCCAGACCGTCTGCCCGGACCGGTCGTAGACGAACACCTGCCCGTAGTAGGCGACGTCCGCCGGCTGCAACGCGAGGGGCCGGTGGAACGACAGTTGCGCGGACGCGAAGCCGCCCGGGATGGTGCTGCGGAACCGCAGCTCCCGCAGGTCACGGGTGACGTGCCGATCCCCGGCGGCGGTGACGATCCGCACCCCCAGCGGCACCGGCAAGCTCATGACGCCCTCGCGTACAGGTAGCGCGGCCAGTACGTCGGATACACGCTCACCGACTCGCTGATGGAGTCCTGCGTGCCGGTGGTGCCCACGTTCGGCATGACGTACAACCTGTTGTCCTCCCCGGCCGCGAGCTGCGGGAACAGGCCCACGACGGGGATGCCGAGGGCGTCACCGATCGGCCCGGGGCCGGCGGACGCGTCGTCCCAGGCCTGCTCGTAGGCCATCTCCCGGATGCCGTCGACCACACCCAGGCCAGTCAGCGAGTCAGGCCACGACACCAGGCACAGCCGCTCATCGGCCGGCACGAACATCAGCAGGTCCATGTCGAGGTTCCCGCTGCCGGACACCCGTTCGGCTTGGATGGCCAGGGGCACCCCCGACGCGGGCCACAGCAGCCCCGAATACCCGTCGGTTTCCGGGTCCGCCCCCGCCGGCAGGGACACCAGCGTGTCCAGGTCGATGTAGCGGCGGTCCGTGGACTGGGCCAGGGTGACGGTCCGGCCGACAACCGCACCGGGGGTGGAGACGCCACCCCACAGCATCCGCACCCGGATGACATCGCCCGCGACCGACTTGCGGTAGCGCAGGAACGGCCGATACGTGCCCCGGTACGCGCTGGAGGTGAACCCGCCCAGCGGGAACACCGGGAACGTCACCCTGTTCACCATGGTCGCGTTCGTCGCGAACGTGGTGCGGGTGTAGTTGTTGCTCGTGCCGGACATGGTCACGTCGTTGCCCGGCTCGGTGGTGTCGGTCTGGTTGTTGCCGTCCTCCATCTGCAACGACCAGAACGACCCGGACAGGTTCCGCGACCGCACCGCCATCAGCGACTGCCGGCCGACCACCGCCGACGCGCCCACCCGCAGCACCGCCGGGGTGTCCACGTCCCCCAGCACCTGCGCCGCCGGGATCGTCACATGCTGCGGGGCTGTCGCACCTACCAGCGGGTCGTTGTTGATGGTGATCGGTGCCAGGATCTGCTGCGCGCCCAACGCGAACGGCTCCGCGAGCAGCTCCACCTCGAACAGTCGCAGGTTCCCACCGCCCGGCACCTCGGTGATGCGACCCATCGGCGACCGGATTGTGTTGAAGTGCACCGGCTGCGCGGCGTCGTCCGGCTGCCACTTCAGGATGTTGCGCGGCCGGTCCACCTCCGCCGCCAGGGCCTGCAACTGGGCGACGGCGTCATCGGCGTGCAGCTCCAGGCGGAACCGGATCATCCGATCGTCGTACGCCGACGCCGGGTACACCGACCCGTCCCGCAGCAAGGTCGACGCAGCCGCCCTGCGCAGCGCTGGCGGGGACGCGTCGAACCCCTCGTACGGGGCAGCCCACGGTGCCTCGTTGTTCAGGTCCAGGCGCACACCCGGGGCCGGGGTGCACGCGAAGTCGTCGAACGCGACGGCGACGGGCAGGGTGTTCGTGTTCCCGGCACTGGCCAACACCGACGCGCCGATGCGGCCGAACGCGAACACGGACACGTCGGTGGCGGTCACCGTCCACGACGCCGGTGGGGTGCCCCCGGCGGGCCACACCTTCGCCCGCCAAGTCGTTTTGTCTGTGCGCTGGAACCCGATCGTCCACGACGACCCGGCCGTGTACGTGCCCAGCGACGCCGTGGCCAGGTCGGTGCCGGATGCGGTACGCCGCAGCCGCACGCTCAGTGCCCCGCTGGTGCCGAACACCAGTTCGGCCTTGTAGTTGTCGGTGGGTGTCACGTACGGGGCAGTCAGGGCGACGAAGATCGGCGCACCGGTCGCCACCACCGGCATCGTGACGGTGACCACGGCGTCGAACTCCACCAACCGCACCCCGACCAGCATCGAATAGATCGTGCTGACGGCGGTGATGTTGACGCGGCCCTTGCCGGAGGTGACCTCGTAGTTCGTGCCGGACCCGCCCTCGAACCCCCACAGCGGGCGCATCGACGGGGTCAGCCCGTCCATGACGCCCCACCCGCCGGGGAGCGCGGTGCGGGCGAACGCGTCACCGAGAGCCGCCGGGGGGATCGAGTCGACGAACTGAAGAGTGGTCATCCCGCCCTCACGTAAAGGTCCGCTGTCCGGCCACCCCGGTCATCGATACGCAGCGTCGTGCGGGACAACGCCCGCTCCATGGCCCGCTCGAACGCCGCCACCAACTGGTCGGTCGACGGCCCCGAACCGCTGGCGGCGGGGGTCGACACACCGACCGGCGACGCGCTGGCACGGCCGGCGATCTCCGCCGACTGGCGGGCGTTGAGCACGTACCCGTTGTCGCGGAAGGTCAGCAGCTCAGGGCCCTGCTCACCCACCCAGAGCGTCTGACCGCGCAGCGTGGGACCGCCGGCGGCCCGGCCGCCGATGCCGTCACCGATGCCGACGTTGCGGCCCTCGGAACGGGTGGTGATGATGTTGTTGTGCACGGTGATCACGACGGACTTGGACTTGATCGCCGCGATGCGGCCGGCGACCGTCTTCAGGTCGATCGGGGTCTGCGTCGTCGTCACCTTCACCGTGGGGTTCACCGACGGAATCCCGAACAACTGGTCGGCCAGCTTGTTGGCCTCGGCCTTCGACACTCCCATCGCCCGAGCCGCTTCGATGAACTTCGCCCGCCCGCGCTCCGTGGCCGCTGACGCCATCTCCTGCGAGCCGGTCTGGGCGAGGATGGCGTCGGAAGACGCCGCCGCCGCCTCGGCGATACCCAGCAGGGCCTGCCGGTTCGCGCGGCCTTTCTCAGTGTTGGCGTCGATGCCGTCGTTGTTGGCCTTCCCGGCGGCGGTGGCCTTGTCGATGGCCTCCTCCAGGCGGATGTTCGCCTGCTCAGCGGAGATGTTCTCCCCGGTCAGCCGGCGGATCATGTCCGACAGCGTCTCCACCTCAGCCGCAGCGGTGGCGGCCGTGGACTCCGTGCTGGTGAACCCAGCGATCAGATCCTGGAGACCCTGCGACAAGCCGTCGCCGGACGTCTTGGCGGCTTCCTCTTCGGCGACGAGTTGAGCGAAGCGGGTGCGGTTGCCGACCAGCAACGCGCCGAGCTTCTCCATCCACCCGTATGCCTCAGCCAGCGCCCCGATCGTGCCGACGATCGTGCTCACGCCGATGCGGAAGACACCCCACAGCGCGGTGAGCGCCCGGCTTCCCTCGTAGGCGTGCGCCGACAGCTGCACGAACGTCTCACCGACCAGCTCCCCGGCGTCCTCGGCGATGTCACCCAGGACCCGCACGACCGGCCCGGACCGTTCCACCGCCGTGGCGAATCCGTCGACCGCTGACGTAGCCCCGGAGAGCACGTCGCGGGTCAGCGGCGCCAGCATGCCCGACGCCGCCCTCGACGCCCGCTCCCAGTCGTCGCCGATCTCACCGATCCCGTCCCGGACGATGCCCAGCGCCTCGACCGTGGCCGGGACGAACGACACCGCGCCGCGGCGCATCTCCTCGGCGAACGAGTCGCCCGTCAGCTTCGCCGCTGCCTTCACCTGCGGGTGCTGAGCGGCGACCGCGATGCCACCGATGATGCCGCCCACCCCGGCGGCGCCCACGACAGCACCGGCGATGACCCCGCCGAGCGCTGGGGCAGCCGCTGACGCGGCGGCCACCACACTCGTACCGAGCGCCACCTGCGCACCCGGAGGCAAGGTGCCGAACACGTTGGTGAGCGCGGCGGAGATCGGCCCGCCAGCACGGGAGAGCCCGGATGCCACCCCGGCCGCGATCCGCCC
Source organism: Micromonospora sp. NPDC007208 (assembly GCF_042869175.1). Lineage (NCBI taxonomy): Bacteria > Bacillati > Actinomycetota > Actinomycetes > Micromonosporales > Micromonosporaceae > Micromonospora > Micromonospora sp. NPDC007208. Next base: position 196,485 of record NZ_JBIAFG010000010.1, on the reverse strand, counting down.
ACCGAAGCGGACGGCCTCTGCGGTCGTCTCGCTGTCGTCGGGCAGCAGATCCTTGATGCGGGTCAGTTTCCGCAGGTCAGCCTGTTGCCGGCGCAGATCCTTCGCCAGATCCTTGTTGCCGGTGCGGTCGATCTCGGCGGCCAGGTCACGCATCGCCGCCTGCGCCACGGCGATCTCCGCCGCCAGGCCGGCGTACTCCTCACCAGCGTCGTCGGCTTCCCGTCCGGACTGGCGGGTCTTGTCGCCCAGGTCGTCGACCTGATCGGCGGCGGTCGCGGACTTCTTGCCCAGGTCTTCGACCTGATCGCCGGCCTTCTCGGCGGCGGCGCCGACCTGCTTGAACGCCTTCGACCCGGAGGTGTCCCGGCCAACGACGTCGAATTCAATCTTGTCGCGGGCCACGGCTACCCCCCAAGGGTGACGGTGTCGAACGGGCCGTGGGCGTCTTCCCACCAGACGAGGTGGTCGCGGATCTGCCGCACCGTCAACCGCCGCAACTCAAACGGCGGGATGCGGGCGGTGAAGGTGAAGAACGGCTCCACCGACCTCAGGACACCGGAGACGGTTCGGCCTCGGAGGAAGACTCCGAGCTGCCAGCTGGGGGGTCGGCGCGGGGCACCTCCACCTGCTCGAACTCGGCGCGCAACAGCTTCGGTTGGAACTCGTCCCAGCGCACGTCGTAGCCGCTCTGCCGCATGGCGAGGAACGCCGCCGACCGGCGGGCGATGGCCAGCTTGCTCACCGTCGGCTCGATCAGCGGCAGGAGACTGGCCAGCGCGGCGTCGGACTCCTGCTCGAACTTCACCAGCTCGTCGGCCCGCATGTCCTTCAGTTGCTCGGTGTCGAGCAGCAGTTCACCGACCTCATAGCGGGTCTGGTCCTCGGCGCACAGCAGCACCCGGATGGTCGTCATGCTCAGCCTTTCGCGATCTTGTCGAGGACGCGGTCTACCGCCGCTTCGATCTTGGTGCGTACCGCCGGCCGACCGGCCAGCATCGGCCCGGTCACGAACTTCGGCTTCACCGGCTGCGTCACCCACGGGTTCAGCTGCGACGTCGCCCGGTGCACCGCGTGCCGCTTCAACGCCCTGGTCCGCCCGAACACCGGGTGCTTGACCCGACCCGCTTCCAGGTCACCGACCTGCCGAGGGTTGCCGCCCGCGCCCTTCGCGGTGGTGGTGATCCGCACCGTCACCTGATCGCCCGACGTGGTCGTCACCGTGGTCATCCGCAGCGACGGCACCAGCTCGGCCGCATACGCGTCAGGCAGGTACCCGGGCGCCCCTTCTCGGACGGCTTCCTTGAGTTCAGGAACCGCGTCGAGGATGGCCGTGCGCAGCTCCCGGACGAGATCCTTGCGGTCGGCGGCGGCACGCAGTCGGCGGGCGACCACCCGGAAGCGGTCGCCTTGCACCTCCACCCGCATCAGAGCGTCGTGTCCGTGGTGATGTACTCGATGGTGATCGGCGGGTTCGTGCCGTCGTGCTGGGCGACGAACGGATAGCTGGTCTTCACCTCGGCGGGCCCGTTGGCCTTGGGGGTGTCGCCGTCGAAGTAGACCTGCGGCATCTTCACCCGGAACGTCTCGTAGTACGTCGAGGCGATCAGCGGGCCCACGAACTCCCACACGATCGACACCGGCACGTCGGACGCGAACCGGTCCGCGAACACCGTCTTGTCGAGGAAATCCGCGTCGATCGTCCCGGACACCTTCGTCCAGTCGTTCAGCACACCCTGGCTGCGTAGGCCCTGGTTGCCCATGTACGGGCCGCCAGCATGCCGGGCCCGCTCTACGGACACCGACACCTTCGTCACCGCATCCACGACCGCCTCAGCGCCGTACGCGCCCAGCTTCAACGCGGCCTGGCCGAAATGGAACTCGTTGATCGTCGGGTACGACGGGGCGGCGATCGTCTGCCCCTCCGTCATGTCCCGGGCCTCCACACCCCACGACGCGGTCAACCCGCCGCCGGTCTCACACGCCAGCTCCAGCGACGTCACCTGCGCGCCCACCACCGTGTACGGGCGGACCGTCCCGCCGAGGTCCGGCACGCCGGCCTGCATCGTGTAGAACTTCCCGAACGGGTCCGCGAGCGCGTGCGTTTGCAGGTACGCGGCGGTGGCCGCCTGCTGAACCGGGGCAACCGTCCCACCCATGAGGCCGTTGAGCAGCAGCCCCATGCCCTTGGAGTACACGGCCGTTTCGAGGGTGCCACCGGCGCCCTTCGTCGTGACGTAACGCCGCGTCCCGGGTTGCACCATCCGCCCGGACGCCATGCCGCCGCCCTGGTACACGTTCTTGCGCTTCGTGAGGCTTGCCGTTGCCTCGAGGAAGCGGGTCGGCGCGACGTACGTGCCGTAGGTGACCTCCGGCGCCATGCCGAAGCTGGAGCCGAGGCCCGAACCGATCGCCATCAGGACTCCTCACCGGTGCCGGGCTGCTCGCCCTGGCCCTGCTGCTGGTCAGTGGGCGTGGTGGTGACCACGACGTTCTTCGACTTGACCGCCGCGACCTTGCCCTTGATGCTCTGCTGCTGGTCGCCGGTCGGCTCCTGCTCCTTGCGGAGCGCGTCGACCAGCGCCTTGGTCTCCTTGTCCTGGCCCGGCTGCCACCCGGCCTCCAGGTACGACGCCAGATCCCCGTCCGGGACCTCGACGATCTCGCCCGGGTCGACCTCGCGGCCGAGCCACGCCACCATCCGCCGCTCGTCGTACGGCTGCTTCACTCTGGCCACGACCAACCTCCTCACGCTGCCGACCGTGACCGGCACGACACCTCGAAATAGATCTGGCAGGTCCGGCCCTCGCCGGCCTCTTCCGCGCTGCCCGTCTGCTCCATCACCGGGTCCGAGACCAGCGCCGTGCCCGACTTGAGCACCCCGCCGAGAGTCGCCCCCTGCGGGGTACGCAGCGCCGTGTCGAACGCGTCGAACAGCTCAAACGCGGCGTCACGCGCCTGCTTCATCGCACGATCACCGGCCCTGTACGCCCAGATGATGCAGGGGACGGCGTACTCCTCCCACTGCGCGCGGGCACCCAGCTCGCCGTGCGATTTCGTCCCCCGCGTCTCGGGGTCCTCTGGGGTAATACCGACGACGATGCCCGTGGCGCCCTTCCGGTCTGACCAACCGTCGGACACGACCACAGCCGACGTGACCGGCGGCAGAGCCTGCGCGGTCGTGAACAGGTAATCGACAGCACCGGGAATCGTGGAGGTGGCCATCAGGGAAGCCACCCGCCCTGCCGGTGCGGCTCCAACAGCTGCAGCACCCGGTTGGGCACGAAGAACCCGAGCCGCACCTGCCCCGCCGTACCAGCCGGGACGTCACCGGAGTCGAAGGGCGAATAGTTTCCGCCCTGCTGCGAGCGGAAGTTCACCGCCACCAGCTCCTTCGCGGCCTGCTTGATGCTGGCCGGGGTCACCGCCCGCCCTGCCTGGTAGACGATCTGCACCGCCGCGCGTCCACCCGCCCACCACTGCGAGGACCGATAGAGCACCCCGGCGTTGAGAGACACCGTGTAGCCGCTGCTGTCGACCGCCGTCCCGTCCTCGGTGACCGAGGTGATGGACAGCGCGGGCGGCTGCCGCAGGATGACCGCGTCCGTTCCGCCGGGGTGGTCTTCGGTGACCTCTCGGGGTACGACCGGGCCGACCACGTCCTCGATCACGTCGGTGATGGAGGCGATGAAGTCGGCCAACTCGGCGTCTTGGGAGGTGTCCGCGTCGGGGATGTTGAGCTGCTTCTTCACCTCTTCGACGGTGACGATGTCAGCGGGCACGGCCACCTCCTCGGGTTACTTGTCGCCAGCTGGCCGGCGGGTCTTGTCCGCCGGCGTGCGGGTCTTCGCCGCCGGCTTCGCCTCGGGCTCGGGCTGCGCCTGCTCGTCGTCGACCAGCTGCGCGTCCGGGTACACCTTCACGTCCTGCTCGTTGAGCCGCATGATCGTGCGGTGGCCGTTGTGGGTCACGTGGTACTTGCGGACAGCTCCCACCGTTCGGTCCTTCCTGGTTGGGATGTCTACGGGGGTGCCGGTGCCGGCTGGCCCACAGGACGCATGGTTCGCGCCGCAGATGGGACAGCCGGCACCGCTCGATCGGATGAGCATCAGGGCGCGATGACGCCGGACGTCCGCAGCGCGGCGAGAGCAGCGTTCAGCTTCGTCCGCAGCGCCGTGACGTCCGCGCGCAGCGCGTCGTACTCGGCCTTGGTCGGGTTCGCACCAGCGGCAACAACCGAGGTCAGTGCCGCCGCGTCAGCGACCGCCGCCGCCCGAGCGCCCGCCCGTTGGGATCCCTTGGCCTGGTTCAGGTACGCCATGGTCCGAACTCCTTACGCGGTGATGTCGATCTCGACGAACGCGTTGGGCTGGATGATCCCGAAGCCCGCACGCATCTCGCCGAGGATCGCGACCAAGTTGCGGATGAAGAAGTCCGCGTGCGAGTCGGTGGCCTGCACGGTGGCCTGCTCCCGGTCCCACAGGACCGCCTTACGCCACGCACCCACCCACGGGGCACCCTCGGCGACCGCCTCGGACTCGACGACCGGCAGACCCCACACCGTGGGCTGCCCCTCGCGCATCGGGCCGCCGAAGTAGTAGCGGGCCTCGTTGTCCTGCAGCAGGTCGACCTTCTCCCAGTCGGCCGGGTTCATCACGTACGCGGTGGCGATCGACCGGCCCACGGTGCGGACCTTCGTCTTCGCCTTGCGCAGCGTGGTGAGGATGTCCGTGTCGTACGCCTGGGACTGGGTGCCCGAGACGGTGTTCAGGCCCTCGAAGTTCTCGCCGGTGCCGTCACCGTTGACCATCTGGTCTTCCAGCTCCTCCTCCAGCCCGTAGCGGAGGAACTGGTCGATGAGGGTGCGGACCTGCCCGGCATCGGCCAGGGCCCGCTTGGTGGCCGGGATCCAGTGCGCGATCGTCTTCACGGTCGTCGACACCTTGGCCAGGGCCATCGCCGACTCAGGCTTGTACCCGCCACCCGCGGCGTTGACCAGCGCACCGGCGCCACCAGGCGCGGTCGGCAGCGCAGACGTGGTCGCCTCGGCGACCGGCGCGGCGTTGTTCGTGGTCGAGGTGACCCGCACGTACTCGATCGCGTCGGAGGTCGTGTTGCCGTTGGTGACGAGGTCCCGGATCTTCAGCGGACGCTGGAACGCCTCCAGGCCCACCTGCAGGCCGATGTTGTCGTTGACGACCAGCGCACCTGCGGAGGTGTCCGACAGGCCGGTGACGAGGGCCTTCGCGCCGAACGGGGCCGAGTGGACTCGCTGGTTCTTGCCGAACGTCCCGCCGTTGGCCTCGGCCAGCAGGCTCTTGTACTGGTTCGACTTGACGAACGCCTGACCGATGGTCTCGCCCTTGCGGGGCGTCCACAGGCCGTCGGTGGGCTGGTTGCGCTCCTTCGCGCCCGGCTCGAAGCTGATGCCGTCGCCGAGGTCGCCGAGCTGCTTGGTCAGGTCGTTGTCGGCCTTGGCCTGGTCGATGCGGTTCTTGATCCCGTTGCCGGTCTTCACCGCCTCGGTGACCTTGGCCCGCTCGTCGTCGGTCAGGTCCCGCTTCTCGGCCTCCGCCTTCGCGGCGATGTCCCGAGCCGGGATGAGCGCGTCGGACAGCTCCTTCTTGAGCCGTTCCATCAGTGCAGTGGACATGCTGGATTTCCTCCGTGAGGGTCAGTCAAGGCCGTACGCGAGCGCGTCGACCTGGAGTGACAGCAGGACGGAGGCGGGGCTCAGGGTGGGCTCGGCGGACTTGGCCTTGGGCTCGATGGCCGGAGGCTCGTCGTCGGCGTCTGCCGGGGCTGGCATGGCCTGCTTGGTGCTGTCGATGGTGTTACCGCAGGTGGTGCACCTGCCGGCCTTCGCACCCACCAGATCGGTGGCCGCGTTCATGCCGAGCAGGGTGGGACCGACCTCGAACACGTCGAGGTCACGCAGCTCGTACACCTTCTCGCCGTCACGCTCACCGAGCGCACCGTCGCGGATGTCGTAGCTGAAGCTGAACTGGGTGACCCGGCGGCCCTTCAGCAGCCGGTGGACCTTCGCCGCCCGCGGCTCGTCGAGGTCGAGTTGACCCCGCACCCACAGGCCGCCGTTGCCGCGCAGCTTCTCCGGCAGTCGGTCATCACCGGCCAGGAGTTCCTCAGCGTCGAGGACCACGCCGATGTGGGAGTCGGGGTCGCCGATCTGGTGCGACCAGATGACGGGGATCGGGTCACCGGCGGCCTTCCACTCCGCGAGGGAGCGGGAGAACGCACCGGGCAGGACGACGTCGCCGCCGTGGTCGACGTTGCCGAACACGGACACGATCGCCTCGAACTGACCAGCGGCCAGGCCGTCCTGCTCACCGGCCGCCTTGACGTGCGCGGGGAACGCCTTAGTCCTCATCGGGTTCCTCCCCGGTGGTCGTGGAGCCGGGCTGTCCGGCAGGTAGCGCTGGCTGCTCGGGTTCGCCGATGGCCACGTTCAGCGGGACGATCAGGTCGTCGCCGCCCTCGACGCGGGGCAGGTTGGTCCGGCTGCGCGCCTCGTTGCGGGTCATGTACGGTCCGCCAACCGCGGCCTGGAGCTGGTCGGCCTGCTCGTCGAACGAGCCCTGCAACTTCTCGTAGATGTTGAACTCGACGTACACGCTGCGACCGGCCGCCAGGTCGGGAATGAGTTGCAACCCGATGTCCTGCTCGATCTCCGCGCACCACGGGCCCAACGTGTCCTGGTACAGCGCCTTGTGCTGCTCCCGGATGTTGCTGAACGTGGCGTGTTCGAGGATCCCGACCAGCGGCGGGGCAATGTGGTACGCGGCCGCCGTCTCCTCCCGGGTCAACTTCCGCGACTCGACGTACTGCGCTTCCTTCGGGTTGATGCCGGCCGACACGAACTCCATGCCGTCCTCAAGGATCGGCGTCCCGCCAGCCTGAGCACCCGACCCGGTGTACTGCGCCTGCCACCCCGCCCGGAACCGCTCCCGCGCCGGGTTGGACCACTCAGGAGCCTCCAACGGGCGGTGAAGGTAGCCAGACACCCGGGCCCCGTTGGACCACATCTGCTCCCGCCACAGGGCGGCTGCGTACTCCTCAGCGAGCACCTGACGCAGCGCCTCGATGGGCGACAGGCCGTGCCGCCCGTCCTCCGGGTTGTAGCCGCGGAAGTGCACGATGTTCTCAGCGTCGACGTCCAGGTGACCTGCGGCACCGTGCAGCCGGTACTGGACGGCGTCCATCCAGTCGGCGCCCAGCGGTTCCACCCGTGTCGGTGACACCCGGCGCAGCCCGATGGGGGTGTTGGACTCGCTGCGCAGCTTCACCCAGTAGGCGTCGTCGTAGATCGCTTTGTCGGACACCAGCGCTCTGATCAGCCGGAACATGGTGGTCTGCGGATTGGGTCGGTTAAACAGGTTGGCGATCGGATGGTCGGACAGCCGCCGGCGGTCGTTGTCGGAGAGCCGCTCGTAGGTGTGCAGCCCCAGCTGGGCGATGTTGCGGGCCAGGAAGTCCACAACTGTGCGCACCGCCGGTTGGCTGCGGTAGATCGCCCCGTACGTCAACGTCCGGTTGGCGGACAGCATCGTGTTGTAGCCAGGCCACGTCGACATCGACGACGACGCCGGCTCCAGCGCCTGGAGGCGGCCAGCGGAGACGACGAACGCCATCAGCTCACCACCTGAATCCAGTCGATGCGGTGACGCGGAATCAGCACGACGCCGTCGAGCGGGCTCGGGTCGCTGTGAGGCCGGTGCATCTCGGCGGCGGTGAGCTTCACCTGCCACGGCCACGACAGCCGGCGGGTGCCGGTGATGGTGGTACGGCCGTCGATCAGGTTCACGACGACGGACCGGCGACGAACAGTCAGCACGGCCGCCTCCTCCCTGGTCACACGACCATCAGCTCTTCGGACTCGTACGCCGACCGCTTGGGTGGCGGCAGCTTCACCGTCAGCACCGCCCAAACGCCAAGGGTCACCGCCAGCAACGGCGCCGCCGCCGGGTCGGTGTACTCCCACGCCGTTCCGCCAGACAGTGCGCGGGTGCCGGTGGCTGCGATGGCCAGATTCAATGGCGCCTCGTCGAGGTGGAACAGATTCCGCTGATCGACAACCGCGTCGATGAACAGCCCATACGCGTTGGCCACGTCCGATGCCCACGGAACCACTAGGTCGCCGCGGCGGGGGCGCTCGCGGTCGCCTGCCTCCGTTACCCCGAGGTCGGCCAACTCCGGCAGCAGCGTGCCTGTTGGCCCCTTGTCTTGAGCGACGATGAACAGCGGGTCATGCTGTCGCTTCAGCGCACCGATCCGATTCGCCGCCCAGCGCGTTCCGGGTCGGTGGTCGACGATCGACGCCAGCAAGGTGCCGTCTCCCCGGCGACCCACCGCAGCGATCGTCGTATACGTGCGGCTGGCGTTGACCTGCAAGACGAACACGACGTCGCGGGGCCGAACGACAGCGGTCGAGTCGACGTAGTTCGGGTCACGCTGGTCGCGCCACACGTCATCGGGGATAACTCCAGAGCGGCCCGTGACGCGGCGGGGCCAGATACCCAAGCGCTCGCGGGCGTACCCAGCGGGGTCGGCCAGCGTCGCTCGGCGCTCGCGGGCGACAGTCTCGTGTGTCAGCCCCGAACCGTTGGAGCGGCGAGCACCGAGAGCCGGGTTCGACGCCGCCGCCAGCGCCATGTCGTCGAGGTCAATGCCGTCCAGGGCGTCGAGGTCTCCAACCAAACCCCAATCGCGATAGCCCAGCGAAGGGTCCTGCTCCCAGGGGCCGTCGTCGGCACTCCGTGGTGCGGTCGGATCGCCTCGATGCCGCAGGGCGAACATGATGTCGCCGGTGTCGCCGGTCAGGGGTGGCGATGAGGTGTAGATGAATTGCGGGTTCGGTCGCGCGCTGACGGTGTAGAGCAGGGCGCTGTGCTGCTCTGCGGTGTACGCGAACGCTTCGTCGATGATGTTCACGTCACCGGAGAAGCCGCGCCCGGAGCCCTTCGACCGGGCGATGAACTTGATGCGAGCGCCGGTGTCGAGCCGCTCGAACGCCTCTTCCCCGTTCGTGTTGTTGACCTTGATCAGGATGCCGTCAACATCGAACAGATTCCCTGCCGTGTCGAGCTGGGTGCCGAGCGCCCGAATGATCGCCTTGACCCGGCGGAACGCCTCCATGGCCGTTTTGTACTCGTGCGCCGACCACATGATCAGCTCTTCGCCGATCAGCAAGAACCCCGCAAGGGCGCGGGCCTCCAGGATCGCGCCCTTGCCCTGCTGCCGGCACACCCACTCGCAGTACTCGAAGCACGCCCACTTGCCGTCATCGCGGACGGACACCATCAGCGTGACTGCGTCCTGCTGCCAGCCGTCCAATGGCCGCCCGGCGCGGGCCATCAACTCTGCGGTCTCCGGGCCGTAGCTGAAGGCGTAGTCGGGGTGAGTTTCAACTCGCGGCTTGAGCGCTCCGCTCGGCAATCCGAGCGGCGAGGTCTGCAACGCCAGCGACACCCTCGCCTCCCGACGTCGATCCCGGCCCCGCTGGCTTCCCGCCCAAGGCGGGCTTGGCGGGCGTGCCCGCCCGAGAGGTGCGCAGCTCGGCCAGCAGCGCCTTCAGCGCCACCTGCTGCTGCCTCGCCTCGGCCAGCACGTTGTTGACGACCACCGACACGATCGACCCGTCGTCGTTAAGCGACCGGAACCGCATCCACGCGTCCTCGTCGCCCCGCAGGATCCGATCGAGGGTGTCCAGACGGTCCGCGGTGCGGCACGCCTCTTCGAGCAGCACCCGCTCGGCCGGCTTGAGTGCCGCGCCGTCGTCGATGTACTGCTGCCAGAGGCGCCGCCCCCGCTCGCCCAGCTCCAGCGTTACGGCGTTACCCGTAACTGGTGCCGTGACGGGCCGCGTAACGCCCCCACCCGGCTTTTGCTGCTCAGCGCGGCGCCGTTCGCGGTATCGGCGCTGCCGCTCGGCGTTCGAGAGGCCCACAAGTTGCCTCCAAGGTCCAGCGCGGGGGGAGAAACGGGAGCGGGAAGGCGTGGGGTCTCCCGGATGTCCGTTTCTAGCGATTTGGACCGCCCCTACCCCTCACCAGTGCAGGGCGGGCCTGAACATCGAGGTCAGCGGCTTGGTTCCACGCTCTTGGTTGCAGTGGCGTCGACAGGTAGGGCAGGGGTTGCCACTGCCATGAGCAGGGCGCATGGCGTGTGGATCGATGGGCTGGGTGCTGTCGTGTGCGACAGGCGTGAGGTGGTCAGCGGTGCGTGCACCAGCGTGGCCGCACAGGTGGCAGGTGGTGCCGTAGAGGGCGAACATCTGGGCCCTGGCTCTGCGGTAGGGGCGGCCTACGCGGTGCTTGCTGCGTGGCATGGCTACCTCCGGGCGGTGCGGGCAGCCCGTCCGCCGCAGCCAGGCTGCCCGCTGCCCTGGTGCACGACGAAGCCCCACCGTGCGGGGGCACTGGTGGGGCTTCGAAGACACTTCTGGTTGCTCATATCTTCGTAGGTAGTGGGGCTACACGTCAAGCTGCGACGCGCTGGGTGTGGGCCTGGATGTACTCGCCGAGCTTGTACAGCGATCCGTCGTCGGATGCCCAGGTGGCTTGGCAGGCCCGGCAGTGGGCAGCCTGCGCTGACAGGTTGACCCGCAGCTGGCCGACCACCTGGCATGCGGGGCAGGGGACGTGGGGTGCGAACAGGGGCGCGGTCCACCCGGTGGCGACGGATGCCCAGCGGTGCCAGGTGCGGAGTTCGACGGTGAGGGCGGTGAGGTCGTCGTCGTCGAGGTTGGGTGCGGCACCGACCAACGCGCGGATGTTGGCTTCGACGGTGTCGCGGGCGGCGAGGTTGAGGGACCAGCACCAGTGGTGGACGTGCGTGCAGATCGCCGCGTGGGTGCTGAGAGCTTCCAGGGCGAGCGGTGGGCGGCTACCCGGTACCGACCTAGGGCCGGGCTCTGTTCGGCCCTCTGCGGGCGCTACAGCGGCCTGGTGGAGTTGGGTGAGCAGTCCGGGTTGCACGGTGCGCCACTCTCGGTGCTTCTCGTTGCGGTTCTTGTCCCAGTAGCGGACGCGCTCAACGTGTTGTCCGGCGTCGCACAGTTGCTCGGCGAGGCCGGTGATGGTGGTGATGGTGGCGTCGCGGTCCACGGTGGTCCCCCCTTGTAGGCTGGCCGGTGTTCAGCGCGGGCGTCCTACGGGGTGTCCGGGGTGGGCCTCCACAACTTCGCGGGCGTGGAGGCCCACCGTCGTTTACGGGGTCACCGGCACCAGCGGTGCGAACAGGCCGGCCCGCGTGTGTGTGGCGAGGTGCTTGAGGTCGGCGTCGCTGTCGCGTCGCAGCTGCTCGTACGCGTCCTGCGCGGTGGTCATGATCTCGTCGGGCACGCAGTGGAGGTACGTGCCGACGCGGACGCCGTTGCGAGAGGCGCTGACCATCGGCTCGATGCCGTGCAGATCCGCCAGTGCGTCGGCGTCGTAGTACCAGCGGACGACGGTGCCATCTCCGATGGTTGGTGTGACGGTGACGATCATGTCGCTGTCCTCCTCGTTGGTGCCGCTCAGCGCGGCGCGGTGGTGTCGTCGGTCAGGTGACGGGCTACAGGCCGTCGAGCGGCGATAGGTACTGCTCGCGGACGCCGAGGATCGCGGCGGGCGGGCGCTGCCGGTACAGCTCGAAGACGCCCCCGGTGTGGGCCTCACGGACGTTGCAGGACTTGCACAGGTGACCGCGCACGAGGTTGGTGGCGTGGTCGTGGTCGAGTACCAGCACCGCGCGCCGGCCGCAGATCGCGCATCGGCCTTGGTGCCACTCATCCATGGCGAGTAGCGCGCCGCCGTCGGAGAGCACCATGGCGCGGGCCTGATCGCTCAGCCCGGCGCAGGCTGCCTCGGCTAGGTCGGCCACCACGGCGACTGGCCACGACCAGCAGGCCGGCTCTGCCGGGTCGGCTGGGATGAGGTCAAAGGGCGAGGGTGCGGCGCGCTCGGCGGCGTGCCGCTCGCGCTCATCCAGGGTGAGGTGGTTGAAGCAGGATGGCGCTGAGGACACCGGCGGCAACGTGCACGGCCTGTTCCGCTTGGTGGTGCGTCCGCATTTGCCCAGGTCAGATGCACCGTCGCCCATAGCTCCATTGTAAACTAATCTGGCGGTTCGTTTACATTGCAGGTCAGAGGCTTGGAGGCTGTTGTGCTGAAGCTCATCGGGTACCTGCGGGTGTCCTCCGCCGGCCAAGTCGAAGCCTGGGGACTCGACCGCCAGGAAGCCGCCATCCGCCGATGGGCGAAGGCGAACTACGGTCGGATCGTGAAGTGGTGCCGAGACGAAGGCGTCTCCGGGACCGTCGAGGCCGTCGAGCGGCCGGGGCTGGCCGAGGCCATCGAACTCATGGCCCCGCTGAAGGCCGACGGGATCATCGCCGCCGACATGGACCGCTACGCCCGCAAGCTCATGGTCCAGGAAGCCGCCTTCGGTGTGATCTGGCAGCGCGGTGGCCGGGCGTTCACCGCGACCGGTGGCGAGGTGCTTCAGGACCAGGACGACGACGCGGCCCGCACCCTGATCCGTCAGGTGCTCGGCGCGGTCGCCCAGTACGAGAAGACCCAGGCCGTCATGCGGATGCGTCACGGCCGACTGGCCAAGCAGCGCGCCGGCCGCAAGTCCACCGGCTCGTACGCCTTCGGCTTCCACGGCGAGGGCAAGGGACGCGAGCGAGACGCCGCACCCAACCCGGCCGAGCAGGCGGCCCGAGACGAGATCGTGCGCCGACGGAAGGCCAAGGAGTCGTTCCGCGAGATCGCCGCCGCACTGGACGCCGCTGGCCTGAAGCCACGCCGGGCCGACCGCTGGTCCGCGATGGCGGTCCGGTCGGTGGCCCGGCGAGCTGGGCTGAGCTGACATCAGAGTCCTTCTGGTTCGTGGAAATTTGCTGGAGTTATCACGGAGCAGGGGTCACGCGGCGAACAGTGGTTGGACCGACGGTTGGAAGGTCGGCTCGCGCTGGAGGTACTCGATCGCCGTCCGCAGCACCTCCGGCGAGTCCTTGAAGATGCCGAGCGCGGCGTTGCACGGGACGCACAGCAGCCCGCGAACCCGACCTGTTGCGTGGCAGTGATCGACGGCGAGCCTGAAGTTGTCGGCCGGCGGCGCGCCGTCTGCGCGAGGCCGCCCGGCCCGCCGCTCCGGCAGATCGTCCTGGTGCTTCCGGCAGATGGCGCAGCAGTGGTCCTGCTCAGCCGCCATCGCCTGGTAGTCGGCCAGCGTGATCCGGTACTTCGTCCACAGGTTCTTGGCGCGAACGGCGGCCGGGTCGTTCCGGCTGGACTCGTCGAGCCGGCAGACCATGCACCGCGCCCGCAGCGCGTCACTGAGAAACGAGTCCGGCTCGCGAACCTGCCAGCACTCGCCGCACTTCCGTCCAGTGGTGCCCACGTCCCCTCCTTGATCGTTTCGTGCCAACAGGTCGCTGCTTCTGCGGGCTACTCATGCGGCTTGGCCGAAGTCGGTGAGGCAGCCGCAGCCGCCCCAGTCGAACTCGTCGAACAGGTCGCCCTGAGTGGGTTGGCTTTCCACCCGTCGGCGCAGGACGGTCAGCGGCAGGGTCTTTGTCTGCCCGCCGGTGCGGTCCTTGAGGATCGACACGTCAGCGCCCAGCAGGTCGCGCATCCGCTGTTCGTGGGCTTCCTTGGCGGCGTACCGCTCGGGGAAGGTGCGCAGCAGCTGGACCCACTGGGCTTGGCCGCCTCGGATGCAGGCACCGCCGCAGTTGTTGTGGGGGAAGCCGAGCCGGTTGAGGCGGGGCATCTCGATTCCACGGCTGCGGAGGTCTTCCTCGATCTGCCGCTTGTCGATCCACGGGGGCTCCGTCAGTGGGAACTCGACCTGCCACGGCGCCCAGCCCTTGACGATGCCGGCGGTGCGGTGCTGCTCGGTCCAGTCGATGCCGACGTACAGCACGGTGTCAGCCGGGTCGCAGTTCGCCTCCAGCCACTGACGGCAGGGCTTCACCTTCAGCTCCAGCGAGCATTGGGCGACGCGGGAGTTGGACAGCCACCGCCGGTCGACGTCGACCTGCTCGGGGGTGCGGCCGTCGCAGACGCGGGTGACGGGCACGCCGATGTCGGCGGCGGCTTCGTCGAGGAACCGGTAGAGGTCGGGGTCTTCGGCGAGGGTGTCGGCAAAGAGCAGCACTAGGTCGTCGGTGCCGTACGTATCGGCAACCCAGCGGCCGGTGGCCCAGCTGCCGGTGCCGCCGGACGTCTGAACGACTCGCCTGGTCACGACGCCTCCTGTCCAAGCAGGTCGATGGTGTGGGTGCCGGTGTGCCGTCCGCCCTGGTACGGCGCCACCAGCGGCGCGGGCTCGTCGTCGTCCACCCAGGCGCTGTGCGGAACGATCACCGGCTGATCCCTGCCTGAGCCGTAGCCAGCAGCGGCGAGCAGTCGGGTGAACGTGGCGCCGTCCATGGTCACGAACCAGTCGGCAGCGGCGCTCTTGCCGCGGCGCTTGTGCCAGACGGCGGCGAGGTCGGCGTGGTCGTTGATCCGCTCCTGCTCGGCCTCGGCGAGCCAGGCGGCGAGTTCGGTGCGGGTGCAGTTCTTGACCTCGATGACCACACCGGGCACACCAGCGATGTCACCGCGGTCCTTCGAGGCACCGGCAAGGCGTCGTTCGGCGTGGGGCCAACCGGTGGCGCGGAGGTGTTCGATGACGGCGCGCTCGGCTCCGCTGCCCTTCGTCTTGTTGGGATTGGTCATGGCGGGCTCCTCAGGGCTTGGGGCGGACGAGCGGGTTGGTGGTGTTGGCGCGGCCGAGTCGGCGCAGGGCGTCCCGGCGGCTCGCTGCCACGTCCGGGCGGGACTCCGGCGGGCGGATCCGCTCGCACTCGGCGCGGGAAGCCGGCGCCAGGTCGGCGAGGATCCGCTGCCACGTCGGTTCGTCGACGGAGGCGGCGACGTCGCGCCAGTCAGTGAGCACCGGGTCAGGTGCGGCAGCGATGGACTGTGCGTCGTGTGCCTTGTTCTCGGCGGCGATGCGGAGGTTGTCTTCGGTGGTGGGGACGAGCTCACCGCGGTCGGCTGCGAGGCGGCGGGCGATGCGCGGGTTGAGGGGTCCGGTCACTTCGTGCCTCCGTGGCGTGCGTGCGTCTCGGGCATGTGGCATCGGGCGCAGTAGCCGCGTCCGCTGTCCTCGTACGGGTGGCCGGTGGCAGGCGCGGCGGTCTTGGCGACCGGTCGGTGCTTGGCGATGTCACCGGAGGCGATGAGGCTGTCGACGTAGCGGCTGGGTGCGTTGACTTTCGGGTCGGCGACGAAGCGGTCCCAGATGGTCCGGGCGTCTGTCTCGCTGATGCCGAGTGCGTCTGCGATTCGCGTGACGGGGGGCGGGGAGGAAGAGGAAGTCCTCTTCTTCTTCAGTTCGGGGGTCGTGTGCGACCCCCCGTGGCCCTCACGAGAGGTCGTGTGCGACCCCCCGTGTCCGTTTGGACCGTTCTGCGAGGGGACGTCTACGACCCCCCGTGCCGATTCACGAGAGGTCGTGTGCGACCCGTCGTCACCCGTACGGGGGGTCGCCTGCGCCCCCTCGTTGTCGGCTTCACGGGGGGTCGTGTGCGACCCCCCGTCGTCCGGGCGAGGTCCACGGCTACGCTCCATCGCGAGGTCGTAAACCGTCGGCCGACGGTCGCTGCGGATGTACCTGGCGAGGCTCTGGTCGCCCTCACGGATCAGCCCGAGCTTCTCCAGCGCGTCGACGTCCCGGCGCGCGTTGCGGTTGTTCTTCCGCGTGCGCCACGCGATCTCCGGCTGACCCAGGAACGCCCCCGTCCCGTCCGGCGCCGCCGTCTCGGCCAGCGCCACAAGCGGGCTCACCAGATGCGACGGGAGGTCCGGTGCGTCCTCCAGCACCCAGCGGATGGCTTCCCAGCTCACGAGCGACTCCTGTCAGTGGTGGGGCAGCTCAGAGGACGCACATGTCGACGAACCGCGACACGTGCAGCTGCGCGGCGGCCGTGATGGTGTCCTGGGGGCCGGACCGGTTCTTCGCGACGATCAGGTCCACCTCGCCCGCCCGGGCCGACTCCTTGTCGTAGTAGTCGTCGCGGTGCACGAAGATCACGAGGTCGGCGTCCTGCTCCAGCGCGCCTGACTCGCGAAGGTCCGACAGCATCGGCCGCTTGTCGGTGCGCTGCTCCGGGCCCCGGTTGAGCTGGGCGACGGCGATCACCGGCACCTGGAGCTCCTTGGCGAGCAACTTCATGCCGCGGCTGATCTCGGCGACTTCCTGCTGCCGGCTCTCCGACTTGCGGGCCGGCGTCATGAGCTGGAGGTAGTCGACGACGATCAGCGACAGGCCCTTACGCTGGGCGAGCCGGCGGGCGCGGGCGCGGATCTCGGTCATGTTCACCGAGGGCGTCGGATCGATGTGCAGCGGCGCGGCGGCTAGCTCCTGCTCCGCCTCGACGAGGCGCTGCCAGTCGAGCGTGCTGAGGTGCTTGGCGTCGCGCAGCGCGTGCAGCGGGATCAGCGTCTCGGCGGACAGGATCCGTTGGATGAGCTCGTCCTCCCCCATCTCCAGGGCGAAGAACGCAACGGGCTTGCCGGCGCGGATGGAGATGTTGCGGGCGATGTCGACGCCGAAGACGCTCTTGCCCATCCCAGGGCGCCCGGCGACGACGACAAGCTGCCCGGGGCGCAGGCCGCCGGTGAGCCGGTCGAGGTCGACCAGCCCGGTGGGCAGGCCGATGACGGAGTCCGGGTTCGCCGCGGCGGCGGAGATGGCCTCCAGGGTGGGGCCGATGAGCGCGGACAGCGGAGTCAGTTCCCCGGAGTCGTGCCGGGTGGTCGCGTCGTAGAAGCTCTGCCCGGCCTGGTCGACGGCCTCGGTGTACTCGATGCCCGGGTTGAGGGCGAGCCCGACCATCTTGGTGCCGACCTCGGCGAGCCGGCGACGGCCGGCGTCGTTGCGGATGCGCTTGGCGTACCAGCCGGCGCTCGCGGCGATGGGCACGGAGTCGATGCACTCGAACAGGTAGGGGGCTCCGCCGACGCGCTGGAGGTCGCCGGTGGTGAGCAGTTTGTTGGCGACCGCGGCGGCGTCGGTGGGTTCGCCCTTGACGTACAGGTCGGTGACGGCGCGGTGGATGGCGCCGTGGGCGGGCCGGTAGTAGTCGTCGATGTCGACGAGCTCGATGACGTCGGCGATGGCGTCGCGGGAGAGCATCATGGCGCCGAGGACGATGCGCTCGGCGGCGGTGTCCTGAGGCGGGGTGCGGCGCAGGTCTTGGTCTTCGGCGGTGATCGTCATCAGGTCCCCCCTGGGTTGTGGTGGTCGTGTGGTTGGCGCCCCGTCGCGCGCTCGATGCGCGGTGCCGGCCGGTCCGGGCGGGGCTGGGTGGTGCTGGGTCACCAGGGCGCTTCTTCGGGCGCGGTGTCGCGGCTGGCCTGCCCGCCACCACTGCCCTTGTTGGCCTTGTCGACCTTCGCGGTGGCGTAGCGGAGGCTCGGGCCGATCTCGTCGACCTCCAGCTCGATGACCGTTCGCTTCTCGCCCTCGTTCGTCTCGTACGAGCGCTGCCGCAGCCGGCCCTGGACGATCACGCGGGCCCCGCGCTGGAGGCTCTCGGCGACGTGCTCGGCGGCCTGGCGCCACACGTTGCAGGAGAGGAACAGCGGCTCGCCGTCCTTCCACTCACCCGACGCCTTGTCGAGGAATCGCGGGGTGGAGGCGAGACGGAACTTCGCGACCGCGGCCCCCGAGGGGGTGAAGCGCAACTCGGGGTCGTCGGTCAAATTGCCGATGACCGTGATGGTGGTGTCGCCGCTCATGACTGGCCTTTCTGGCTGTTGGTGTGGCAGGGGCATTCGCAGTTGGTGGCGGTGCAGTGGCGGTGCCGGCGGCCGTAGCAGGACGGGCCGAGCAGCAGCCGGCGGGAAGTGCGGATGAGGCGGCGGACCTCACTGCGGGTGATCCGCTCGGACCTGGGGGCCCGGACCATCTCCTGGTAGCCGCAGTGCAAGCAGTGGTGCTGGGTGGTGTTGGTGGCCCCGTCGGCGAGGTCGACGGTCAGCGCCTTGCTGCACCTAGGGCAGCGCTGGTCGGACCGCTGCTCGCCGACGGGGCGCATCACGCCGCGGCCTTGCGGGCGTTTCCCAGGCGCGCCAGCAGCGCGCCGAGGGTGGTGGAGTTGCCGTCCTCGTCCTCGACGGCGGCGCCGAGCCGGCCGATCTGTTCCTCGGCCTTGTACAGCTGGCCCAGTTCCTCGAACGTGGTGGCCTCGTCGAGGGCCTTGCGGCGCACCTCGGAGACGGTCATGCCGGGATCCGAGCCGTCGGACAGCCAGGCGAGGATGGTGCCGCCGAAGTCCCGGTCGGGCTCCCGGATGACCGCCTTGGCGAGTCCCTTGCAGCGGGACTTGGAGACGATGAGCGTGTTCTCCAGGTCGAGGTCACCGACGATGTCGAACTCGTACTCGATGCCGTCGCGCTGCTCCGGCTTGGTGCCGATCTTGCGGGGGACCTTCTTGCCGCGGTCGTTCTCCTCGACCACGTACTCGGTCTTCGTGCGCATGGTGACGATGACGTGACCGGGGTAGGCCAGCAGCGCGTCGACCATGGCCCGCTCCATCGGACGGGCCTCTTTCCACCCAGCGAAGCCGTTGCCACCGCCGGAGCGCTTGGCGGCCTGGTCGACCTGCTCCAACATGCCGCCGGTGCCCATCCAGAAGTGCGACAGGCTGTCGACGATGACGACGTCGTAGCCGGCGCCACCGGCTGCGGCGAGGGCCTTGACGAGGTCGCGGGGGTCGTAGGTGTGCATGGCGAGGGTGTCGAAGGTGAACAGGTCGGCGTACTTGGCGGCGCTACCGCGTTCGGTGTCGATGACGGCGATGCGTCCGCCGAGGGCGGTGGCGGTGACGAGGCTGGTGTAGGTCTTGCCGCTGCCGGACGGGCCGGCGAACGCGAGCCGGGCCTTGGCCTGAGCTTTGGTGGCGGGCGCGAAGGTGAAGTTCACGGTGTCTCTCACTTCTCGGTGTTCTGGCGGGTGGCCCGCTCGTTGAGGTCGAGCCGCTTGCAGTGCGGGCACTGGCTGGCACCGCTGGCGAACAGCGGGTCGAAGGCGGGCCACTGGTCCTCGGGCAGGTCGCAGGTGACGCACTCGTTCACGACGCCGGCCTCTGCTTGCGCTTCGTGGCGGTCTTCTTGTCCTTGCCGACCAGGCCCGCCGCCTCGTCCTCGGCGTACTGGCGATCGGCGTGGTCCTTGCAGAGCAGCAGCTCGCCGTCGTTGGTGGTCCGCCGCCGCTTGGCGCTGCGGATGTCCACGGGTGCCGAGCCGCGCTTCTCGTGGGTGACGAGCTGGCAGTGGTGGCACGGGACGCGCTTGACGGGGCTGTAGCTGGCCCACTGGACGCCGTCGACCTTGCGCGGCGGGGCGACCTCGACGGGCACGGGCGGCCCGAAGAGGGTGAACTGTTCGATGCTCATGCGGCCTTGCTCCCGTTCTTGAGTGCGGCGGCGCGGGCCAGCACGGTGGTCATCTCCGGCACCTGATAGCGGTGGTCGTCGGCGTCGTGCCGGCGGCGAAGGACGCCGCAGGTGGCGCAGCCGAGCGGCAGGGCGCTCATGCCGCCCTCCGCTTCAGGGCGCGGCGCTCCCGCTCGGAGAGGCCACCCCAGATCCCGAACCGCTCGTCGCGGCCGAGTGCGTACTCCAGGCACTCGGTCTTGACCTCGCAGCGGGAGCAGATCCGCTTGGCCTCGCGGGTGCTGCCGCCCTTCTCCGGGTAGAAAGCCTCCGGGTCGGTCTCCGAGCAGACGGCGCGCTCCTGCCACTCGGGCTGGCTGCCGAGCAGGTCGGCTGCGGTGAGCATCACTTCGCTCCGATCAGCTGGTTGTGGATGTGGGCGGGTTCCAGCGGCCCGATGGGCAGCTCCCCGAGGTGCGGCACGTCGACCAGCCGGTACGGGACGGCGGCGAGGGCGACGCGGGGTTGGGGGACGGTGGCGCGGCCTCGGGCGCGTTGGATGACGGCGTGGTCGTCAGCGGTGCGCATGTCGCGCAGTTGCTGCGCCCAGTCGGGGTCTGCGCCGTGGTGGTCGGGTTCGAGGCCGAGCGTTTGGGCGATGCTGGCGCGGAGGTATTGGAGGGTGGTGATGCGGTGGGGGGCGGTGGCCCAGGCGTGGACGGTGCCGTCGCGGAGGTCGTAGCTCACGACGCCACCCCGGCCTTCGGCAGGGCGTCCACGGCGGTGGTCAGCTCGTCGGCGTTGAAGTTCTCGTAGTCCCCGGTCTCGGCGACGGTGCTGCGCCACCGCTTGGCGGCCTCGACGATCGGCTTCAGTTCGTCGCGCTGCTGCCGCAGCCGGGCGTTCTCGGCGACGAGCCGGCCGACCTCGGCGGCGTACTTGGCGGCGTTGGCGCGGGACTCGGTGAGCGCGGCCAGGGCCTCCTGCTCCCGCTGCCGCAGCGTGGCGACGGCCTGCCGGTCGAGGTTCAGGTGCTCGCGCACCTCGGCCAGCTCCGCGCGCAACTGCTCGACCTTGCGCTCGGCGATGACGAGGCGGGCGTCTTCGCTGCCCTCGTTGGCGGCCAGCGCGGCGGTCAGCTCAGCGACCTTCTCGCCCGCCCGGCGTAGCGCCTCGATGTCGCGGGCGTACAGCGGGTGCCCGTCGAGCACGTCGTAGATGCCGTCACCGTTCGCGGCGATGTACTGGCCGACGCGCTCGGCGGCGGGTCTCGGCTCGGGCAGGTCGCGGCTGTCGTCCTCGATGTTGTCCGGCTGGCCGGGGATCACATCCACGTGAGTCAGGGCGATGCACGCGCTGTGGGTGGTCACCCATACGCCGGGGGTGTGGCCGCCGAGCAGCTCGGCCCCGCTGCGGGTCTGCCCGTACTTGGCGGGGTCCTCGCGAGTGCCGGTCCAGTAGCGGACCCAGGCGCCGGGCAGGTGGCTGGCGTTGAAGGCGTCGACGGCGCGCTGGTTGGCGTCAATGTCAATGTCGGTCACGGCTTGTCTCCGTTCGTGCGGGCGGCCCGGGCGCAGATGGCCTTGGCCAGCGCCTCGTAGTCGCGGCAGGTGTCGGCGGGGCGGGTGAAGGGGGCGGTGATGACGGCGGCGATGGCGTCGAGGGCCATCCGCAGGCGGGTCACTGCGCGGTCCCGTTGGCGATTTCCAGCAGCACGTCGACGTGGCAGGGCTGGTCAGGTCCGCACCAGCAGGCGAGGTTCCATCCGGCAAGATCGCGGCGGACTTCCTCGACGTCGAGTTCGCAGTTGCCCATCGGCCCGGTGTGCAGCCGGTACAGCTCGACGGCGCGGGCGAGGGCCTGCGACTGGAGTTGGTAGTGGCCGTGGTCGGCGGAGTCGTTGCCGATCTCGCCGACGTACCAGCCGGTCCACCCCCGCATGTCGCCGACCTGGCCGACGAAGAACGGGTTGCTGTACTTGCCGGGCCGTCCGACGTACTTCGTGTGGGGCGGCATCCGCCATCCGGCGGTGCGCTTGCGCTGGACGCGCTGCGGGGTGTTCACGCGGACCTCCGGGCGTGGAAGCGGGGCAGGTGCAGTCGGGGCAGGCGCGGCAGGCGCACCAGGGCCCGGATCCGCTGCCGGTAGACGGCGAGCACCTGACCCAGGTAGGCGGGGGTGTTGATGGCGACGGCGGCGGCGCGCATCTGGTGGCGTAAGCCCTGCCAGCGCAGCCACCACCCGCCGGCCTTGAAGGCGACGACGTGGGTGAGGGCGAGGGCGGCGACGGTGATGAGGAGGTCCATCACGCACCTGCCCGGTCGTAGACGTGGACCACGTCGTGCAGGCCGTCCCACTGAACCGGCACCCGCTCGGCGACCTTCACCCAGTCGCGTTCGAACGCCTCGAACATCCCGTCGTCACCGCAGCAGCCGCCCCAGTCCTCGCCGATGTAGATGACCCGGCCGCCCTTGTAGGCGTCGAGGATCGGGCAGGCGTCGAAGCCGTACGGCGGCCAGGACAGCAGCAGCGTCCGGCTGGCGGACCAGGCGACGGAGTCCTTGGCGTTCGCCTCTCCGACCGTCAGGTGCGCAGCCACGTTGCGGTGCCAGTCGTTGGCCTCGCTGTCCGGCGCTGGCGGGTTCAGGTCGTAAGCGGCGGTGTCCACACCGGCCTGCGTGAGCAGCCAAGCCCAGTAGCCGGTGCCGGCCATCGGGTCGACCAGCCGGTCGAGCGAGTGCTCGGCGACGAACGTGACGGTCTCGGGGTCGGTGATCGTCCAGGCGTACTGCTTGACGTAGTCGGTGCGCTTCGGTGCGTCGCGCATCCACTGGTTGACGTCGAGGTCTCCGCCGGGCTTGCGGTAGGCGGCGAGGCTGCCAACGGTCGGCGTGCCCCAGAGGGAACCGGCAGGGGCGACGTGGTCGCGGACGGCATCCCAGTACGGGTTGGCTAGGGCGGTGGTGATCACGCGGCGGCCCTCCGGAAGTCGAAGAAGATCGGCTGCCGGTTCGCGGCCCGGAGCTGCCGGCGCATGGCCCGGCAGTCGCACCGCTCACCGACGAGCACGGCCTGGCAGCACGCCTTCTCGGTGACTTGGGGTCCGGGGCGGCTGCCGCTGCCCGTGCCGGGGCCGGTGGGCGGTGGGCTCGTCGGGCCGGGCTGGAAGTAGGCGATGACGTCGCCGAGGTCAGCGACCCGGGGGCTCATCGAGTCACCTCGTCGGTGTACTTGTCCAGCGCAGCCCGGGCGTCTTCAAGCGCGACCCGGTCCGACGCGTCGATCTCGTCGCTCTCCAGCACGTTGGCGATGGCGTCGATGGCGTGCCGGGCGCGGGTGGTGAGTCGCTTCGGGCGGCGATCCGGGCGAAGGACACCGGCGAACGGATCGTTGCTCACTTCTGTGCCTCCCATCGGGCGGGCAGGGAGATCGCGGCGACCAGATCCGGGCCGGCCGCGATGAACCGCTTCACGGCCTGCCGGTACTCGATCTCGTGATCGATCAGGTCCCGGTGGGTGGCGGCGATGAACCCGGTCAGGCCCTCCCAGTACGCCTGGGTGGCGGTGACCTGCTCGTCGGTGGCGTCGGCCAGGGCGGCGCGGAAGTTGTCGAACCCGCAGGCGCGGACCACGGCGCTCATCGGGTGCCCGCGATGCGGTCGGTGTCGGCGAACAGCCGGCCAGCCTTCACGCCGGACTCGTACGCCGAGGAGAACTTCATCGGGAGGATGTAGAGGGCGACAAGGAAGTCGACGGCCTGACGGACGCTGGACGCCGGGTAGAGGCGCGGGGTCGGCCACATGCGGTCGGCGCTGATGCGGCGGCCGATGGACAGGCCGTGCTCGTCCCAGTCGACCTGGATCGTGCGATCGGGGTTCTGCCAGCCGGTGTCGCGGTGGCTGGCCCAGCCGTTGGTGCGGGCCCATGTGCGGACGTTGGCGAGCAGCCCGCGGTGCTCACCGGGAGCGAAGCCGGGGAACGCCGGGTCGGTGATGACCTTGGCCGACTCGTCGTTACTGAGGATCGCTGCGACGTCGCGGGCCACGTCGGCGAGCGAGCCGTCCGCGATTGGCCACTTGCGGGCGGGCTGGCCGGTGGTGTCGCTGTCGGCCCACT
The DNA here is from genome assembly GCF_042869175.1 of Micromonospora sp. NPDC007208. Taxonomy (NCBI): domain Bacteria; kingdom Bacillati; phylum Actinomycetota; class Actinomycetes; order Micromonosporales; family Micromonosporaceae; genus Micromonospora; species Micromonospora sp. NPDC007208. The sequence goes on along the minus strand of NZ_JBIAFG010000010.1, from coordinate 172,938 downwards.
CACGGAGGGTCCACCCCTCACCGGTGGTGCCGCGCCACGACAGGATGACCGCCGGGCCGGTCGTGGCCTCGACGTCGGTCAGCCAGACGTCGATGGTGGTGTCGCCGTCGGTCTCGTTGTAGTGGACCTCGATACCGGCGGCGGCCAGCGCGGCGAGGATGCGGTCGACCCCGGCGTAGCTGAGGTCAACGGGGGTGCTGCTGTGGTTGGTCACGTACTCTGTCCCTTCGGTTGGCGGCGCCCCTGCGGACTTGGCGGTTGGTGGGGGCGCTGGCGCTTTTCCGGGCCCGGGTGGGCACCGGGTGGATCAGGCGGCGTCGGCGGGGACGCGGCGCTGGCGCGGGGCGGCGCGACGAACGCGGCTCGCGGCCCGGCTGGGGGTGGCGGTGACCGCCGGCTCGAAGAGCTGCTTCTTGATGGCCTCGACGTCCTCGGGCGCAAAGCGCACCGCGCCGCTGGGCCGACGGTGCGGCAGCAACCGGGCGGTGACCTTGTCCCGGACCCACGAGCGCTTGACGTTCATCAGCTCGGCCAGCTCGTCGATGGTCAGCCACTTCTCGCTGGTCATCACATACCTCCTCTCGATCTCTCTTCCGGCCTGCTCCGGTCTGCTCCGGTTTCTGGCCGCGCACAGAACATAGCCTGAATGTGCGCGCACGCACAAGGGAGACGAGCGGTTGGTCTGGCATCATCTGAAAGCACGATGTGCGTGCCCCGCACACCGGCAATCCACGGGAGAGCTGATGTTGCCGCCACAGATCAGCGATATGTCCACGGCCATCGATGAGGTGCGTGCGGTCACGCACGTGACAGGTCGCGCAACTGTGCCTAGATTCGTGCGCGTGCGCACAGTCGAATGGCCGGAGCGTGATGCGTTCATCGCTCACCTAGACCGGCTGAAGGAAGCCCGCGGGTTCCGCTACGACGTCGCGCTGGCCGAGGCCGCCGATGTCAGCCACTCGGCCATCAGCAACTGGCGCTCCGGGAAGCAGAAGCCGAGCCTCACCGCGATTACGAAGCTGGCTGCGGCGCTCGACGTCAACCCGCACGACCTAGCGGCCCGCGCGGGGGTGGCCGAGGGGTTCGCGCAGGCGTCCACGCCGACGCAACTGCCGCCCGAGCTGGAGACGCTGCTCGACCACTACCAGACGGCGGAGTCCAACCGGCGGGCTGAGTTGCTCAGCTTCGTGAGCCGCGTCAACGAGTGGTTCGAGGGCACTGCCCCTCGCCCGATCGGCGAGCGCGACCGCCGAGCTGGCTGACGCCGGTGTGGGTCGAGAAGCACGGACCCGGCTGGCGGATCAGGGAGCAGGTCGGCGGCCGGAAGGTCACCATCGAGTCCGGCTACCCGAACAAGACGTCAGCGAAGGCAGCCATCGCGCGGATGTCCACCGACCGGGCCCGAGGTGAGTACATCGACCCTCGCGCCGGCCGGGTCACCCTGAACTCATGGATTGACGCGTGGTGGCCGTCGTACGCGGCGACCCTGAAGGCCACCACGCAGCGCACCGAGGACTCTCGGGTGCGCAACCACATCCGCGCGCTGCTCGGTGACCTCCCGCTGGACGAGGTCGACACCCTGACGATCCAGCAGTTCGTGTCTCAGCTCGCCGCCGGCGGGCCGGGCCGCCGGCCGATCAGCCCGAAGACGATCCGCAACGTGCACGCAATCCTGCACAAGCTGCTCGACGCTGCGGTGGCTCAGCGGCTGATCCGGGTTAACCCGGCTGGGTCGACGGGGTTGCCGAAGGTGCGCCGGCAGGAGATGCGGTTCTTGACCACCCCGGAGATCGGCCGGCTGTTGGCCGCTACGCCGGAGCACTGGGCGCCGCTGGTGATGCTGCTGGTCGCGACGGGCCTGCGGTACGGGGAGGCGACGGCGCTGCGGGTGAGTCGGGTGGATGTGCTCGCGGGCCGGCTGGAGGTGCTGGAGGCGATGCATGACGGCATCGGGGGAGTGCCGATCCTGACCGACCCGAAGACGGAGCGGTCGCGGCGGACGGTTACGTTCCCGCCGACGGTCGGGCACGCGCTGGCGCCGCTGCTGGTCGACCGGGACCGCAACGCGTTCCTCTTCACCGACCTGGACGGGGTCCGCCCGGTGACGCGGAACTTCCGCCAACGCGTCTGGCCCCGAATCCTGGCGGACGCGGGGCTGGGGCGGCTGCGGCTTCACGACCTACGGCACACGCACGTGGCGCACCTGATCTCGGCGGGCGTGCCGCTGACGGCGGTGTCCCGGCGGATGGGTCACGCCTCGATATCGGTGACCTCCGACGTGTACGGGCACCTGTTGAGTGAGGTCGACGAGGGCATCATGACGACCGTCGTGGGGATGCTCCCGCCGCTCCCCGTTGGGGGGAATCTGGGGGGAACGGTCCCGGAACAGACCGGAGAAGACCGGAGCAGCCCGGCTCAATCGGCACGTCAGAGCCCATCCTGATGCTCCGACCTGCACCCAAGATCGGGTTCGAATCCCACACCCTCCGCCCACCTTGATCCACTCGGCTCCCCGAAAGTCGGGGTGTCAGGAGTCCTGGGACACCCCGACATCACTGAACCTGAGTCGATCGCCTGGTCCACGCCTCGTAGCTGAGCAGCACGGCGAGGAACGCGGTGAGCAGGCCGAGCGCGGCCAGGTCGGGCAGGTACCGGCCGACGGGAAGCAACGGCAGCGCCACGACGGGAGCGACGAGCTGCCCCGGTCGCACGCGCCGGACGCTGAGACTCAGGAACGTCGCCCTGGCTGCCAAAAACAGGGCGGTCCCGCCGAACAGGGTGATGGCCGGCATCCAGGCTGAGGTGCCGTGGGACTTCTCGTCCGCCAGACCGGCGAGCGCCTGCTCGACGCCCAACGCCACGTAGATGATCCCGGCGAGTACCGGAAAGTGGGCGACGCTGTAGGCGTTGACGCCGACGTGGGCCCGCCGGAGCCCGGTCTCCATGATCAGCGCTTCCCGGGCGGTCGCCGCGCTCGCGGAGTACAGCCAGTACAGGCAGACCGTGACGGCCAGGGTGAGGAGGGCGGCCAGCAGGATCGATCCCCGGATCCGCTCATCCCCGATGCCCGCGCCGACCGAGATCAGGGACTCGCCAAGCGCGATGATCACCACGAGGCTGTGTCGCTCCGCGAAGTGGCCGGGGCTACGTACCGGCCACCCACTGCGCACGGAGGCGACCACCCCGCCGCCCATGTCGATGGCGAGGGCCGCCGCCCAGAGCAGGATCTGTGTGGTGCCGCCGAACATGGCTCCGAGGAAGAGCGGGATCCAGGACAGCACGGTCGCGAGGGCGTAGATGCGGATGGTCCTGCGTAGCTGCTGGTTGCCCGCCATGACCCAGCGGAAGAGAACCAGGTAGATGATTCGGAGCGCGACGTAGGTCAGCACCAGGATCAGGCGCGACTCTTCCGTGCCCGGTCCGGTCTGCCAGGCGTCGGGGATGACCAGGGCGGCGAGGAACACGGCAGCCATTGCCACGGTGGTGCCGGTACGGATCACCCCGACATCGATGCGGACATGGTTGCCCAACCAGCAGAAGACCAACCAGGAGATCCACAGCAGCAGGAGGACGACGAAGCCCTGCGCCAAGGTCATCGGTGCGGGCCGTTCGCTCATGAACGTGGTGACCCGGATGAGCCCGAAGACGAAGACCAGATCGAAGAAGATCTCGAACAGCGTCGTTCCGTGTGTTTCCGGGGCCGCCTTCGGTCGTGTCCCGACGATCCGCCCCATCAGGTCATCTTCACCGTTTGCCCGGGGCCGGTCCGATACCCGGCGCTCCGGTCACTCCGGCGGGTCGGTGGCCTGCCGCTGCTGGCGGATCGTCTCCTCGGCCAGTCGCTCGATCGCGCGTCGGCGTTCGTCGGCGATGGCCCGCTCGTCCCGGCGGCGGAACGCGGTGAAAACGGCCACCACGAAGTCCCGCCAGATGCCGGCCACGGTGTCCCCCTGCGGAACGTTGCCCGAACTCAAACGTAGCTCCGCGAAACCACAGTCGGTCAGCGCGTGCTTCCGGTCGTCGGGAGGGCCGCGGCGGGGTAAGAAGGGGCTGGTATCTCCGCACATCGGAAGGACGCGTCCCCATGACCCTGGAACGACCGATCGCCCCGGACCCGTACGAGCTGCTGCCGACGCTGCCCTCGTTCACGCTGACGAGTGACGACGTGCAGAACGGCGAGCCGATGGACGCCCGGCACGCGCATGGCAGCACCGGGGGCGACAACGTCTCGCCGCAGCTGGCCTGGTCGGACTTCCCCGCCGAGACGAAGAGCTTCGCGGTGACCTGCTACGACCCCGACGCGCCGACGGGCAGCGGTTTCTGGCACTGGGTGCTGGTGAACGTGCCGGCCAGCGTCACCCAGTTGCCCACCGGCGCCGGTGGCGCGGCGGGCACCGACCTCGGTGGAGCGTTCTCGGTCCGCAACGACTACGGCGAGCAGGGGTACGGCGGGTCGGCGCCGCCGCCCGGTGACCGCCCGCACCGGTACGTCTTCGCGGTGCACGCCCTGGACGTCGATCGCCTGGACCTGACGCCGGACGCCACGCCCGCCTACGTCGGCTTCAACCTGACGTTCCACACCCTGGCCCGAGCGGTGATCCGCCCGACCTACCAGATCAAGGAGTAACCCCCGCCCCAGCTCCCGCGATCTTGCACTTACTGTCCCGACATCCCTGACCTAACAGGCATAAGGGCGACAGAAAGTGCAAGATCGGCGGGGGAGGGCGGGGCGGGGCCGGGGGTGGGTGGGGTGGGTCAGGCTGGGACGCGGGCCACGGCGAAGACGGACTGGCCGAACGGCGGGAGGACGAGCTGCTCGGCGGCCTTGGTGGCGGGCAGGACGAGGGTGTCGTACACCTTGACCATCGGGCCCTCCTTCGGCATCAGCCGGAAGACCTTGGTGGCCATGAAGTAGCCGATCAGCCCGAGCGCGTTGGCGTAGTGCATCTTCTCGACGGTCAGGCCGGCGTCGACCATCGCCGCCCCGAGCGTCTTCTTCGTGTAGCGGCGGACGTGCCCGGTGGCGATGTCGGCCGGGCCCATCGCGAACTGGAACGCGGGCACGATGATGATCACGGCGCCGCCGGGTCGGACCAGGTCGCGCATGCTCTGCAGCGCGCCCACGTGGTCCTCGATGTGCTCCAGGACGTTGTACGAGACGGCGGCGCTGTAGTCGCCCCGGTCGTTGTGCGGCAGCAGCATCTGCCGGACGTCGATGTTCGGACGGCCGGCGAGGCGCTCCTTGAGCTGCACCAGCCGGTCCGGGTCAGCCTCGGTCGCGGTGAACCGAGGAAGCCGCTCGGACCATTCCAGCGCGTAGTCACCGAGGCCGCTGCCGATCTCGATCGGGTCGTCGCCCAGGTACGGCACGGCCAGTTCGATGAACCAGCGACGGTGGTTGACAGCGGTTGCCAGGCCTTCCAGGACCTCGGACTGCACGCGCTGATCCCCAGTGATTTCTGCCATGCGTCGATTCCTCACGATATGAACTCGACCCGTGCCTGGACCGACAGAGTGAATCATCCGCTGGGAGGGCGAAAGAATCGGGGCATCGGGGTGGCCGAATTGTGGTCGGGGGGTGGGTTCGTGATCGGCGGTCGGCGAACCCGGCACATAGTACGGCAGTACCCCGAAACATGTCACGGCGGTGCCATCCGCTGACTACCCTATGAATTGTCATGACTACTCCTGAACCGGACGTGCCCAGCGACAGCGGCGGCCCGGCCGCCGCGTCGTCGGCGGAGGGGGCCTCCGGTGCCGTTCGGCCGTCCCGCAGGGGGATGTGGGCCGATCTGGCCGCTGTGCTGAGCTTCGTGCTGCTCGGCTTCTGGGTCACCGGTCGCCTCTGGCTGGATCCGGGTAGTGGTGTGCGGGACAACCAGTCCGATCAATCGCAGTTTGAATGGATGATGGCCCACGGTGCGCGAGTAGTCACGCACTTTGCGTATCCGTTCCATTCCAATCAGATGAACGTCCCCGACGGCGTGAATCTGATGGCCAATACGTCCGTATTATCCATTTCATTGCCAATGACGCCGATCACCCTGTTGCTCGGGCCGCGGGCGTCATTTCTGACCTTTCTCACCGCCGGCATGATTGCCACCGCCACGGCCTGGTATTTCCTGCTCTCCCGGGTCCTGATCGGCAGCCGGGGGCCGGCGTGGCTGGGCGCCGGCTTCTGCGCGTTCGCGCCGGCCATGGTGTCGCACGCCAATGGGCACCCGAACATCGTGTCGCAGTTCGTCGTCCCGTTGATCATTTGGCGCACGCTGCGACTCGGCGAACCGGGCCGCTGGCTGCGCAACGGGGTCCTCCTCGCGCTGGTCATCGTCTGGCAGGCATTCCTCAACCTGGAGATCCTGCTGATGACCGCGATCGGGCTCGGCGTGGTCGTCGGTGTGCTCGCCCTCGGCCGCACGGATCTGCGATCGCGGGCCCGACCCTTCCTCGCCGGCCTGGCCGTCGCCGCCGGGGTCGCCGGGCTCCTGCTCGCGTACCCCCTCTACGTCCAGTTCTTCGGGCCGGACGCGTACTCCGGGCTGTCCCGCCTGATCCGCGGCTACTCCAGCGACCTGGCCTCGTTCGTCGCGTACTCCCGCGAATCCCTCGCCGGTAGCGCGCGCACCGCCGCCGGCCTGGCCAAGAACCCGACCGAGGAGAACAGCTTCTTCGGTTGGACGCTGGTGGTGCTGGTGGTCGCCCTGGTCTGGTGGCTGCGCCGATCGATCGTGGTGCTCGCGCTGGCCGCGCTCGGGTTGCTCTTCGCGGTGCTCTCGCTGGGCCGGGAGGTCCGCTTCGACAACCGGGGTACGGGTGTGCCAGGGCCCTGGGCGGCGCTGGAGAACCTGCCCATCCTGCACTCGGTGGTGCCGACGCGCTGGGCGTTGGCGATCACCCCGATCGTCGGGCTGCTGCTCGCCTACGGTGCCGAACGGGCCCGCGAGTTGGCCGGCGCGCACCCGGCCGCGCGGGGGCAGGTCCGTTTCGTCACCGCCACCGTGCTCACGATGGCCCTGTTGCCGATCGTCCCCACCCCGCTGCCCGTGGCCCGCCTCGACCCGGTTCCCACCTTCGTGACCAGTGGGGCGTGGCGGCCCTACGTGACCGGTGGGCGCAGTGTGGTGACGCTGCCGTTGCCGGACACCACGTACGCGGCGCCGCTGCGCTGGTCGGCGGCGACCCGGCTGGACATGCCGTTGGCCCGCGGCTACTTCCTCGGCCCGGACACCCGCCCGAACGCCGATCCGCCGAAGGTCGCGCTGTTCGGAGCGCCTCCCCGCCCCACCAGCAGCTTCTTCGCCACCATCCGGCGCACCGGGGCGGTGCCGCCGATCACCCCGCAGACCCGGGTCCGGGCGGTCGACGACCTGCGCTACTGGCGGGCGGGGGTGGTCATCCTCGGGCCACACGAGCACGAGGCCGCGCTGCGCCGGGGGATGACCGAGCTGACCGGGATCCAACCGGTGTTCACCGGTGGCGTGTGGGTGTGGGACGTGCGGTCGTTGACCGACTGAGTGGTGCGGCTGAGCGGTGCGGCTGGGGCCGGCCCGGCTAGCGGACGCAGCAGCCCTGGCAGACCTTCGGCCGGGGGAGGGTGAAGGCCAGGCAGCAGGTGCGGCGCTGCACTGTCGGCTCACCGGTCGGCCCGGGCACCAGCTCGATCAGGTCGGTCAGGTCGAGTGCGCCGAGCAGGGTGTCGATGCTCTGCACGGTGGAGCCGGGCAGACCGTCCGCGGCCCGCAGGATGCCGTGCGCGATGCCGGAGGCGACCGAGCCGAGCAGCGTCCGAGTGCCCACCCGGACCTCGGACTGGATCGCCGTGATGAGCGGCGCCAGGTGGGCGTCGAGCAGTGACGCGCGCAGCGCGGCCAGCAACTCGGCCTCGTCGGCGACGACCCGTACCTCCGGCAGGCCGGCGAGCGCCAGCGGATCGTTCGGCAGCACCGCCACGGTGGTACCCCGGCGCAGGCCCATGGTGAGCAGCTGTCGGTGGTCCTCGAAGTGGATCAGCAGGTCGGCCGGGTCGAGCAGCGGCACCCTCCGGGCGGAGGCCCACCCGAGCACGACCGGCAGCGCGGCCCAGTAGCTGTACGACTTCCAGGCCAGCGCGGCGCAGGCGTGCGGGGTGCCGCCCCAGCGGACGGCGGCGCCGTTCAGCAGCTCCGGCAGTCGGCTGCCGTCGATCAGGGTGGTGGCGGGTGCCCAGCCGAGCTCGTCGTCGACAAGCAGGCCCCGGGCGAGGCCGGGTAGGTCGTCGGTGCCGAACATGGCGCGCAGCGCCGCGGTGACGGGAGCGAGCGGCGTGGTGGCGGCCTCGCGCCGTGGCATCACCGCTGTCACCTGAGTCGTCCCCTGTCTGCGTGACCGAGGAGTGCGCCCCGGCGGACGACAAGTGCCGTCCTGAGCTAAGGCTAGCCTAACCAGACCCTCGACCGTAAGGGAAGCCTCACCTTGGTCACATCCCAGACGTCCAGGTCACCCCGCCTTCGACGGGAGTAGTGCTTCGCGTACTACCCGGAGTCAGTGCTGGGAAACGCCGCCGCACCATCGATCCTCATCGGTGAATTGTCAAGTGGTGTGTCGAAAACATGCCACATGCGTGTGCGCTCGGGCACAGAACGTGAAACTTATATCCCCGGCCACGAGGAAGCTCATGACGACCTCACCCCTCGAACGGGCTGCCGACTCCTTCGCGGCCGAACTCGCCCGGCAACGGACCGGGCGCGGGCTGTCCAAGAAGCAACTGGCCGTCCTGATGGGGTTCGACCCGTCCTACGTGAGCCACGTCGAGGGGCGCCGGCACCGCCCGACCGAGGACTTCGCCCGCCGCGCCGAGGCCGTCCTGGAGGCCAGCGGCGCGATCTGGCAACGCTTCCGGGAGTACGACGACCTACGGCACGCCCGGACGGGTCAGCCGCACCGCGAGCCGTACCTGCCGGGACAGTGGCTGCCACCCGGCACCGGCCTGGTCGTGGAACGGGAGCTGGCCACCCTCACCCACACCGAGGACGGCTACCGGTGCGTCATCCACCGTGAGCTGTACAACGCCGGTACCGAGCCGGTCACCCGCTACCTGGTCCGGGTCGCCGTCGACCGCTACCCGAACGACCCCGGCCGCTCCAACCGGCACCACCGGGAGCACCCCCTCACCTTCGCCGAGCTGCAGATCCAGGCCCATCGAGACGACGGCGGCGGAGACCCGGAGCCGATGCACTGGCGAGCCAAACACGATCGGGACGCGTTCAAGGAGATCTGGCTGCTCTTCGAGAACGGGGAGCGGCGCTTCCCCCTCTACCCGGGCGACCGGGCCACCATCGAGTACGCGTACAGCGTCGGGCCCGAGAAGTGGGGCCCCTGGTTCCAGCGAGCCGTCCGGCTGCCCACCCGGCAACTCGCCGTACGCCTGGATCTGCCTGTGGCGCTCGACCCGCAGGTCTGGGGTGTGGAGACCTCGCTCAGCGCGGAGGAGGGCCCGCTGCGGACGGCGCCGCAGCGTCACGACGAGGGCGACCGGGCGATCTACGACTGGCAGACCGACGACCCACCGTTGAACGCCCGCTACCGGATGCAGTGGCGGTTCCGCGCCCGCCCGGAGAACGAACCGGACACCGTACCCGGCGGCGCCCGGGTCCGACCCAGCGACCGGATGCGCGGCCTCGGCATCGTGCAACGCGGGGCCGACCTGCTCCGTCAGCGCGCCCGCCCGTTCGACCTGCCCGCGGAGGAACATGTCGCCCGGGACGTGGTCGACCGGCTCACCATGGCCCTGGCCCGGCTCGACGAGCTGCACCCGTTCAACAAGGGGGTCGGTGTCGCCGCCCCGCAGTTCGGCATCGACCGGGCGGCGGCCGTGGTCCGGCCCCCCGACCGCTCGGCGGAGCCGGTCGTGCTGCTCAACCCCCGGGTGGTCGACGCCGACCCGGAGACCGACGAGCAGTACGAGGGCTGCCTCTCCTTCTTCGACCACCGTGGTCTGGTGCCCCGGCCGCTGCGCCTGGACGTGGAGCACGCCCAGTGGGACGGCAGCCGCGTCATCACGTCGTTCGAGTTCGGCATGGCCCGGCTGGTCGCACACGAGATCGACCACCTGGAGGGCCGGCTCTACGTCGACCGGATGGCACCCGGCGTGCCGTTGGTGCCGGTGGAGGAGTACCGCGAGACCGGGCACCCCTGGCGCTACTGACCCAGGAAGGGACCGGGGCGCGTGCCCCAGGGGGCAGGGGCACGCGCCCCGGTGTGGGGGGAGGAACGTCTAGAGGTCACCGAAGGTGTCGTAGCGGATGTGCGGCGGCGGCACGTCGTCCGCGGCGAGCACCCGCAGGGCGGACCGGACCATCCGGGCGGCACCGGAGACGTAGCAGTCGTGCGTGGTCCACGGCCCGTACCGGGCCACCACCTCCGGGATGTCGCCCTGCTCGCCGTCGAAGTCCGGGTCCTCACTGCACGCCGCGGTGACCGACAACCACGGGTGTACGGCCACCAACTCCTGCAACCCGGCCAGGCCGTACAGGTCGGCCGCCTGCCGGGCGCCGTAGAAGACGTGCACCCACCGGGTCCGGTTGTAGGTGGCCAACTCCTCCACCAGCGCCTTGATCGGCGCCAGCCCGACGCCACCGGCCACGCAGAGGACGTCCCGTTCCGAGGCGCGGTCCAGGGTCATCGACCCCATCGGCGCCGCCAGGCGCAGCAGGTCACCCGGCCGCACCCGACGCACCAGGGCGCCGGACACCCAGCCGGCCCCCGGAGACCGCACGTGGAACTCCAACACGTTGTCGTCGTTCGGGGCGTTCGCCACGGAGTAGTTGCGCCACACCCGGGGGTGGTAGCGCGGCACCTCCAGGCTCACGTACTGCCCCGCCTGCCAGCGCAGCGGATGCTGCAACGCCCGGCAGGTCAGCACGGCGGTGTCCGGGCCGTACCGCTCATGGGTCAGCACCTCGGCGTGCCAGAACGGCGGGTCGTCGTCGGAGGCGGCGCCGGCCACCATCAGGGCGGCGATAGCCGCGTACGCCTCCCGCCACGCCTGGTCGTACTCCAGGTTCCAGCCGTCGCCGGCGGTGCTGCGCAGCGCGTCCAGCAGCGCGACGCCCATCGTGGCGTAGTGCTGCTCGTCGACGTGGTACTTGCGGTGGTCGCGGCCCAGCGCCCGGAGAAACTCGTCGAAGCTCTCCGGGTCGTCGACCGTGTGGATCGCCGTGATGATCGCTTCGAGTAGGCGGTCGCCCTGGCCGGTCATCTGCACCGGGAAGAGTTGCCGCAGGGCGGGGTCGAGCAGGAACAGCCGAGCGTAGAAGTGACCGCTCAACCGGACCCGGTCGTCCTCGACCAGGGTCCAGCTCTCCTTCAGCAACCGCGCGAGGTTGTCCACGAACGCTCCTTCTCCAGACGGCAACGGATCGGGCGCTCATAGAATCTCCACGGAGAGTGTCTACTGGTCGCACAGAATGTGCGATCGGCTCATGGTGGCCGGTCGGCCATGTCACCGGCGCCGCACGTCGGGCAGAGTGGTGCGGTGACCGTTGAGCTGACCCGCCCGGTGTCCCGCCGACTGCTGGGCACCGAGACGCTGCTGGTCCTCGGCCTCTCCCTCGGCCAGTCCGCGATCTACGCGGTGGTGTCGATCATCGCGAAGCTGACCGCCGACGGTCCCCTCTCCAAGCAGACCGCCTCGCTGAACACCTCGGCGTCGGCCCGCCCCTGGCTGGACCTCACGTACCAGCTGCTCGGCATCGTGTTCGCGCTGCTGCCGGTGCTGCTCGCCGTACACCTGCTCAGCCGTGACCCCGGCGACCCGGCGCGGACCCTCGGCCTGGACGCCCGACGGCCCGGTCAGGACGTGGCGCGCGGAGCCGGCCTGGCGGCGCTGATCGGCCTACCCGGGCTGGCGCTGTTCTGGGCGGCGGCCCACCTGGGCCTCAACGCCACGCTGGTGCCGGCCGCGCTGCCGCCGGTGTGGTGGGCGGTCCCGGTGCTGATCCTCTCGGCCGTGCAGAACGCCGTGCTGGAGGAGGTGATCGTGGTCGGTTACCTGGTCACCCGGCTGCGCCAGCTCCAGTGGCGGCTGGCCGCGATCATCGCGGCCAGCGCGCTGCTGCGCGGCTCGTACCACCTCTACCAGGGCTTCGGCGCGTTCGTCGGCAACGCGATCATGGGCGTCGTGTTCAGCCTCTTCTACCTGCGCACCCGGCGGGTGATGCCGCTGGTCATCGCGCACACCCTGCTCGATGTCTTCGCCTTCGTCGGCTACGCGCTGCTGCCCCGAGAGTGGTTCGACTGGCTCTGACCGGTCAGCGCCGGTCGGGTCGGTAGACGGCCACCGTTCGGGCCGCGAGCCGGTCCGCCGCCGCCGCGTCCCCGAGCGCTGCCGCGAGCACCGCCGCACCCGGCAGCAACCGGGCCACCAGCCGCAACGCCACCCAACCGCCGGCCTGCGCCGTCAGCGGGGCGGCCAACCGCCAGGCCGCCTCCGCCGCCCGTGGCCACGCCCCCTCGACCGGCTCGCCCGCCGTCTCGGCGGCGGCCAGGGCCGCCGCCGCGCTCGCCCGATCCGGGTGCACCTGGGTCAACACCAGCAGGTCGACGGCCCGGTCGGGATGCGTCGGATCCTTGCCGTACGCGGCGGCCAGGTGCAGCACCAGCTCCGAGTGCGTCCACAGCACCGCCCCCAACTCGGCCAGCGGCGCGAAGAAACCAGCCAGCGCGGCGGTGGCCCCACCCGCACCCGCCGAGCGGACGAACCGCCGGGTCGCCAACCGGGCCAGGCCGTCCGCGGAAGCGTCCGGATACCGGGTGCGCAACCCCGCGGCCCAGCCGGCCGCGCCGGGCCCGAGCGCCCGCACCGCGGCCAGAGCCAACAGCTCCGGCGCGAAGCCGGGGTGGTCGAGCACGCGCGCGGCGACCGCGCGCAGCTCCGATTCCTGGGTACGCCCCAGAGCCGGCTCAGCCAGCCGCGCGGCGGGTGCTACCGGTGCCAGCTGCTGCTCGGTGGGTGCTGTCTGCGGCTCGGCTGGTGGTGTCTGCTGCTCGGCAGGTGGCGTCTGCTGCCCGGCCCCGGGTTCGGGGGCGGGCTTCGTCGGCGTGGTGCTCTTGGTCGGCGTGGTGCGTGGGGTGGCCGCGCGCTTGGTGATCTTTGCGGCCTTGACCGGGGTCGCTGGTGTGGTGGTGCTCTGTGCTTCGGTGGTGCTCGCGGCGTTCGTGCTGCTCGCTGTTTTGCTGGTGCTTGCTGCTTTGGTGGGCCCTGCGGCGCGTTTCCGGGGTGCTGGCGTGGCCGGGGTCACCTCGGTGGGCGTCTCGGTCGCCTTCCGGGGAGCAGCCTTGCGAGCGGGGGTGGTCCGGGCCTTCGGCGGTGTCGGTGCGACGCCTGTTGCGGAGCCTGGTTGGTCGACGTCCGGCTGCGCTGGCTGCTCCGCATCTGCCTCGGAGGTCAACTCGGTCGGTGCGCGTCGAGGCTGTCGAGGCAGAGGGTGGTCCGGCTCCGGTGGCTGGAAGAGCACCGCCGGGGCGGCCTTGGCCCGTCGAGGGCGCTGGCTCGCCGGGGCGGCTGCCGGCGGTGCCGCCGCCCCAGGCTCCACCGTCTCGGTGGGCTCGTCGGCCACGATCGGCGGCCGGAAGGTGGCCCGTGGGGAGCGCCGACGCGCTCGTTCAGCAGGCTCTCGACTTGTCGACTCGCTGGGCGGCTGCTCCTGCATATCGATGGAGCGTAGTCCCGATCACGCCGGCGCACAGCGTTGAAACACGGGCGCCGGCGGGCCCCGGTGGGCATACCCCGGAAGTCGTTTTGCTCCCGGTGGGTGGCGACCTGTATCCTCGGGCGCGGTGGTCTGAGGATCACCAGGGAGACTTCGCCTAGTCTGGTCTATGGCGCCGCACTGCTAATGCGGTTGGGGTCTTAAAGCCCCTCCCGGGTTCGAATCCCGGAGTCTCCGCGCGAAAGCCGGGTGTGTACACTGGCTGAGCACAAGCGCCCGTAGCTCAATGGATAGAGCATCTGACTACGGATCAGAAGGTTAGGGGTTCGAGTCCCTTCGGGCGCACTAGCACCACCAGGCAATATATATAAGCATCACTGACCTTCAGGGGCCTGTGGGGCACGTGTGGGTCACATCTGTGACCCACACGAAGAGCCTGGTTGAGCGGCGCTGACCTGCGGTTTCAGGCCTGGCGCGCAGCGGATTCGCGTTCGGACGATGCGGATCCGCCCTTTCGCGTTGCCTTGATGATCCATTCGGCTGATGATCCCGGTTTGGCTGCCGCCTAGCCTGTCCCGGTGTCGTGGGGGATGAATGGCTAGGGCCAACGAGGCGGGCCTGGTGTACCGGCGGTGTGGCTGTAGGTGCGAGCAGTCCGGTCGGCAGCTGGGCGTGCGGTGCGCGCGTCTCGACGAGGTCGATCACGGCCGTTGGTACTTCGCCGTGCAGATGACCGGTGTAGACGAACGACGTGTCCGGGTACGTCGCGGAGGTTTCGCCAGCCGGGCGGACGCCGAGCGGGCCTGCTTTGCGCTGCGGGAGAAGCCAGGGCACGAGGCGGCCGGCATGTGGACGCTGAAGCGTTGGCTGGAGTTCTGGCTGTCGGACAACGAGGGGCGGCTTCGTCCCACGACCATGCTCAGCTACCGCGGCATCGTGACCGACTACCTCATTCCGCAGCTCGGTCACCTGCAGATGCGCAAGCTGCGCACCCGCGACGCCCAGCGGGCAATGGACCGGATCTCGCATCGCCACGTCCGGGGTGGACGGCTGATCTCCTCAGGCACGCTAAACGGCATCCGGGCGGTGCTGCGCAGCGCATTGTCCTCGGCGCGGCGACAGGGCGTGATCGACCGCAATCCCGGCCGAGGACTGCGGCTGCCGAACGGGGCGCGCCCACGGGCGGTGGTCTGGGACGCCGAGCGGGAGAAGGCTTGGAACAACACGGGGGTGCGCCCTCGGGTGGCGGTTTGGGGTCTGCATCAGGTCGGCCAGTTTCTGGAGTCCGTGCAGACCGATCCGCTGTTCGCGTTGTGGTGGCTGGTGGCGTTGCGCGGGCCGCGCCGGGGTGAGGTCGCCGGGTTGCGCTGGGAGGACATCAACCTGGTGGACGGCGAATTCACCATCCGGGAACAGGTGGTCGTCGTGCGGGGCGTGGAGCGGTTGGGTCCGCCGAAGTCCGCGGCTGGCGTACGGACGTTGGCGCTGGACGACTTCAGCGTGCGGCTGCTGACGGATCTGTGGCACCGGCAGCGCCGACGGTTCGGCCGGGTCGACCCGAAGCAGCGGGTGTTCCTGCAAGAGAACGGGCGGCCCGTGCGTCCCGACTGGCTGACCCGCCGCTTCGCCAAGCTGGTCAAGGAACTGGATTTGCCGCCGGTGCGGCTGCATGACCTGCGCCACGGCGCCGCGGGGATCGCCTCAGCCGCCGGGGTGGACCTGAAGCAGATCCAGGAGGACATGGGTCACCACACCCCGTTGACCACCATCGAGACCTACATCTGCGTGTTCAAGCAGATGGCCAAGAAGGCGGTACGGGCGTCGGCCGAGCTGCTCCTGCAGCATGTACGGGTCAGGGCTTCCCTAGCGGGGGCGTACCAGGCCTGACTGGCCGGGAGCCTCGCCGTGCTGACCTACCCGTCCGCGGTCGCGCTGTCCAGCCGCATCCTGAACCACCTGGCCGACCTCATCCCCGCCGAACGCCTCCGGCGCCAAGGCCGGTGGCGGCGCCTCGACGCCGGCCAGCAGGCCCTACTCGCCCTGGCCCATCTGCGTAACGGTGACCCAACGCCCGTCTGGCCCGCGGCTTCGAGGTCAGCGTCACGACGGCTTGGCGGTACGTCAGGGAAGCCATCGACCTGCTCGCCGCACATGCCGAGGACCTGACCGCGGCCATACGGCGCATCGCCCGGCTCGCGTGCGCGAGCCTCGACGGCACCCTGATCCCGATCGACCGAGTCGCGGACCCGAGGCCGTACTACTCCGGAAAGCACCAGCGGCACGGAGTCAATGTGCAGGTCATCGTGGACTGCAAGGGACGCCTCATCTGGGCCTCGCCGCCCTGCCGGGCGCCGTGCACGACCTGACCGCCGCCCGCACCCACGGCCTGATCGACGCGCTGATCAGCGCGAACGTGATGACCTTCGCCGACAAGGCGTACCAAGGCACCGGCGGCAGCATCCGCACGCCCTTCAAGCGCCGCCGTCATCGGCCGCTACTGTCCCGCTAGCAGAGGGCCGCCAACCGGCACCACGGCAAGATTCACGCTGTCGGCGAACGTGCCGTCGCCACCCTCAAGGACTGGAAGATCCTGGCCAAGCTTCGCTGTGTCCCCGACGCGCCACCGCGATCGTCAAGGCCATCCTTGCTCTACATAACGGCCCGACTAGCCAAAACCCACGATGAAAGCGCTCATTGGTGCAGCCGCCCGGCATGGACAAGGTGATCGACGAAAGCCAGTGCAGTGGACCGCTACTCGATCAGTCAACCAGTGGGGGTGAACGCTACCTGTGGTGATGCCACTAGACTAGACTAGAGGCTTTAATCCGGAACACGTTGGACGTCTCTACAACTGTGGGAGGAAACGACCGTGGGCTTGTCCGGCAAGAATTGCCCTGATTGTGGTCGACGTGTGAGCGAGTCGTTCCGAGAGACAATCACCGGTCGTGAGGTTTGTCCTGACTGCGCTACCGCCTTGACCATGGGCTCAGCCGCCGGGGCCATCACCGGGAGCATCGGGTCAGGATTTGGAGTATGGGGAATGCTCATGCGTAGGATCCGCCGCTCAAAGTGATTCTTTGGCCATCGCTCAAATCGGCCAGCTCCCCTCAGAGCGTCAAGGGAGCGATACCTTTGGGCGTTTGACCGGTCGTGCGCGCTGGACGATCCAACTCTGTCATCGCTGACGGTACCAGCCGGCCCGGCGCAGCGGCCTATTGCAACAGGCTAGAAGGTCGCCGGGCCGGGCCGCCAGAACCAAAGAATTAACCAGGTGTCTAACTGCGGGCCCGCGTATGAGGGCAATCAACTCTCTTCTGATTCAATTGGACTACGCCTCATGCCTCGCAGAGAATAGATAACGCTCCCCGCCGAGAAGACCATTGTTGAGACGACGGGGTGATAGGCGCCATTCTGGTATTCCGAATACGTGGCGCCGACCGCAGCCGGAGACATTTCAATCGCAAGATTTAGCATTACCAACAGTCCGACCGGCAACCAGTACAAATCTCCGAAGCCGACCACGCATACCTGAGTCAATCCGAGAATGAAGAGCGAGTTCCAGAGCAGGCTACGACCGCCTGGACCGGTGGCGACAGGAAGTAAGGAGAGAAGGCCGACTGTGTTTTGCAGAAGGGCCAGTTTCAATCGGTATACACCTGTAAACCTGGCTGCCGCTGGCGTGAAATCCTGCCACCGATTAAGTAGTCCCAGACCAACAACCAACCCTAGGACTGCCGGAAAGCACACCGAGAGGGGTATGGCTTTGGTGCCGAGAGGCAGTTCCACCGTGACATGTCCCCAAGCCGGCAGCAGCCACGCCGAAACGAGAGAGCACATGGCAATGGTTCCGACGTTATTTGCCTTGCAGTATAAGGCCGCCGCTTGCGCCCTAGAGTGGAGGTTTGATCGCATCTAGGGTGCACTCTCGCAGACTGTGGAAAGTTGCTACGAGCCATTCGTTAGCGAAAACGCTGTTGGCCCATGCATTCTCGGCGCTGCCTGTGGGGGCAGGGAATTCGGCGATGCCGACCCGATCTCGCACAAGGTCCGCGACTAAGGCTCTCGCCGCCAGCGCGTCTTTCGGAGGAAAATCGCCATAGTACTCGTCGCAAGCTGCCGGGGTCGACAGATAGTCCGATACAGTTGCCGGGTCAACCTTTCCGACATTTACAGCGTCAACGGTCATATACATGACACCCTGACCTTTGTTTGCCCGAAGTCGGGGATGCTCCTGCGCATAGGTGGCTGGTAGCTTGACGCCTATCGCTTGCAGGACATCTGCTTGGCGCTGCATCTCCTTAGCTAAGGGAGCAAGCTGTCGAGTAGTGCCCTCTAGCATGCATACTTCGGGGCCGGTTCCAGCGCAAATATACCGCGGGGCACTTGCAGACACTCTAAAGCGCTCGTCACCCACAAACTCGAGTGAAACGTATGCAAGCAATGAAATGATCAGCGACAAACTAAGAACGGCGACGTGAGACCGGCCCACAACGGACGTAAACAGGGCCATCACGATTAGCACCAACAATGCAGACAGCGCGACCAGGAATGCCGCGACGATCAAGACCGCACCCGAGTTGACCTCGAGACCGACTACCGAGCCGGTCACTCCACCAACCCTGAAAACATTGGCTACAGCGCCCGTGGCAGCCAGATAAGTTAGGGCGAACGTTCCGATGATAGCAACTGGCACTGCCGCGATAGTAGGAATCAGGACCGCGATAATGCCTCCCACAGCGGTGAAGGCGGCGAGCACCATGGGACCGAGAATTAGGAGAAGGTAGGGGAAGGAACCAGTCGGCGAGGTCGACCATGTCAACCCAACGCCAACTATCATGACGGCCACGTGCACGCATGTTGCAACCACCCAAACGGCAGCCATTGCGTGGAGCGGCAAGTATAGGCCATTTGGTAGCGACCTGGACAATCCTTGCCAATCGGGCTTATTTACCCGCCGAATCTCGTATGCCGCCAAGCCGGCAGCTAGGGGACCGGACAGAATCGTACTTCCATTAACCCAATCAACCGTCCACGCCCATTCCCCCTGCCACGGAAGGCCCCGGTTGAAGAGCGCAAGTAGTCCTACTCCAAGCAAGGCTACCGAGGCCTTGATGGAAGTTCCGCGGATGAGCCAGTTCAGGACAGCCATCAGGAGACGCTCCCTGCACTGGATATCGCCCTTAGAAAGGCAGACTCCGCTCGATTCTCGCCCGCTTTGCTTTCGACTGTTTCGAGAAGAGAATCGAGCGAGTTGTTGAACACCACTCTACCCGCGTGCAATATCACAATGCTCTCTGTTAGCGCCTCGATGTCTTCCATCAGGTGGCTGCTAAGTACGACGGTCCTGGAATCAGCGAGGTTCTTGATAAGGCTACGGATATTGACACGCTGCTCGGGATCGAGGCCAGTGGTTGGCTCGTCCAGGAGCAGGACATCCGGTTTAGATACAAGCGCTTGCGCCAAGCCGACTCGGCGTAGCATCCCACCCGACAAGTCCGATATCCGGGCGTCGCTTTTAGTAGTCAGTCCGACTTCCTCTAAAACCGTAGTGCTGCTGGTGCGAGCTTCCCGCCAAGAAAGGCCTCGAAGATATCCGAGATACTCGACGAACTCATGAACCCGGAAGTTCCGTGGATAGGCAAACCGCTGCGGCATCAAGGCGACATGAGTCAGCCCTTTGCGACGGGCTGACCGGCTATACAGGTCCCATTCCTTGAGCTTTACCTCACCATCGGAGGGCTTAAGCGCGCCTGCTGCGATGGAGAGCAGGGTGGTTTTTCCTGCGCCATTTACACCAACTAAACCTGTGATGCCGCGGCCGAAATCGAGATTAACACCTTCGAGCACAGGATTCTGCCCATAGCTGTGCCCAACATTACTGATGTTTAGCAAATTGGTACTCCCGCCGCGAACCCTGAGCCCTGAAAGGGCCCAGGGTTCGTTCAGCTAGCTAGGTTGGTCTTACTCAGTAGTCGAACGTCGGGAGGTACGTACCTGAACACGGGTCGCCGGCAAGGGTGTGATCCTCACAGACCTTGACTGATCCGCGCGCCTTCTCGCCCTGGCTGGCGAGAGGCCAGTAGATCGACTGGTCAGACCATGAGCCCGACGTGGTGTGGTTAGTTTCGTCCCCACCATGCGAATTGAAGCCCGTAACGCAGTTCGGGTTGCAAGTGGTGTAGTAGAAGGAGAAACTTGTCGCGACGTAAACGGACTGCCCGCCGGTCTTCATGTCCTTCTGCCAGGAACGGCTTCGAGCGTTAGTTCCGGTGTTGGTGAAGTCGCCGTAGCCAGCCGCCTGGGCGACACCGTCTTCGGAAGCGTACGCGGGACTAGACGCACTTGCCCAAGTAACGGCCATAGCCGGAGTAGCGAGCGAGAGCGCTCCGACGGTGAGCGCTGCGCCAGCGAGCAGCCGGATAGAGTTTTTCAATTGTTCCTCCGCTTCCTGCAACGGCGCCAACCACGAGAGCGCGAGAGCGCGAGTTCGTTATCAATCCATTATGACTGATGTGAGTGCCACTCTTTCGTGTCGGCGCAGATCGATTTATAGACCTTACAACGCCGTTTCTTGAAGATCAATATGTAACTTTGCGCATAGGAAATTGCATCTTGCAAGCTTGGATTTCGTCGTGATTTAGATGATTTGCCACGATCAACCTTAACGGAGGGTAGCCGTAGAGCAGCTATCTGGCGTGACCCTCGCGCTGCCTAGCACGACGCGCGTCAGAGGGAAAGTCCAACCCTCAGCCGTGAAGCTCCCTGCGCTCGGATCGCCCTCGGCCAGAGCGAGGGTCGCCTCGTCCAGCCCGGAACGCAGCGGGCGTACAGTTTGGTAGCGGCTCGCGCAAGCGGCCGACTAGCACTTCGCCGCACTTGGTGGAGTTGAGGTCTTCGCTGGTGGCGGACGCTTTAGCGCGATACTGACTTTAGCGTCGCCATCGCGACCATCGATGGATGTAGTCGAGGCGTCGGACGGCGGTGGTCAGGCACTGCGGATATTCAGGAGCGCCGAGTCCAATGATGGCATTCATTTGGGCACGGCATCCAAAGGCAGCCAATGTGCGCGAGCCGAGCATCGTCCGATTTGGCTTACATCGGCGTACCGGATTCCGATGCTGGCTGCCGCGCGGCGGCGACGAGCCTGTCGCGCAGTGCGGTCAGCTGGTCCTTGCTGGCCTCGTAGTCGTTCGCGATTCTGCTGCCGCCGTGCATGAGGTTCCAGACTCGCCCGTCGATGTCGTACGCGCGATCTGTGATCGCTGTGGCGATCTCGCCAACATCTGGAGAGCTGGCGCTGCAGGGTCGTGTTGGCCGAGAAAAGGGCGGTCCACGCTAGCCAATAGTGATCCTTCTTCTCGGCCAACATCTCAACCGGATCGCTGCCCGCCTTGCTGGCGCCGCGCTTGGCCCAAGCCATCTCCTCGGTCACCATGACATAGATGTCGAGACAGGCGAGGAACGACGCGCTGGCCCCCCCCGGTGCGCGTCGCGCTGCGCGGCGGCTCGCTGCGACTGCGCCAGGCTCCGTTGAGATCGGTCGTTCACGAGAGCACCATGCACTGCGCCGCCAACTCCGATTGCAGCTGCGAGTACGACAGCCGCCGCGGCGATCACCTCTGCAATCATTGACGCATTTGATCACGGCCGGCAATGCATCGCTGTCCCGTCCGCGGCGCTTTCTAGGCGACCCGCGTCGACTACTCGTTCGCGCTGTAACAACCCGCGATGCGGATGGCTATTCTTCGACGAGAACAGGACTGTCGACGTGCAACCTCGCGACCTGCCCCCAACACGCGGACAGTGGTGATTAATAGCAGCGGACACGCCCGGCCACATCAATCAGTCCTGACCGTCCGGTAGCTGCGGCGCCGGGTCACCCGCGTCCGCCGTTCGTCCCGCATCCGCTCACGACTCGCCGTTGAGCGGTGCTGTGGCTCAGAGGTGACGGTCGGACCCCGCCGATTGGTGTCGCGGGTGCGCTCAATCTGCATCATGACTGCGGCGCCAGGCTTGCTGGCGGCGATGAGGTAGGCGGCGGTGGCTTCGGCGGCGTCGCGTGCGGTGGCGGGTAGGACGGCGGTGTAGATGTCGGCAGTGAGCCGGATGGTGGCGTGCCCGAGCTGGTCTTGGATCGATTTCATGTCCGCGCCGGCGGCGTGGGCGAGGGTGGCGGCGCCGTGACGCAGGTCGTGTAACCGGATCGGTGGCAGTCCGGCCCGGTCGACGAGGAGGCGCAGGCGTTGGGTGAGATAGCCGGGGTGCAGGGGCAGCCCGTCGGGGCCGGTGAACACGTACCCGCCGTCGTGGCACACCTTCCCCGCGCTGATGCGTCGGGTACGCCGGTCTCGTTGGCTGTTGCGGTGCTGCCGCAGCACCTGCACGGTGTGCTGGTCGAGGGCGACGGTGCGGCGGCTGGCCGCGGATTTGGGTGGTCCTTCGATGACGTCGTACCCGGCGGTGGTTCGCTGCCGCACCACGGCGAGTTGGCCTTCGTGCAGGTCGACGTCGGCCCACCTCAGGCCGGCGGCCTCACCGCGACGTAGGCCGCGCAGGGCGACCAGCCACCACAGCGGATACAAATTGTCGTCACGGACGTAGTCCAGGAACGCGGCCAGCTGCGCGGCGGTCCACACCGCCACCGTCGGCCGCGCGCCAGTGGCCTTCCACTCGGCGACCCGCGCTTCGGTCCAGACGAGGGCCTGCGGTCGGTCTCGGGCGGGCAGCTCGACCCGGCGGGCCGGGTTGTCGCTGATCAGCCCCTCGCGAACTGCGGCGTTCAGGGCGGCGCGCAGGGTGGTGTGCACGTGGTGCAGGGTGCACGCGGTCTGTGGCTGTCCTGCCCGGTTGCGGGTGACGGCGATCTGCGCGAACGCCGCGTTGAGCTGCCGCCCGGTCAGGTCACCGAGGATGAGCTGCCCGAGGTGCGGGATCAGGAAAGTCTCCACGTCCCGGGTGTAGTGCATCTTGGTCGTCGCGCGGATGCGGGTGCGGGTCGACAGCCAGTACCGCAGCCACCGGGCCAGGGTCCACGACCGGCCCGCCTGCTCCTCACGCGACAACGCCAACAACTCTTCGCGCGCCCGCCGGGCCGCCTGCGCCGACGAGAAACCACCCCGACGCACCCGCTCGACCTGGCCCACCAGGTTCCGGGTGGAGCAGTGGAAGTACCAACTGCCGTGATCGGGCTCCGGCAGTCTCCCGCACGCCTTGCCCAACGGCCGGCGCGTCGCCGGGTTGAGGCAACCACACCGCTTCACAATCGCACCCTGGCTATTCATGTTCTTCGTCCCTTCGGTTTGGCATAGGCAGCAACTTGCCTCAGGAAGGGCGGGAATTCGTAGCAATTAAGCGGGATTTACCGGCATGCGCCGAACTTGTTTGGTAAGGAAGGAGTTGCTTCAGGTGGTGCGGTGCGGTCCCAGGGCCAATGGCAACCGCGTATGAATCTGATTATGGGACCTCGCCTGACTTGTGCGATGTCACACCATGCAGATACGAATTGATCAAATAGTTTGACAAACGACTTCATCGTGTTGCGTCGCTTCTGGCGAGTCGTCCATCAGCGCAAGCGAACCGCAGCCTCCCGCGCGAGGAGTTGCGGGCCGTCGTGCGGCGTCCGGAACGCGGGCGCGAACAGGCCCACACCGGCGGCGCACCAGGTCCACCACAACATGTCGGCGTCGATGGGCAGGCCGGCGGATTGGGCGGTGAGGTAGCCACGGACCGGGTCGAGGATGACATGGGTGATGCTCCAGTCGCGCAGCCAGTCCACGCCGCCGTCGACCATCGGCGCGGGGTGGGTGGTGCTCGTGGGCGTCTTCCTGCTCGTCGGCTTCAACGCCGAACCCCCGGGCGGTCCGATCCTGCTGTTCCCGCTGACCATGGGTGCCACGGTGCTCGGGCTCCTCATGGTGGTGATGCGCGCGCTGCTGCGGCAGGCCACCACGCTGCGCACCGACATGGAAGCGGTGATCTGATGCCCATCGTCGTCCGCATCGATGTCGATCTGTCCAGACCCAAGATGACCGCCGGTGAGTTCGCCGAACGCGTCGGGCTCACGCCGGCCAACGTGGCGGTCCTCAAGAACGGTCGCGCCAAGGCGGTGCGTTTCAGCACCCCTGGAGGCCATGTGCCGGATGCTCGACTGCCAGCGCGGCGACCTGCTCGAATGGGTCAAGGAGGAAACCCCATGAGGTACGTCGCCACCATCCTCGCCGTCGCCCTCGGCGTCGGCGCCGTTGTGGCCGGGGGCGCCGACGACTCGCCCGGCCTCTAACGTCTCGGCGCGCTGCTCGTCGTCGGCGCGGTCGCCTTCGCCATACGCTCGCCCCGACGCGGAACGTGACGACGTCGACCGCACACGGAATAACGATCATGTAACGGGCGCGAACCTTTCCCCGCGGGTGACCTGTCTTGAAGGTCGTCGGCCCGCCAGGGCCAGGGGAGGCGTCGGATGGAACTGGTGTGGAGACGGGCCGGTGAGGCGCGAGGGTTGCTGGTTGCCGCGGTGATAGCCGCCCTTGTCGCCGTCGCGATGGTCACCGGCCTGTCCGACTACAACCGACGCGCGGTGGAGGCCGGGCAACGGGCGCTGGTCGCCGCGGCACCGGTCGAGGAACGCGGTCTGGTGGTCAGCGGGGCCGCCGGACGCGACGCCGCCGAATTCGCCACCCGCGACAAGGCGGTCCGCGCCGAGTTCACCGGCGGGCTCGCCGGTGTGCCGGTCACGGTCGCCGTCGCCCGGTACGGCACCGGCCGAGAGTTGACCGGTGACCTTGGTCAGATAACCCGACCGAAGGACGAACCGGTCTTCGCGAACCTGGCCACCCTCGACGACCTGGCCGGGCACGCCGAGCTGACCGGTGGAGCCTGGCCCACCCCAGGAGCCAACCCGGTCCAGGTGAGCCTCCCGGAGCGGGTCGCCGGCGCGCTGGGCCTGAGCATCGGTGAACGGGTCCCGCTGCGCGACCGTGCCACCGAACGGGCCAGCCAACTGGTGCTCGCTGGCACCTGGCGGCCCCGCGACCCGACCGACGCGTACTGGCTGCTGGCCCCCGGGGTGGGCACGGGAAACGCCGGCTCCGGCACCTCGTTCGGGCCGTTCACGCTCGACCGGGCCGACTTCGAGACCACCTTCCCGGGCGCGGTGTCGGTGTCCTGGCTGGCCGAACCGGATCTCGGTGACGTCGACACCGCCGACCTGCCGGCCGTGCGGAAGGCCCTCACCGCGGCCGGCACGGCGGTGCCGGAGGCCGCGCAACTGGGCTCGTCGGGGCAGACGGCGACGAAGATGGACGCACTGCTGGACCGGATCGCCCGCGCCGACCTGGTCGGCCGATCCTCGCTGGCCACCCCGCTGCTGCTCATCCTGGTGCTCGGCGGATACGCGCTGGTGTTGGTCGCCGCGCTGCTGCACGAGGACCGCCGCCCACAGACCGCGCTGCTACGCGCCCGCGGGGCTGCCCGCCGGCAGTTGGCCGGCCTCGCCGCCCGCGAAGCCACCCTGGTGGTCGCCCCGGCCGCTCTGCTCGGGCCGCTGATCGCCGTAGAGGCGCTGCGATTCGTCCCGCGCGGCGGTACGGCGGAACTCGCCGCCGCCGGCGGCAGCACCGCCCTGGTCTGGTCGGCTGCCGTCGCAACCGCGGTGGGCTGCCTGGTGGCCATGGTCGTGCCGACACTGCGCGGCGCCGGCGCGTACGTGGCTGACATGGCCGCCCAGTCCCGACCGAACCGGTCGGCGAGCGTCCAACGCGCCAGCGTCGACCTGGTGCTCGTGGCGCTCGCCGTGCTCGCCTGGGTGCAGCTACGCCGGTACGCCTCCCCGCTGGCCGGCTCGAACGGTCGGCTCGGGCTCGACCCGCTGCTGGTCGCCGCTCCGACGCTCGGCGTGCTGGCCGGTGCCGTGCTGGCGTTGCGGGTGCTCCCGCCGCTCACCCGGTTCGCGGAGCGGTTCGTCGACCGACGTCCCTGGACCGCCACCATGTTCGGCATGTGGCAGGCCGGCCGGCGTCCCCACGCCGGCCCGGTGCTGCTGCTCGCCCTCGCCGTCGGCGGCAGCACCCTGGCCTGGTCGCTGATCAGCACCGGCGAGCGGTCCCAGGTCGAGCAGGCCGGCCACACGGTCGGCGCCGACCTGCGGGTGACCGAGCTCTCCGGCACCGCCCCGCCGAGCCGGGCCGGTGAACTCGCCGCGCTGCCCGGCGTGCACCGGGCACTGCCGGTGTGGCGCGACGATGTCCGGGTCGGCCGCGCGGACCTGCCGGTGACCGTCATCGGCGTCGACCCGGCCAACGCGCCCGGTATCGTCCGACTCGCCGACCGCCTGAGCGACGAACCGGTAGCTGAGCAGTACCAGCGGATGACCGGGACACGAGGCGCCCCGGCGGGCGTCGAGTTGCCCGCCGGGGCCCGCGCCATCACCGGCACGGTCCGCACCCCGGTGAGCGGTGCCACGCAGCCGGTCCGGATCGCGGTAACGGTGCTGGTCACCAGCTCCGACGGGCTTGCCCTGCGACTGCCAGCCGTCGAGTCTGACGGTGACGGCCAGGCCACCCGGTTCACGGTGCGGCTGCCCGACGTGGGCGGCACCCAGTTGCGGGTGGCCGGTTTCGAGGCCGACGGCGACCTGACGGCCGACATCTCGTACCGCCTCCAGGTGGACGACCTGGCACTGGTAGCGGCGGACGGCACGAGCAGCCCCACCCCGCTGACCGGTGACTGGGCGATGATGGCCGTCGGCGAGAAACCCTCCCGGGTACGGCTCAACGGCAACGGATTCGACGTTGTTCACCCGGTGCGGATAGTTCCCAACGGCCAGTACTCGTATCAGCTGTCCAGCCGGGTTGCCGTCGTACCCGACGGGGAGAGCGCACCTGTCGCGGTGCTGATGACCGCCGGGGCGCGCGACGCGCTGAGCCTGCACGTCGGCGACACCGTCGACCTGACGCTCTCCGGGGCGACGCTGCGGGTCCAGGTGGTCGGTGACCTGGCCGCCGTGCCCACCGCCACCGGCGAAGGGATACTGCTCGACCTGCCCGCCGCAGTCGACGCGCTGATCCGGGACGGCGGCACGATACGGGCGGTCCCCGAGTGGTGGGTGGGCGCCGACGACATCTCGGCGGCAGCCCACGCCGTCGGTGACCTGCCCGGCGTGACCGTGCTCAACCGCGAATCGGTGATCAAGGCGGCCGCCGACGATCCGTACTGGCGAGGGTCGCGTACCGGAATGCTCGCCGCCGCGCTCGGCGCGGTGCTGCTCGCCCTCGTCGGCCTGATGGTGGACGTGTGGGCCACCGCCCGGCGTCGGCTCGGCGAGTTCGCGGTCCTGCACACCCTCGGTGCCACGCCCCGGCTGATGGCTCGCGCGCTGCTGGCCGAGCAGACGTTCCTCGCCGGCATCGGCGTGGGAGTCGGCCTGCCGCTCGGCGCGGCAGTCGGGTCCACCATGGCCCCGCTGGTCATCCTGACCCCGGCCGCCGGCCGCCCGGTCCCGCCGCCGACGTTCGTGCTGCCCTGGGTGCCGATCGGCCTGACCGCTGTCGGTCTGCTGCTGGCGGCGCTCGCCTTCAGCGCGTTCATCGCCACCGGCATCCGACAGCGGGTGGCGGCGGTGCAACTGCGAATCGGGGGAGAACGATGAGCGTCGGGGCGGCCGTCCAGCGGGTCCGGGCGTACGGCGGGCAGTTCCTGCTCCTGGCGGTGCTGACTCTGGTGGTGACGCTGCTGATCAGCGGGGTGCCTCGGTTGGTCAATCGGCTCACCGAGCAGGGCCTGCGGACGCAGCTCGCCAGCGAGTTGGCCGCCCGCCGGGACATGAGCTACACGACTGAGCTGATGAATCTGCCGGCGACCACCGTCTCATCGTCGTACCAGGCTCGGCTTCCCATGCTCGAGGCCCAGTTGCCCGCGCAGTTGCGAGGGCTGGTCGACGAGCGGTGGTACAGCGCGGAAACCTTGCCGGGCCGGGTGACCGGCCCCGATCTGGCGGCTCGCCACCTGAAGGTCGATCTTGGTTTTCGCGCGGTGCCCGGGGTGCGGGAGGCCGCCACTGTCGTCGATGGCGCATGGCCAAACGAGACGTATGTCCCCGGCCGGCCGACCGAGGTGGCCCTCGACGTCGACGTGGCCCGCAAACTGAATCTGCGCCGGGGCAGCGCCCTGCGGCTGCAACGGTCCGACGACCCCTTCGTGCAGCGTCGGCAGCCTGCTGGTAAGTCGTTTGACCTGGTAGTGGTCGGCTTGTTCCGTCCCAACGACCGGATGGACGGGATGTGGGACGGCCTACCGCAACTGCTACAGGTCGCTGATCCGGAGGCAGAGGGGTACCCATTCGTCGCGCTCGGCGTGATCGGCCTGGCAGGCCTGGACAAGCTGGCCGTGGCGGGCTGGCCGGTCCAGTTCGGTTGGCGGTATCGGCTGGGCCTTGAGCAGATCGACGTGCGCTATCTCGATCAGGTAGTCGAGGGCCTGGATGAGGCGCAGCGTGATGTCCCGCCGGACCTGACGTTGACGTTGGGCGTGGATGGTGCGCTGCGGGCGTTCGCCGCGCAGGTCAATGCGTCGCGGACGTTGTTGGCGGTGATCGGGTCGGGTGTGTTGGCGACGTTAGCCGGGTTGATCGTGCTGGCGGCGATGCTCGCGG
This sequence comes from Micromonospora sp. NPDC007208, assembly GCF_042869175.1. Lineage (NCBI taxonomy): Bacteria > Bacillati > Actinomycetota > Actinomycetes > Micromonosporales > Micromonosporaceae > Micromonospora > Micromonospora sp. NPDC007208. The sequence continues at coordinate 144,606 of NZ_JBIAFG010000010.1, read as the reverse complement.
TGCGGCGGCGTCGTTCGGAGTTCGCGTTGCTGCGCGCACGGGGTGGCGCGGTGACCGCTGGCGCCACCCGTAGCCTGGTCGAGTCCTTGCTCGTGGTGCCGGTTGCTGCGGTGTTCGGTTGGTGGCTCGGCACGCTGTTTCCGGGTGCCCCGGATCCGGTTGCTTCGTATGGCGTCGTGGCGACGGTGCTGGTGACGTTGGCGTTGCCGCTGGCGACGCTGGCCGTGCCGGTCGATGGGGCGGCCCGCCGCGACCTGGTGCGGATGCGCCCGTCGGCGCGCCGGCTCACTGTCGAGGTGTCGCTGCTACTGCTGGCCTTTGTCGGTGTGGTGTTGTTGCGTCGGCGTGGCCTCACCCTCGGCGAGGTGGACCCGCTGCTGGTCTCGGTGCCGGTGCTGCTGGCGGTCGCGGCAGCGGTCGTGGCGCTGCGGGTGTATCCGTGGCCGCTATTGGTGCTGAGTCGGCTGGCGGCGCGGACGCGCGGCAGCGTGGCCTTCTTGGGGATGGCGCGGGCCGGTCGGTCGGCGGTCGCGGCGCCGTTGGTTGTGGTGGTGTTGGCGATCGGGACGGCGGCGTTCTGCGCGGTCGTCGCCGGTGGGGTTGGTGCCAGTCGGGACCGGGCTGCGGAGTTCGCGGTTCCGGCCGACGCGGTGGTCCGGGGTGGGCCTTACGCGCCGGAGACGGAGCGTTTCGCGCCGGACACTGTGGATGCGTTGGGTGGCTTGCCCGGCGTTCGGGCGGTCACTCGGGTGTTGGCCGAGTCGTATCAGCAGTTGGCCGCCGACGAACTCGGCACTGACCTGAGGGCTGGGCAGGCGGCGGTGCTGCTGGTTGATGGTCCGGGGTTGGCTGCGGTGGCCGGGGAGTCGCAGGCGAACCTGCCGGTGCCTGCTGTGTTGCGTTCGGCTCAGGCCGGACCGGGGCCGTTGCCGGCGATTGTTTCCCCGGCGGTCGCCGCCGACCTGGCCCGGGTTGGGGTGGGCCGTTCGGCTTTCGTCCTGGTGCAGGGCGAGCGGTACGAGTTTCGGGTGGCCGGCACTGTGGAGAATTTCCCGTTGCTGCCGGCGAACGACGGTCGGTTCGTGATCCTGCCCTGGCAGGCTCTGCCGGAGCGGATCACAACGCCGGTGCCGACGGGTCTGCTGGTGGCCGGGGATGGGCTGGATCCGAAGGCGTTGCGCAAGGTCGGTGATGAGGGGCAGAGCCGGTACCAACACAGCGGTGCGGTGAAGGGGCCCGATCGGCCGATCAGGGCGTTGGTGGAAACCCGGGTGGGTGTCCGGCGTGGGCTGGGCGAGGGCGGCGCGAACGGCATCCTCGTGTTCGGTTTCGTGGGCGGTGCGGCTGGCGGCATCGTGCTCGGGCTGTTGGCCATCGCGTTCACCGTGTTGGCCGGCGCGCGCGCCCGGGGCCAGGTGCTGTCCCGGCTGCGCACCCTCGGCCTGTCCCGCCGGCAGTGGCGAGGGCTGCTGCTGGTCGAGTTGACCCCGCTGGTCGCGGTGTCGGTGCTGACCGGCGCGCTGGTCGGTGCGGTGCTGCCCCTGCTGCTCAACCCGGTGCTCGGCCTGTCCGCGTTCACCAGTGGTGTGCCGGTCCGGGTGGCTTTCGAGCCCAGCCTGGTCGCCGCGGTGCTCGCGCTCGGGGCTGTCGCCCTCGGCTTCGCGGTCGCCGTCGAGGCCCTGAACAACCGCCGGTTGCGCCTCGGAGAGGTGCTTCGGCTCGGAGAGGAGAGCTGAGATGACCGCTACCGCCCAGACTCCACTGGCGCCCGACCTGGCCGCCCTGCAGCAGCGGGCAGCGCTTCGCGCCGCCGAACGGGCCGGCGGGCAGGACCGCCTACGCGGGCACATCGTCTGCGACGGCCTGGTACGCATCTTCAAGACCGAGGGGGTGGAGGTGGTCGCCCTGCAGGGGCTCGACCTGGTCATCGACCGGGGGGAGCTGGTGGCGATCGTCGGTGCCTCCGGTTCGGGCAAGTCGACGCTGCTCAACATCCTCTCCGGTCTGGACACGCCGACCGCCGGTATCGCCCGGGTGGCCGACTACGACCTGCTCTCACTCTCCGCAAAGCGACGGCTGAGCTACCGGCGGCAGCTGGTCGGGTTCGTCTGGCAGCAGACCGGCCGCAACCTGCTGCCGTACCTCAGCGCGCTGGAGAACGTCGAGCTGCCGATGCAGTTGGCCGGCAAGCGCAGCCGCACGGCCCGCCGGGAGCGGGCCCGGGAACTGCTCGACCTGGTCGGCGTGGGTTACTGCGCGGACCGGCGGCCGGGGCAGCTCAGCGGCGGCGAGCAGCAGCGGGTCGCGGTGGCGGTGGCGGTGGCCAACGACCCGGAGGTGCTCTTCGCCGACGAGCCGACCGGTGAGCTGGACGAGGCGACCGGCGCGGAGGTTTTCGCGGCGCTGCGCACCATCAACGCCGAGCTGGGCGTGACCATCGTGGTCGTCACCCACGACCACGCCGTGGCCACGCAGGTCCGCCGGACCGTCGCGATCCGCGACGGCCGGACCGCCTCCGAGGTACGCCGGACCGCTCGGACCGACGCGGACGGCAACACCGAGCTGGTCAGCGAGGAGTACGCGGTGCTGGACCGCAACGGTCGGATGCAGCTGCCGGCCGCGTTCGTCGACGCGCTCTCGCTGAAGGAGCGGGTCCGGCTCGACCTGGAGCCGGACCATGTGCAGGTACGGCCCGGCAACCGGGCCTCGGACGAGCGGGGGGCACGGGCATGAGCCGGCAGGACATGGTGGTGACCGGCGGGGCCGGGTTCGGCGGTGCGCCCGGGGCGCATCCCGAGGAGGTGGTTCGGGTCAGTGGAGTCAGCCGGACCTTCGGCCGGGGTGAGCACGCAGTGCACGCGGTGCGGGACGTGTCGTTCACTGCCAACCGGGGTGAGTTGGTCGCCATCCGAGGTCGGTCCGGAGCCGGCAAGACCACGCTGCTGAACCTGATCGGCGGGTTGGACCGGCCGGACAGCGGTCAGGTCGTGGTGGCCGGGCACGAGGTGACCTCGGCCGGGGAGGCGGAGCTGCTGCGGCTGCGCCGCGGCACCGTCGGGTTCGTGTTCCAGACCTTCGGGCTGGTGCCGATCCTCTCCGCCGCCGAGAACGTGGGCGTGCCGTTGCGGCTGGCGCAGGTGCCGGCCGCGCAGCGGGAGGAGCGCGTCGCGGTGCTGCTGGAACTGGTCGGCCTGGGCGGGCACGCCGCGCAACGCCCGTACGAACTCTCCGGCGGCCAGCAGCAGCGGGTCGCGGTGGCCCGTGCGTTGGCCAACGAGCCGGACCTGCTCATCGCCGACGAGCCCACCGGCCAGCTCGACTCGGAGACCGGCCGGTCCATCATGGACCTGCTGCGCGCGGTGGTGCACGCCCGCGGCATGACGGCCCTGGTGGCCACGCACGACCCGGCCCTGATCGACCTCGCCGACCGGGTACTCGTCCTGCGCGACGGCCGCCTGGTCGACGATTGATCCGACTGCCGCTCCGCACGGGCGGGCGTCGCACGGCAGCACCGGCAGGCGGTCAGAGCGGCAGCTTCATGCCCTCATGGCTGGCGAACAAGCCGAGGCCCAGAGAGGAGCGATGCGGGTCCTGGCAGGTCTTGTCCGTGGTGAGCTGCACCAGCGCGCAGCCACGCCGCCGAGCCTGGTCGATGGCCCAAATCATCAGGTCCCGGTCCAGCCCGTGGCCACCCCGGTCGGAGCGGACCCGGACCGACTCGATCAGGGACCGCTCTGCGCCGTGCCGGCTGAGCCCGGGGATGTAGGTGATCTGGAGGCATCCGATGAGGTCACCGCCCTGCTCGGCCACGACCAGGTGGTCGCGCGGGTTCGCGCTGATGTCCCGAACGCCCGCTCGTACCCGTGCTGGTGCGCGGCCGAGGAATTCCTACTGGACCTGCTCGCCAGGAGCGCCTCGCGCACCAGAATCCCGACGTCAACGTAGGCCCGGGCTACTAAGCGCCTGGCCAGCGTGCTCGCAGCCCTTCTTCGCCCCGGTCAAGTCGAGGTGCTCGCGCAGCGTGTCGAGCAGTGTTGTGCGGTTGTCCAGGGTCACCTCACGGAACGCGCCGTTGACCTCGACCGTCACCCGGGACGAGTGGTGCTCGTCGGTCGTCGTCGCGTTCTCGGGTCTGCCCTGCACCGGCCGGCCCGGCCACCCGATCCTGCTCGATCGGGAAATCTGGCCGTTGCTGGACCGGTACGCCGTCGGCGACCGGGGTGCTCGCGACCGGCCGGACCTGGTGGTCGAGGTGCCCTGTGACGACGTCGGCTCCCCGGTCGACGTGGACACTCCGGCCGACCTACTCCGACTCGGCCCGCTCAGTGACGGGTGAGCCAGCGGGGCAGCCCCTCGCTGGTGACCGCGTGATAGGTGATCATGACGATGACGCCGATCAGGCCCAGCAGCGGGCTGACGAACCAGCCGAGCAGACCGCTGAGCCCGTACAGGATCAGGCCGGTGATCGGCCGCAGCCGCTGCATGCGCACGTACTCGGGGCTGACCCGACGCTCCAGCAGTGCCGGGTGGTGGTGCAGGTAGCTGAAGAACACCAGCCAGGGGGCCGACATGAGGGCCGCGGCCAGCGCGTACAGGGCGACGGCGGCGCGTTGGTCGTCGGTGTCGCCGTGGGTGAACGCGGACGCCAGCACGGCGGTGGGGAAGGGGATGATCACCGCGCCGAAGAGCACGGCGAGGTTGATCCAGCTCAGCGTGAGCGTGGTGCCGCGGATCAGCCGCAGCAGGGCGTGGTGGTTGAGCCAGAGCACCCCGATGTAGACGAATGACACCACGAAGGCCAGGTAGGAGGCGCCCTCGTCGAGCAGGCCGGTGAGCAGTTCGCCCTCGTGGTATTCGGGTACCCGCAGCTCGATGACCAGCAGCGTGATGACGATGGCGAAGACCCCGTCGCTGAAGGCGGTCATCCGGTCGGTGGCGGACACTCGCCCCTTGGGGTCGGGCTGCTCGACCTCGTCGGGTGCTGCGGACATTGCCGCAGACTAGCCACTCGGCAACGCGGTCGGTAGTGGTTTCGTCCGATCGGGACACGAACGGCCGCCCGAGTCGACGCCCCTCAACAACTGCTCGATCTCGCGCTGCAACGCGTGGATGCTGGTGGCGCGCGCAACGGGCCGTCGCCGGAGTCGTCTCCCCCGCCCCCGCCGATGAACTTGAACATCTGCTTGGGATGCGTGACCGTGCCGTGCTCGTCGAACGCTAGGCAGGTGTCGCGGAACCAGCGGTACCGGTTGCGGGCATTCGTCAAAACGCCGAAACATCGCGCTGGCGATGTCCCGGTGTACGTGCTCGGGATCCCCAGGGTGTTCCAGCGTCGCCAGCGCAGAAATTAGATGGCTCTGGCTGTTGAATTGCGGTAGCGGGTGATCCTCACGTTCCAGTTCCGCCGCCAGATGGTGCATGCAGGCGAAGGGGGCCGCCGTCCTGGAACGAGTCCAGCACCTCCCGGGCGCCCTCCAACGCCTTGCGCGCCCCGACCATGTCACCCATCGAGACCAGCAGCTTGGACAGGCTGGGCGTGTTCATCGAGCGAAACTCCCTACGAGGGTTGATGGCCAACACGTAATCGATGCCTCCGGGAGGCGGAGCGTTCGACCTCTTCTCATCCCTGTGACGGGCCGGTCGCGGAAGGTGCGATTACCCGGCAAGGGAGCAGCAGTTCGGCGAGACGGGTGAGAGAGGCACGCATGCTGTCGGTGCCGCCGCCCTGCAACTCCGCAAGAACCGCACGGGCACGCTCGAACACCCGCTGTGCTGTGGGGATGTCGCGAGCCGTGATCAGAACCTCGGCCATCTGCCGCAGCGCGTCGAACTGCAACGGTCGGTCTCCGACGCGTCGCGCCGTCTCCGCTGACTGTTCCAGCTGTTCGACCGCCTCATTGATGCGTCCGGTTTCGGCCAGGTTGTGGGCGATAGCGGAACGGATCTCGCTCTCCTCGCGGCCGCGTCCGACCTGCTGATTGAGTTCGAGGGCCTCTTTCAGCGCCTGGGCTGATTCCTCCACCTGTCCCAGGCCGGCGAGCGACGTCCCACTGAACAGGAGGCTGAAGATCTCGGCCCGACGATTCTCGAGAAGTCGGGACAGCGACAGCGCCTTCTTGCTGTGCTCAAGGGCGAGGTCGTGTCGGCTCAGCGCACTGAGCACCTGGTGGAAGTTGTTGTGCACCAGCGCCTGTTCCAGCCGCATGTCCCGGTCCTCGAAGATGCGCAGCGCTTCGCTGAGCAGGTGCAGCGACTCTTCGTTGGCTCCGAACACATGCCGCGCACCGGCCAGGCTGCGCAGGACATGCGCCTCCCCGACGGCATCATGGCTCTCCCGCGCCGCGTGCAACGCCACCCTCATGACGTCTTCCCAGTCCTGGAAGTATCCGGCCCACTGCAGGTACTGCTGCATGGTGATGGCGAGCTGCCAGGGCACGATGCCGTACCCGACGTCGGCCGCCAGGCGCACCGCCTCCTTGAGCACCTCCCGCTGACTCGCAAACCAGGCGATGGCCGCGTCGTACGTCTCCGGCTGCTCCGCGACGACGCCGGGCAGGGGCGGCGGCGGCTCGATCGGCGTCCGGTTCGGCTCAAGCACCACCTGCGCCTGGAAGCTGCTGTGCAGGTAGTACTGGAGCAGGCGGCTGATCGCCGCCCGTCGTTCTGCCGCCGGCTCCTCGGCCTGGAGGAGCTCTTCCGCGTACGTCCTGACCAGTACGTGCGACGTGAGCCGGCCGTCCTCGTGCTCAGTCAGCAGGGCCGCCTCGATCAGCTCAGCCACCTCCGCCCGAATGTCGTCGGGGTTGCGGTCGCAGAGACTCACGCAGGCTGCGGCCGTGACACCCGGCACCAGGGCCACCGACAGAAGCCGGAACAGCCGAGCGGCACCGGGACCAAGCTGGCGGTAGGACCACGAGAACGCGGTACGCGGATCACTGAGGCTGCCCCCACCGGGGAACGCCCCGAGCCGGCGGGCACCGTCGCGTAGCTCGGCGGCGACGGAGGCGAGCGACAATCGTGGGCGGACGGTGACCCGGGCCGCCAGGATGGCCAGCCCCAGCGGAAGCCGGCCGCACAGTTCGATGATCTCGTCGATGATCTCCACACCAGCCGTTCCGCCGGCCGGCTGGCTCGGCAGGCCGGAGAGACGGCGTTCGAGCAGCCGACGGGCCGTCGGTAGGTTGGGCAGATCGACGCTGAGCGGATAGGCGCCATCGAACGCGGCCAAGCCGACCAGCGACCGGCGGCTGGTGACGATCACGAGACTCTCCGCCGAGTTCGGCAGTAGCGGACGCACCTGGGAGGCATCGCGGACGTTGTCCAGCAGGATCAGGATCCGTTTGCCGGCGGTCATGCTCCGGTACGTCCCGATCCGCGCGTCGAACGTGTCTGGAACGTCGGAGGCGGGCACACCCACCGCGTGCAGAAGGAGGCGCAGGGCATCGCCGGCCGAGCGGCTCTCACCCTCGCCGAGGTGACCCTGGAGATCGAGGTAGAGCTGCCCGTCGCTGAACTCGCCGGACACGCGGTGCGCGAAGTGCACCGCGAGCGTCGACTTGCCGACGCCGCCCATGCCGTTCATCGCGACCACCAGAGGGCTCGTCCGTCCGGCGGCTCGCATCCCGGCCACCAGGTCACTCAAGATCGTCAGTTCGGTACCGCGGCCCACGAAAAGGGGTAGGTCCGGCGGAAGATGCGCCGGGCGCACCAGGGGAATCGGCCGGGATGCCCCGGGGATCGGATTCGCGTCCCCGGAGGGCGGCATCCCCGCCTGGGTGAGGGTCCGCCGCTGGGCGTCCTGGAGCTTGTGTCCAGGGTCGATGCCCAGCTCGTCGTCGAGGCGCGCGCGGATCGCGCCATAGACCGCCAATGCCTCGGCCTGATGGCCGGCCGCGGCGAGCGTCGTCACCAGGCACGCGTGGACCGGCTCGTTGAGCCGGCCCATCTCCGCGGCGAGCCGCAGCGGGGCCAGCACCCGCGCGGGCTGGCGCACTCGCACGGCCACCGCGGCGGTGGCGACTGCGGCGTCGAAGAATTCGCTGTCGATGCCGGCGAAGGTTGCTGCCGCCGACGTGCTGTCGATCAAGGAGTCGCCGGCCGAACCGTGGCACAGCTCGAGAGCGTTGAGGTAGTGGTCGAGCGCTTCGGCGGGACGGTCCTGCCCCAGGCTGGACTTCGCGGCCGAGACGTGGCGGCGGAATGCGATGAGGTCGAGCGTCTCCGGCCCGGCCGCGAAGCGATATCCGTTGCCGTGTCGCAGCAGGTAAGACCCGGCAGCGCGTGGGGGTAGATCGGGTTCGAGCAGGCGGCGCAGCGCTCCGACGTACTTGTGGATGACGTTCACCGAGCTGGCCGGCGAGTCCGGACCCCAGATCAGGCCCGTCAGATCGCTGGTGCTGACGGGCTGCCCCGCATGAGCCAGAAGGAGCGCCAACAGGCCGCGTTGCTGACGCGGGCCCGCGTCCAGCTCGACCTCACCGCGCCAGAGCCGTAGCGGTCCCATGATCTGCAGGCGCAGCGCACCCTTCGGTCCCGGCTCCTGTGACCGGCCAGAGCAAAGAGGCTCTTGTGAGGATTCACTTGACGGCGACTGAATCGAGCATCCGTTCATCCGGCTCGCGGGACCGCAGGGTGCCGCGACCGGAAAGACGGACGTCGGGGTTAAACGGGGCACGACGTGGGCCGTTTTGCCGACGGCGTACTCCAGGCTTGTGTCGATGGCATGTCCTGCAGATCCAGGCGGCATGACGAAAGTTCGGTCCACTGAAGAAGTTTTTTCACTGGCCCGAGCTAGCGTTCCGGGATGCTCCTACCAACATCGGGACCCGTGTCGGCCGGCGACGCGGAGCAGGTGGTCCGGGCCGCCCAGCTGGGCGATCCGCGAAGCTTCACGCTGCTGTTCGAGCTTCACTACGCCGGCATGCTCGCGGTGGCACACCGCATCCTGGGTGCCAGGCCCGACGCCGAGGATGCCTGCCAGGACGCGGCGATCACGGCGTTCTGCCGGATCGGCGAGCTGCGCGACCCGTCGGCGTTGCGGCCCTGGCTGCACGCCATCGTGCGCAACAACTGCCGGAAGCTTCTCCGCTCGCACCGGCCCGTCCCGGTCGGCGTGGCCGGCGAGAACCTGCTCGCCTCGGAGCTGGACGATCCGGCTGCCCGCATCGACCGCAGCGCCATGCGGGACTGGATCTGGCACGGACTGCACCAGTTGTCCCCGGCCGCGCAAACGGTGGCGTTGCTGCGCTACTTCACCGAGAACAACTCGTACGAGCAGATCGCGGATCTCTGCGGGGTCCCCATCGGCACCGTCCGCAGCCGCCTGAGCGAAGCGCGCCGTCAGCTGGCCGACGTCCTGCCCCGCCTGCACGAGGAGCGGCACGACGAGACCACGTCCCTGCAGGCCGAACGACGCGAGGAGGCTTCGACGGTGCTGACCGCGGTGTCCGACGGTGCGCCGATGCACAAGGCGGTCGCGCGCTGGGCCGAAGACCTGACCTTCTGCTGGCCGAGTGGCAAACGGACGATCGGCCGCGAACCGGTCTTCGCGGCCATGCGACGGGACTATGACTCCGGCGTCGCTCACCAGATCACCGGAGTGGTGGCTGGTGCGGGCATCACGATCTGGGAGAACGCCTTCATCAACCCGCCGGAGGATCCGTTCCACTGCCCGCCCGGCGGGACCTGGCTGCTCCGCGAGAAGAAGGGCCTGGTGTGTGAGGTGCGCCTCCTGCACACCCCGCGGCCGGCCCGCCCGGAGATCACTCCCCCGGCGAATCGAACTTCTGGCCGCCAGACCAGGTCCTGGAAGGTATGACTACGTACTCCATCCATGACCTGGAGCCGCAACTCGCTGCCAACCGCCGCTACTGGTGCGGCTGGGCCGGCGCGCGCCCCGACACCGACCTGCCGATCTACCGCACCGACATCCCCCACCCGCTGCTCAACGGGGTCCTTCGCGTTCGTGGTCGGCAGCTGGACGACGCGATCGCGGAGGTGAAGAGGCACCTCACCGGCTCGCGGTGGGGCTGGTGGGTTGGCGCGGACAGCGACGAGGGCACCGCCGAAGGCCTACTCGAGCGCGGCGCGGAGCAGATCGGTGACATGCCGATCATGGCGATGGACGTGACCACCGTGGCCGAGGCCGCATCGCCCGCCGATCTGAAGATCCGGACCGTCGTCGGCCCGGTCGGGATGCGGGAGTACGTCGAGGCCTACGCCGGACCGCTCGGCATCTCCGGTGACCTTGGGATCGTCGTCGACCGGGAACTCGACTTCGACTACCCCGATGTGCTCCGGCTCGCGGGCACCGTCGACGGCCGTACCGTCGGCACGTGCACCCTGTCGCTCGGCACCGACGTCGGCGCCCTGTACTGCATCGCCACCGACCCTGCCTTCCGCCGGCGCGGAATCGCGACCGCCCTCACCCGCGAGGCGTTGCGCATCACCCGCGAGTCGGGGCGGCGGATTGCCACGCTGCAGGCGAGCGCCGAGGGCGAGCCGGTGTACCGGCAGATCGGCTTCGACACCGTCGCCCGCTATCGCCTCTACCAGCTCCCGGAGTGAGCTTCCGGCGATGCCGCCCCGGCCGCCCACTTGGCGGCCGGGGCGGTGCCGCCGCGCCCGTCACCACCAACGCGCATCCTGTCTCCCGGCCAAGGCCATCTCGCTCGCGCGACGAGGCCGGCCCGGGACCCGCAGGGCGAACTCCAGCACCATGTGGCTGAAGCGCTCCGCCTCTTCCAGGTGCGGGAAGTGCCCGCTGTCGGAGAACTCGGCCAGGACCGCACCGGGAATGGCCGACCGCAGCATCTCGGCCGGCTCCGGGCCGAATTCGAAGTCGTGCACCCCCGCTACGACCATCGTCGGTGCGGTGATCGAGGGCAGCGCGCAGCGGAGGTCGAAGTCGGTGGCCGGCCGCGGCCAGCACGGTAGCGCACCGAGGAGGTGGGCGAACTCCGTCTGCCGCCAGTAGTCGGCGAAGTAGGCGGGGAGGATCTGCCAGAGCCGTGCTGTGGTCTCGTGCACCCACCGACCGGCGGGACGGTCATACGCGGCGACCATCGCCTCGGCATCGATGCGGTCCCCGTGGGCCAGAGCGTACTGCCGTAGCTTCTCCCGCGCCGCCGCCCGGGTGTGTTGGTCGACCACCGGTGCGGTCGCGTACAGGATCAGGCCGGCCGTCCGGTCCGGGCGGCGCAATGCATGATTCTGCGCGACGAATCCACCGTGCCCGTGCCCCAGGACGAGCACCGGAGCGTCGGAGAAGTCGGCGATCACCGCGTCGAGATGATCGGCGTAGGTGTCGAGGTCGTACCTCGCCCCCGCCGCCAACCGGCTCGAACCGCCCGTGCCCACCGGCTCGAGATAGACCATCGTCAGGCGGCGCTCGAGCAGTGGCATGCGCAGATAGTCTCCGGAGAGCCCAGGGCCACCCGGATGTACGAAACAAAGCGGGCCTCGACCGCGAATGTGACATATCAGGGAAAGGTCGCCCACCCGGACCGTGTGCGTCGTTTCCGATCTCGTGCTCATTGCAGCTCCTCGGTGACCACGAATGACATCAGCAGCCCCCCGGCAACCCCCCAGTCGAGCATGTCGGACCGCAGTTGATTTCTACTGACCATTTCCGACGAGGTCACGAGTTCGGGCCCACGATGAAAGGGCAGCCAGGAACCTGGCTGCCCTTTCATCCACTTAACTGTCAATGCCCGGTCAGGCGGCGTTAGGCACCTTGTCCAAGCCCATCCGACGGGCGTATCGGGTGTACGCCCCCGGCCCGAGCCGGGAGAGCACGAACCAGGCTGGACCCGGGATCACCGCCTTGAGACCTGCGACGTACTCGGGCGTGCCGTCGCGCAGCACCATCCCGAAGGCCATGGGCAACAGCCTCTTCGGCATCGAGGCCAGCGCGGCCGCGCCCACCTCGGCCCACTCCTTGTCTGTCAGGTACTTGTCGATCAACGCCAGCAGGTGTGTCTCCTCGGTGACTAGGTGCTCCAGCATCGGCGGAATCATGGCGTCGAGGGCCGACGCCACTGCATCACGGTCAGCCGACGTCGCCCTCCAGCGCCACACGGTGGCCAGCCTCTCCACCTCGACCAGTGCCTCATGCAGGCCCTCGTGCTGACGTTCCATAGTCGCGACCAACGGCGCGATCTCGTTCGGGCCGCGTTGCAGCAGTTTCGGCCAGACCTTCTCGTCCTCCCCGGCGTGATGCAGGCTCAACAAACCAGTCAGCAGGAGCACGTGCTCGGCGACCCGGGAGGCGGTGGCGCTGTCGTTCGCGGCCACGGTCGGGACGAGTGCCGCAGCAGCGGGAAACTCACGCCGGAAGGCGCTGTGGACGAGGTACATGTCACGACTGTCTGCCATGGCTCTCTCTTCTCGATCCTTTGCATTTTTATGTGGCGGAGGCCACGCCGACCGTCGAGCGTCTCAATGAATTGAGACCTGTCCCGGCAACCGTATCGGCCCGCTCTTGACGAGAAGTGGACGCTCACAGCGACGGGTGAGACGACGCATCGCGAATGGGCGGGAGCTTGATCGCCCTGATGATCAGCGACCGGGCCTCGCCGCCTAACGAGCGGGTCCGCCACCGAGTCCGGCCGGACAGGTCGAGCCCCGACCCAGACACAGAGCTTCCGGTTTCGGCTTCAAGCCGCGCCGCCTCGGCCTCGGCCCGCTCCACCGCCCGTCCGGTGATGACCACCTCGCTGCCCCGCCGGGCCTACTCGGCGGCCAACTCGCGGCCAATGCCCTGGGTGGCAGGCGCCACGACAAGAACTCCGACATTCTTGACACATTCTTTCGGCGCGGAAAGTCCGCTCGGGTCACGAATCTCAGCCCCACAGTGGTTCACCGGGGAGCGAGGTTTTTCGCTCGCATGGAGACCAGTCTCGTTCACTCGGAATACAGTTCGTTTGAAGTTGGCGCTGCCATTCTGGGAACGGCCTTCGTTACCAGCCTTGGAGTTGATTCGTGCAGCAGGGGTTCCTCGTTGAGAGTCAGCACGAGAATGTGGATGTGGTGACAGCTGCCGGGCTACTACTACGCCTTCGCCGAGCCACTCTCACCGATCTTGAGGCGGCCAACCACCTGCACCGCTGGGAATGCTCCGCCGAGAGCCGCAGGGCCCGCTACCACGCGTCGCGAGACCGGATCCGCCACGCCGAGTGGCGACATCTGATCGACCCTGATCGCGGCTACACGTTCCTCATCGCCTGTCCGCAGCGGCCAGGGCTGATCGGTCTTGCCCACCTGTTGTGGCAGGACTGCGGACCGCCAGAGATCGCTCTGTTGATCGCTGACGCATGGCAGGGCCGTGGAATCGGCACCGCGGTGGCCCGGCACGTGGCCGGTCTCGCCGCCGCGCATGGCCACCCAGTCCAACAAGTCCTGATCATGTCGGGAAACGTTCGGGCCATCCGCCTGGCGAGTCGCTTTCGCGCCATCATCGATGACGCGGCCTGACACACCAGCGGCAGTTGTGGTGGGTAGAACCGCCGCGTTCCCTAGCAGGGAAGAATCCTTCCACTGCGTGACGCTAACGTCTTTGTCGGGTCCTGCCTTCATGCAACGGGCAGGAGCCGATCGTCATGGCCGGTATCCCGTCGGCCGTCCCAGATCCCCGGCGTGGCCCCCGCTTCCCTCCAGCGGTGGGGGCCACGCCGGTTTTTGATCTGATCGTCAAACCGACTCACGTCCCGGCCCGGTTGTTGACGACGGCAGGTCCCGTGCCCGGTGCGCACCGAGCCGAGCACGCCCACGCGGCGGACCGGTCACATGCGCCACGGCCACGGATCGCTACCCGACCTGTTCCTCCCCGCCGACCGATCATGGCAACCACCGTTGGACCTGCGGAGTTCTTAGCCTCGTGAGAGTTGATCCAAGCTTCGACGCATTCGTCGAGCAGAAGTCAGCAGCGCTCCTGCGCCTCGCGTACCTCCTGACCGGGGACCGTGGCCATGCCGAGGACCTGCTGCAGACAGCCCTGCTCCGTACGATGCGCCGCTGGTCGAAGGCCTGCCACGCACCCGAGGCATACGTCCGGCACGTCATGATCAATCTGTCACGTGACCGGATCAGAGCCTTGTTGAGGCGGCCCCGCGAGACCGCACTGCCGGAGGACACCAATGCCTTCCGCTCCGACGACCCCGGATTGGACGGGATCGGGGACCGGCGGATGGTCACCGATGCGATCAGGAAACTGCCGGTTCGGCAACGGCAGGTGATCGTGCTCCGCTATTTCGAGGATCTGTCCGTCGAGCAGACAGCCGAATTGCTCGACTGCTCGAGCGGAACGGTCAAGTCGTACACCTCCCGCGCATTGTCGCGGCTGCGCGAACTACTCGGCGACTTTCATGAAACCAACGGCAGGAGGGCTTTCCAATGACCGCTGTCGACGACGATCAGCTGGGTCGACTGCTGGGCGACCGGCTATATGAGGAGACGCACCAAATGACGGCACCCTCGGGGCTCATCGAGACCCTGCACCGTAGGAACAAGCGCCGCAGCCGGGCGCTGGGCATTGCCGGTGCCGTTCCGGTGATTGCCGCTATCGCACTGGGCGCCTCGCTGTTCTTGGCTCCACAAGGCACCGCCCCGGAAGCCCCCGACATGCTCACTGTCGGGTTCGTTGCCGAGCGGACCGGTGCCGCCCTGGCTGACGTGTCCGGCTATGTCCAGCACGAGAACTCCTCACACGAGGGACGCGACGGCAAGGCCGCCAGCATGACCGAACTCTGGAGCGACCCGACAACCAAGCGGGAGCGGCAGGACAACCAGATCTTCTTCGGCGACACGCGCTCGTACACGGTCGTGCTGGACGGCTCCAACGCGGTGGAACTCAACCATGACAAGAAGAAGTGGTGGACGTACGAGGTCACCCGGCTTGAGGCGCTCGACAGCAACACGGTCCAGTCGCTGCCACCGGCGCTCAACCCCGCCGACCTCAGGAGTGCGGTCGACAGCGGGAAGCTGACGCTCGTCGGCAAGGAGTCGATCGACGGCAACCCAGCCGTACACCTGCAATGGCTGGGTGGTCCGGACAGCGCGATGGACAAGGCGAAGGCCGCCGAGGAGTCCATGCAGATCTGGGTCGACGCCGAGTCTTACCTGCCGGTCCGCCTCATCCACAAAACCTTCAATGGCACCACCACCAGCAACTACGAGTGGCTGCCCCGCACCGCCGGAAACCTGGGAAAGCTGAAGGCTTCCCCGCCGGCCGGCTACACGAAGCTGTCCTGCGCGCCGAACCCGGCGAAGGACTGCGGCTTGAACGACTGAGTCGCGTTGGCGGGGGCCCCGGGGGGGGGGGGCGCGCCCGGGGCCCCCCCCCGCCCCCCCGGGGGGGCCCCCGGGGCGGGGGGGGGGGGGGGCCCCCACCCCCCCCCCCCCCCCACGCCCCCCCCCCCCCCCCCCCCCCCCCGGGGGGCCGCGGGGCCCCCCCCCCGGGGGGGGGGGGGGGCCCCGCCCGGGGGGGGGGGGGGGGGGGGCCCCGGGGGGGGGGGGCGCCCGCCCCCCCCCCCGCCTCGTACCGGCCGGCGGGCACCTGGGCGCGGGGGTAGTGCGCGGCCATCAGCTCCACCCCGCAGCATTGCCTCACCCAGGCCGGTCGCCGCGTCTGGGTCGATGACGATCTCTGGGGCGAGGAAGCTGCTCCATAGCGCCCCACCGTCGAAGGCCGTCAGCAGGCGAGGACGGCCTGTGACAGCCGTTGAAGCTGGTCGGCCTTGGTGGGCATGGCGGCGCGGAGACCGGCGATCGCATTCACCCACTGCTGCTTCTGCTCGACGGTGAGTTTGCCGCGGTTGGCGTCGACGAAATCCCCGGCACCGGTGAACTGCTCGGTTCTGATGAGCTTGACGACGTTGAGCATCGATCCGGAGATGTCGGTGGCGTCGACGGGGCCGACCAGTTTCGTCATCGATGCCAGCGCCGCTGTGGTGAGGCCGCCCTCGACTGGCGGGTCGAGCCGTCCGGCCGCGTCGAGTTGGCCCACCGCGTCGAGGAGCACGCGGGGCCGTTGGGCCGGTTCGGCGCCGGCGTAGTCGAAGACGATCTCGGCGTGGCCGGCCGCCCCGAATTCCAGCACCGGGTCGAAGACGCTCAGTGCGGGCTGGTCGGGTACCCGCTCGATCATCTTCCTGACCTGGGCCAGGCCCGCTTTCAGCCGCTGCGGTGACCAGTGTTCGCGGAGGCTGCCGAAGACGTCGCGGGCCGCGTTGAGGTCCGCCGCCCAGATCAGTTCGCCGAGCCTGTCGTCGACCCTGCTGACGGCTGCCGTCGGCCGGGCCAGTTCGGTGGCGGCGTGCAGGACACCGGCGGTGATCCGGTCCCAGATCTCGCCGGGCCTCGCGTCCTGCCCGTCCTGCCGCGGCGCGGTGAGCTTCCATCGGTAGCCGACCTGCAGGCCGACAAGCCCGGATCCGCCCGACCTTTGCAGGGTCGGGTGCAGCACCGCGGCGCCATATTTCCTCGCCACGGTCAACACAGCGTGTTCGACCTCGCCGTTCATGCTTCCTCTGGTGACGATGATGGGCAGGCGGTCGCGTTGGGCGAACTGTTCGAGCAGGTAGTTGAGCGTCGCGAGGTCGGACGCAAGCACGGGTCGGCCGGTGCTCTGGGCATCCAGCAGGATCACCGGATGATCGGCGTCGGCGGCCTCGGTCAGCTCGGTGATCAGCTGGGACGGCACGCCCCGGGTGTGCGAGGAGATCACGTGGACGTGTCGATGCGCGGTGACGGTCTCGGTCAACCTCATCGGCCAACTCGGCGGCCCGGACGGTTCGAGGGGCATGCGCAGGACGGGATACCGGTTTTCGGCGCGTACTGCGTGCTGAGCCACGTTCCAGGACCGCGACGCGATGCCCGGACGGTTGATCCTGATGTGCTCGGAGGCTTCCCGTAGGAGGTGTCCAAGGGCGTCCGGATCGTGCAGGGTGGCGTCGTCGCGTACGACGAGTTCGTAGTCCGGTGCTGACCAGTGCCGCAGCCGCAGCACCACCTCGGCGTGCCTGCCGAGGGTCGGGTCCACCCTCACGGTGAGTTCGGCGTTCTTCAGGTCGCCGACCGCGAGTTGCAGCTTGGTCGGGGAGACCACGGCGACCCAGGGTTGGGCCTGGGCGCCGGCGGCCGTTGACGACATCGCGGCGATGCCCGCCCAGAGGTGGTTGGTCCGCTCCCGTTCACGGTCCACGGCCACCCGGTACGGCGAATTCTTGTCCGATTCCGCACCCCGGACAGCTGCCATCGAATCGGCGGACTCGACGGCAACATCCGATGCGGCGCCGACCAATGGATCGACGCGTCCGTGCCGGGATCGCAGTGCCGCGGTGATCGCGGCCCAGCGCGTCTGGTCCCAGGACCAGTCCTGCTGCCCCGTGTCCTGCCACAGACCGAGTTTGTTCAGGTGCAGAGCGAGGGTGGTCCGGAGCAGGTCGCGGTCACCGTGGTCGCCGACGGCCCACCGCTTCAGGTTGTCGAGGTCGGTGAGGATTTCGTGCAGCGCGTCGACCTCGGTCCGGTCAGCCGAGGTCAGCCGCACGGGTCCCGCCGTACGGATGGGCTGCCGGGTGAGGTTTCGTGGCGGCTCACCACCACGGATCTGATCCTGAGTCCACACCAGGACACGCCGAACCCGCCGGCTTCCGCTGACCCAGACATCGGTGAACCCGTCACGCTGCCAATGGCCGAATCGTCTGACCACAGAGGCGTTGGCCGGCATGCGCGTGGGCTTGATCAGCATGTTCGCCGCGGCCGCCTCGCGCAGGTTGTCCCGGAGAACCCCGACGAACTGCTCGCTGGACCGCGGCTGACCACCCACCTCGGCGGCGGCACCCGCGAAACGGGCCGCCTGACGGTGCCGGGGTTCATGGGTGCGAAGGTACGTCTCACCGGCGCCGGTCAGGGTCAGGACACCGGCGACGGTGAGTATCAGCGGCAGTGCCACCGGGGCGGCGATCATCCCCGCGCCAGCCGCGATGCCGTAGCCCAGCGCCCCACCGGCGGTGGCCGGCACATGCTTGTAGAGCATCTGCGTGCGCTTCGAGATCTCGGTGGGCCGACGGTTGTCCCGGTTGATCCGTCGCTGATCCACTACGCGGGCGGTAGCCTGGCTGAACTGTGCCAGCCACGGGTGGCGCTGCGCGTCTGCGGCACGTGGCACCTGCCCGTCGGGGACCGGTTCGCCCTTCACGATGGCGTCCAGCAGGGCTCTGACAACTCCCAGGTGAAAGCGAGCGTCCCAGGCGGCGACCGCCATCGCGTCGCGGAACTCGTGGTTCTTCAACGCGCTCCACCCGGCGCCGTAGGCCAGGCCCCGTCCGGCACCCGAGATGACGCCAGCGTCGGCGAGGCCGGCCGCGCTGCCGGCGAGGTGACCGATCACCTGGGAGGGCACCTGCGCGGCGGAGTACTGGATGCCGGTGCGCAGCATGTTGTGCCAGATCTTCGGCATCCCGTTGGGCAATCCCCGATCGACGAGGTCGTAGCTCTCCCGACCCTGCTGCCGACCGAACATCCCGATCAAGCGCTTGAGCAGTCTGCGGCGGCGCCGTAGATCGGCGACCTTGTTGTCCACCTCCTTCTCGACCGCCCACGCCAGCCCGTTGACCTGCCCCATCAGCTCGGCTACGTCGGCCTTCAGGTGCTCCGGAACGGTCACCCCGGACTTCAAGGACTCCGTCCACCGCCCGTACAACTCCAACGTGTGGTGGAACGCTATCTCGACGTACTGATTGCGACGGTGGTCCGGGCTGCCCTTCAGGGCACGTTCGAAGGTGGCCTTGGCCCGGCCCTCCCAGAGGTCGAACACCCAGTCGGAGCCGGCGCCGGCGAGCAGGCTCTGCCCGCCCTGCAACGCGGTCGACAGGCCGGCCAGGTCCCACCGGTGCACCTTGTGCCCCTCGGTCAGGATCCGACCGCTCGTGTCCAGCACCGGTGGCACATCGAGACCGACCAGACCGGTCACCAGGCCCGAGGCCGCCGCCATCGCCAACGCGGACGGCGCGCGTTTGGTGACCTGAGCGGTAGGCAGCCCTAACGCGGTTCTCGTCCGCAGGCCCAACTCGCCCCATCGCTTGGGGGTCGCCAGCACGGTCTTGGGTGCGGCGTTGCCGCTCACATTCGCCGCCAACGCGTCCGAAACCGCCTGGACGATGTTCTGCGTACCGGTTCCGGCGACCGAAGCACCCATCAACGCCATCGCCCGCGGCGGATCGTTGCTCAGCCCGCCGGCGAACGTGGTGCCGATCGACGACGCGGAGACCATCCGCCGGGCGAGGTGGTCAGCGAAGGAAGCCTTGCCGGTCAGGTGGGCGGGCTGATCGACTCCCCACACCGCGGTGTCGGTGTGGCCGGGATCGTTGACCTGAAGCTGCTCGTCGATCGCTCGAAGCTCCGCACGCAGCACCTCGGTGGTGTGCGGCATCGACAGATGTTTCTTGAGCCACCGCTTCGGTCGGGTCGTGCCCCAGGTACTGCCGGCGAAGTAGATCCGTCGCACGATCGTGCGCTTGGTGTGCAGCGCCTCCGCGCTGTCCGCCATCAGGTTCTCGTTCAGTCGGGCGGCCCCTGTCGTGGCGATCTGGGCGAACAGGCCCGCGATGCCGATCACGAGCGACCTGTCGCTCGCGTCCGCCCGGATCTTGAGCCGGCCGTCGACAAGGACAGCGGCATCGGTCAGCGGTGGTGTCCACTCCTCGGCCTGAACAACATCGACCGGCATGGTGTGCCTCCCGGCATTCAGTACCGGCCGGGTGCCGCCCCCCGCCGCGAACTCGACGGTCAGCGTCCTCGCCGCCGCATCGATGTGCGCGGCGGGAAGGGCGCTGCCATGAGCGAGCGCGAGCCGCACCGCCGCCCCAGCCAGATCCAGCACATCGCGGTCACTTCCGGCCAGATCGGTGCGATGGTGCACCACCATTCGGCGTACGGCCGAAGGGTTCGCCCGCCTGTCGCGTGCGAACCGGCGCTCCATCTCCGCCAGCAGATGTTCACCGCGGCGCGCAGCGCCGTGCTGGTCTCGGAGCACATTGAGTGAACGCAGCGCGGCCACCACCGCCAACTCCCTCTTCACCTTCGGACCGAGGGTCGGGTCGTCCGAGCCGAGCCGGTGCACCGCCTCGACGACGGCATCGACCTTCGTCCTGTCCGCCGACGTCAGCGCGCTCTGCCAGCGAGATCGGTTGGCCTTGGCGAAGCGTGGCCTCGGGTCGGACTGCCACGAAGCTGGCCTGACTTCGATGGGTGGGGAGAGCGGCTGGCCGCTGGCCGCTTCGGCTGTGTCGTAGTCCAGATGCTGTTCGACGAGGTGATTGGTCGGCAGGACACGCAGATAGTGCGCCCGGTGCGGAGACTCGACCGACTGGCCGTGCTCGTCCAGCCAGACGGATGCCTTCGGAGGCTGGGTCAGATATCGCTGCGGGACGTCAGCCATAGCCATGTCCACAGGGAGACCGAGCCCGCCGGCTCGCGCCGTCGCGTCGAAGCTTTCCGTCAGATCGGGACCCGCTGGCCGGTGCACCGCAGCCGCGATCACCTCCGCCGGCTGGCGAAGGAGCGCCAACCGCATCAATCCGATGTCTCCCTGATCCGGATTGGCCCGGAATCGAACCTCCACGGTCCGCTGTTCACCCAGGCGGCGAACTGCTTTAGCGGCTTCGTCCGGCACCTGCCCGGAACCAATCCACAATCCGGATGAGATCTCCGCAACGGACAGGGGGAAGAAGTATCCCGGGTCCGGCAACACCCGCAGGGCTGATGGCTCCACGGCCGCGGACACCTTGGACAGCGCCGCCAGGTACGCCGCAACGGCTTTGGCTGCCGCGCCGACGGCGGAGAGATTGCTCTGCGCCACAGTGTTCTGAAAGGCCTGCCACCCGCGGGTTGCCTCGGTCTTCGCCGCCGAGGACGACAAGCGAGCGAGTGCAGAGGACACCCGGCCGTCCAGGCTGGCCGCGGCCTCGCGAAGCACCGCAACAGCACGACGGTCCGACAATCCAGCCTTGACAATGGAGACCAGAGCGAGTGCTTCGCTATCACCAGGGTTCGACTTGAGCGCAGCCTTCGCGAATTGCTTGGAAATCCCGATCTCGAAGTCCAGGCCGGTCTGTGCGCTCACCATGCGGGCGACGTGCGCCACCCAGGTCTCAGACTCCTTCGCAGTGAGTTTCGGCCGAACCTTCGGGCTCATCGTCCGGCCCGACATGTCGTTGAAGATCAGAATGTCGTCGTCCGGCTCGTAGTGAACTTGACCGCCGACGCGGTTGTCGCCGACCACGAAGCGGCCGTCGGGACCAAAGCTCGCACCGATGGTGGGGTGCCCGAGCCCATCGACCTGCGCCCGCAGATCCTGCGACCATTCGCGGTCGGGCATGATCTTCGAGGCGTTCTCACTGCCGAACCAGGGCAGTCCGTCCGATGTGACGGAGAACTGCCACGGCACCCTCGGGGAATCGGCAAAGTGGGCGGCAGTCAGCGCGGCCAGCGGAGTCCACACCGGGTTCATCTGGATCTGCAACTCACCTGCCCTGCTACCCGGGACCCGGTCGAGTCGGGCCGGCGCGAACTCGTGCCCCTTGATGGACTCAGGCACCACGGTCGGACCGAGGGCCCAGTCGAGGTTCACAGCACGGCGCAGCACGCCATATATCTCTGTCGGGGCCAGCTGAAAATTCTGCGAAAAGTCGAAGGCTGGATCAACCTGGAAGGCGTTCCACCAGGCGGTTACCGCCTGCACGCCCTCGTCGAGCGCGGCAAGCCCCGACAGCAGGTGAGCTTCCATGTCCTCGGCCAGACGATGCCGCAAGGCCCTGATGTGGTCGACCTGACCGTCGGCCTCCCGCCCCTCGTTCAGGCGACCTCGATAGTCTCGAACGGAAGCCAACCAGTTATGCATCGCGGCTCGCACCGCAACCACCGATGGCGGAAGGCCGCCCACCGCCGCACCCAAGGCATCGCGCCTGACCGGCCAGTCGATCGGCAACTCGAACCGTTGCGAGTTCGCCAGCCCGCCGCTGACCGGCCCCTCCGGCCGCACCTTCCCGCCGAGCCACAGCGTCCGCAGACCCAGCCCACCCGGCACGTTGGCGATGTCGTCGGTGACACCGATCAGCGTGGCGCCCTGGGCGCCCAGTTCGGCCAACAAGGCGGCCCGGCCCGATTCGCCCAGGTGCCCGTGCCCCGCCGCGCTGAGT
This sequence comes from Micromonospora sp. NPDC007208, assembly GCF_042869175.1. Classification (NCBI taxonomy): domain Bacteria; kingdom Bacillati; phylum Actinomycetota; class Actinomycetes; order Micromonosporales; family Micromonosporaceae; genus Micromonospora; species Micromonospora sp. NPDC007208. Next base: position 122,407 of record NZ_JBIAFG010000010.1, on the reverse strand, counting down.
GCGTCGATCAACCCGAAGGACTGCGGGTGCCGGTTGTGCAGCAGCCCACCCGGGTCCGGGCCGATCAGCTGGATCGGTGATCCAGGATATTGCTGTCCGAGCCGCTCGACGAGTTGATCCACCACGGCAGGGTGCAGCGCGGGGACGTCGCGGTCGGCGAAGGAGACGTCGGTAGCCGTGGACAGCACGAACATGGGCAGTGCCGGCTCCGCTCGCGGGTCGGCGACAGTTGATCGGATGGCAGCTTGTACGGCCTCCCGCGAGTAGGCGACAACGTGATTCGGTCCGAGCATTCGCGCTGGCGTCAGGGTCATCGTGGCCGCGTTCCGGGGGAGGGTCGTCGCTCTGAGGCCGTCCGGCGTGGCGGTCAACAGTGCGATGCCGTCCTCGGAACTGACAGCCAGGGAGACGGAGGGCGGATCGCCGTGTACCGGGGTCACCCGTACCTGGGCGACCTCGCCCGGAGCCAGGTTCGACAGGGCACGCCACAGCCCGGCGAGTCCATCCACGGGCCGTTGCTGTCCGGCAGGCGTCAGTCGCATGTCCCTGCCGGCAAAGCGGGCATCAACGATGGACAGCGGGCGCCCCACCTCCACCCGGTCTCCGGCCAGACGGACCTGGCCCGGCATCGGTACGCGGAGCGTGACCCGCCCCGGGTCGAGGTCGCCGGCGTGCCTCTCGAGCAGGTGACGTTCCGGCAGGACGAGTACGTAGTCGGCGGGCAGGCTGTCTGCCCCGATCGGCAGCACCCGGCCGTTGTCCACACCGCCGAGGACGGTGCCCGGCACCCGCACCGGCATACCGAGCCGGTCAGCGCGGGCGATGGCATCAGGGAGGGTGAGCTTTCTGGTGACCGATGCCCTCGGAGCGTCCACCATCCGCTCGACCACCGCCATCGGCTGAGCCAGCAGGGCCTTGGCGACCATCTCTGCGCCGGCCTTTTCCCCTGCCGCCCCGACCGTCTCCACGGCTGAGTGGATCAGGTGCAAGCCGGGCACCGGCGCGGCCAACAGCACCTCTGCTGGAACGGCACCTGGACTGAGGCTCAGATACACGCCCGACCTCACCCAGGTGGTGAAAAACTCCGGACACTCCATGCCTGCGGTGCCGATCACCGCCACCCCCCATCGCTGCTCGCGCCAGCGATAACGGGAATTCGTGTTACGAAGAGTTGGCCCAGACGTTGACGCGGGTTGTCATTGCACCGAACTCCCGATGCCGAGGTAATGGGCTCCGCTGGTGAGATGAGTGGCTGGTGTCGTCAGCTGAGACCCTGAGCCCACCCGCAAAGCGATGACCCGCCGCCGACGATGGGACGCAGGATCGGATGCAGCGGCTGCTCAACCGGTCGGCGTGGGACCCGGACGCGGTCCGCGACGACCTGTTCGCCTACGTGTCCGAGCACCTCGCTGACGGCGACGGGGTGCTGATCGTCGACGAGACCGGATTCCTGAAGAAGGGCATCAGGTCCGCCAGGGTGCAGCGTCAGTACTGCGGCACGGCCGGGCGGACGGAGAACTGCCAGCTCGGGGTGTTTCTGGCCCATGCCAGCCCGGTCGGGCGCACGCTCTCGACCGGGAGTTGTATCCGCCCCGCGGCCGGTGCGCGCGTCAGTGCCCTACGCCGTCGTTCGTGGCGGTCGGAGCGTTGGGGGTGTGGTTGCGGCGTACGCGGGGTCGCGCTGGATGAAGGATGAAGGTATCCAAGATGGCAGAGGGGCCAGTTCGCCCATGGCTGCATAGTGAGCCGGCGAAACCGAATACGGTTTCGCCGGCTCAGCACGAAGCTACGCGTCGCAAACGGCAGAGGTCTTGTCGCTGAAGTTAACGTTCGGGTAGGTCCAGCCATTGTTGCCAGGGAAGTAGTTTCCGTGCGTGACCGCTACATTCTTCAGGCTGTTGACCTTCTTGTTCGGTGCCACATAAAAAATTTCTGCTTTGGCTGCAAAGCGGTAAGGAGACGGGTTTTGGAACAGGAAGATGTTGTATCCCGTCTTGTTGTAGACAGAGGATGTGGCGTCGGAGACGCGATGGCCGTTGCTGAACGTGTTGTCATTGAGGTCCAGGTCGCAGTAACGTCCATTTGACGCCTTGTCCTGCACAATGAAGATTCCGCCCGCGCCGTCCTGGTTCTCGTTTTCCCAGAGGCAAACACGGTTGGCAGGGCAGTCGCCGGCTGAAGCTTGGGCGCTCGTTGCGATCACCGTCATACCCGACAGCGACACTGCAAATGCCGCAACGGTGACGGCGACTCGCTTCGCGGTTCGCACGATCCGATACCTCCTGTGATGTTCGGCCAGTTGCGCCGCAAATATACGCTTAGTGCTCTTAACTCCTAGTTGATATCGACTGAACTGTTTGCCCTCTGACCCGATCACGGGCCTTGATAAACTGAGAAGATGCAGGTGGGGCGGCTGATCCTGGTGCGCGTTATGCCCAGCTTCTCTGGGTGTATCGGGGGCAGAATTTCCAGGTTGGGATACTGCTGATTTGTATGGCTACCCAACTAGGCTGAGTGCCGTGCTGGCCATAAGTGCGATCGAGCGCCCCCGTGGCGGTCAGCCCTACCTCGCGAAATCTAAAAGGTCAGCGATGATCACGGACTCGTGCCGGATCTTCGGCGCGCCGAGTCGGCGACCTGACGTTCGCATCTAGCCCTGTTCGCCTGCGATTGCAACGGGGTTTGGTCGTCGAAGCTTGTTAGGTGATGTCAGTGCTCCCCGAGGCGACGTCGACCACCTCGCGATGCACCGTACGGTTGGGAAGTCCGGTGGTCAGGTGTTGTGGGCAGTCGTTTTGCAGAGCCTTCTCCGGCCACTGCTTCCCCGACGGGTGAGGACCGAGGTATGCGGTCACGGAGCCAGGTAGTCAGCCCGGGCGTCGAAGGGATTCCGGGCACCCCAACACCTCCTCCGCTACACAGGTCATCATTCCGAGACGACCCGAACGGATGCGGGAGGTCCCCCGCCCGAGAACCCTCACCGTGATCAAGGCCTCGTTACAACGCTCTAGCCGGGGTGTTGCTGCAACGATGCAGGACGTGGGAACTGCGGAAACGATGACGCCTGCCATCTCGCCACTTGCGGGCGAACCGATCAAGCGTGCCGACGCCGAGCGGCTCGCCGCAGTGCTGAAGGCATTCGCCGACCCGGCCAGGCTACGACTGCTCAGCCTGATCCAGTCGTCTCCCGAGGGCGAGGCCTCCGTCAGCGACCTCACCGCGCCGCTCGGGCTCTCCCAGCCGACCGTGAGTCATCACCTGCGGATCCTCACCGAGGCCGGCCTGCTCGAGCGCGACAAGCGCGGCGTCTGGGCGTATTACCGGCTGATGCCGTCCGCGATCGCCGCGATCGCTGAGCTGCTGACGCCGCCCCGCAAACGGGCGACGAAGAAGACCCGCTGAAAGTCACCGTCGGAGACGCTTGCCACGCCGGCTGACCGGCCTCCACCCGACGCACCGTCATCGACCCACGGCAGGGCACTCGCCGCACGTGCACATCGAGAGCTCAAACCCCGCGGCTGTCACCGGCTACCACAGCCTCGACCGGAACGGCCTCCCTACCGTAGGCGCCGCGCGCTGCGTCACGAGACGCGGCGGACCTCCTCCGGCCCGAACCGCGAAACGAAGAGCTGGCCGAGATTCTGCCAGTCCTGGACCGAAGCCCGTTCGTCAGAGTGAAGCTCAAGACACTCGTCAACGTCGACAGCGAGGGCGACGAGGGCCGTGAACGCCTGGGAGGACGCTGAAGGCCCACGCCCACAACGCGATCCGGGCGTCGACCGTTATGCGCCTGCCGGGCGTCTCGGCCGCCACCGGCGACGTGACCTGGTGAGCAACCGGCTGGCGCGGGGGACGTCGGCTGGGACGCGAACGAACAACGGCGGAACGATGTGCAACCGGTAGTTCCATGGGCTCCGGGACGAGGCTGCTCCACCGACCCACGTCGACCTGTGCGCCCGCGCCATCCCGCAGGCACAGCTGCATCGGTTGCCCAGCCCGATCATCAACTGGACAACGACCTGAGCGAGGTCGCGGCGGTGCTGAAGGTCGACGACCTCGGGCCGCGTGGCGTCAGGTCCGCTCGTTCCCCTCGTAGAGATCGAGATAATACTGATTGATCTCGTCGGCCCGACCCCGTAGTCCTTCGGGGTCGAGGACGTCGTGCCCGATTCCGGACTCGCGTGGCAACTCGTGCGCTGTGAAGGTGGCGTCGTTCAAATCAGCGATGGCTCTCGGGATGTCAGTCGCCGCCCGAAGATCAATGATGTCGTCGTTTGCCGAGGTGACGATCGCCAACTCGCGCAGGTGCGGGCTTTTCGGATCGGTCGTGAAGTTGCCGACGATACGCAGGTACTGCGACATCGCCGCGGACGACAAACCTTCGCCGTCGACCCGGTCGGGGCCAAAACCGAATCCGAAGAGGACGGTGAATGGCTTGACGGCGAGGTCAGGCACCCGGGCGGGGTTGGGTTTGTAGAGGGGTGACAGGAGAAGAGCACGATGCACGACGTCGGGACGGTGGCCGACCAGCCAGGTGGCCAACACGCCTCCACCGGAGATGCCCACGACGCCGACCGTGTCGCCCAGGCCGGCCGCCACGTTCAACGCGTCGTTCGCCGAGCTGACCAACTCGTCAGCCTTGAGCTTCGCGTGGGCCGACCGGTCGGCGACACCGTGTCGTGGCGCGCGGGGCACCCACACGTTGTAGCCCCGGTCGAAGAACAGCTTCGCTAGGCCGCGGTACTGCTGGGGGCAGTCAGTGTCGCCGTGGAGCAGGAGAACGGCCTTCGCGCTCACACGCTGGTGGGAGAGGAATTGACTCCGGCACTCCGGAAGCACCTCGGTGTCGGCCGCCTCCGCGGTGACGGCCTGCGCGGCCCGCGCGCTCGCCGACTCGAAGCTCAGGGTCTCCGGCGTTGCGCGCTGAAGCGCGTCGCTGCGCAGGGGCCACACGTACACCGTGCCGGCGCCCACCGCGACGAGGGCGACGAGGGCCGTCAGCACGAGGGCCAGCCGGGTGAGGCGGCCGCGACCTGTACGGGCGAGACCGTTCCGGGGATCGTCGGGCAGGGTCTGGCCTACGCTCAGGGCGCCCAGCAGAACCCGGTTGTCCACCGCGTCCCTCCTTCCGAGTGCGTCGCGTCCCGGTGAATGCGGCCGCCATTCTGCCCACCTCCACTGGGCAAACTGTGAAGAAAGTGCGTACCGCCGATCTCATGAGGTCCGGCCGGGGTGCCTGAGCGGGCCTGACCGATGCCGAACTGATCCACGCCGCAGTCGGTCCAGTCGCTGTCAAGAGATCCTTCAGTGAGCGTGACTAAAGTCATCCGAGGCTTTGGATCGTGTCAGGGCTCTGGGGTGCGGTGACAGGGGGTTCCCGCGAACCAGAAACGCGACGCGGGGGGAAATTCATGCAGGAATCCGGGGGCGAGGGTCGTCTGACTCGCCAAGGCGCGGCTGGTGCGTCGGCGCTAGGGACGAGTGCATGACCCCAGCTGATCACCGTCCGTTCAAGAGCAGCACACGGGGGGTGAGCCCAGCGGTCGGTCACGCCTGCGACGGCGAAGCAGGCCCGCTCCGCCTGCAGATCATGGGCCCGTTACGGGTATGGCGGGGCGCCACCGAACTCGACGCCGGCCCACGGCAGCAACGCTGCCTGCTCGCGCTCCTGCTGGCTCGCGTGGGCCACCCGATCAGCACGACTGATCTGATCGCGCTGATCTGGGGGCCGGAGTCACCGGCCAGCGCGGTCAACGTGATCCACAAGTACATCGGTGTGTTGCGTCGTCTTCTCGAGCCCAACCTGCCGCCGAGAGCCTCCGGGTCGTACCTGTTGCGCAGCGGCAACGGGTACCGCTTCACCGCGGGCCCGGAGATGCTCGACCTGGTCGCGTTTCGCTGGCACGTCGCCTCCGCGAAGGCGAGCGTGGGCAAGGATCGTCTTGACGAGGCGCTGGACCACTACACCGAGGCATTGCAGCTCTGCCGTGGCTTCGCGGGAGACTCCCTGGCGGACAGCAATCGGGCCGCGGCGACCTTCGCGGGCATCATGGGCGAGTTTTTCGACGCGGTAGTCGACGCAGCCAGGGTCGCCGTCCAGGTGCGCCAGCCGTCGCGGGTTCTGGTACCACTGCGGCTCGCGGCCGAGATGGACGCGCTACACGAACTCGTTCACGCGAGCCTGGTGACGACACTCGCCGCAGCCGGCCAGCAGGCAGAGGCGTTGGCGGTGTATCGGAGGATTCGGGAGCGCCTCGTCGGGGACCTGGGCATAGACCCGGGACGCGCTCTCCAGGACGCTCACCGCCAGGTGTTGACCCAGACCGCCCTGCCACAGGCCGAGCCGGTGGACTCCGTCGAACCCGCTGCCTGGTCCGACGGCGTGCCCGTCGTGCCACTGGTCCGCCCGGCGCAGCTGCCTCCGGACCTCTCGCAGTTCGTCGGACGCTCGACCGAACTCGCACTCCTGGGCGACCTGGTGGCCGGCATGCGCGACGACGGGAGAACCACCCGGTTGGTGGTGGCGATCGACGGCATGGGCGGCGTGGGTAAGTCGACCCTGGCCGCTCACTTTGCACGTCTCGTCGCCGACGAGTTCACCGACGGTCAGCTCTACCTCGACCTCCAGGGCGAGCAGGACGACGACGAGGCTGTCCGCGCCGGCGACGCCCTGCACTCCGTCCTGTACGCGCTCGGTGTTCCCGCGTCACGGGTACCCGACACGTTCGACGCGCGCGTCGGAACCTACCGCAGTTTGACGGCGGGGAAACGCATTCTGCTGCTGGTGGACAACGTGCAGGATCCCGCGCAGGTTCGTCCGCTGCTGCCGAACTCCGCCGAGAGCCTGGTGCTGCTCACCAGCCGCCGTCCGCTGCTCGGACTCGCCGCCCTCGACGGTGCCTATCTGCTGCGCCTCGACGTACCGGACCTCGAGTCGGCTCGGGAACTGCTGGTGCACCGGCTTACTCGCTGGACGAAACGCAGGATCGGTCAGGCGGACGCCGTCGTCGTGGACGAGATCATCGAGCTGTGCGGACGGTTGCCGCTGGCGCTGGCGATCCTGGCCGCTCGCCTCACCGCGCGTCCCACACTGTCACTGGAATCCGTTCTCGCCGACCTCCGCAACGGCGCGCACCGCCTGGAGGCGTTCCCGCACGGCGCGGGCGCGCACGATCCACGTACGGCCTTCTCCTGGTCATACCGACAGCTCAGTCCCGGCGCGGCGCGACTCTTCCGACTGCTGGCCGTCGCACTGAGCCCTGGAATCACGGCCCAGGCATGCGTCAGCCTTTCAGGCCAGGATTCGGCCACGACGCACGCCGAACTCGAGGAGCTGACCGAGGCGGCGTTGGTGACCGAGCACGACGACGGACGCTTCACGTCGCACGTGCTGGTCAAGGCGTACGCGCAGGAGTGCCTGCACGATGTCGAGCCGCCGGAGGAACGCCGGGACGCTGTCAGCCGCCTGCTCCAGTACTACCTGCACAGCAGTTTCAACGCCCAGGTGCTGCTGGCGCCACACCGAGTTCCCATCGAGCCGTCGCCGGCGCTGCCCGGTGTCGTGCCCGAACAGCTGGCGACGTACGAGGAGGCCATCGCCTGGTTCGCCGCCCAGCGCGAGGTACTCAAGGAGGCTGTCCGGCTCGCGGAGACCCTCGGGTACGGCATCGTGCCGTGGCAACTCGCCATCACGATGCAGCAGTACCTGCAGTGGGCCGGGTACTTCCAGGACTGGGAGGACGTCATGCGCTCGGCCCTGCACGCCGCCCAGGAGAGCGGCGACGAGGTCGGCGAAGCGCACACCCTGCGCAGCCTGGCCGGCGCCCGGTGGTCGTTCGGGGCCAACCAGGACGCGCTCGACCTGCTGGCGGCAGCCCTGCGGATCTTCGAGCAGAGAGCCATGCCTCTGGAGCAGGCCATGGCACACGCCAACCTGCAGTGGGTGTACGAGGCGCTGGACCGGCACGAGCAGGCGCTCGTACACGGCGAGAGGGCAGTGGCCCGCTACCGCGAGATCGGCTATCGCCGTCCCGTGACCCTGAGCCTCTTGTCGATGGGTAGGTCTCTTGCCCGTCTCGGGCGGCTCGAAGAGTCGGGCCACATGCTCGAGCGGGCGCTCGAACTCCACGAGCAGCTCCGGAGCGAACTCAAGGCCGGCTTGGACGCAACGCTGACCGCGGTGGAGGGTGAGACGCGCATGGCCATCGCCTCCAACCTCGAGCAGACGGGCCGCGTCCGGGAGGCGGTGGAGCAGCTCGAACTGTCGGCCAACACCTCACGACTTGTGCGTCACCGGGCGAACGAGTTCGAGGCCCTGCACCAGCTCGCCGAACTGTTGATGTCCGTCGGTGACATCGCGGAGGCAGTTGAGGCGTTCACGCGAGCCGGACTCGTGCTCGACAGCTTCCCGGACGGCGGGCCGGAACGACTGCGGGATCGGTTTGCCCAGCTGGCACAGAAGATGCCGGCCGAACAGGAGGGGAACGGCGATGGGCAGCACCGCTGATCGGATGACGGCAGCTTATCTTGACGCCTTCGAGTCACTCGTGGATGTGACTCCGAAGGGCTGGTACGCCGAGGGAGGCACCGCCCGCGCGGCGGTGACCCGCAGTGATGTGCCGCTGTTGAATGTGGCCTACGACATGACGCCGGAACCCGATCTCGGTTCGCTCGACGAGATGGCGACCGAGGTCGGCAGTCAGGGCGTGCGATGGTCAATCATGGTCCGGCGTGCTGCGGGTGACGACATCGTCGATCTCGCGGCCCGGCACGGGCTGGTCGAGCGCAGCGATGTGCCGTTGCTGGCCTGTGCCGCGGGCGACCTCGTGTTCCGGTCGAGCGCGGCGCAGCGCCAACTGGTGCGCCAGGTCGGCGCGGTGAAGAGCGACATCTACACGGAGGTCCTCGCCCAGGGCTTCGAAGCTCCCGAGAGTATCTTCGGTCCACTCATGGGCGGAGGCGTCCTCGATGCGGCCTCCATGGCCGGCTACCTGGCCGAGGAGTCCGGACGGCCGGTCGGTACCGGCTTCGGCATCCGGACGCCCGACGCCATCGGCGTCTACAACATCGCCGTCGTACCGTCCTCGCGGGGTCGGGGCCTGGGCCGGGCGATCACCGAGGCTGTGCTGCACGACGGCGTCGCCGCCGGCGCCGAGTGGGCCTACCTGCTGCCCAGCGTGATGGGCCGGCCGCTCTACGAGTCGATGGGCTTTCGTCTGGTGACCAGCTGGACCATGTTCACGGCACGGTGACCGTCGATTCCGGCCGGTGACGCCGGAAGGCTACCGCTGGGTGTCCTGGGATCGCGGGTAGAACTCGGTGACATGTTGCAACCTGTCGCCCATGTCGCAGACCTTGTCCCGCATGGTCCGGGTTCCGCCGTTCTGCATCGAGTGCATGGCGTCGCAGGCGTTCCGCCATTCCTGGCAGGCGCCCGGCACGTCGTCGAGATCTAGCCTCGCTCCACAGAGCAGGATCGACGCCTGGAAGACGCCGATTCGGTTCTGCGCCTCGACGGCCGCCTCGACCGCCTGCGCAAGCTGCTCCGCGGCCTGGCGCGGACGGCCCATCTCACCAAGACACTCGGCGATGCAGATGCGGATGTCGGCCTCGTCTGTCTTCGACTCGGCGTTGGCGTTGCGAGCGAGCGCGTCTGCCAGGCAGGACATGCCCTCGTCGAGCGCGCCGAGCCGGACGAGCGAGCGTCCCCGGGCCGCCGAGGACCAGATCTCACCCTGCTCGACGCCGGCCGTCCGGTACAGAACCAGCGCCTTGTCGGTCTCCGCGAGCGCACGTTCGTGCCGGCCGAGCTCACTGTGGATCCGGTGCAAGCTCGTATGGACCATTGCCTGTTCCGCGAACATGCCGTGCTCCGCGAAGATCTCCTGAGCCCGCGAGAGCAGGTCGAGGGCCTCCTCGTTGGCGGCGAAGTAGTAGCAGGAGTCGGCCAGGCTCCGCATGGCCCGTGCCGCGCCGATCCGATCCCCCCGGTCGCGGGCGGACGTCAGTGCCAGCCGCATGACGTCCTGCCAGTCGTGGAATCGCCCGCTGCGCTGCAACCACGGCTGCATGGCGAGGGCCAGCTGCCACGGGACGACGCCGAAGGCGCCGTCGGTGGCGAGCCGTACCGCTTCGGATAACACGTCGCAGTGGTTCTCGAACCATCGCATCGCGTCGCCGTAGCTGGTGGGCCGCTCCACAACGACACCGGCCGGCGCCGGCGACGGGGCGACAATCGATCCCTGCGGCGCCAGCACGATCGCCGCGTGGTAACTGCTGTGCAAATAATGCTGCAGCAGCCGGCTGGTCGCCGCATCCCGGTCCGACGCGGACTCCTCCTGCAGGAACAGCTCCTGCGCGTACGCCTTGACCAGAACGTGCGACGTGAACCGGCCCTTGTCGTCCTCGTCCAGCAACGCCGCGTCGGCGAGTTCCCGCAATGCGGCGTGCGCGACCCGCGGCGGATTTTCCGACAGGCTGGCGAACGCCTCGGCCGAGATGCCCGGCGCCATGGCCGCGGAGGAGAGCCGGAAGAGACGGGCGGCCTCCGGGTTGAGCTGGCGGTACGACCAGGCGAACGCGGTTCGGGGGTCGCGCACGCCCTGGCTGCCGGAGAAGGCCGTCAGCCGCTGTGTGCCGTCGCGGAGCTCCGCAGCCACGGTCGCGAGGGAAAGCCGTGGCCGAGCGCTCAGTCGCCCAGCCAGGATCGCCAACGCCAGCGGCAGGCGACCGCACAACTCGATGATCTCGTCCAGGATGCCGGCCGGCGCGGCAGTTTCCGGAGCGGGACGGTTCGGCGCACGGTCGAGCCGGCGCCGGACCAGCCTGCGGGCGGTCTCCATGTCCGGAGGGTCGAGGTGCAGCAGGTGGGCTCCGTCGAGGGCGGCAAGCTCGACGAGCGGATTGCGGCTCGTCACGAGGACCAGGCTCTCCGTCGAGTTCGGCAGCAGCGGGCGTACCTGCGCCGAGTCCCGTGCGTTGTCAAGGAGCACCAGGACACGCTTGCCGGCGGTGAGGCTGCGGTAGATGCCGACGCGCGCGGCGAGCGTCTCCGGAACGCTGGACACGTGGACACCCTGAGAGGACAACAGCGACCCCAGGGCATCTGCGGCGGACGCGCTCCCGACCTCGGCCTGGTCACCGCGCAGGTCCAGGTACAGCTGGCCGTCGGTGAATTCGCCGGCAACCAGGTGGGCGAAGTGCGCGGCCAGCGTGGACTTGCCGACCCCGCCCATTCCGTCAAGAGCGACGATCAGCGGACCGGTCCGTCGGGTGTCGCCCAGGTCGTCGCGCAGACCGGCGAGAGCCGCGAGTTCGTCGGTGCGGCCGACAAAGGTGGGTAGGTCGGGTGGTAGTTGCGCCGGCCGCACCAGCGGCATCGGTGGGAACCGATCGAATGCCTGCGTCTCGTCGCCGCCGGCCCCGTTCACCACCGCCGACGTCGGCGTCTGGCTCAGCACCTGGCGGTGCGCGGCCCGAAGGGCCTCGCCGGGATCGATGCCCAGGTCCTCGACGAGGCGGAGGCGCACCGTCCGGAACACCTCCAGTGCCTCGGCCTGGTGGCCGGCCGCGCCCAGGGCGGAGATCAGGCTCGCCTGGATGGGTTCGTGCAGCGGCGCCATTGAGGCGGCCAGCCGCAGGGGTTGCAGCACCAACGCCGGACGGCCCAGCGATACCGCCAGCTCGGCGGCGGCCACGCACACGTCGAAGAACTCCCGGTCGAGCCCAGAGAAGATCGACGTCGCGGAGGTCCCGGAGGCGTACGTGTCGCCCGCCGGCCCGCGCCAGAGCCCCAGCGCCTCGACGTAACGGTCCAGCGCCTCGTCCCGGTGCCGCAGGGCGAGACCAGCCCTGGCGGCGCTGGCGAGCTCACGGAAACTGACCAGGTCCAGCATGCCCGGGGCGGGAGCGAACAGGTAACCGTCGCCGTGGCGCCGTAGGTACGAGCCGGTCGCCCGCAGCGGGAGCGCGGGTTCCATCAGTCGCCGCAGCGCGCCGACGTACTTGTGGATGACGTTGGGGGCGCTGGACGGAGCGTCCTCGCCCCAGACGAGTTCGATCAGCTCGCTCGTGCTGATCGGCCGCCCTGCCCGAGCCAGCAGCAGGGCCAGCAGGTAGCACTGCTGCCGCGGCCCGGCGTCAACCTCGACGCCGTCGCGCCAGAGCCGCAAGGGCCCCAGGATCTCCACGCGCAGCGTGCCGCCGGCGGGACCTGGTCCGTCGTTGGCGCGGACGGCTAGGGCACCCGCTGGGTTCGACAATTCAATCTCCTGCTGTTGTTCCGGGTGACCCGTAAGGGGGGGCGGACTGCGGTTAACGGATCACGAAAATCTCGTCGCCGGCGGTGCCGCCAAGTCTACGTCCGCCTCGCTGACCAGCCCTTTCGTCGCCGACGAAACAGACAGTCGTCGGCTTGGGGGCGGGCCGGGGCGGAAACCTCGCGAATGTGATGAGGCGACAACGACGAGGCCCATGTCGCCCGAGGCGCTTGGCCCACTGGACGCTCGGTGGACCGGAACCCAGAGGCCGTCAAGAGGCCGTCGCCAGTATTGCCCGGAAATGTAACTCCCAGTAAGGACGGGCACCATGACTGCGTCAGGTAGCAGAAGCCTGCTCGCCCCGGCTCAAGCCGGATTGCACAACAAGGCGTACGAATCCCAGTGCGCCGCCGAGGAGAGCCGGCACACCGTGGCGTCGGGTCGCGGCCGCGGACTGACCCTGTTCGCATTGACTCTGGGCACCTTCGCCATCGGCACCGGCGAGTTCGGCAGCAACGGAATTATCCAACTCTTCGCCTCCGACATGGGCGCGTCCATCCCGGTCGCGACGTACGCGATCAGCGCCTACGCGTTCGGCGTCATGATCGGCTCACCGGCGATCACCCTCCTCGCGGCCCGCGCCAACCGCCGCACCCTTCTGCTCGGCCTGATCGCGCTCTTCCTGGTCGGCAATGTGCTCTCGGCACTGGCCCCCACCATCGCGACCCTCGTCGTCGTCCGGTTCATCACGGGAAGCGTGCAGGGTGCGTTCTTCGGCGCCGGGGCGGTCGTGGCCGCCTACGTCTACGGTCCCGGAAAGGGCGGGAAGGCCTTCGCCACAGTGATGGGCGGTCTGACCGTGGCCACCATCATCGGGTCACCGCTCGGCACCTTCGTGGGCCAGCACTTCGGATGGCGCACGACCTACTGGACCGTGGTCGGCGTGGGTCTGCTGGCCGGCGCGGCGCTGCTGGCGTGGCTGCCCCGCACCGACGACCTGCGCGGCAGCTCCGTGGCCCGCGAACTCGGCGCCCTGCGGCGGCTCAACGTCTGGCTCATGGTCGCGGTCGCGGCGCTCGGAATCTCGAGCATCTTCGCCGTCTACACGTTCATCGGGCCGTTCGTCACCGACGCGGCGCGCGAGCGCCCGTCGCTCATCCCCGTCGCCCTCGCCGTTTTCGGCCTCGGCATGGCCGTCGGTAACTACTACGGGGGCCGGGCCGCCGACCGACACGGCAGCCGCCCGCTGATCTACGGCTTCAGCTACGTGCTGGTGGTGCTCGTGGCGATCGGACTCGCCGGCAGCAACATCCTGATCCTCCTGCCGGCACTGTTCGGCGTCGGAGCGACCATGATGTTCGCCATCCCCACGATCCAGGTGCGCCTGACCGGGTTCGCGCCCGACGCGCCCGCCCTCATGGGCGCCCTCAACCTGGCCGCCCTCAACCTCGCCAACTCGCTCGGCGCGATCGGTGGCGCCGTCACCATCGGCCTCGGGTGGGGGACCCTTTCCACCGTGTGGGCGGGATTCGCCCTCACCACCGCGGGCCTGATCCTCTACCTCACCACCGTGGGGCGGAGCAGGTCAGCTGTCACGTCCGCCTGACGGTCGTGCCCGGTGGGCGGCACCGAGGCCGACCGTCCACTGGCACCGTCCACGTGGCGATCACGGCTGTGGATCACCAGCAGAGAGGGCGCACCGGCATGATCCCCGGCTCACGGTGACCACGACGGCCTCGCGGTGTGGGTGCACCGGAAGGCGGAGTGGACCACGACGTCGACGCCCGGCGCGTGAACTCCCGCATGATGTGGGCGAACCGCTCCGCCTCTTCCAGGTGGGCGACGTGGCCGCTGTTCTCGAACACCGCGAGTGCGGCGTCGGGGATGCCCGATCGCAGGATCGAGGCGCACTCCGGTCCGGAGCTGACGTCGTGCGCCCCGGCGATGATCATGGGGGGCACCGCGATCAGGGACAGCCTGTCGCGCACGTCGAAGACCTCGTCGAATTCCACCGCCGGGCGCGGCCAGCATCGGAGCATGTCGCGCACCCTTTGGGCCAGCTGGGACGATCCGTCGATATCGCGACGAGGCCAAATTCCCGAGTCCTAGACTGCGAACAGACGTGGCGGCGCCGCTCGCCGCCGGCGGGGAGGGGATGGGTGCCATGCAGTCTCGGTCGACACCCTCCGGACCCCGGCCTGAGAACCGACGCGACACGACGACCGCCGGTGGGGCCAACCGCGAGATGCCGCCCGAATTGGGGTCGGACGCGGTCGGCGTATTCGAAGGCCGAACCTTTATGTTGTCCAATTCGGGCGGTGACGTACGGGCGGACTCCATCGGTGGTCTGGTGCACGACGACACCCGCTACCTCAGCCGGTGGGAGTTGACCATCGACGGGGCCGCTCCACTGGTGCTCAGCGCGAGCACCGTCGATGCGTACTCGGCGGCGTTCTTTCTCGCTAACGCGGAGATTCCGGGCCTGAAGGCGAACCGGGTCGGTGTGCGGCGGGAACGGTTCGTCGGAGACGGCATGTGCGAGCGAATCACGGTGCAGTACTTCGGCGTCGAACCGGTCTTCATATGCCTGCGGCTGGACGTCGGCGCCGACTTCGCCGATCTCTTCGAGATCAAGAGGTCGGGTCCGAGCAGGCTGCCCGACATCCGACGTACCCATCGGCCGGACGGCTCCGCCCTGCGCTTCTCGTACCAGAAAGCGCGGTGGTCGGCGGTCTCCAGCGTCGAGGCCGAGCCGCATGCAGACCGGGTCGAGGGGGACTCCCTGGTCTGGAACCTGGACCTGACGCGTGGCCAGACCTGGAGTTGCGAGCTGCGGGTGCTGCTGAACTGCCAGGGTTCGGACTACCGGCCGGTTAACCGCACCTTCGGCGAAGCCCACGATCCCGGCGCGGACGACCCGGCATGGCGATGGAGGGCGAACAAGCCGCACCTCAGTGCGGACTCGGAGTTGTTGAGCAACGTGTACCACAAGTCGGCCACCGACCTGGTGTCGATGCGAATAGCGAAGGACATCCGCGGTGAGCGGGTCGTCCTGCTCGCGGCCGGCATGCCCTGGTTCCTGACAATATTCGGGCGGGACACGCTGATCACCGCGTACCAGAGCATCACGTGCGGCCCGGATGTCGCCCGCGGCGCGCTCGTCACCCTGGCCGCGCATCAGGGCACCACCGTCGACAACTTCAGCGACGAGGAACCTGGAAAGATATTCCACGAGTTCCGGTCGGGCGAGCTGACCCAGCTCGGCATCAAGCCGTACGGCCCCTGTTTCGGGTCCGCCGACACCACCCAGCTGTGGCTTATCCTGCTCTCCGAGTACTGGCGGTGGACGGGCGACGACGCGTTGGTCCAGCGGTTGCGGCCCAACGCCGAGGCGGCTCTGCGGTGGATCGACGACTTCGGGGACCGCGACGGCGACGGTTACGTCGAGTACGGCACGAGCTCCCCCGAGGGCATGCGTAACCAGTGCTGGCGAGATTCGCCGGACGGCGTGCAGTTCGCCGACAGCACGCTGCCGACACTGCCGGTCGCGACCTGCGAGATCCAGGGCTACACCTACGACGCCAAAATTCGCACCGCGGAACTTGCCGATGGGCCATTGGCCGACCCCGCGTTGGCCCGACGGCTGCGTGCCGAAGCAGCCGATCTGCGAGAGCGGTTCAACCGTGACTACTGGCTGCCGACGCGGGGCGGTTACTACGCGATTGGCCTCGACGCCGAGAAGCGTCCGATCGACTCGATCACCTCGAATATGGGCCACCTGCTCTGGAGCGGAATCGTCCCGCCCGACCGCGCCGAGGCGGTGGCCCGGCAGTTGATGTCCGACGAGATGTTCTCCGGCTGGGGTGTCCGGACCCTGTCCACCGAGGACGTGGGGTACAACCCCATCGGTTACCACCTCGGGACCGTGTGGCCGCACGACAACTCGATCATCGCCGCTGGGCTCGCCCGCTACGGCTACCGCGATGAGGCGAACCGCATCGCGATGGCGATGCTGGAGGCGGCCGCCCACTTCGAATACCGCCTACCCGAGGCGTTCTCCGGCTACGACCGCTCGCTCGGCCGGCGACCCGTGCCGTACCCGACCGCCTGCAATCCCCAGGCCTGGGCCAGTGGGGCGCCCCTGCTGTTCCTGCGCACGATGCTCGGGCTCGACGTCAGCGACGGGACCGCCGCCACCGATCCGCGCATCCCCGAAGGGCTGGGGAGTATCCGGCTGACCGGTGTCACCGTGCACGACGCGCGACATACCGTCGAGGCCACCGGCTCGCGCTCCACCGGATGAACCACCGGGTGCGCCAGCGCCGCCGTACCCGGACGCTGCCGGTCATGATGTCGGGAGACTCGCCCGCAGGGTGGACAGTGCGTGGCGGTGCCAGGACTTGACCGTGCGGACCGGAACCCCGAGTACGCGGGCTGTCTAGTGTGTCGTCCGTCCCGCCAGGTAGGTGTGCAGGAGTACCGCGCGATGTTCCTCGGACAGTTGACGCAGCAACGCGACCGCCTCGGCCGTGGCGACGGCGGCGTCCACGTGATCCGGCTGGTGGACGTCGAACACCGGATCGATGCTCTCCCGCTGCACGGCGGCCTGCCGCTGCGATGTGACCGCCAGGTCATGGGCCATGGCTCTCGACCAGTCCCGAACCAGGCGCCCACCGTGGGTGTGCCGCCACGCGCAGCCCTGCTCGAACACGGCGGCGGCTTGCTCGACACAGGACCCGCTCGCGGAGACCGTGCCAGGCGGTGAGCCGACCGCCGGCGAGCATCGTCACGGCGAGCGCGGCGAGCGATCCCCGAAACCGGAGGCGGCCTGCGCACGATGCGTGGGACGGGTGGATCACGCGGAGTGTCCTCGATCGGGAACTGTCCTGCCTGATGGACCCTGCGGTCAGGGGTGCTCCTCGTCGAGCGCCGTACGCGCATCGAGGTGCGTACCCCGTGCGCGCTCTAGGGCGAATGCGTTCACGCCGAGCGCCTTCACGCCATCGGTACGCACGGCGGTGAGGTCGGCAGCGTCGTCGGGGTCCGGTGTCTGGCCGAGCGCCGCGAACGCGGCCTCCGCGGCACCGCTCAGGCGAGCCGCGCGGGTATGGTCGCCCTCGGCGGAGGCGAGCGCGGCACCCGCCACGCAGACGTACGGCACGAAGTCCGCCCAGCCGTTCCGAAAGACCCGCTCGCGGCTTTCGGCCATCAGCCTCTTCGCCACGTCGAGGTTGCCCAGCCCCAACTCGCAGAGGGCGAGATTGTGCGTTTCCGAGGTGACCATCCTGGGCTGGTTCAGAGCCTCGTTGAGGGCAATGCTGTCCTGGTAGAGCATCCGGGCACGGCTGAGGTCGCCGGACATGCGGGCCACGGCGGCCAACACGTGCCTCGGTCGTTCCTCGAGGCTTCGGTCGCCGGAGCGCAGCGCGACGTCCAGGGCCTCGCGGGCGCGGGCCTCTCCGCCGCGCAGGTCACCGCCGCGGAGGGCGACCCTGGCGAGGCTGTACCGGGCCTCCACCTCGCCGGCCGGGTCGCCAGCCGCCTGGGCGCGCTCGACCTCGGCCCCGCTCATGCGTACCACGGCATCGGTCTCACCGCGCCGGAAGGCCGAACGGACATTCTCACTGAAACTCACGGACGTTTCCTCATATTCGTCAATCGGCGTTCGGCAGGTTACCGCAGCCGTAAACGGCTCCTACCGATATGCGCGGTACCGACGTAGCATCGATTCCGGCGAGCGCTTCGGACCTGTCTGCGCTGAATGGTGCCCCACCGGCCCACGCACATCCCAAAAACGGTAGTCCGGCCGAGTTGACAGGCTCTTACTCGCACGCACCGGTGCTGCTCCGCGCACATTCGACCTCTTTCCGGAATCGGTGTGGCCGTCGTTTCCGGGTGCAGTAGGCCGTGCGGTGCCGGCCGCCCGGGGCAGGCGAAATACCAGCACGCCGCACCGGCCTCGGTCGCATGCCGGCAGCACACGTTCGAGCAATCAGGGATAGAGGCTCTGATGGACGCGATGCGTTCCCCTGCACGATCTGGAGCCGCAACTCGCGGCGAACCGCCGCTACTGGACAGGTTGGGCCGGCGCCGCCTCAGACACCGACCCCAGCGCCAACCTGACCGTCTTTCGCACCGATATCGAGCACGTCCTGCTCAACGGGATACTCCGGCTGCGTGACGTGGCGCTCGACGCGGCGATTGAGGAGGCGAAGCGGCAACTGGCGGGTACGCGCTGGGCCTGGCGGGTAGGTGCCGACAGCGACGAGGGCACGGCTCAGGGCCTGTTCGCACGCGGTGCCCAGCAGATCGGCGAGATGCCGGTCATGGCGATCGACGTCACGACCGTCGCCGACCTGGACACGCCCGCCGATTTAAAGATCAGCACGGTGGCCGAACCAGCGGAGATGCGGGAGTACGCCGAACCGTTGGGGTTCGAGGACGGCAGCGTCGACTCCGTGGTCGACCGGGAGCTGGGTTTGGCGTACCCCGACGTGGTCCGGCTTGCCGGCATCGTCGACGGCAGGACGGTCGCCACGCTTCAGGCCAGCAGCGACGGGGAGCCGGTGCACCGGCGCATGGGCTTCGAGGTCGTGTCCCGTTGCCTGTTCGCCCTTGCGCAGTAGCGGTCGGACGGTCAGCGAGCCGGTCCGCGCTGCTGGGTGACCTGGTCCAGCAGGCGGTGGTGCAGGGCCGCCGACGCCGTTCGACGCGCGCTGGGCGTCGGCACGGGTCATGCCGGTCAGCCCGACGGGCCGAGCCACGCGATGTATTCGGGACTCAGTCCGCAGCAGCCTGCGCTTCGCGCTCCTGCGCCGCGTCATGCGCCGCGTCATGTGTGGGCCCGGAGCGCTCGGATACCTGGCGCCGGGGCCTCGACGAGCGCGGTCAACCAGGGCCCTGGCGGCGGCTTCGGTAGAAATAAAGTTATTGTCCAGACGTTCAGCCTAGGATTTGTCCGAATCATGCCCGAGTATCATCGGAGGGATGCCCTGTGCGAATCGCGAGCAAATTCGGAATAGCGTTTTCAACGTTTGCGCTGACGCTTTCTGGTATGACGGTGGCGGCCACGAGTGCCCAGGCCGACCCGGGTCAGTGCGGATCGCGCCAGTTGTGCATCTTCGAGAATGCCAACTACTCAGGCGGTGTTTTTCACGTACAGGACCGGCTGTACGTCGGTAATAAATCCATTCTCTGCGACAAGCTCTTGAGCGACAACTTCTACAACAACGGGAAGTCGGTGAATGACAGCGGCTCGTCCGTGATCAACAACACCGGTAACCCCGCGTTTCTTTACACCGGATCTTGGAATTCCGGTGCCTACGTAGCCGTACCGGCGGGCCGAAGGCTCTCGAGTCTCCAAAGCGTCACGGCTTACGACGGCGGCGTAGAGAAGCAGAATTTCAACATGGATAACAAGGGATCAGCTTTCTGCTGATCGCAGGATCTGTGGTCGAGCCGACCACTTGTCGCCAGGGTCCGGCCGGCTCGGCCGCTTGCGGTGGCCGCGGCCACCGCAATATTCGACGGTGCGTCCACAACATACAGACGATCACGCGGTGGCCGCTCTGTGTCCACAGCAACGGCGAAACCAAGATTGCCCGCGCTACCAGACGCGCCAACCGCCGCCCCCGCCGATCTGATCGAAGCTCTGACCAGGAGCATCCCGATTAGGCAACAGCCCTGGGCGCTCGCTGGCGAGGCAGACGAAGCGGGCGCGTAGTCGGTCGGGGCCGCCGCCTGGGCAGCTGGCCAGCACCGCCGCTGCTCGCTCGAGCGCCTCGTATGCCCCAGCGGTAGCCGATCTCGCGGAAGAGGATCAGCGCCTTCTCGCCGTGCACGAGCACCTGGCCGTCCCGGCCGAGTGTGCAATAGGCCGGTCGACGACGATCGCTCTGTTCACCGATTGGCTCCAGCGGTGGGCGGAATCGAACGTATGCCAGCCTGCCAACCCGGACTTTCGTCCGGCTTGACAGACAGTGACCAGGGCGGACGCACACGGAATTGTCCGTCAACGGCGTGCAACCCACGGAGTTGCGGAACTGATCGGTGAGTCGGGGGCCATCTGCCCGCCCAGACGCCGCGCCAACGATCTGCCGCACTCAGCGACCACGCGGAACAGCCGGAACCGTCCGGGCCGCAGCCTGAACGATCTACCGGGCTTGACGCGCACACTTTCGTCACGACCAGGCCGGACGACAGAAGGCGGGAGTTATAGGAATGTGGATAGAGGCCGTGTGCGCGTCAAGTGGTGATCCATAGCCCCCCGATACCGTCGAGTCGAAAACCGAGAGCATCGGGAATGCCGGAGTCCTGCCGTCGTCGAATTGGAGTCGGGATGAGACCTTCGGATCCTGGCCAGTATCGAGGGGGAGTGCATGCAGGGGGATCTGGTAAGTCTTGCTCAGCTTTTGGGGCGGAACGCGAACGAGCATGGTGACCGGCCGGCCGTACGCGTCGGGGGGCACATGCTCACCTGGGCCGAGGTGGACCAGCGGGCGCGCGCCGTGGCCGGACTGCTCGGTAGATCCGTCGCCCCGGGGGATCGCGTCGTGCTGTCGTTCCCGACCGATGTGGATTTCCTGCCGGCTCTGTTCGGCTGCTGGTACGCCGGTGCGGTGGCGGTGCCGGTGCCTCCCGGCCGGGCGGGTGAACGCGCTGCGGCACATGCGCAGGCGGCGATGATCGTCACCGTCGAGGAACTCGCCGAAGCGTTCCCGGGCCGATGCGTCACGGTCGGCCAGGCGATGGAGGCCGGCCTCGCACCGGAACCGGCTGCCCACGAGGTGGCGGTGCTCCAGTACACGTCGGGTTCCACCGGTTCACCCAAGGGTGTGCTGGTGAGTCACCGCAACTACTTCGAAAATCTGCGCATGCTCGACGAGTTCACCCGGTCGATTGCGCCGCCGATCCGTGATCTGCAAATGGTCTGCTGGTTGCCGCACTTCCACGACATGGGCTTGGCGCTGCTGATGTTCACCGTGCTACGGGCCGGGACGGCAACCCTGATCCCGCCGATGAGCTTCGTGAAGGATCCCGGCGTGTGGCTGCGCACGATCGGTGAGGTCGGCGGCAACCTCACGGGTGCGCCCAACTTTGCCTTCGACCTTTGTGTGCAGCGGGTGCCCGCCAGCGAGACGGCCGGGCTCGACCTCAGCTCGATGCGAGTCGTGCTCAACGCTGCCGAGCCGGTGCGGCCGGACACCGTGGAACGGTTCGCCGAGCACTTCGGCCCGGCCGGTTTCCGCAGGGAGGCGATGGCGCCGTGTTTCGGACTGGCCGAGGGCACGGTGTTTGTCAGCGGGGTGCGGGACGGCGACACGCCGCGGACGGTCCGCTTCGACCGTGAGTCCCTGCAGAACGGGGTCGCCGTCGAGGAACCCGTGGCGGGCTGGCCGATGGTCGGCTGCGGTCAGCGGCCCGAGGGACTCACGGTGCGTATTGTCGACCCGGAGACACTTGTCGATTGCGGGCCGGGCGTGCTCGGGGAGATCTGGGTACACGGCCCCAGCGTCGCCTGCGGCTACTGGCAACGTGACGACAATTCCGCCGTTTTCGAGGCTCGGGTGGCTGGCTTCGACGAGCAGCCGTACCTGCGCACCGGCGATCGCGGCTTCCTCTGGAAGGGTGAACTGTTCGTCACCGGCCGGCTCGCCGACTTGATCAAGATCGACGGCTGGCTGCTGCACCCCGAGGACGTCGAGCACACCGTCGAACGCAGCACCCCGACGCTGCACGGGCGGCGGTGCGCCGTGTTGCCGTACGGGAAGAGCGGCGACCGCCTTGTCGTCGCCGCGGAGGTCCGGCTCCCGCTTCCGCTCGCCGTGCAGCGGCGGGTGGAGCTCGAGTCCGTAATCCGCGAAGCGGTGAAAGCCGAGCACGGCGTCGACGTCGCTGCGATCGTGCTGATGCGCACCGGTGGACTTCCGGTGACCACGAGCGGCAAGGTGCAGCGGGTGAAGGCCCGCGCCCTAATCGCCGAACAGATGCCCGAAACCGGCACCGAGGACGCCGCCGGCCAGGTAAAAGGGCCGATCAGTTGAACTCCGCCCTCGATCCGGCCGCCATGGAACAGGTCCCGCTCTCCTCGCGGGATCTGCCGACGAGTACGTACGCCGTGCTGGAGCAGGCCACCAAGGGCTACGGCGACCGTGACGCGCTGGTCATGCTCAGCGAGATCGGCACCGCGCCGGAAACGTTCACCTACCAGCAGCTGCTACGCCGGACAACCAGGGTAGCCAATGCGCTGTCCCGGCTCGGGATAGGTCGCGGTGGCGCGGTTGCCCTGCTGAGCCCGAACAACGGTGATCTGCTCACCGCGATCCTCGCCGCCGAGGCGGTGGGCATCGCGCTGCCGATCAACCCGCTCCTGACCCCGGACGCCGTTGCGGCAGCGCTCCAGCTCGCCCGGACCAGGGTGCTGGTCGCCGCCGGTCCGGAAATCAGCGCACCGCTGTGGGGGCTCGCCGTGCACCTCGGCGAGCGGCTCGGCCTGGACGCCGTGCTGGCGCTGCGCCCGGACGGCCCACGCGGTGATCGGCCCGAACTCGGTCAGGCCGCCGTACCGGTCGGCTACCTCGAGGACCGGGCCGCCGACGAGAGCGCCGATTCCCTCGCGGCGCTGCCGCCGGCACCCGAGGACATCGCGGCCTATTTCCTCACCGGCGGCACCACCGGAGCGCCGAAGCTGGCCGCGCACACCCACGCGGGTCAGGTATTCACCGCCTGGGCCGGCGCGGCGAGCATCGACGGCCTCGACGCGACCGTCCTCGGTGGTCTGCCGATGTTCCACGTGAACGCGATCATGGTAACGGTGCTGGCGCCCATGTTCACCGGAGCCCGGGTTGTCTGGCCCGGGCCGCTGGGCTACCGCAACGCGGCGCTCTTCCCGGCACTCTGGCAGCTCGTCGAGCAGTATCGGATCACCACGATGCCGGCCGTGCCGACCGTCTACGCACGGCTGGCCCAGGTACCGGTTGAGGGTGCGGACATATCGTCGCTGAGATTCGTGGTCAGCGGCGCCGCCGCGATGCCGCCGACGGTTCGGCACGCGTTCGAGGCACGCACCGGGGTGCCGATCTGTGACGGGTACGGGCTGACCGAGGCCACCTGCGCGTCGGCGCGCATATTGCCCGGGTACCCGCGGTCTGGGTCGGTCGGGCTGCGGATGCCGTACCAGCAGATCCGGGCGGTGAGTCCGGCCGACGGCAGACGACTGCCGCCCGGTGAGACGGGCGTCATCACGATCAGCGGTCCGGCCGTTTTCCCCGGCTACGTCACCGCCGGTACCGACGGCGGCATCGTGATCGATCCGCTGGGCAAGATCACGGACGGCTGGCTGAACACCGGAGACCTTGGTCATGTCGACGCCGACGGCTATGTGTTCGTCACCGGCCGGCTCAAGGACGTGATCATCCGGGGCGGGCACAACATCGACCCAGCCGTGGTCGAGGAGGCCATGCTGAGCCATCCGGCGGTCGCGAGCGCCTCGGCGGTGGGCCAACCGGACCACCACGCCGGTGAGGTGCCGGTCTGCTACGTCACGCTGCAGCCCGGTGCCGAGACGACCGGGGAGGAGTTGACGAAGTGGGCGATCGGACGCGTCACCGAACCCGCCATGGCGCCGAAAGCCGTCTATGTCGTCAACGAATTGCCGGTCACCGCGGTCGGTAAGGACTTCAAACCGGCATTGCGGGCCGACGCGGTCCGTCGGGTGCTCGTGGCCGAGATCCCCGGCATCGAGGTGGTGGTCAGGGTCGAGGACGGGACTCCCGTGGCGGAGGTCACGGCCGGGACCGAACAGGCAGACCAGATCCGGGAGTCGCTCGGGCGTTATTCGTTCCGCTGGACATTACGTATCGTCTGACAAAGTCACCTGGACTGGTGCGGGTGGCTTCCGCCTCCCCACAGCTGCGGACCGAACCGCTCATGAAGCAATCCAGATCTCCGCGGCCGGTGCCCGTGCTCTCGTTCCTGACTCGCTGGGTCTCTGGTTGTGGTACACCGCCGCCGGGAAGATTCCTGTCCTGTCCCGTTCCAGTCGAGCGACACCCGATGGGGCGCAACCTGGTCGTCAGTCATTCCCACCCCTTGGGCAAGCCCTGGGGAACGGATCCCAGCTGGGGTTTGGAGCGCCCGGTGCCGTGAGAGTGGCACGCTGGGTGCGGAAAGCGGCCCGAAAAAACGGACCGGTCGAAAGACCAGCACCGCGCTTCGGGCCGACTTTCACACCCACGTCAGTCGCCACACACACGCCTTGATCGCCGCTCGGACCCGGCTGACTGTGATCCAGCTACCCGCCTACGCCCCCGACCTCAATCCCGCCGAGGAGGGAACGTGCTTCCCCTAACGCGATCGACTGCCCGCCTCAACCGCTCGGTGCGATAGCGCGGCAACCGCTGCCGCCTTGATCGAATGCTCATCATCGCGAATCGCCAAGGAAAGGTAGCTGGGGCCCGTGATTAACAGCGAAGTTGACGCTCAGGGCCACGCCGGCGGATCCAGTGGCAAGGTCGGTTGACAAACGCAGCAGTCGCCGCCCAGGAAAGATCAGCTCGCCTCGATGGTACATAGCGTGCCGAGCGAGCTTGTTCAACTGCATGCGGACCGTGGAGGTGTCCGGTGCTGGATTGTCATGCGCCCTGACTCCGAGGTAGTAGATCATACTGGAGCGTCCTTCGAACAGACCCGGGGCATAGACGAAGTCGATCATACTGATCTTGTCGGCTGAATCCAAGATCCGCCGCAGGTCGGAATCTTCACGGTATTTCAAATATTGGCGGACCACCAAGGCGAGACCCACGGTGCCCTGCCCGAGGTATGGAAGGAGTCTTCCGTTACCGTCTGGGAGTTGAAGCAGGCCATCTTCTTCCTTCGCCATGTCGAGATCCTGGCGTAAGGCGATTCCTGCCACGTCGAGCCACTCTGGGTCAGCGGTAGCCTCGAACATGCGGACGAATAGGAGCGCCGCCCCGGCGGCCCCAGATGTAAGGCCCGGCATTTTCGGAAGGAAAATGCCCGTCTGGCTACCTTTCCCTCCGACTTTAAATGCATCCCGAAGGCGCAGCGATATTTGCTCTGCCCGCGCGAGGAGCTGAAGGTCTTCGTAGGCATTCCCAAGGAACAGCAGATTCAGCGCTATGCCACTCAGGCCGATTGAAAGATCGGCGGTAGCCACGTTGTTCTCAAGTCCTGAAGCTCTTTCCAGGACTGCCCGGGCGCGGTCTTGGTACCCCAAGGCATGCAGAGACCATGCGATCCCGTGGAGCCCATCGTAGAAACCGCACAACGGTGACCTGAACTCGGCCACACGGTCGACCAACCATTGGACATGACGTGGATCGACCTCCTGCCCAATGGCCGACATTGCAAATAGCGTGCCTGCGGCGCCGTGAGAGAGGTCCAGGCCTCCCATACCCTTGAACTGCGCCGCATCGCCCGGGAAGAGTCGATCTCGCCGCTCCGGTGTGGCCGCGGCGAGTACGCCCCTGGCAAGGGAATCCAGCACCTCGCGCCAGTTCGTTTCTGGGCGATCTCGTTCAGGCCAATGAACTGTCGACAGGCCGGATGGCTCGGCACCGCCAAGGGTGAGGCTTCCGCCCGAAGCGCGCTCAAGCAGCGCCAATGTTTCCTTGGTATAACTCGCCGGAGTTGGGAAAATTGAGTCGATGGACCTCGAAATGAGCTCTGCCTTGGTGTTGTCCATCGATATGAGGACTTGAAGGGGGAGGAATATATGAAGCCGGAGGCATGCCAAAGCGTATAGATCGACTGCGACGCCTTTACGGGCGGCAGGAGAGATGAAGCCCGCCGCACCTAATGGAGGCGGCGACTCATCATCCACGGAGAAGGACAATTCAAAGTCGACCAAAGTAATAACACCATCGGGTCGGACCATGATATTCGCGGGATGAAGGTCTGCAAAAACAATGCCGAGCAAATGCAGATGTTCAATGATCGCTGTAACCTGGGCGATGACATCCAGTGCCCAGGTTGTGTATTCCTCGATGTACGCATCGGATGGACCAACGCGGGCGAGAGGGTAACGCCGAGTGATCTCCCGATCCAGATTCTGGCCCTCGATGTACTCTTCGACCAAGAAGTGGTGCTCCCAGCCGAGTCGGTGCTCGTACAACTCCGGCGCCCAGTTCACGCCGGCGATCCGCTGTAAAGTGTCGCGTTCATGCAAAAGCCGCGTTACTGCATCTTGTCCACGCGCGTCCAACCCGGCGTATGGTCGAGCCTCTCGGAGCAGTACTCGCCGACCGTTTCGTTCATCCGTTGCCAGGTAAAGTCCGCCGGCATTGGAGATGTGCAGAGCATCCTCTATCTGAAATGGAAAGTCATCCTCGCTATTCGCTTCTCGGAGTTCTGCGTCGCTAATCTCCCGCAATACGATATCGGGGGGGTTGACCCAGGAGGGTGTCGTAAAAAGGAGATCCCTCCGGTCCGGTACGAGCACGCCATCCGGTCGACGCATCGCGGGCACCCGGGCTCCGTCTTCGTCATTACAATAAAGCTCGGTGAAGGCGCCATACCTGATGTAGAGCGGTCCGTTTCCCCAGCGTAGGTCATTTAGAACATAAGGCCCTGGAATCCCCTCCAGTTCTTTCCCAAGCGTTTCCAGTGCACGCTCCAGTACTGAAGCATCCTTGGGGTATATTGTTATGAACTTACCGCTCGAAGAGCGGGCCGCATATTTTGAGTTTATCAGTCTTGAGACTCTTGCAGATCTTAAGAACTTGAACGGGATAGATTCTTTTTCGCAGTAACTCCATACGACGTCAAGCGCTGCAATGGCTTGGGACTCCGCAGCGGAAACGTGAATCTTCCAACCCTGTTCAGGGAGGACCTCTCCCTTTGGGGTCAACACGATCCAGGGCCCGTTAGAAGCGCGCTCCCACCCATATGGGGTAGACCTTAGCGTGGCAGGAAACAGGTCATCTTCCTCTTGCTCAGAAAAAGGGTCGTCATAGAACAGCGTTCCCTTTCTCATGTATACCTCGTGTCGATTTTCCATTTCTTCCTGTTCCAGGCGTTGAGGTAACATCAAGGGCGTACTGCAAGAAAGGTCAGAGGGTGGTTTTGAGGGGGGTGCAAGGAAATGTCTTTGTGCGGAAAAGGCGTGGTGGTGATATCGACGATAATATCGATATCACCACCACTGCCCAGCTGCTAATCAGCCTTCGGGCGAATCCTGATTGAAATCAACCTCGCCGTCGAGGAATAGCGGCAATGGGATTTTGACGCGCCGCTCACGTCACCGCGGCGATATTGCAGCGTTACCTAGTGCAGGTGCGTGATGCTGCTGATCATGCTGCCAACTTCTGCGCGGATGATCGGCTTCTTGGCCTGCAGAGCGAGGATCTTGGACATCGGACTTCCTTCCGGTTTAGACTTTGGTCTTCTGCTGTGGGACAACGAGCTCCGCACTGTCCACACAGGAGGATGACCCTTGCCGACAAGATTAGATAGACGTACTTGATTTCTACTGAATAGACCTGAAGGACTACTGGATAAATGTGAGGGATTCAGGGCAAGGTCCTGGGCAGCCTATTGAGTTTCCGGGGCATCATGGTCGGGCAGATCGCCCGCCTGATCGAGTGGACCGAGCGTGAGCGCGGGCGTCATCCCAGGCGAGACCAGCATGCACGTCGGGCTGACCGGTGCGTTCATCCTCGCCCGGGTAGTGGGTCGATCCGATGCCGAGGTCGACGATGATTCTCGGTCTGCCTGAGCCTGCCACCCGGCCTGCCTAAGCTTCCAACTGTTCGGTCATGGCATCGCCGAGCCGCCATCCACGGCACCTACCAGCGCACCTGGCGAGAACGAAGGAGTGGATATGACGAAGGTGCTGATCGTCCTGACCTCGCACGACGAACTGGGTGACACCGGACGCAAGACGGGCTTCTGGCTCGAAGAACTGGCCGCGCCCTACTACCGGTTTCGGGACGCAGGCTGGGACGTGACGCTCGCCTCGCCGAAGGGCGGGCGGGCGCCCCTGGACCCGAAGAGCAACGAGCCGAACTTCCAGACCGACCAGACGCGACGGTTCGAGGCCGACGCGGAGGCGGAGGCCCAGCTCGACAAGACGCTGCGGCTGGACTCGGTGTTCGCCGAGGACTATGACACCCTCTTCTACCCGGGCGGCCACGGCCCGCTGTGGGATCTTTCCGAAGACGAGAACTCGATCAAGTTGATCGAGCAGATGACCGAGGCGCGCAAGCCGATCGCCCTGGTGTGCCATCCGCCGGGCGCGCCTATCGATGGGTTGCTCATCACCGGCCAGAATCCAGCCTCTTCGGGACCGGCCGCAGACGAGCTGATCGCGCTGGTCGGACGGACCACCGCATAGCCCTGGTTCCGGATGTGGTCTCGGCGGGTACCCACCGGAGACCACGTGTCGTCCGGGGCGGCGCGCGTCGCAACGCGTCGAACAATCGCCCAAGTCAGGCGCCCGCAGTGCTGTGGTTCGTCGCCCACTCCGACGATGTCGGCGTCGATCAAGAACTCGATTCAGTCTCGCTCTGAACCGGTATCCGCAGAGATCCGTGACATGGGCGGAAGATTTTCCCCACCGAAGGAAAGCGAGAAGAAGATGAGAATCCTTGTCGTGGGCGCTACCCAGGGCATCGGTCGCGAGTTGGCCGCCGAATACGCCAGGCGGGGCAACGAGGTGATCATCACCGGGCGGTCGGCGGAGCGGGCCGAGGCCGAGGCCGCGCGGTTTGCGGCCGAGACCGGAAGCCGTGTGTCTGGCTTGGGGCTTGACCTGTCCCAGCCGCATTCGGTGGCGGACGCGCTCGGCAAGGTGGAGCGGGTGGACCGACTTGCTGTTGCGGGGATGATTCGAGACAGCAATACCGTGGCGTCCTTCGCGGTGCCGGCGGCGGTGACACTGGCGACCACCAAGATCGTCGGTTACGCGGCGGTGGCGGCCGCCCTGCACGACCGATTCGCATCAGACGCCGCTGTGTTGCTGTTCGGTGGCATGGCGAAGGACCGCCCTTATCCGGGCTCCACCGTGCTGTCCACCGTCAACGCCGGCATCGTCGGCCTGGTGCGTACTCTGAGCGTGGAACTCGCTCCGGTGCGGGTCAACTCGGTCCACCCGGGTGCGGTCGTCGACAGCCCCGCATGGGTGGACAAGCGTGCCCTCCTTGAACCCTTGCGCAAGATCTCCCTGACCGGGGAGCTGCCGACCATGCGGCAGATCGTCGACGGGTGCCTGTTCCTGCTGGAGAACCCGGCTGCCAACGGCGTCAACCTCACCCTCGATGCCGGACGCGCATAGCGCTTCTGCGCGAACGAGAGGAGCCCTCCGTTGACGGCCACTTCACTGGCCGGACGGCGCGCGACACTGCGATATCGAAGGATGCCCCACCGCTGACGCGGACCTCGCCGGCCCGCTCATGCCCGCCCCGTGAGTGCATCTCGGGAGTTGCTGATCGCCGTCTGAGGAAGAAGCATGGCAGCGAACGCGCGCGCCGCGGCATTGGCCCGTTCCGCCACTTTGAGCAGTACCTCCCACTCAAATGGCGGCCCTGCGACCTGGAGCCGGCGAAGTCCTGCGGCTTCGGGTTTCTCGGCGACTGACTCCGGTACGGCAGCTATTCCGAAACCTCGCCCCACCAGATCGAGCAGCATGTACACGTCCCCGACCGACACGGCGCTGATGCGGTGGCAGCCGTGCCGGGCGGTGAAGGCCTCGTCGAGTACCTCTCGGGCAGCCCACGACGACGCCAGGTCCACGAACCGTTCGGACGCCAACACCTCCCAACTCACCTCGTTCTCGCGCCCCAGTGGGTGGTTGTCCGAGGTTAGGAAGACGAAAGGTTCGCAGCGCAGAACGACACCGCCGCCCGCACGAAGTGTGTCAGCGTTGTCGTCTGGCGGGCTCTGGGCAACCAACGCGACGTCGATCGCGTTGGTATGAATCCCCTCAAGCAGGCGGTTTGTCGGAGCCTGTTCGAAGGTCAACTCCGTGCCCGGGTTTCGCTCCGCGAAGATGCTCAACAGATCGGCGAGGTCGACAAGGTTTCCCAGGCACTGCTCCGCACCAATCCGGACGGCACGGGAAGCGCCGTTGCCCGGAAGCTGGGCCAACTCGGCCTGCGCGGCGTGGGCGTCCGCCAGCATCCGGCGCGCCCGTGTCAAGAACACGGTACCGGCCGGCGTGAGTGAGGCGCCGGCCGGTACGCGGTCGAACAGGCGAACGCGTAGCTCGCGTTCGAGGGCCCGAATTGACGAGGAGAGCCCGGGCTGCGAGACGTAGGAGCGCTTCGCGGCGCGGGTGAAGTTCCCCTCTTCAGCAACTGCGAGGAAAAACTCCAACTGTCGAACGTCCATCCACCCCTCCTTGCGCCGATCACTCGGAAATCTCAACCGCTTGCATGCGGGCGCATGGCTTTCTTGCCGTTGATGGAAGCCAGTAAAGGGTACGAATGCGGCGACGACCAAAACGCCGAGGAGGGGTTGAAAGCACCCAGGGCGCCTCCGATAGCACACACACGTGTGACCTGTAGGGAGTTTCTTCCCGTAAGCACTCTCCGCAAACACGGCGACCCGAACCTGGTTCTTTCCGCCGGCACGGAGGTTGGGCGCAGGTCAGGCCGTGCAGGTGTCCGGGCATTGCGCCGTACGACGAGTCCTCGGCGTGGCCCGCGCGAGCGCGTCGTACAGGGTAGGTTTCTGCGCCGCCAGGATTCGCCGGGCGTCGGGCCACGAACTGGCCTGAAAGGGACACCTCGGCTGTCCGCTCCGCCGCGACAACAATCTCCTATTGGGCGTGCTGTCGAACGCCTTCCTAACGTTGTCGACGAGGACAGGAGGGAGGGCGACCACCGTGATCGCGCCTCCGACGGGCGGCAGTGGGAAGTGACCAAAACTGGTGAATGATCTGCAATTTAGGGTCCTGGGTCCGTTGCGGCTGTGGCGCGATGGACGGGAGATCGACGCCGGCCCGCGCCAACAGCGCTTTCTGCTGTTGATGCTGCTGATCCAGGAGGGTAGGCCGGTCAGCACATCCGAGTTGGTGCAGCTGCTGTGGGGTGGCGAGCCGCCCGCCAGCGCTGTGAATGCGATCCACAAGTATGTCGCGGCGTTGCGACGGATCTTCGAACCGGACCTGCCCGCGCGGTCCTCGGGCACTTGTCTGCTACGCCATGGCGACGGATACCGCCTGATTTCGGGCCCTGACAGCCTGGACCTCAGCGCCTTCCGCAGAACCGCCGCCATGGCGCGGACGACGCTCGCGGCAGGACGCCTCGTCGAGGCCCACGACCTGTTCCTCGATGCGCTCCGTCATTGGCACGGGTCGCCCGGTGACCGGGTTGGCGACAACGCGACCGCTGCCAGCGCCTTGGCCGCACTGGAAAACGACCTGTTTACGGTCGTGGCGGACGCCACCAGGCTCGCACTTCGGCTGAACCGACCGAACAGCATGCTCACGTTCCTGTGGCGAGCGGTGGCGTGCGGCGCCCTCAACGAGCAGGTACACGCTCTGCTGATCCAGAGCCTCGCTGCTGCCGGGCAACAGGCCGAGGCACTGGCGGTGTTTCAGACGATCCGTGATCGCCTCGTGGGCGAGTTGGGTATCGACCCCGGCGCCGATCTGCAGGCGGCCCACCGGCAGGTGCTCCTGCAAAGCGTTACGGCAGCGGGCAGCGGCGGCGCGAGGGCTTGGCAGGCCGGCCACGACCTGGCCGTCGGGGTGAGCTGACATCCACCCGCCGCGGCCCTCTCGGTCCGGCCCACGGAGATCCTCGGACAGGTTTCCCGAGGATCTCCGTGGTGACTGACGTTCGATCCCGTCGGTCAGTGCGTGGACGGACCGTTGTACGTACCGCCCGCCCATTGTTGAACAGCCGGGCGATGCGCCTCCTCGCCGGTCGTGCCGAAGGGCGCCTCGTACGTCGTCACCGTGCCGAAGTTGTAGGCGCTCTCGGTGTGCAGGATCTGGTCGATACCGGTGACCTCGTCGGAACGACGCACCCGGAAGCCGATCGTCACATCGATGACCTTTACCAGCAGCCACGACAGTGCCAACGAGTACGCGGCGACGGCGAAGGCACCGATAGCCTGCTTCAACAACTGTCCACCGCCAGCACCGGCGACCAGACCGTCCGTCACGTCGAACACCCCGATGAGGAGCGTGCCGACGAGACCACCGACGGCGTGGACTCCCACGACATCCAGCGAGTCGTCGTAGCCGAACCGGTCCTTGAGGCTGACGGCCCAGGCACACACGACACCAGCGATGATGCCAATGGCTATCGCGCCCCACGTGTTCACGGCCGCGCAGGCCGGGGTGATGGCCACCAGGCCGGCGACCGCTCCCGAGGCAGCGCCCAGCGAGGTGAAGCCCTCCTTGCGGACCCGCTCCCAGACGAGCCAGCCGATCATGCCGGCACCGGCAGCCACCTGCGTGTTGAGGAAGGCGACGCTGGCGGTGCCGTTCGCGGCGAGGGCCGATCCGGCGTTGAACCCGAACCATCCGAACCAGAGCAGGCCCGAGCCGAGCATCACGAGGGGCAGGCTGTGTGCCCGCATCGACTCCCGCTTGAAGCCGACCCGGTTGCCGAGGACCAGTAGCGCACCGAGGGCGGCCATGCCCGCGTTGATGTGGACTGCCGTGCCGCCAGCGAAGTCCTTGACACCGAGCTTGAAGATCCAGCCGTCGGCCTGCCATACCCAGTGGGCCACCGGGAAGTAGACCACGGTCACCCAGAGGGCGACGAACAGCATCCACGCGCCGAACTTGGCGCGGTCAGCGATCGCTCCGCTGATCAGCGCGGGCGTGATGACGGCGAACATCATCTGGAAGACAGCGAAGGCAAGCACCGGAACGCTGCCGGTCAGGGTGGTGTCCGAGATCCCGCTCATACCGATGTTGGACAGGTCACCGATGAGCCCACGCCCACCGACGTCCTCGCCAAAAGCGAGCGAGTATCCGTAGGTCACCCAGAGCACGCTGACGATGCCCAGGCTGATGAAGCTCATCAGCAACATATTGAGGACGCTCTTCACGCGGACCATGCCGCCGTAGAAGAACGCCAGTCCCGGGGTCATCAGCATGACCAGCGCAGCGCTGATCAGTACGAATGCGGTGTCCCCCGCGTCGAAGGCTTCTGGCATCGAGGTGTACTCCATGTCTTGGTTACTGCCGCACCACAGCGGCGTCTTTTTGATTTCGTACGTGACAGTGGAGGCGCGCCTCAGACGAGGTCGGCGGCACCCAGGGCGGTGCAGCAGGTGTCGACGATGAGCCGGGTGACGGTGTATGGGTCGACGTTGGCGTTGGGTCGGCGGTCCTCGATGTAACCCTTCTTGTCGATTTCCACCTGCCAGGGGATGCGGACGGAGGCGCCACGGTCGGAGACGCCGTAGCTGTACGCACTCCAGGGCGCCGTCTCGTGGGCACCGGTCAGGCGGGCCTCGACGCCGGCGCCGTAGTTGCGGATGTGCTCCAGGGGCTTGTCGCCCCGGCCGAGGGCCTCGCAGGCCTCGATGATCGCCGCGTAGTTCTCTCGCATGGCGCTGGTGGAGAAGTTGGTGTGGGCGCCGGCGCCGTTCCAGTCACCCCGGGCGGGCTTGGGCTCCAGGGTGGCGGAAATGCCGAAGTCCTCCGCCGTGCGGTGCAGGAGCCAGCGGGCGATCCAGAGCTGGTCGGAGACCTCCAGCGGCGACAGCGGGCCGACCTGGAACTCCCACTGGCCGGGCATGACCTCGGCGTTGATGCCGGAGATGGTCAGGCCCGCGGCCAGGCAGTTGTCCAGGTGCTTCTCGACCACGGCGCGGCCATAGATCTCGTCCGCGCCGACGCCGCAGTAGTAGCCACCCTGCGGGGCCGGGTAGCCGCCGTCGGGGAAGCCCAGCGGGCGGGAGCCCTTGAAGAACGTGTACTCCTGCTCGATGCCGAACAGCGGCTGCTGGGCCGCGAACCGCTCGGCCACCGGTCGCAGCCGGGCCCGTGTGTTCGACTCGTGCGGGGTGCCGTCGATGTTGAACACCTCGCACAGCACCAGCAGGTGCGCGCCGCCACGGATCGGGTCGGCGTAGGTGGCGACCGGCTCGAGGACCCGGTCGGAGCTGCGGCCCTCGGCCTGGTTGGTGCTGGAGCCGTCGAAGCCCCACGTGCCCGGCTCGGCGCCGTCGGCGATGATCTTCGTCTTCGACCGCAGCTTCGCGGTCGGCTCGGTGCCGTCGATCCAGATGTATTCAGCCTTGTACGCCATGTGTCTCTTTCTCCTGTGAGCGGGCCGGATGGCCCTCGAAATCGTGATCGGACGAACGGACGGCTCAGACCGCCGCGAGCGGCGCGCCCGTTCGCACGAGGTGGGTGTCTGTTGCCGGACTCTCGACGCTCAGCGCCGACGTGAGCAGAGTGACAACCCGGTCGTGTGCTCCTCGCTCGGCGTCGGAGAGCGGGGTGCCTCCCCAGCGGTCCTGCAGAGTTGGATCCGCCCCGCGGTCCAGGAGGTACCGGACCACGTCGAGGTTTCCCTCGGAAGCGGCCAGGTGCAGCGCGGTTCGGCGGTCGTAGTCGGCGGAGTTGGGATTCTTTCCCGCCGCCAGTGCGAGCCGGACGTACTCCAGATCACCGTGGCTTGCGGCCCACAGCAACCGCGTGGTCGACGCCACCTCCTCCTCGTTCCTCCCGCGCCGCGGGTCGCGTTTGCCGGAGTCCTCGCCGGTGGCCAACGAGTCGTAGACGTGGAAGTTGAACCGGTTGACGAGTTCCTTGCAGAAGGTGACCCCCCGGACGGAGTTGCCCATCGCGTCGAGGCGGGGCGACCAGACGCAGATGCCCATCACGCCGGGGACCACGATCATGAGTCCGCCGGAGACGCCGCTCTTCGCCGGCAGACCGATCGTGAAGGCGAACTCCCCGGAGTAGTCGTACATCCCGCACGACGACATCAGGGACAGGCACTTGCGTACGGTGTCGGCGGAGAAGATCCGCTCCCGGGTGAGGGGATTGACGCCACCGTTGGCCAGCGAGGCGGCCACGACCGACAGCGACCGTGCGTCGACCTCGATGGAGCAGCACTGGAAGTAGAACTCCAGCGTCTCGGTGAGGTCAGTCCCGTCCGGAAAGGCATTGTGCTCGCGCATGAAGTAGCCGAGGGCGAAGTTTCGGTCCGCAGTGCGGCGTTCCGACAGGTAGACGGCATTGTTGAAACCAACCGCCTCGCCACCGGCCAGCTTTCGCCACGTCTCGGCGACGTGGTCGAAACGGTCGGCCATCTCCCAGCTGGGACGCAGCAGCGAGCAGCACATGATCGCCCCGGAATTGATCATCGGGTTGTGCGGGAGTCCCTCGTTGTTCAGCGTCAGCTCGTTGAACCCGCGCCCGCTGGGCTCGCGCCCCACGTGCTGGTGGACCTGTTCGGCACCGTGCTGTTCCAGCGCGAGGCAGTAGTTGATGGGCTTGCAGACCGACTGGACGCAGAACATGCTCTCCGCGTCCCCCACCGCGAAGCGCTGCCCGTCGACGGTGCACAGCGCGATGCCGAACTTTTCAGGATCGACCCGGCCAAGCTGCGGAATGTAGTCGGCAACCCGGCCCTCGTCGACGCCCCTGAGGCCCTCGTAGATCGCGAGGATCTCCATCTGCAGTGCGGCGAAGTCTGGAATGATGAAGTCTCCTCGCAGCGACTTCTCGATGACACCGCCACCGGTCCTGCACAACGCGGTAAAGCGGGCCAGATCGATCCGTGCCTGCGCCTCGACGCCTGGGGTGGAGCGCAGGGCCCACACCTCGGCCGCACGCGGATCCGTCTCCAGGATTCCCGATGCGCGCAGCCGGTCGGAGAGCTCCGCCACCGCGATCGTGCCCTCGGGGTCGACGGTGAAGGACGCGAGGAGCTTCCCGTACTCGCTGGCGTCAAAATTGTCGATACCCGGGGTCTCGACGAGGCTGGGGGACCACGACTGCTCGGTTCGACGCGGTGCAGTTCTGGTCTTTCTGATCGGGGGCATGACGTAGCTCGACTACTCCGTAGAAGGTGATTTGAAAACGGTCAGCGGTGCGGTTTCCCGGCGAAATCTTCCCGCTACTGACCAGCGCGACCGGACGGGGTGTCGGCGAATGAGCGGCGGGCGTCACGTTTGGGTGCGTTCTGCGGCGAAATTCGGTCGGCAACTTCCCACACTTCGAAAAGACTACGTAGGGCCAGTGCACAACCGCTTGATTCCAACTGACCAGAGGCTGGTCGCCGGGCCTGCGTCGAAATCGGTTCCGGGGTGCGCATGGTGGTGGTGACGTCAGAGCTATGAGCGTCTCCGCGAACGCCACCATCCCGTCGTCGATCGGCGGCACGCTGCCGAACCGGTCGCTGACGCCGACGATCCAGGTGTCGTTCTCCCGGGCGAGAACGAAGCCGCCGTGCAGATTGCCGGGGTAGGCGGTGAGCTGGGGCGCCAGTGATTGCTGAGCCTGAGCCACTCCTGAGCCGCAGCCGCCCTCGCGGCACTTCCCGTCGCCACCTCGGCGCAATTGACCAACGAGACGAGCGCGGCCCCTGTGTAATCCTTCGACGCCAGAGCCGGAAAGATCACACAGGGGCCACGCTCGTTCAACAGCTCCGATCGCAGGGCGCCTACCTAGATGCAAAATAGGCGGACGACGCCCTATTGTCGAAGGTGCCATCCTCAAAAACCCAGTAGTTCATATTAACGCTTCGGCCGGGAAGAACCACGATGGCACGGCCTCTAAAATCGGCGTGCTCGTAGACCCGCAGCTCGCGATTAGTGAAATTCCTGATCGACGACACCTGGTCGTTGATCGGAGTGCCGTCACGGAAGTAGTGGTTGCGGAAGTCGCCAACGGCTCCCGAGCCACCTGGCAGGAGCTCAGGAAGTCTTGCAACACTCCCAGTCCAATTGAGGTTCTGGTAGGCGCAGACCTCGCCACTGCTGCAGGGTTAGGGAGCCGCCTGCGCGACACCAGGCACAAGAACCAGAGTGCCGACGACGGCCGAGACGGCTCCCGCCGCGACCGTGCGGAACCTTCGATTGATCATAGATCGCACTTCCCTTGCTGTTCGCTCGCTCCCCGTACTGGTCAGCCGGATGCCCCGGACTTGCGAGTCCCGGATCCATCGAGCGTTCCCTGTACTCTGATAAAAACGATACAGATAGCTCCTGTATGGACGGTTTCCAACGACTGGATCAATTGTTTACAGCAATGGATGAAGGGGGCGCGGTGCAGGGCTGTTGCATAGCCGTTTGATGGGCGGCTCGGCTGGGAAGTCCTCGCCAAGCACCTGAAACCGATCCTCCAAGTTTGACACCGCTACTGCCATCAGCGCGTGAATGTTCATAGGTGGGCGTGTGCCGGGATCCACCTCGAACATCAACTGGCGTCGGTTGCTACGGCCGCACGGCGAGTCAGCTTGGGTCCGCCGCGTCGCCCACTCGAACAGCCCGACGTTGGTTCGGGCCTCGCCGTCGCGCGCTACTTGCGGTCGCTCCTTACTCAGACGTCGAAACGCCCCCGACCGCTGCTCGGCCTATGACCGGGCCGCCCCAGGGCCACGCACTT
Organism: Micromonospora sp. NPDC007208; assembly: GCF_042869175.1. Lineage (NCBI taxonomy): Bacteria > Bacillati > Actinomycetota > Actinomycetes > Micromonosporales > Micromonosporaceae > Micromonospora > Micromonospora sp. NPDC007208. The sequence goes on along the minus strand of NZ_JBIAFG010000010.1, from coordinate 84,604 downwards.
CCCAGCACCTCCGCGAGTGCCCGCAAGATCCCTGCCCGCTCGCGCGGCGACGTGCCGCGAAGACAGATCAGTGTGAGCCTGGTCCCGGCGAACTGTGCGGCCCGAGCGTCCGGCGCCTTGCGTGGACTTGAATCATTGCCGCTGCCCGGCGCCCTTCATCGGGGCGCCGGGCAGCGGTGTTTGAGGGGGGCTACGTCGCGCTGTACGCCCCCGGCCCGTGTAGATAGTGATCAAAGAGTGGTTCATCCCTCTTCGCCTTTTTGGGTGTTGTATGTGAAGATTGCTCAGGTGCCGTCGATGTTCACCGCGTCAATGACGGCTACCAGGGGAGCTTGGGTTGCACAGGTTTCGGTTATTAACACGACGGCTTCTGGCCGGGGCGGTGGTCGTGGGTCTCGGGTGTGGGTTCGCCGGACCCGCTAGCGCGGCGTCCGCGGCGGTTCCGGTTGCGGGTGGGAAGGACGGGTTCGCGGTCACCCTGTTGAGTGGGGACAGGGTCACGCTCAGGTCCGCCGACGGCGCTGGCGTTTCGGTGCGGCCGGGTGCGGGGCGTCGGGGTATGCGGTTCTTCATCACTCGTGAGGGTGAGGCGCTGTATGTCGTTCCGCAGGACGCGCAGTCGCTGGTGCGGTCCGGAAAGGTGGATCGGCGGCTCTTCGATGTCACTGGGTTGGTCGACGCCGGCTACCACGACCGCGCACGGGACAGTGTGCCGGTCATCGTGACCGCGCCCGCCGGCGCTCGGCGGGCCAGCGCATCGCTGCTGGGATCGGGCGCGCGGGCCAACCGGGAATTGCCGGTGGTCAACGGCGCGGCGGTTTCGGTGCGGAAGGACCGGGCGGCCGACGTCTGGGGTGCGGTACGGCAGCAGGCCGGTATTGGCCAGATCTGGCTGGACGGGGTACGCCAGGTGCTGCTGGATCACAGTGTGCCGCAGATCGGTGCGCCGGCGGCGTGGCAGGCCGGCTACACCGGCAAGGGGGTGACGGTGGCCGTTCTCGATACCGGTATCGACACCGCCCACCCCGACCTGGTCGGCAAGGTGACCGAGACCAACGACCTCATCGGCACGGGCGACGGTGACCCGGTGGGGCATGGCACTCACGTGGCCTCGACCATCGCGGGTAGCGGGGCGGCCTCCGGCGGGCTGAACCGGGGCGTGGCGCCCGACGCCACCCTCCTGTCCGGAAAGGTCTGCGCCGACTTCGGCTGCCCGGAGTCGACGATCATCGCCGGGATGGAATGGGCGGCGGCCGAGAAGCACGCCGACGTGGTCAACATGAGCCTCGGCGGAAGCGACTCGCCGGGGATCGACCCGATGGAAGCGGCGGTCAACACCCTCACCGCCAGCTACGGGACGCTGTTCGTCATCGCCGCCGGCAACTCGGGCCCCGGTGCCACCTCCGTGGGTTCTCCGGGCAGCGCCGACGCCGCCCTGACGGTGGGGGCGGTCGACGACTCGGATAACCTGGCTGGCTTCTCCAGCCGCGGCCCCCGTGTCGGTGACGACGGGCTCAAGCCGGACATCACCGCGCCCGGCGTCAACATCGTCGCCGCACGCGCCGGTGGGACCGTGGCAGCGGGCAACGCATATGTGTCCATGAACGGAACGTCGATGGCCACCCCGCACGTCGCCGGAGCCGCAGCGTTGATCGCCCAGCAGCACCCCGACTGGGCCGCGGGCCAGCTCAAGGGAACGCTGATGGGATCGGCGAAGCCGAACCCCGAGCTGACGGCCTACGAGCAGGGAGCGGGTCGCGTCGACCTGTCCCGGGCGATCGTCTCGTCGGTCACCGCGGAGCCGGCCAGCCTCTCCTACGGGCAGACGCTCTGGCCCCACGGCGATGACCAGCCGATCCAGCGGACCGTCACCTACCGCAACAGCGGAACCACGAACATCATCCTGTCCGTGGCCGTGAACGTGCTCGGCCCCGACAAGACCCCGGCGCCGGCGCGCATGTTCCGCCCCGCTACGGATCGAGTGACGGTGCCGGCCGGCGGCCAGGCGCAGCTGATCGTGACGAGCGACACCAGCATCTCGGCCGCGGACGGTCTCTACTCCGGCCAACTGATCGCCACCGCTGGAAACACCCAGATTGTCACTCCAGTCGCTGTTAATCGGGAGGCGGAGAGCTACAACCTCTCGGCCTCCGTCATCGACAGCGACGGCTCCCTCACCGGGAACTACTCTTCCTCCGCCTTCAGCATGAACTCCCGCGAGGATTATGCCTTCTGGTCGGAAGACGGTCGTCCGGCCGTACGGTTGCCGCGGGGCGTCTACCACCTCATGATGGCGATCTTCACTCCGCGTGATGGCGTCGAGTTTCCGGATGTCGCGGCGATCGTCCATCCCAGGCTGGATCTCACCAAGGACACCGTCCTGACGCTGGACGCCCGGGACGCCAAACCGGTGACGGCGACTGTCCCGGAACCCAATGCCGCTACGACGTTCGCCGAGGTGGCCTACCAACACAATCGGGCGTCGGGGCCGCCAGTCGTGCTAGGTGTCTTCGCCGACAGCTTTGTCGGGTTGCGGACGTTGTTCGTCGGGGACCCGCTGCCGGCGAGTGAGTTCAGCAGCTACGTGCAGAGCCAGTGGGCAGAGCCGGGACCGGACGGGGACCTCAGCCGCAGCCCCTACCTGTACGCGGTGGCGGAGACCGTCTCCGGACGGCTGCCGTCCGGATACGAGCGGCACTACCGTAACGAGGAGTTGGCCAAGGTCGAGCAGGAGTTCGGTGCCGTTCCCGCCGGAATGGTCGCCGAGCGATCGGTCACCGCGAACAATCTGGTGCCCGGGATCGGCTCCTACATGTCCATTCGACTCCCGTCGCCAGGGACGCGAACCGAGTACTACAGCGCCGGGGTCGAGTGGAACCCCTACATTTCCTGGGGACCGCCCAGCGAGTCCGGGGGCGCGAGCCTGGCGGGTTCGCTACGCACCTACCAGACGGGCCAGACCTACCGTGAGCGGTGGAACGTCGGCCCGTTCGGCCCCACCCTCGCGGCGGACCAGCCGGAAGGGGCGGTCAGCCGCAGCGGCGACAAGATATTGGTGGTCATTCCTACCTACAGCGACCAGGCGGGACACTACGGCGGTACTTCCGTCGACTCCGCGAGCACCAAGCTCTACCGCAACGGCCAACTGGTCGGCCAAACCGAAGAATCCGGCTGGGGCGAGTTCACCGTGCCACCGGAGCCCGCCGACTACCGCCTCGAACTGGCCGAAGAGCGCAGCATCAGCGACCTCTCCACCCGAGTCAACGCCGTCTGGACCTTCCGCTCCGGACACGTCGCCGAGGGCCGCGCACAACTACCCCTGTCCGTGGTCCGGTACGCGCCAGACCTGAGCCTCGACCAGACGGCACCTGCCGGCGTCACGTACCGGATTCCCTTCACGGTGCAACGCCAACCCGGCGCACCGGCGGCAATCGGCAACCGACTGACCGTCGACATCTCCTACAACGACGGAAAGACCTGGCAACCCGCCACGGTACGAACCGCCGGTAACGCCTGGACCGCCGAGGTCCAACACCCCAACCAGGCCGGCTACGCATCCCTGCGCGCAACCGTCACCGCCCTGGACGGCACCACCGTCACCCAGACCATCGTCCGGGCCTACAAGCTGGCGACAGCCGACAGCTAGCCGACGAGCGGGCCGACCAACAGCGGTTGGACGGCCCGGCCATCAAGGGGTGGCCCGGCTTGCCGGGCCACCCCTTCCCCGTACGCGAGTCAGGCCGAGATCGGACCGGCACGCAAGATGCGCGGTTCTCTTCGCGACGCGGAATTTTTGTGCGAATCGTGCGACCCATGCAACCCACGCGAGCCGTCCCACCGTCTTGAACCTGTCGAAAGGAGTCGAGACGGGTGAAACAGATCGACGAGACCGAGTTCGCGGAGTTTGTCGTCGCCCGCATGGATTCGTTGCGTGGCCTGGCGTATCTAACCTGCGGAAATTGGCAGACAGCGGAAGATGCGGTGTCGACGGCCCTGTCCAAGCTGTACGTTCGCTGGACAAAGACCACAAATCCGTACGCCTATGCCAGTCGCATCGTCATCCACGCCGTGATCGACGAGACCCGACGCCCGTGGCGGCGTGAGCGGGTTGCCAGTCATGTCCTCCCGGATCTTCCCGTACCCGATCGTGCTGACTCTGTCGACGAAAAGTTACGGGTTCGGGCGGCGCTGATGCAGGTGCCCCGCGGGCAGCGTGCCGTGCTGGTCCTCCGCTACTACGAGGAACTCAGCGTCCAGGAAACCGCCGAGATCCTTGGCCGCAGTACCGGCACCGTCAAGAGCCAGACCGCGCGCGGTCTGTCGGCCCTACGCGCCGCGCTGGCAGCGCAGGACAAGCACGGCGCAAAACAAAAAGTCAGTGTTCGATAGTGGCTTCAGAGGAGAAGAACATGAATGAAGTACGTCAGGTGCTGGAAGTCGCGAAGGCCGGATCACCGCCATCGCGGCTGACCGTCGACGACATCGTGGCATCCGGACGTCGCCGGGCGCGCTGGCGTCGGACCGCCCAGAGCCTCGGCTCGGCTGCGGGGCTGGCGGTGGTCGCCGGAGCGGCGGTCTTCGCGACCACCGCGCCGACGCCCATGGATGCCCCCGCCACGTACGGGTCGGCCGGCCTGGCCAGCACTGCGGAGCACCGGCCGGCAACGGCGAGCTTCGCGCTCACCTTCGCCGGCTATCAAATCGGTGACTACCGGGTGGGAGACCCGACCGAGGTAACTCCCGGGTACCAGCGGGCGCCAATCCAGCGAACCGCACTCGACGTCGGCGGTGGCCAGCCGACCAACGCGGTCGCCGGTACGCTGACGGTCTATCGGCCCGGCGTGTTTCGGCCGGACCGCTTCCGTTCCGGCACCCCGATCAGCGTGGGGGGACGGGAAGGGCTCGAGACGACCCTGGAGCGGGTCTTGATGGTGGAGGCTATCGACCGCGACAAGCAGAAGGTCAGCAGCAGGCCGGAGCAGATGCCCGCCCTCGCCTGGCAGTACGCCCCCGGTGCCTGGGCGACGATCGAGTCGGAGGGCCTCGGTGAGCGGGGAGTGTCCGCGCAACTTCAACGACAGTTCGCCGAGAAGTTCACGACCACCGCCGGCGAGACCGTGGCCAAGCTGCCCTACCAGGTGACCAAACTGCGGGCGGGCTGGCGGCTGGGCAGCGTCACGACCGGCAGTTCGATCCCGGGTGACAGTTCGGTCTCCACCGCACAGTACGTCCCCGTGGAGACCAGCTTCGACTCGTTGACGTCGCCGATCGACTTCGAAAAGGTGCCCTCCATCCGCGTCTCGGTCGCGCCAAACGAGACGTCGGGACCGCTGCGGCACCCCACCGCGACGCCGTGCCCCGTCGGCTATCACTCCTGTGACCTGAGAATCGACGACAGCTACTACGTCGAGGTGCTGGACCGGTCCGAGACACTGTCCAGTGCCGAGATCCTCGCGATCGCCGAGGGGCTCAGGTTCGCGACCGTTGCGGACCCGACCACCTGGTACCCGGTCACGGGCCAGTAGCGCCACACCCAGCGGTCCTGTCCCGCGAAGAAGGAAGTAGTTCGAACGTCGGGGCCCGGGCGGGTGGCGTCCGGGCCCCGAACCATCTGCTTGGCGCCTTCGGCCCACCACCGGTAGCGGTTCAAGACCTGATCCTGGCCCACGTAGACAGGCAGGCCCGGTGGGTACGCATCCGATATTCGTCGCCTCCGGTGCTGCGCGGCCCCGGTCCGTGAAGGACCGGAGCCGCGCTGCGTCGTCACGGTATGAAGCTCCACAGTTGGTCGCGCTGGCCGGGGATGATGTCCCACTGCTCGACCCACTTGCCGTTCCAGGTGCCGTCCGAGACCGGCCCCAAATCGTCACCGAGAATGTCCAGCGTCTTGCCGGTCGCGTGATTGCGGACGTACCACTTGCCCCCGCCGGCGGCCTGCAGATACCACTGCTGCGACGGGTCCGATGGGTTCAGCTTCACCTGGTGGATCTTCGCGCCGTTCCACGTTCCGCCGGATTCGAGGCCCAGCGCGTGACCGCTGAAGGCGTTCACGAAGACGATGTAGCCGGCGGCCGGGGCGACCGTCACCGTCCAGTACTGGTCGGCCTGGTCCCTCTTCAGCCACAGCTGGACATGGGCGCCAACGCTCTTGTTGGCATCCCACTCCGGCAGCTCCGCCACCGAGTTGGTTCGGTCGTTGAGCAGCTTGTACTTCTGACCCACCCGGAGCCCGGAGATGGTCGCCGGTGGGGCGACGGCCGGGCTCGGCGAGGTGGTGGACGGACCCTGGCCCTGGGATCCGCCGCCGGCCGGGGGAACGGCGGCGGGACTGCCACCCGTCGGCGTCGGCGTCGGGCTCGGGCTCGCGGGCGTCGGCGAACTGCCGGGCGTGGCCGGGCCGCCGGTCAGCCGGGTGTCCTTTTCGTACGCGGAGACGTAGCGCGGCGTCGTGTCGGCGAGCTGGGGAACGTTTGCCCTGGGCACCCCACCGGCCGCGCGGACCGTCATGTCGCCCCACTGGAAGGCGGCGAGAGCGAGCCGGAACGGTTCGTCGCCGTTCAGGTCGGTCAGCTGTGCGTCCAGGTCGCACATGGCCATGCCGAGCGCCGGGATGGCGTCGTCGGGGTTCCACACCGAGGCGGACGCCGTCGCACGGTACTGGTTCCACAGCTCCGGGCTGAACTGGGCGATGCCCTGGTTACCCTCCGGCGACCGCAGGTTGGCGTCGAACTTCGACGCCGCCATCAGCTGCGCCGCCACGAGTGGCGGGGTGACGGCCGGGCAGATCGAGCCGGCCTTGCGGATCGCGGCGACGTAGGCGCCCGGCACGGGGATCGGAGCCGACGGCGAGGACTGCGCGCCCTTGGCGTCGATGCGGAACGGCTGCTGGTTGGCGTACCAACGCGCGTACGCCTCAAGGCGGTTGACGTGGACCCGGGCGGCGTCCGGAATGCCCTTGGCCTTGGTGACGGCCGTAAATCCGCTCTTGTCGGCCGCCATGGCCAGCGGCCACAGGTCGCCGGTGAGCCCGGCGGCCCGCAAGCGGCCCACCGTGTCGCAGGTGTGATGGGCCAGGGCGTAGATGTTGGCCTCGCTGTCCGCCCGGTTCGCGTTCATGGCCGGACGCCAGAGCTTCCAGTCGTCGTCGTTGAGGCCGGCGACGCCCCGACTGTCACCTCTGTTGAAGCCCGACGCCATCATGATCTGGGCGGCCAGACGGGATGGGTTCAACGTCGGGCACGACAGCGACGCCGCGACGATCGTCTCGGACAGCGCGGGCGGCACCGGCTTGCCGGCCACCGCCTCCGCGGCCACCGCTGCGGGACCATCACCCGCCATCGGCAGAACACCAGCCATGAGGGTAAGGACACTCAACCCGGCGATCGCCGCGGGTCGGCGGCCCAGTCGGGACAACTGCCATCGGTTGGGTCGAGGACTTCGGCTGAACGGAGTCACTGCTACACACCTTCACGCCACGGTGGTATGGGTCGACGAGGAAACGGCCCGACACGGACGCCGGTTCACGCTTCCGCGACGTCGTCGAGAAAATCCGCCGGGATCGTGAACCGGCGGATAGCCCGCCCCGTCTGGCTGGCGTGGCCGACCGGCGTGCCGGCCGGACGGCCGCGCGGAGATGCCGGCGGCGACGACGAAGGTGATTCCATGTCCTGCAACACCCGCTCGGTCGGACGCGTCGGCTTGGTCGTCGCGACGGTTCTGGCGCTGCTCGGGCTCACCGCTCAGGCGGCGTCGGCCGCCGACGAGAACGTGAAATACTACACGGTGACCACGTCGTACGCCGGGAAACCGGAGAACCTCACCGAGATCGCCGACCGGTTCCTGGGCAGCGGCTCCCGATCGTCGGAGATCTTCAATCTGAACACCGGCCGGAAGCAGCCCGACGGCCAGGCCCTCACGGATCCGGCGAAGCTGAACCCGGGTTGGATGCTGATCCTGCCGTGGGACGCGGTCGGTGCCGGTGTGCAGCATGGTGTGCTCGGGGACAAGTCACCCACGACGGTGCCGTCGCCCGCGCCGAGGCCGTCGTCGTCGCCGTCCCCCGGCACGACGAAGCCCGGCAAGGGCACGACATCGCCCGGTTCGACCACGAAGCCCGGCCAGACCCCCACGCCGGGTACGAAACCGAAGCCGGGCCAGTGCGCGACCGCCTCGACGTCCTCCTCCAAGTCGAACTGGGCCACCCTTCGACTCGCACCGGACCAGGCGTGGCCCACGAGCAAGGGCAACGGTCAACTGGTCGCCGTGGTCGACTCCGGCGTCGACGGCAGTCTGCCGCAGTTGGCCGGCCACGTCTCGGAGGGGATGGACATCATCGCCGGATCGGGCCGGGGCGACACCGACTGCCTGGGGACCGGTACGGGGATGGCCGGACTCATCGTGAGCCAGGACCAGGGGTCGAGCGGTATCGCTCCCGAGGCCACGGTCATGCCGGTCCGGATCACCGACGCCGCCGGCAAGGCCCGCGCCGAGGACAGCGCGTCGGCGATCACCGCGGCGGCCGAGGCAGGCGCGACGGTGATCGCGCTCGGGTCACACGTGGACACCAACGACTCCGGCGTCATCGCGGCGATCAACGGCGCGGTGGGCAAGGACGTCGTCGTGGTGGCGTGCTCCTCGCTGGCCTCGGTGGCGGTGGCGCAGAACGCCAAGACGGCCCCGGGTCTGCTGCGGGTCGGCGGCATCGGCATGGACGGGCAGTGGGCGGCGGATTACCACCTCGGCGGTATCGACGTCGTGGCGCCCGGTGTCAACATCACCGAACTCGGCATCACCGGCACCGGCTCGTCGGCGCGTTCGGGCACCCAGTACGCGGTGGCGTTCGTGGCCGGCGCCGCGGCGCTGGTGCGCGCCGCGTACCCGGATCTGACGGCGCAGCAGGTGGCCCACCGAATCGAGGCGACCGCGCAGAAAATGGGCAATGGCAAGGTGCCCGACGCCCGGTACGGCTACGGCCTGATCGACCTGGCGGCGTCGGTGACCACACGGCTGCCAGAGGAGGTCACCAAGGCCAACGTCGGCGGCACACCGGCGAGCGGCGGTGGGATGACCGACGGTCGTACGGCTCTGCTGGTGGTCGTGATCCTTCTGGCGCTGGCCGCGGCCGTGATGCTGGTCCTGCGTGTGCGGCGGCTGCTGCGTGAAGACCGCGCCCAGGATGAGGACTCCTTCACCGAACCCAGTCCGGCCCGGGGCTGATCCAGGGATCGGACGTCCCCGTCGGGACCCTTCGGACGTCCCCTTTCAGGGACGTCCGAACGTGTGCAACAACGTCATGACACTTGTGGTGGCCACTGGCATGGTGGCCGGGTGCCACATATGTCCTCAGGTCTTCGTGGCCCGGACGAACCCGAGGCCGCTCAGATCGTCCCGTACCAGGCGACGGCCGCAACCGATGAGAGCGACGAGGAAGCACTGCGACACCTGGAGCAGGTCCACGGACCGGTGTTGCTCAGCTTCCTGACCCGGCTGACGCGCGGCGACGTCCACCGCGCCCAGGACATCGTCCAAGAGGTGCTGCTGAGAGCGTGGCGGCACCCAGGTGCCCGCAACGCGGACGGGCGCTGGAGTCGGGGTTGGCTCCTCACCGTGGCCAAGCGCATCCTCATCGACCAGCTTCGCGCCGCGAACGTTCGCCCCGACGAGCGTTCCGACGAGTTCATCGACACGTACGCGGGCGCGGGTGACGCTTTCGAGCAGATGATCGACGCGCAGGAGGTGCGGGCGGCCCTCAACTCTCTTCCGGAGCGGCTGCGGGTCACCCTCGTCGAGGTGTACTTCCAGGAACGGTCCGTGGCCGAGGTCGCCGAACTGCTGGCCGTCCCGCCGGGCACCGTGAAGTCGCGGAGCTTCTACGGGCTCAAGGCGCTCCGTGAGGCGCTTATCGCCCGAGGATTCGTGTTTCGGCCTCCAACGAAAGGATTAATGTCCGACGAACCGTGAACCGGCACCGTCGCCGCGCCGTCTGGTGAGCGCAGACTCCTCCCGGACGTTCTAGCCGCATAGAGTGGATCATGAAGAAGCGTGCGAAGCTGCGGCGCGTGTGGCACCGCCTCCTGGCGACCAGACGCGGACATGCCGAGATGGGTGCCTTGGGGCTCTCCGTGAGTTCCAAGGACAAGTTGTGGAAGAGCGCATCGTCCCCGCGGCCCGGCTACGTCACGAACGCGTACGACGGGCTGAAGTTCTCGCGCGCCGAGGCCGCCCCGCTACGACTGTTCGCTGCGCGTCCGGGTCGGCAGTGGAAGCTCAGGGACGTCGGTGGCGGCACGGTATGGATCGCCAACCGGAGCTCTGGCAAGGTCGTGGGGATCGATGGGGCGGATCAGGCCCCGTCCGGCAGGAACTCCACCTGGAACGGAGTGCCGGTCAACCGGTCGGGCAAGCTGACGGCACCGCAGGACCAGAGGCGGCGGCTGCTCGGTTCCTGAGACGGGAAGCTGGGCGGAGAAGAGGGGCGGACAGCGTGTGGGGCGCCCACATCGAGGAGGAGCAAATCGTCCTCCACTACCTGGGTGCGCTCGACCCTGGTCAGAGTGAGCTGATCCACCGCCACCTTCAGGTGTGCGCGGGCTGCCGGGCCCTCGCCGACGAGATCGTCGAGACGGTCGCGGCGTTGGCCATGCTCGGCTTGCCAGGCGAAGCAGCCTCCAGCGGCGAGGATGGCGACCCGTCTACCCGGCCCGGTGGCCGATGAGCGGCGGAGCCGGCGACCCGCACGTCACCGAACTGCTCACCCTGTACTACCTCGACGCGCTCGACCGGGTGGAGGGGCGGCTGGTGGCGGCGCACCTCGGCGACTGCACCGACTGCCGGGGCGCGGCCGAGGCCGTGATCGAGACGATCGCGGTGCTGGCACTGCTGCCCGAGAAGGATCGGGAGGAGTTGCTCGACAACTTCGGCGCACTGAACCGCGCCGGCCCACCCCCGGCGCGGTTCGTCGAGTTCCTCGCCCACCAACCGGAGCCGGAGCCCACTCCGGGTCTGCGGCGTCAACGTCGGGATCGGGGCGGACCCGTGGCGTCCAGGGCCGCCAAGCCCGAAGTCGCCAAGCCCGAAGTCGCCAGGTCCGAAGCTCTCAGTTCCGACACCCGTGCGCCGGGGGCGCCGCAGCCGCTCGAACCGGCGACCCCGCCACCGGTCACCCGGCCGCTGGTCGCACGCCCGCTCACCACGTCACCGCCCGCGCCGGCACGCACCACCTCGCCGTCGCCACTCGTCCCACCGGTGGCCTCCCCGGCTGCTCGGCCGCCGTCCCCGCTGCCGGTCGCGCCGCCGTCCGGGCTGCCGTCGTCCGGGCCGCCCGCCTCGGCTGTGCCGTCGTCCGCTCCCGACGTGGCGAAGCCCGTTGGACAGCAGGCCGTTACGCCTCCGCCAGCGGTTCCACCCCCGGCGGCCACCCCAGCCCAGTCCTCGCCGGCCCCGGCCGCGGCCGCACCGGCACCGGTGCCTCGCGTCGTGCCACGGCCGGCCGCGAACGTGTCGGTCGTGGCCGGTCCGCCCCGACGGTCGTCCGAGGCGCTGGCCTCCGAGCCGATCGTTCCGACCGATGAGCACCCGCGCCGGACCCGGCCAGCCAATCGGGAGGAGCCGGGTCGCAGACCAGCCGGACCGCTTCGGACCCAAGGGCTTCCGGTTGCGGCCGTCTCCACCGCCCCGGCGGTGGTACGGAATGACCACCGCCGCCCCGGCGGGGAGGCCCAGGCCGAGCGCCGCACCGTACCGACTCGGCGTCGACGTGGTGCGATGGTCCGCGCCGGGCTGATGCTCACGACCGCGCTGGCGGTGGCCGGTCTGGCCATCGGGGCACTGGTACAGCACGTCGATCGGGTCGCACCGCCGCTCGCGGTGACCGTGACCGCCGTAGCGGCCGACTCGGCCACTGGTGCCTCGCTGTCCGTGGTGGCCACCGCGCAGGGTGACGGGGTGGGCGTCAAGGCCGCCGTCGACGGACTGAAGAAGGGCATCGGCTATCGCCTGATGGCGGCCTCGTCCGACGGCCGCGTGTGGCGGGTACTGAGCTGGGAGGCCGACGATAAGACGCAGAACGTCAGCGGTCACCTGGCGGTGCCGCTCGACTCGGTGGCGTCGTTCACCGTGGCCCGTGCCGGTGGCGGCGCGGTCGTCACCGCGAATGTCCCCCCGCGAGAGTGATCACGTCCGCGTGAGCGCGGGTGCCTCACGTCGCAGGACGGGTAGCACCTCCTCGCCGAGGATGTCGAGCTGCTCGCGGACGACCCGCAGCGGCAGCCCGGCGTGGTCGATGACGAACAGTTGGCGCTGGTAGTCGCCGGCGTACTCGCGGAAGCCGAGCACCCGGTCGATGATCTGCTGCGGGCTGCCAACCGTGAGCGGGGTCGTCGCGGTGTACTCCTCCAGCGACGGGCCCCCGCCGTAGACGGGCGACCGGTCGAAGTAGGGGCGGAACTCGTTGACCGCGTCCTGTGAGCGGGGGCGGACGAAGACCTGGCCACCGAGTCCGACCACCGCGGGGCCCCGGCCGTGTACGGCGCTCCGCTCCCGGTAGTACGCGATGAGCCGACGGGTGTGCTCGGTCGGCCAGAAGATGTGGTTGGCGAAGAAGCCGTCGCCGTACCGGGCCGCCTCCTCGGCGGTCTCCTCGCTGGTGACGGCCGCGTGCCACACGTACGGCGGGGTGCCGTCGAGCGGGCGTGGCAGCGTGGTGTGCCCGTGCAGCGGGGTCCGGAAGGCGCCGGACCAGTGCACGTTTTCGGTACGCCAGAGCTTGCGCAGCAGGGCGTAGTTCTCGGCCGCGAGGGCGTGCGAGTCGGCGGTCTCCTTGCCGAACAGGGGGTAGGCCGAGCGGGAGGAGCCCCGGCCGAGCATCACGTCGAGCCGCCCGCCGGACAGGTGCTGCACCGTCGCGTAGTCCTCCGCCAGCCGGACGGGGTCGTTCGTGGTGATCAGGGTGGTGGCCGTGGACAGCAGCAGCCGCGACGTCCGGGCCGCCACGTATCCGAGCAGCGCCACAGGTGACGAGGTCACGTACGCCCCGGTGTGGTGCTCGCCGACGGCGAACACGTCGAAGCCGGCCGACTCGGCATGCTCGGCGATGACGGCTACGGCTCGCAGCCGTTCGTGCTCACTCACCGTCCGCCCCTGCTCCGGGTCCGGGGTGAGGTCACCCACGCTGTACACACCGAACTGCATCCGACCTCCCGGTATTCGCGCCGACGACCTCAACAGAACGAACTCCTGGGCCACCCGGTTCACCGGCCGGGCTCGGTCACGCGCAATTTCACCGCGAACTCGTGAACCGGGGCGGTCGCCCACCCGTCTGGTGAACGGGAATCTTGGAGGTGACCGTGGCTGAGCCGTCCCGCGCCCCCACCGTGGTGATGCCCGAACCGCAGGGTTCGGGGCCGGCAGCCGCGATCAGTTGGCGCCAGGAGTTCGTCCGCGCCTACGTGGAGCACGCCGGTGACCGCCCGGCCAGCGAGCGGCTCACCGTGCGCTGGCCCACGCTGGTCACCGTGTCCGCCCTGGTGTGCGTGGGCGCTTTGGTGGTCGGCATCTTCTGGAGCCTGGTCAAGCCGCTACCCGACAAGCCTCCGGCCCAGGCCGCCCCGCCCAACGGAGTGCTCGCCTCGGGTGCACCCACCACCTGGAGCATGGTGGCCGGCTGGGACTGCGTCGCGGCGCCGGATCACGGATTCGAGGCGGCCGGACGCACCGCCGAGTGGCGGACCGTCGGCACCGGCGGGTGGAACGGCGACAACTGCCACGGCACGTACGCGACGGTGCCGCCGCCGGCGACGAAGCAGACGAAGACCGGCGCCGAGTCGGTGACCTGGTGGTTCGCGCCGCCGAAGGGTATGAACACCTGCGCCGTGTCGGTCTACGTACCCGAAGGCGACTACCACCTGGCCAACCGGGTCCGGTACGCGATGACGCCCGGGCGAGGCGGAACTCCGTACGCCAACTTCACCTTCGACCAGAAGGCGCACGCCGGCACCTGGGCGCCGGCCGGCACGTTCCCGGTGCACCAGAACCAGATCGCGATCGCTCTCGACCTGTCCGGAAGCGCCGGGGTCAAGGGCAGCCGGATCGCGCTCGCCCAGATGAAGGTGGCCTGTGAGACCTGATTCCGAAACCCTCGCCCCGATCCCGGCGACGGGCCGGGTGGAGCGCGTGTCCACCCGGGGTTGGGGCCGGCACCGCACCATCGGGGCGGCGGTTCGTGCCGCCCGGGAGGACACCGTCATCGTGGTGGCCCCGGGCGTCTACCGCGAACAGGTCGTCCTGGACCGCCCCGTCACCCTTCTCGTCGAGGAGGAGGGCACCGCCGAGCTGACCGGCACCGAAGGTCCCGCGCTCGTCGTCCGTGGGGGTGCGGCGACCGTACGCGGGCTGACCGTCTCCGGTTCCCGGCCCGGCCAGGTCGCGATCAGCGTGACCGGCGGCTCGCTGACCCTGGAGGCGGCCATCGTCAGCGGCGGGACCGTCGAGGTGTCCGGCGGCGCTACGGCGATGCTGCGACAGTGCACGGTGCAGGACGTCGCCGGTGCGGGTGTGACGGCGGTGGACGGGGCGCGGCTGAACGCCGTCGACGTGCGGGTGGACCGGGTCGACGGCAACGGCGTCGTGCTGACCGGGTCGGCGCGCGGCGAGCTGGTGGGCGTTCATCTCGACTCGATCACCGGCACCGGACTGGTCGCCGAGGGCACCGCAACGGCCGTACTCGACCGGTGTGAGCTGGGCCGGATCGGCGCGGTCGGCGTCGCGATCACCGACGGGGCCACGGCCCGACTGACCGACTGCGTGTTGCAGGACATCGCGGCCGACGGTGTGCGGGTGACCGGAAGCGCACCCTTCGACGCGGCCTGGTGGCCGGCGGTCAAGCCCGGCATGCTGGCCGGCGCCCAGGTCGGTGATCCCGGAAACGGTGGAGTCACCCTCCAGCGCTGCCGGATCAGCCGCACCGAGGCGGCGGGACTGCTCCTGGAGGGTTCTCCCGAGGTCCGCGTCGACGACACCGACGTGGAGCGGGCCGGGTCGGCGGGGATCCTCGCGACCGGGCAGAGCCGGGTCGCCCTGCACGACGTCCGCGTGGCCCACACCGGGCAGACCGCGCTCGCGGTCCGCGACGAGGCCGAGGTACGCGGCTTCTCCGGCGCTCTCACCGACTCGGCCGCGAACGGTGTCTACGCGGCGGGCGGTCGAGTCCTGCTGCGCGACTGTGAGATCCGCGGCAGCGCTCTCACCGCGGTTCACCTGGTTGGCGCGACCGAGGCCACGCTCGTCGACTGCGTGGTGGCGGGTACGCCGGAGATCGGTGTCCGGGCCGGTGAGCGGGTTCTGTTGCACATGCGCGGCGGGGTCGTCGAGGGTGCCGCGCACCATGGGGTGCACGTCGACGGCGCGGCTGACGCCGTGCTGCGCGACGTGACCGTCACCGGCGGCACGATCGGCGTACACCTCGACACCCCCCACCGTCCGTTGGTGGAGGACTGTCGGATCAGCGCGGCCGTGCAGACCGGCATCGAGGTCGCGGCGGGCTGTGCGCCGACGCTGATCCGGACCAGGGTGGACGGTTGCGGCGCGGCCGGCGTGTTCCTCGGTGAGGAGTCCCGCGCGGTGCTGGAGGGCTGCGAGATCACCGAGGTCGGCGGCAGTGGGCTGGCCGTCTGGGCCGCAGCGGCACCCGTTGTCCGTGACCTGCGGATGAGTCACTGCAAGAAGAATGGTCTCTACTTCGGGCCGGACGCGCACGGTCTCGTCATCGACGCCGAGGTGTCGCACACCGCCTACCCGTCCGTCTATGTGGGCAGCGGCGCCGACCCGACACTGCTGCGCTGCCACGTGCACGACGCCGACGAGGACGTCAGCCAGGCCGACGGCGGCAAAGCGACCTTCCAGGACTGCTGGAGCACCGATGTCGGCAGCGCCACCTGGGGATCCACCTCGGCCGAGCGTGCCACCGTGTCCGTGTCGGTGCTGCCCGCGGGTGGTCCCCGGACGTCCGGCGCGAAGGCCACCCCGGTCGCCTCGGAGGCCGACCTCGACGGCCTGCTCGCCCAACTCGCCGCCCTGGTCGGTCTCACCGGCGTCAAGAAGGACGTCAAGACCATGGTCAAGTTGATGCAGATGGTCCAGCGGCGGCGCGAGGCCGGGCTGTCGCCGCCGCCGATGTCCCGCCATCTGATCTTCGCCGGCAACCCGGGCACCGGAAAGACCACAGTCGCCCGCCTCTACGGCCAACTGCTGGCGGCCATGGGCATGCTCACCAGCGGCCACCTCGTTGAGGTCGACCGCGGCCAACTGGTCGGCGAGTACGTCGGGCACACGGCACCCAAGACGGAGGCCGCATTCCGGCGTGCCTTCGGCGGCGTGCTCTTCATCGACGAGGCGTACGCGTTGGTGCCGGAGGGACAGGGTTCCGACTTCGGTCAGGAGGCGATATCCACGCTGGTCAAGCTCATGGAGGACCACCGCGCCGAGGTGGTGGTCATCGTGGCCGGCTACCCCGACCAGATGCGGCACTTCATCGCCGCCAACCCGGGCCTGTCGTCGCGGTTCTCGCGGACGTTGACGTTTGACGACTACACCTCCGACGAGCTGGTCGAGATCGTCGAGGCCCAGGCCGGGGAGCACGACTATCGACTGTCGCCGGCCGCCCAGTCGGCGTTGCGGTCCTTCTTCGAGGCCACCGGGCGGGGTGAGGGGTTCGGCAACGGGCGGTTCGCCCGCAAGGTGTTCCAGCAGATGACCGAGCAGCACGCGGCCCGGGTGTTCGAGTTGATCAACCCGACCGACGAACACCTCAGCACGCTGGAGGCGGACGATCTTGCCGGCATCGACGACGACTTCCGGGAGTGACCTCGAGTGACCAAACTCGCCTTCCACCGCCCGGCGCGGGTCCTGCAACCCGAACTGCCGAACGACACCGTCGTCCTGCCCACCCCGCCCGAGCCGCCCACCGAGAACCCGTCGAACACGGCATGGAGCCTCGTCCTGCCGCTGCTGTCCAGCGTCGGCATGGCCGCCTACATGGTCACGTTCGGGCGACCCGCGCTGATCATCATCGGCGTGCTCTTCTTCGTGACGTCCGTCGGCGCGGTCATCGCCATGCGGATGCAGCAGCGCAGCGTGGCCGGAAAGACCACGCGCCGACAGCGGCTGCGCTACCGGGGCCACCTCAAACTGTCGCGGGACCGCGCCCGGCAGGTGGCCGCCGCGCAACGGACGGTGGCGGCATTCGGCAATCCCGAGCCGGCCCGGCTCTGGTCGATCGCCACCACCCGGCAGCGGATCTGGGAGCGCCGCCAGCACGATGACGACTTCCTGTATACGCGGCTCGGCTGCGGTTCGGTGCGGCTCGCCACGCCGCTGCAGATGGACGCCAAGATGGACCCGCTGGCCGACTATGACTGGGAGTCGGCGCAGGCGGCGCGGACTCTCATCGACCAGATGGGCCGGGTGGAACGTCAGCCGATGGTCGTCGACGTCGGTAACGCCGGGGTGATCAGCCTCGTCGGTGGCGCCGCCCGCACCGAACCGCTGCTGCGCGCTCTGCTCTGCCAGGTGGCAGTGCTGCACGCCCCCGACGACGTCACCATCGCCATCGAGACGTCCGGCAGCCCCCGCTGGGACTGGGCCAAGTGGCTGCCGCACACGTTCGAGCCCAAGGCCCGCGGTGAGGCGGGCACCGTGTCGCTGATCGCGCCCGACCCGGAGCTGCTGGGTCCGTACCTGACTCAGGAGCTGGCCCAGCGGATCGAGGCCCAGACCGCGCGCCGGTCCCAACTGTCCGTCGAGCGTGGCAACGCGCCTCGGCAGCGCCGGCTCATCGTCGCGTTCACCGGATTCGCACCCGTCTCCGAGTGGGGACGCTCGGAGCTGATGAACGCGCTGCTGCTGGCGGCCGGGCCGGAAACCGGGCTCACGCTGATCTTCCTGGCGGACCGGGACGCCGACGAGCCCGGCCGGGTCGACCTGCGGGTACGCGTCGACGACAACGGTCACCTGGCCGTCGAGGGTCGCACCGAGCTGGTCACCACACCCGCGGTCGACTGCGTGCCGGACGCGGTGACCCCCGAGTTCGCCGAACTGATCGCCCGAGCGCTCGCACCGCTGCGGCTCTCCGACGAGCGCGAGCAGGTGCTGACCCGGACCAGGTCGCTGACCGAGATGGTGCTCGGCGCCGATCCGGTGAGCGCGGACCTGACCGGCCGCTGGGTCGCCCCGGGAGACCCCCGGATGCTGCGGGCGCCGATCGGCACCGATGGCGACGGTCGGACCGTCGTGCTCGACGTTAAGGAATCGGCGCAGGGCGGATCCGGACCGCACGGCCTCATCGTGGGCGCGACCGGCTCCGGCAAGAGCGAGCTGCTGCGCACCCTGACCATGGGCCTTGCGCTGACCCACTCGCCGGAGTTGCTGAGCTTCGTGCTCGTCGACTTCAAGGGCGGCGCCGCGTTCGCCCCGCTGGTCGGACTGCCACACGTCGCCGGGCTGATCACCAACCTGGCCGACGACGCCGCGATGATCGACCGGGTGCTCGCCGCGCTCATGGGCGAGCAGCAGCGACGCCAGCGCATGCTGCGCGACGCGGGCAACGTGGACACCATCCGCGAGTACCAGATGCGCCGCGCCAGCGGTGTCACCGACCCGCAGGGTCGACCCCTGGAGCCGCTGCCCTACCTGCTTATCGTCGTGGACGAGTTCGGTGAACTGCTCGCCGGGCGACCCGACTTCACCGAACTTTTCGTCCAGATCGGGCGGGTCGGCCGGTCGCTCGGGATGCATCTGCTGCTGGCCACCCAGCGACTGGAGGAGGGACGCCTGCGCGGGCTCGACTCGCACCTGTCGTACCGGATCTGCCTGCGCACCTTCAGCGCGGCCGAGTCGCGGACGGTGATCGGGACGCCGGACGCGTACAAGCTGCCGCCGATCCCGGGCTCCGCATACCTCAAGGTCGACGAGTCGATCTACCAGCGGCTGCGGGTGGCCCACGTCTCCTCACCGTTCGTCAGCCCCGAGGAGCGGGACGCGGCCGCCGGCCGCCACGGCCCGATGTTGGCGCCGTTCGGGATCCGCACGCCGTCCGAGGTCGTCGAGCGGGAACCCGACGAGGACCAGGTCACCACCCGCAACGGCCCCACCGAGTTGCAGATCATCGTCGAGCGGCTCAGTTCGCTGACCGCGCCCGCCCACCAGGTGTGGCTGCCGCCGCTGCCGCCCGCGCTGGCGCTCGACCACCTCATCGGCCGCCCCAGCGACCAGCCGGACCGGGGGTACAGCGCCCGCATGTGGCCGCTGACCGGTCAACTGTCGGTCGCGCTGGGTCTGCTCGACCTGCCGCTCCGCCAGGAACACGAAACCCTGCTGATGGACTTCGGCGGGGCACACGGTCACCTCGCCGTCGTCGGCGCTCCTCGTACCGGCCGGAGCACCCTGCTGCGCACGATCATGATGTCGACGATGCTCACCCACACCCCCGACGAGGCGCAGTTCTACTGCATCGACTTCGGCGGCGGCACGCTGCATCCGTTCGCGGCGGCGCCGCACGTCGGTTCGGTCGCCGGACGCACCGACCTCGAACTGGTGAGCCGCACGCTCGCCGAGATGCGGTCACTGATCGTCGAACGGGAACGCCTGCTGCGCGAGTTGGGCGTCGACTCGATCGGGGACTTCCGGGAACGCCGCACCGCCGGTGAACTGCCCGCCGGAGTACGCGGGGCCGACATCTTCCTGCTCATCGATAACTGGGGCGCCCTGCGCGCCGAGTTCGAGGGGGCCGAGCAGATCGTCACCGAGATCGCCGCCCGCGGCCTCGGCGCCGGCGTGCACGTCGTGCTCACCACCGGCCGATGGAACGACATCCGGCCGGCCCTGCGCGACAGCATCGGCACCCGCACCGAGCTGCGACTCAACGACCCCACCGAATCCGAGGTCAACCGGCGGATGGCCGCCCGCGTGCCGTCCGGGACGGCCGGTCGCGGCCTCAGCGCTCCCGGCGCCTACTTCCAGATCGTGCTGCCCCGCCTCGACGGGCAGGACACCGCCGAGGGCCTGCGTGAGGCCCAGGAGGAGACGATCGGAAAGATCACCGCAGGGTGGACCGGCCGGGTGGCGCCCCCGGTCAAGCTGCTCCCCCACCGCGTCGAGGTGCGTGAGCTGGCCGTCGACCCCGCGAGCGACGCCGTTCCCATCGGTCTGGCGGAGGACGGTCTGGGAACGGTCACCCTCGACCTGCTGGGGGACAACCCCCACTTCCTGGTGTACGGCGACGCCGGGTCAGGCAAGACCACCCTGCTCAGGACGTGGCTCACCGGGCTCACCGAGCGCTCCTCCCCGTACGACATGCGGGTCGTCCTCTTCGACTACCGGCACACCCTGCTCGACGTCGTCCCGGAGGACTACCTGGGCGCGTACGCGGGCGACGCCACCACCGCGCAGGTGTACGTGCAGCAGGTCGTCGAGAAGCTCAAGGAACGCGTACCCCCGCCGGGCATCAACCAGGCCCAGTTGAAGGCCCGCGACTGGTGGGAGGGCACCGAGCTGTACGTCGTCGCCGACGACTACGACCTCCTCACCGGCGCGTCCGGCCCGCTCAACCCGCTGGCCGCGTTCATACCGCAGGCCCGCGAGGTCGGTCTGCACGTCGTCCTGGCCCGGCGCGTCGCCGGCATCTCCCGCACCATGGGTGATCCGCTCGCCGCCCGCATCCGCGACATGGGCACCGGCGGGCTGATCCTCTCCGGCGACCACCGCGAAGGGGTGGTGCTCGGCGAAGAACGTGCAGCCCAGCGTCCACCCGGCCGAGGCGTCCTGGTCGAGCGGGGCCGTCCCCGCCGGCTCATCCAGGTCGCCACGAGCGCCTGACAACCCGTACCCGAAAGGCGTCTTCAATGGCGAACGAGCAGAGCCGCATCACCGTCGTGGGACAACTGCGCCGGGTCGACATCGCCGTGCCGTCCACCGCTCCCATCGGGGAGTACGCGCCGCAGCTGGCGGAGCTGTGCGGGCAGGCGGAGCCGGACGTGATGCCGGCCGCCTGGTCGCTGGCCGGCGTGGACGGACAGGCGTACCCGCTCGACGCCAGCCTCCAGGACCTCGGCGTGGTCGACGGTCAGGTGCTCTACCTACGCGACGTCACCCGGGAACCCGGCGAGGCGCCCGTGGTCAAGGACATCGACGAGGTCGTCGCCGACGAGTCGGCCGCGCAGCGCCGCGCTCGGCCGGGCGGAGGCCCGGTCGTGCTCTCCTTCGGCCTCGCCTGGCTCGCCGCCGCCGCCGTCCTTATCGGCAGGGCAAGCGGACTGAGCGCCCCGTCCGTCACGGTCGTCGTCCTGGTCCTGGTCGCGCTGGCGCTGTTCGGAGTCGGGTGGGGTCTGCAACAGAAGCCCAGCACCATGCCCGAGACGTTCGTTCACCTCGTGGTGCTTGGCGCCCTGCCGTGCCTGACCGTGGCAGGCCTGCTCGCCGGCGGCGGCCTGGGCGGCCCGGACTACCGCTGGATCGGCGCCATCGCCGGCGCGAACCTGGCCGCCCTGATGGGACTCGCGCTCGTACCCGGCGTCGTCCTCGCCGCCGTCGAGGTCCAGTTGTTCGTGGCGGCCGTCGTAGCGCTGCTCCTACTCGGCCTAGAGGCGGACCGGAACCAGGCCATGGCTCTCGTCGCCGCCGTGGCCGTCGCCATGCTCGCGGGTGCCCGTCGTACGTCGGCGATGCTGACGTCCTGGGGAGTCCGCCGACCCCGTGGGCGTAGTGCGGCTGCCGAAGCCACCAACGAGCTCGTACGGGACTCGAACCGCTTCCTGGCCGTCGTCGTGGCCGGGCCGACCGCGGCCCTCGCTCTCGCCCTGCCCCCGCTCGCGGTCTCCGGCGAAGCCTTCTCCGTCGCCACGGCGATCGTTGTCAGCGCGGCCCTGCTCGCCCGCGCTCGGCAGGCTGCCGTCACCGGTGAACTGCTCGCCACCGCCGGCGCTGGTCTCGTCGGGCTGTTCGCGCTGATCGTCGGCGTGACCCAGGCCGGCGCTGCCGACGTACTCGTCGCGGCACTGCTGCTCGTCGCCGGTCTGCTCGTCGTCGGCGTCGGGGTGGCCATGGCCTACCTGATTCCTTCGAAGGATGATCAGATCGACGCGGCGACGGTGGCGCAGGCCCCGCGCAAACGCAGCCGGGCCGAGGTCGTCGGCGTCGTCACCGGGCTCGCCATCGCGCCGCTGACGCTGGGCGTGCTGGGCGTGTTCGAGCACCTGATCGCGGTCGGCCGCTCACTGTTCTGAGGTCAGGCGGCGGGGTTGCGGCGGGTGCGGGACAGATGGCCCATCTCGATGGCCATCCGGGTCAGCTCGGCCTTGTTGCTCACGTTCAATTTGGCGCGGATACGCTTCGCGTAGGTGTTGACCGTGGCCTGCGACAGGCCCATCCGGGTGGCGATCTGCGCGTGGGTGAAGCCCGACGCGATCCAGCGCAGCGTCTCCACCTCCCGTGGCGCCAGCCCACTGCGGTCCTCGTCGCTGCGGCTGTTCAGCTCCATCTGGAACTGGCTGATCATCCGCGGGCACAGGTAGAAGCCCTGCTGAGCGGTCACTCGAATAGCCTCGCGCACGTCCCGCTGCTCCGCCTGCCGGCTGATGCAACCGCGCGCCCCAGCGCGGATAGTCGCCAGCAGCGACGGGGAACCCTCCCACACCGAGCTCACCAGCGGCGCACCGATCGACGTCAGCTTGGCCACGTCGTCCAGCGTGGACGCGGTGACCTGCGGCAGGTCGAGCGCGACGACGTCGTACGACCCGCCGCGGTTGTACAGGTCCCGCAGAGAGCCAACTGCCGCCGCCACCCGCAGCCCCGGGTCGTCCGAGGCCAGCTTCTCGATGCCGGCGCGTGCGATGGGCTGTGCAGCGACGATCGCGACTGAATACACGAGTACCTCCAGGCCCTCAACCCGGGCAGACCGGGGTGAACGGCTCCTAGAACGTGTCGCCCGCGCCACCGGTTCACGGACGGTCGGATTTCCCGAGAGATCTCCCGCACGTCCCTGAACGGAGGATTTCGACCGCTCCCATGCCCGCTCCTAGCCTCGGTGGGGGACCACCATCCGACGCCCCGACCAGGAGGCCGAGTGCTGACCGACAAGCTCTCTGACGGGTCGGTTGTCACGTACGACGATGACGGTCACGTCACGTCACAGGAGTTGCCGGACGGCACGGTGTTCAGTGCTTTCACCGATGATGGTCCGACGCATGTGGCGTTGCCTAATGGTGGTGTCGCGTCGATCTCGTATGCCGGTGGTGGTAGTACGTGGTCGTTCGACGATGGCTCGAAGGTGTCGTACGACAGCTCAAGTCGTGTCACGTCGCAGGTATCGTCCGACGGCACGGTGTTCAGTGCTTTCACTGATGATGGTCCGACGCATGTGGTGTTGCCTAATGGTGGTGTCGCGTCGATCTCGTATGCCGGTGGTGGTAGTACGTGGTCGTTCGACGAGGGTTCGACGGTGTCGTACGACGGTTCGGGTCATGTGACATCGCAGGTGTCGTCCGACGGCACCGTGTTCAGTGCCTTTGATAGTGAGAGTCGTCCGACGCAGGCGAGTGTGCCGGGTTCGGGTGAGGTGACGATCAGTTACGCCGCCAATGGTGGTAGTACGTGGTCGTTCGATGACGGTTCGAAGGTGTCGTACGACGGTTCGGGTCGTGTGATGTCGCAGGTGTCTGATGAGGGCACCGTGTTTAGTGCTTTCACTGATGATGGTCCGACGCATGCGGTGTTGCCTAATGGTGGTGGTGTCGCCTCGATCTCGTATGTCAGTGGTGGTAGTACGTGGTCGTTCGATGACGGTTCGAAGGTGTCGTACGACAGCTCAAGTCGTGTGACGTCGCAGGTGTCTGATGACGGCACCGTGTTCAGCGGGTTCGACAGCGAGAGTCGGCCGACGCATGCGAGTGTGCCGGGTTCGGGTGAGGTGACGATCAGTTACGCCGCCAATGGTGGTAGTACGTGGTCGTTCGATGATGGCTCGAAGGTGTCGTACGACAGCTCAAGTCGTGTGACGTCGCAGGTGTCTGATGACGGCACCGTGTTCAGCGGGTTCGACAGCGAGAGTCGGCCGACGC
>NZ_JBIAFG010000010.1:0-60405 GCF_042869175.1 Micromonospora sp. NPDC007208 | reverse complement strand
GACGCATGCGAGTGTGCCGGGTTCGGGTGAGGTGACGATCAGTTACGCCGCCAACGGTGGTAGTACGTGGTCGTTTGACGATGGCTCGAAGGTGTCGTACGACAGTTCCGGCGACGTGACGTCGCAGGTGTCGTCCGATGGCACGGTGTTCAGTGCTTTCACTGATGATGGTCCGACGCATGCGGTGTTGCCTGATGGTGGTGGTGTCGCGTCGATCTCGTATGTCGGTGGGGGTAGTGCCTGGTCGTTCGATGACGGTTCGAAGGTGTCGTACGACGGCTCGGGTCATGTGACGTCGCAGGTGTCGTCCGATGGCACGGTGTTCAGTGCCTTTGATAGTCAGAGTCGTCCGACGCATGCGAGTGTGCCGGGTTCGGGTGAGGTGACGATCAGCTACGCCGCCAACGGTGGTAGCACCTGGTCGTTCGATGACGGCTCGAAGGTGTCGTACGACAGTTCGGGTCATGTGACGTCGCAGGTGTCGTCCGATGGCACGGTGTTCAGTGCTTTCACTGATGATGGTCCGACGCATGCGAGTGTGCCGGGTTCGGGTGAGGCGACGATCAGCTACGCCGCCAACGGTGGTAGCACCTGGTCGTTCGACGATGGCTCGAAGGTGTCGTACGACAGTTCGGGTCATGTGACGTCGCAGGTGTCGTCCGATGGCACGGTGTTCAGCGGGTTCGACAGCGAGAACCGGCCGACGCACGCCACCGTACCCGGGTCCGGCGACGTGACGATCAGCTACACCTCCGATGGAGGCAGCGCCTGGTCGTACGCTAATGGAACTCATGTCGAGCGGAACGCCGCCGGCGCGATAACCCGCGAGACCACATCCGACGGCATCGTGTTCGACCGGTTCGACTCAGACAATAGGCCCGTCCACGGCAGGGTGCCGCGGGAGGACGGTCAACCTCCGCAGTCGGTTTCCATCGCCTACAAGCCGAACGGCGACTCCACGTGGACCTACCACGATGCTGGCGGCGCCACGACGATGACCCTGACCCGGGACGCCTCCGGGAAGCCGCTCACCATGGTCCAGGACGGCTGGACGTTCCGGAACTTCGACGGTGAGGGCCGGCCCACGGCGGGCCACGGGCCGGGCGGTGACGTCACCATCAGCTACGGCGCGCACGGCGGCAGCACCTGGACGTTCATCGACGAACACAATGCCCGGACCGTCATCGAGCGGGACGCGAGTGGTCACCCGACCAGAATGATCTCCGACGGCTGGACATACACCAAGTTCGACGACCAAGGCCGTCCACTTGTCGGCCACAAGCCAGGCGAGCACGGTGGCGCCGAGCAGAAGGTCACCATCACCTACGGCCACGACGATTCCAGTGTCTGGAAGTACGGCGACGGCACGGTCATCACGAGGGCCGGAGACGGCCAGGTGACTTCGCTGGTCATCGATGGGTGGACGTACACCAAGTTCGACGATCAGGGTCGGCCCACCTACGGCACCAAGGACGGCAAGCACATCTCCATCTCGTACCAGGGCGACTGGACGGTGACAAAATATCCGGACGGCACGATTATTGGAACGGATTCCCACGGTCGTCCGATCTATCAGATCAACCCAGACGGTAGCCGGTTCGAATACCGGGTGGAGATCCCGAAACTGCTCCAGGCGAAAAACATCGTGGCGGCCCAGGCCAGTCTCCTGGACGGGCACCTTACGAACCTGAAGACGCAGACCGAAGGGATCTTCGAAGTCTGGCAGAGCCCCGCCGGGCGGCAGTACGAGGGGGTGGTCGGGCGGATCACCGCCATCAGCAACGACGTGCAGGGCATCCTCCACGACTCGGTCGTCGCGCTCGGGCGTGCCTACGACCAGTACGTGGCTGTCGAGGGCGGCAATCTCAAGAACCTGACCCCGGTCGACTTCAATTCCGACGGGTCAGTCACACCTCGTTGAATTCAGAAGGGCGGACAGAGTGCAAAGAGTTCAGGTAACTCCTCAGATGGTGACGGAGGCGGCTGCCAGCTGCGACTCCACAAATGCCGAGATCGACGCGGAGCTTGCCTCGCTCAGGTCTTTCGTGGTCAATCTTCAGGCGCAGTGGCACGGTGTTGCCTCCGACCAGTTCAACGCGCTGATGACCGACTTCGACATCTACGGGAAGATGCTGCACAACGCTCTGAGCGACATCGGCAGTGGCCTGCGCGGCAACGCCGTCAACTACGTCGACACGGAGATTTCCAACATCAACAGCCTGGTCGCCGTCAACGGCGACATCCCCGGTGCCCGGCTCTGACACAACAGCTCTGACTCAACAGCAAGGAGTACGTCATGGGTGACCCCACGAGCAGCAGCCTCTGGGTGCCGTTGGAGCTGGAGACCGCCGGTGGGCAGCTCAACGGCCGGGCGGCCGAGATCGTCGAGCAGCTCGAAGCGCTCAAGAGCAAGCTCCTCCCGCTCTCCGAAACGTGGCAGGGCGACGCCAAGGACTACTACTCGGGGCTTCAGGGCGAGTGGAACCTCGCCGCCGATGGACTCTTCGGGCCGGAGGGAGTTCTCGGGTTGATCGCCTCGGCGTTGAACCTGAGCTGGAACAACTACTCGGAGTGCGAGTGGACGAACCTCAGGACCTGGCGGCCGCAGGGCTGAGCAGGAACGGCGGGATCGGGGCGGTGTCGGAAGGGACCGCACCGCCCCCTCGCCAGCGGGATCGGCCTCAGTCCGGATCCGGGGCCCAGGAGGCACGGTCGGCGCCGGCGTACATCTGACCAGTGTCGTTGAGCTTGCCGACGAACGTACCGACCAGATGTATGGCCGTGCCGCAGCCCTGGAGCAGCTGGTTCTGGGCATGCACGAGCTTCGCGGTCTCCTCCGGGTTGCCGTCCTTGCCATCGGCGTAGGTGCCGGCCGGAACATCCCACTGGTTGTTCGAGCCATCGCTTGCGGCCAGCGGCTCGTCATCGTGGTAGTAGGGAACTAGGTCTTCCGCGTTCTCGGCGAAGAAAATCCATGCCTCCTGGCTGACCACCTCGTCGCGAAAAGCCTCGAACTGCGCGATCTGATTCTTGGCCTCGTGCAGGAGCGTCTGCTCGGCGGAATAGACCGTGTCCAGGTGGACGGTGAAGGAACCCATGAACGGCTGCCCTGGATCAAGCGGGACGTTGTTGTCGTCGACCAGGATGCCCTTGTCGTTGGTCGGACGACCGTACGAATCCTCGAAGCCGCCCTCGCCGTCCGAGCGGACATCGGGTGCCTTCGGCACGACGCTCGCCGGGTCGGTGTAGTTGCCGTTGTCGCCGTTTATCGTCTTGGCGTCGGACCAGGTTTGGGTCAGATCAACGACGTTCGTTCCCTCGTCAGCCATACCCGACTCTTACGGGCGCACGACGAAACCTGCAACGTCCTCATTGAGGTGACCCGGTGTTCCCAAACGGGGCCGTGTCGCCGGTCCACACAACTCACTAGCTTGGGATCTAGTACCCGGAAACCGAGGAGCAACCGTGACGGTCCCCTTCCCGTCAGACGCCCCAACGTCGTACGAAGACGCCACCAAGGCGATCTACGTGAGGCCGGGTGTCATCTATCACAACGCACACGTCTCGATGAGAGCCGAGATCGGCGCGATCGTCGAGTGTTGGAATGTGATCGCCGATACGTGGAAGGGTTTGAAGCTCAGCTGGGTCGGGGAGTCGGCTGCCGCGGCGGACGCGTTCAACGAACGGCTCGACAGGGTGCAGGCCGACCTGTTCGGCGAACCCGGGGGTGACGGGAAGGACGGCAAGCCGGGCATCTTCGGTCTGATCCGGGTGGTCGCGGTCCAGGCGGCCAGCAACTACGACAACGCCGAGCACAGCGTCTTCCACATGTTCGATGCTCTGCGCGAGGCCCTAGAGTCGACGGGCCAGGCGGACGACGGGAAGCGGCCGGAGAACTCGCCCTACAACCCCATCCAGATCACGTACGGCGACGTCTGATCCGATCTTCGTGACCTCTCCCGATATCCCCCCGAGTCACCCGGACCCCGAGAAACTTCGCGCCCTCGCGCAGAAGTGGGATGAGCAGGCCGGCCGCTTGGACGGCTATAGCGGCCTCGTGCGGTCCAGCGTGGACGGGATTCTGTGGGAGGGCCAGGCCCATAACGCCATGCGCCTGGCCGCCGACAGGGTGATCGAGCAGGTCGGCAAGGCCGCGCAGGGGGCCCGTGAGTGGGCGAGCGCGCTCCGTGAGGTAGCCGGCAAGTGGGAGGAGTTTCTCAAGAAGCAAAAGCTTGACGCGATCCTGCAGGCCCTTCTCGGCGTGTTCGGGGTCATCCTTCTCGTGGTGTCGTTCGTCCTCGGCCCGGTCCTCGCTGCGATCGCCGACATCCTCATCGGAATGACGAGCCTCACCGGCTTGGCCCGAACTATCGCCACCCTCGTGCTCGACATCGCCCTGGGCGTCCTGACGTACGGAGGACTGCAGGTCGTCTTCGACATGGCCGCCGGGGGAATCGCCCACGCCGCAGTCCCGGGCAGTGGAAGTTTCAAGCCCACACCTTGGGAAGCGCTCAGCGCCGGTCTGGCCGGCTTCATGGGCGGTCTCAGTTCGATCCGTGGCCTATCGGGCCTCCGGGGTGGGCCCAAGGGTGGCGTGGGCAATGTCGTCGATGTACCCGTGCCGTCCCCCACCTCTAGGGGTATCGGCACGGTCACGGAGGTCGGCGACACCGTCAGACCGAGCGGTAGTCCACCCCTGTCGGCGACGCCGCACATCGACGCCGCCGTGGGCGGCCCCCGTGTGGGAACGCAGAGGGCGGCGGGTCCGCCGGAGGGGATCGCCGGTCAGGGACCGCTCTCCAGCAGCCGGATCATCGCAGGTGCTGAGCGTCCGTTCGATGCCTCGGGTGGGGCGCTGGGTGCGCGAGGCAACGCCGCGTTCGAGAGAGTCCCGGGGGCCGCCGCCGACGGCGGCGCGCCGGGAGTTCCGCGCGCGCTGGCCGGAGACGGCCCGGCGCCCGTCGTCCGACGGCCCCCGACCGGGGACCAGCCGGGTGCTCTGGGACTGCCTCGGGCTGCCCTCGACGGCCCTCCGACTGCCGGGCCGGGCACTCCCCGGGCTGGTGTGGACGGGCCTCCGGCGGTGGGTTCGGGTGCTGCGCGGGTTGGTGTGGACGGGCCTCACACGGCCAGCCCCGGCAGCTTCCGGGCGGGTGCTCCGGAGGCTTCATCGAGTGCCCGGATCCTCCCTGTCGCCGAGCGCCCGCTGGATGGGTCGGTTGGCGCGTCGGGTGCGCGGGGCAGCGTCGCATCCGACAGGGGCCCGGGGGTTCCGCAGGCGATGACCGCAGATGCGCCGTCGACCGTGGTCCGCAACCCGACCCGCCCTCCGTTGGGGGACCAGGTGGGTGCTCCGGCGTCTGCTCGGGCTGTTCTGGATGGACCTCCGGCCGCTGGCTCAGGTGGTGCACGGGTGGGCGCTCCGGAGGCTGCCTCGTCGCCGCACGGGACTCAGCCGACCGGAGGTCCGGCGCGGCAGGCGGCACCAGCGGCACCAGCGGCCAAGCCGGGGACGGGCAACGTCGGCGACCCGCCGCGTACCGCCGGCGGGGAGGCGCCGACCTCCATCTCCTCGTCCGGTGGCCGTGCCCTGGGTCGATCTGACGAGGTGGTGGATTCGCCGGCGCGCGATGGGGCGGTCGCCGGTCCGACCGTCGGCGCCAGCCCGCACGCGGTCGGCGCGCCCCCCACGTTGCCGCGGGCGTCCGTGGGGCACGGCGAGCCGCCCACCGCCATCACCGTCTCGGCGGCCGACGCGTTCAAGGTGCCGCGCGCCGACCCGTACCTGCCCGGCAAGCTGCCGGCGGTCTCAGCGCCGGTGCCCAAGCCCTCGGTGTCCGCCGGCGCGCGCTCGGTGGGTCCCGAAGCGTCGTTCTCCGCTTCGGGCGTGGGTACCCGTGAGGTGGGCACGCCGACCACGACGGGTGCTGCCTCGCGGGCGACGGATGGTGCGCCCGCGACATCGAGTGCGGGATCGGGGACGCCGGGCGTCGCGCCCCGGTCGCCGGGCGCCGGCGTGCGGTCGCCGGAAGCCGGTCGCCCGGCCGGTGCCGAACCTGTCCGAAGCGCTCCGATCGATCGATCCGAGATCCGGTCCGACGCGGGTGGTGCTGGCCCGGTCCGCGGCGAATTGGACACCGTCGCCCGCAACATGTCCGACCGGCATACCGAGCTCATCTCCGCCAAGGCCGCGCGGGCCGAGCGGATTCCCGATCCGACTGAGGCCGCGGCGGCGCGGCGGGCCACAATGATGGCCGAAGCACGCGGGCAGTTCTGGTCGTCGGTCCGAGAGGGCATGGCTGCGCAGTTCGGTCCGCATGCCGGTCGACTGGCCAGCCAGAACCGGCAGACACTGGAGCGCTTCGCCGCATTCTTCGCGGGCGAGGCCGGCGTGGCCAAGGAACTCCCGGCCGTGCGCACGATGATCGGCAGGGAATTCTCCGTAACGGTTCCGGGAGAGATGGCCGGAGCGGTCAAGACGGTGGCGGCCGACATCGTCAGGCGTGCCGGCCTTCCTGCCGCCAGGTTCGACCCCTTGGTCAGCCGTCTGGGCAGTACCAACCGCGCCGAGTTCGCACAGGCAATGAACGACTTCCGCAGCGCCATCCGGGACCACCGGACCGAACAGGCGCGCGGCGGGCGGTACAACGCCGGAACCGACCGACCAACCACCCTCGATCAGGCTCGAACCACGTTCGACGCGGACGCGAAGGCGGCTGCTGCCCGGGACGCCCGAGCCGCGGCAGGCGAGCGGAGCGATCCGCAGTCCGCGCGTGTGGCGGATGACGCGGCCCAGGTCAGGCGGCAGGTCGAGACCGAGGCACGGAACTGGGCCAGCGTCCGGGACAAGGAGTTCACCACGCTCAGCAAGAGCATCGGCAAGCAGTTCGCCGATGAGCGTTATGCGACGGCTTACGTGCAGCGTGAGCAGCGCGTCGAGTACCGGCCGGGCCACCAGCCGGAAAAGGCACTGGATGACGCGGTCACGCACATCAATCGGCGGTGGGAGGCGGCTGTTCGCAGTGCGTCCGCCATTCAACGCTTCCGCCCGGACGCGGACGCGGCGTTCAACGCCGAGGCGCTGGCCACGAGCAACATCGCCGGTCTGACCAAGGTGGCGGGGGCACCCCGGCTGCGCTCTCTGGAGGCGTTGCCCGAGAAGGAGGCGGCCGAGTGGCGGACGTCGTTCCGTAACGCCGTGGACAACGAGTTCGAGCGCGTCTGGCGGCCGGTCTACGAAGCCGGTCACGGGCCCGGCAGCGCCCGATTCCAGGCCGCCGAGGATGTCTGGGCAGCTCGGTTCCAGGGCATGCGCGAGCAGTTGCGGGTTGACGGTTTCGCGTACCACGAGATGCAACGCGTGGCGGACGACATCGCGGAGGCCAGGGCCGATCTCGCCTTCCGCGGTGGCTCTGCCGACGACGTCACCCAAGCGCTCCAGGTGATTCGCGAAAAGTACCACGCCGAGATCGGTGACCTGGTGAGCGGGATCGGCCGCCGAGGCCCGGACCTGGCCCGGTGGGACGACCTGGCGGTCCGGATGCAGACCGAGGTACGTCGAGCCTTCACCCCCGAGGCGATGGCCGGCCGCCGACCTGTCGAACCCGAGCGGATCGGTGGCGATCCGTTCACCGGCCGACGGCCCGTGCCCGACGGTCCGCCGGCGTCCGCGCGACACCCCGACCTGGTCGGTGTACGCGACCAGGCGATTCGGGACTTCGGCACTCTGGATCCGCTGGCGCAGGCGAAGTTGCCGAGGAACATGCTCGACCGGCTGGAGGCGACGTACGTCCACGAGCGGCTGACCGCGTACGACGGGATCATGCACGGCGGGGACGCCCGCGTCCCCGCCCATGTCCTGCACGACCTGCGAGTTGAGGCCCGACCTCCGGCCGGCGAGCCGGCGGCGTCGTTCACGCGTCACTCGCCAGCGTCGTGGACCGAGCACCGCAGGCAGATCAACGAACTGTTGTACGGTCGCGGACTGGCGGTGACTCCGACGTCCGGCGGTCTGGTCGTGCACGTCGACGCTGTCCAGGCGGCCGCGGACAGCGCAGTCGTTCGGGCCGTGAGAGGGCTGGACGAGCTGCCCGACGGCCTCCGGATCGTGGCCGGGCCGGGCGTGCGGCCCGAGGTGGATCTGGCCGGCCTGGGTCCACTGGCCCGGGACGGCATGGTGCTGTACGCGCCGTTCCTCAGCGACAGCGCGCTGGTGGAGGTCGCTCGGAGCACGGGGCTGACCGTCGCCTTCCGGGGCCGTCCGGCACCCGGCGAAGCCGTCGCCCATCCGGTGGACGGCAACGGCCTGGTCACCCTGCAACACCTCGCCGCCGAATGGCGCTCGGGCGTGGCCGCCGTGGACGCCCCGTTCGGGCTGACAGCCTCTGCCCAGCCCGGTCTGTACCGGCTCAGCGAGGGCTGGACGCTCGAATCGCACTCGTGGGGGGTGTGGGCCCGCCCGACGGAGGTGTCGGTCTACGACGCGTTCCGTACCCGGCTCGGTGAGCTCAGCGGCGACAGGCCCGTGGTGGTGGGCGCGTCCGGAATCGACGTCCCGGACGCTGTGGTCCGGGAGATCCATCACCTGATGGAGCGGATGCCGGCGAGTGAGCGGTCCGGCATCACCTGGCTCAGTCGTCCGGGGGGCCGCGAGACCTCGCCGCACCTGCTCGACAATCCCGCTGACCCGACCACTTCGGCCCGCACCCAGAAGTACGGGGACGCGTTCGACATCGCCGAGACCCGGCGGTTGGTGCTGGAGCAGGCCGGCCGCGACGTCCGGTCGGTCGAGCTGAACCTGGACCTGCCGTCCTCGGCGGCCGCCGACAAGCTGCTGCGGGCGTACGAGGCGGACGCCGAGGCGCTCATCGGCAAGTACCTGAGCGGCAAGGAGGGGTGGCATGGGCACGCCGACTTCGGGGGCTTCGCACGCGGGTACGAGGACCTTCGGCTGTCGCTGCCGGGGCGGCTCGATGCGCAGGTGCGCTGGGAGGGGCGCGCCGGCGACCTTCGCCGCTCCGTCGAGGAAGCGTTCCACCGCGACGCGCGCCCGCGTGACCGGACCGAGCTGTTTCCGGAGACCGGTCCGGCGCAGACGGTCGATCACGTCACCGCGTTCTGGGAACGCTTCTCGGCCACGGCTGGCAAGACGATCGACGATCTGGCCAAGGGTGGCCCCCGTGCGGATCTGGGAGCTGCGGTCGACGCCCGGATCACCGAACTGGCGCGGGACATCCGCCTGCATGCCGACGCGTACCTGACGGGTGAGTCGGCGCTGGCTCACGGGCTCGGGAGGAGCCGCGCCTTCGGCGACGAGGTACGACCCGGTGGCGACGCCGTGGCCGACGAGATCGTCACCACGCTGTCCAGCCAGACCCGGAATGCCTTCAACAAGGTGTTCGGGCCGGACGGCGCGTTCGGGGTGGAGCGATGGAAGCCGGGATCCACCTTCGCTGGGTCCGCCGAGGCGCGGCAACTGGACGACGTCTTCGCCCCGGAAAACCTGGCCACGGTCGAGAAACGGGTGCGGGACGCCTTCGAGTCGCTGCTGCGTAGCGCCCCGGACATCGAGGGCTCCATCAGCCTGCCCGCTCGTCTGGCCGCGGCCCACCACGCGTCGGCGCGGTTGGAGCAGGCCGCTGCCGCCCGGGCCGAGGTGCGGCAGGCCGCCGGGCTGCGACCCGATGTCACCGCGCAGCAGTTGGCGCGGTTCCAGGACGATCTGATCGCCCGGGTGGACGACAGCCTGATCTCCGAGGTGGACGACGGCGTGCCCAGCGGCAGCCGGCGCGGCGGCGGGGACGGTGACGGGCCGCGCGCCGGGGACGGTGACCGGCCGCGCGGCGGGGGATCCCCCGAGGAGGCGAGGGCGCGGTTCGAGGAGTTGACCGGCGACCGCCTCGCCACCGACCTGGACACGATGACCGAACCGCACCCGGTGCGTTTCACCCGGGACGACCTCATGCTGCGTCTCGACGACGTAGCGGGCCCCCTCGACAGAGCGGGCGTCGACCGGGTCGCCAGGCGGCTCGCCGCCGACCTCCGACGCGCCTTCGACGAGATCGACTCTTCGGGCCGCTCGCCCCTGGGGGCGAACGAGGCGTGGGCCCGGAAGGTGGACGAGTTCCGCGCGGGCCTACCGGGCCGGGTGGAGGCCGAACTCGATTCGCTGACCAACCTGAAGATCGCGGCGCAGGAGTTCCACTTCATCGAGAGGGCCGCGGCCGCCCGGTCCGGCGCTCCGCTGCGGTCCGACCTCGTCACCGAACTGGCCGCCGCGCATCGCGCCGACTTCATGGCCGCCCGCGACCGCAACCTGACGAATGCCTCCGATCGGACCACCTGGCTCGGCAACGAGAAAGCCAATGGAGACCGGTACGGCAGCCAACTCAATTACCTGCGGCGGGGGTCGTTCGTCGAGGACCTGGAGTGGCGTCTCGACGCCGATCTGCGCGCGGCGGTGGACCGCGTCGGTGGGAGGGGCGTCGAGCGGGCCGAGCCCGAGGCGGCTGCCGCGGCCATCCGGCGATCCTTTGCCGACGAGATGCACGGCGCGCGGTACAGCGACAACTTCACGAGCGTGTGGGAGAAGCGTTATCGGAGTCTGAGCGATTCGATCGACACCCAGCTGACAGTCGTCATGATGGAACGACGGGTCAAGGACATCGCGGACGAGCTCCTCGCACCGCGTGCCGACAAACTCCCCGAGACGGAACTGCGACGCCTTGGCGAGGTGGTCACCAAGGAGTTCGGCGCGGCGCTGCGGGGACGGGCCAGCGGGCACCTACCGCCCTCCCTCGGCGTAAGCGAGCAGAGGGCGCTGCTGCGAGAGATCCGACCGGCGGTGAAGGCCGAGGTGAGCCGACTGCTCGTCGCGGAGGGTATCGGCGAGCCGGTCCGCGACCTGGTGTCGGACGTCGTGACCCGGGTGAGCCGCAAGCTGTCGAGTGCCGAGAGGGTACCGACCTCGGTGGAGGCCGGCTTCGCGGGCGAGCTGAAGCAGGTCGCCGCGCGCCTCGACGACACGATCGCGGAGGTGCTGAGTCGACCGACGCCGGCCCTCACCGACGCCTCCCGGGCCACCTCGGCTGCCGTCGTACGGGCGGAGGTGCTCGCAGAGCTGAACGTGCTGCACCAGCGGAACTGGAACTTCGACCGGGGTTCCTGGGCGCACCAGTTCGACGAGACGTTGAGCGGTATCGGCCGGAGAATCGACTCGTTCCCGTTGCGTCAGGAGACCGAGCAACTTCTCGCCGCCAGCCTGAAACGCGACGTGCCGGAAGCACTCGCCGCCCTGGACCGCAACTCGGTCGGCAGGAATGTGCTGGTGGCGGCGGGAAGAGCCTTTACGAGCGCGGTGACCGCGGAGTTCCAGAGGATGGCGGCCACCACCACGTTCACCCTCCCCGATGTGAACCGCTGGAACGCCCGGTACGGCCAGCTGATCGGGTCGTTCGACTCCTGGGTGACCACCTACCTGGTCGGTGACCGAGTCGAGAGGCTCGTGGTCCGGCACGTCAGGGGAGCGCAGGGCACGCTCACCGAGGTCGACGCGGACCGGCTGGCCCGGGTCGAGCAGCGGCTCCAGCAGGTGGTCAGGGAAACTCTCGCCCCGTACCTGACCATGTCGGCGCACGCGATCCTGCCGCCCTCGATTGGTGTCGAGGAACAGGTGACGCTCGCCCGTGAGATCGGCGCGCGGCTGGAGCAGGTGCCCGTGGCCGAGGATATGTCTCCACTGGCCGAGAGAGTCGTCCAGTCGCTGCGTCAGCACCCCGTGGCCGCCCGGCCCGGTGCGGGACTGGCCGCCGAGCGCGAGGCGCTGGGTCTCCAGGTCGAGGTGCGCCTGCGGGACGTTCTTGCGGCGTACGCGCCGGGCGCACCGGTGCAGGAGGCCCTCTCGGCTTTCACCGACCGGGTGCGGGAACGCTTCGACGCGCTGGCCACCACCGGTTGGGCGTTCGACCGCGGCGTGTTGGCCAACCAGATGGAGGCCGACCTGGCCGACGCCGACGCGTTCGTGGCGGCGTACGTGCGCCGGGCCGATGATCGGTCCACGCTCCCGTCCATCGTGCGGCGCCGCCTTGCCGAGGCGCTGCGTCACCTTCCGCCCCCGTCGATGAATGCCGTCGTGCAGTTCACGACCGAGGTCGCGCAGGAGTTCGACCGAGCCCATCCGGTGAACCACCCGTACGGCGATCGGGAAGTCGCGGACTGGCAGGCCCGCCTTGACGACATGTTCGAGCGGCTCGGGTCGTGGCTGGTCGCCCACCGGGTTGGTGCCCGAGCGGTAGAGAGCGTCGGGCCGGCCGAGCAGGCTGCGGTGCGCCAGGCGCTGCAGCCGTACCTCCGGCTGTCGTCGACGTCCCCGTTGCCGGCCTCGATGGGGTCGCGCGAACAGGAGATGCTCGGTCGTACCCTGCTGGCCGGTGCGCCGTCGGCGGCCCGCGACGCGTTCGCCGCGGACCTGCTCACGACGCCGGTGCCGACCCGGCCGGGGACCGACTTCGCCGCCCGGCGCGCCGGGATCGAAGAGCGCCTGGACGCGGCGCTCACCGAGGTGAAGGTCGCGGTCAAGGACCAGGCCAGACAGTTTGGTACGAAAGCAGCCCGGAAGCTCAGGGGAACCGGCCCGTTCGGCATCAGCGCGGGGCGTGTCGTTCTGCGGCACCTCGACGTGGCGGTCGAGGATTACCGGAGAGAGGTTCTGGCCAGCGTCGACGCCGCGTTCGAGCGGGACTGGCGTGCGCCGGACGTCACCATCGGCCATCAGCTCACCACGGCGACGAGCGCGGTTACCCGACGGATGGTCCGGGCGTACGCGGTGGCCGAGTTGGAGCGCGATCTCACCACCGACATCGTCGGTCCTGCCGCCGACGGGTTCCGTGCGGCCGTCCTCACGCAGGTCACCGCGGACGTCGCCGCCGGGGACGAGTTTGGCCCGGCCCAGCAGGAGACGTGGCGACGAAATTACCGGCGACTCATCGACCGTTCCCAGGCGTGGCAGACCATCCGGGTGCTGGCCGACCGGGCTCGCACACTCGCACCGGGGTCGGTCTGGCGATCGAAGGGGTGGCTCCAGCGGTCTGCGGACGCGATCGAGAAGGTCGTCGAGCCGTACCTCAATCTCAATCTCAGCGACTGGATCAGGCCGGTACGGTCACTCGGCATGCCCGAGCAGGGGCGCCTGGCCGGGGAGCTTGCCCGGGTCATGCCGCAGCAGGCCGGCGACCTGCTGCGGGCCTCGGTGCACGTCGCACCGGTGCAGGCCGACCCGGCATGGGCGGGCTCGTTCTTCCCGACCGACTTCGGTGCCGAGCGGGTACAGCTCGGACAGCGGCTGTTGCGCGAGGTGCCCGGAACGGACGCGGCGACCGAGGCATTCCGGGCGGACCAACTCCGCCGCTTCGACGCTGTTAACGAGGCGGACTGGAGTTTCGACCGCGCCGCCTGGGATGCCGATCTCGCCCGGCGGCTCGAAGCGAAGGGCGACTGGATCAGCTCCTGGCAGCGCAGAGCCGAGGCGCGGGTGCAGTTCGGTGCCAACCTCAACCTGGCGCTGAACGTCGCTCTCGGGAGGCTGCCGGCCTCGGCGGCGGCGACAAGAGCCGCCTACAGCTTCTACAACGCAGCAGTCGACGAGTTCGAGGCGACCTACCCGGTCGGGTCTCCCTTCACCCTCGAGCAGGACGGCGCGTGGCGGCAGAGGCTCGGGCAGTTGACCAGCCGGATCGGTGGCTGGCTCACCATGCGGCAGATCGGCAACCAGATCCGCCATCGCATCGACGACACGCTCATCCACACCCACGGCCCCCTGGCTGCCGACCATCCGATGTGGGAGGTCGCAGATCGGATGGTCGGCCAGATCGACGATGCGATGGACGGACACCTCAACCTGCGGTCGACGCGGTACCTGCCGGCCGTGCTCAGCCCGCAGGAGCAGGCCGCGTTGGCTGCCTACCTGGCCCGGAGGCTCCGACAGGAGGACGCCGCGCGCATTGGGCTGAACGGCGATCCGAGCGAGGCCGCCCGCCGGTGGCTCCACACTGATCCGGTTCCCGTGCCGATCGGAGACGATCACGCGGGCCAGCGGACACGGCTCCAGGAACGTCTGGATCAGATCCCGGGCGACCCCGCAGCCGTGGCGGCACATCGGGTGGCTGTGCTGCGTGACTTCGACGAGGCACACGCACGGTGGTGGAACCTCGACGTCGGGACGTGGCCGAACCGACTCACGACCCGGCTGCGGGACGCTCCAGCCTGGATCGACGCGTTCACGCGACGGGTCGATGCCAGGATGGGGACCGAGGCTTCGCTACGCCCGGATCTCGATGCGGCGGTGGCGCGGTCGGGGTTGACTACGGATCAGGCCGTCGATGTCGATGCCGCGTTGGTCACCACGGTGACCAGGGAGTTCGACAGCAGGTTCTCACGCGACGGTGCGTTCGGGGAGGCCGAGCGGACGTGGTGGGCGGGGCGGTTGGAGAGGATCCGGTCCCGTCTGGATGCCTGGATCGCCGTACGGACCGTCGCCCTTTCGGTGCGGGAGATCGCGCCGACTGTGGAGGCCGGCACGATTGACAGGGTGCTGCGGCCGTACCTCGATATCGCCGGGATCGAAACGCTGCCCGCGTTGTTCGGTCCGGCGGAGCGCGACGCGCTTATCGGTCGGGTCGTTCCCCATCTTGTTGGCGGGGCGGCGGACGCCACGATCATCGAGTTGTTCCGTAGCCGGGTGCCCGCGCAGGAGGGGGTGGGCTTCGCGGTCGAGCGCGCGGCCCTGAACGACCGTCTGGCGGAGGTCCTGGCGGCCCGACGGGCAGATTCCGAGACGGGCGCGGCTGCCGAAGCCGCGTCGGAGGCGTTCCGAGCGCGAGTCCTGGCAGGCCTCGACTCAAGGTTCGCCGGCAACTGGAACTTCGACCGGTTAACCTGGCGGCAGGAGTACGACCGGACCATCGACGAGATGGCGACCTGGATCGACGCGTTCACGCGACGGGTCGATGCCAGGATGGGGACCGAGGCTTCGCTACGCCCGGATCTCGATGCGGCGGTGGCGCGGTCGGGGTTGACTACGGATCAGGCCGTCGATGTCGATGCCGCGTTGGTCACCACGGTGACCAGGGAGTTCGACAGCAGGTTCTCACGCGACGGTGCGTTCGGGGAGGCCGAGCGGACGTGGTGGGCGGGGCGGTTGGAGAGGATCCGGTCCCGTCTGGATGCCTGGATCGCCGTACGGACCGTCGCCCTTTCGGTGCGGGAGATCGCGCCGACTGTGGAGGCCGGCACGATTGACAGGGTGCTGCGGCCGTACCTCGATATCGCCGGGATCGAAACGCTGCCCGCGTTGTTCGGTCCGGCGGAGCGCGACGCGCTTATCGGTCGGGTCGTTCCCCATCTTGTTGGCGGGGCGGCGGACGCCACGATCATCGAGTTGTTCCGTAGCCGGGTGCCCGCGCAGGAGGGGGTGGGCTTCGCGGTCGAGCGCGCGGCCCTGAACGACCGTCTGGCGGAGGTCCTGGCGGCCCGACGGGCAGATTCCGAGACGGGCGCGGCTGCCGAAGCCGCGTCGGAGGCGTTCCGAGCGCGAGTCCTGGCAGGCCTCGACTCAAGGTTCGCCGGCAACTGGAACTTCGACCGGTTAACCTGGCGGCAGGAGTACGACCGGACCATCGACGAGATGGCGACCTGGTTCGACAACTGGGCGGCGGGCGACCGGCTGCGGAACGCGGACCGTGACGCGTTGCGACGCGTACTCGACGAGAACGCAGCCGACCAGCCGGTCCGGGAGGCGATCCTCGGGGCCTTCGATCAGCATTACGCGAACTACACCGGCTCCACGGACTCCGTCGGTATCGCGCGGACGCGCTGGCAGGCCCGGCAGGCCCGGATCATCGACGGCCTGGACGAGCATCGGCAGCGCACCGAGCTGACCGGAAGGTTGACCGACCAGATCGACAGTGCGGTGGCCAACCAGCGCGCCCTCTGGCGGGACGCGGGCGTCGCCGACTGGGAACTCGACCAGCTGACCGAACTCGACGATCGTCTGATGGCAGGGCTTGGCGCGGCACAGTTGGCCCGAAGACTTCCCGACCAGGGGTCAGCCCGTCCGGTCGCGGACCTCACCGAACAACTCGACCGGGCGGTCGGAACCTGGGCCGACGGGGGACTGATCAGCCCGGCGGTGCGTAGCCTCGCCGCGAGACTGCGCGCCGCGCTGGTCCACGAGGTGCGCGACGCGCTGGGCGAACCCGAATCGGCGCAGGAACCACCGGCGCCCGCAATTCCGCGGTTGACCACACCCGACTTCGCCGCCGACTTCCGACGCCAGGTGCTACGGGTGAACGTCGGGCCGCTCCGGGCGCACCACCTCGAGATGGCGCAGGACTTCGCCCGCGATGCGGCGCAGCTCTTCGACCGTCCGGCCATCGACGCGTTGGAGGCCACGGCACGCGCCGACTACCACGATCTGATCCAGCGGTTCCGGGCACAGGAGCCCTTCTACGATCGGGTGATCGCGTTCCGCCGCGACGCCGGGGACGTGGCCGCGTTGCGCGAGCGGCTGGACGGCGGGAACCCGCAGCTCGGCAACCGGGTGGTCGCGGAGTTCGAGCAGGGCGTACGCCGTTTGGTCGGTCAGGCGTGGGTCGCTGCCCAGTACGAGGGCTCCCCTGTCGATGCCGCCTTCGACCTCTTCAAGCGGTATCACCCTCGGCTCGTCGACGGCGCCCGCAAGCGGATGACCGAGCTCCGCGAGGCGGAGGAGTTGCGGGCGCGCGCAGACGAGCTGATCACGACGCAACTGCGCGACTTCGAGACCGAGCACGGGGACCTCGACCCGCAGGCGCGCATGATCGCCCGCTACGCCGCGCAGACCCATGTGGTGCCGGCGCATCGCGATCTCGGCGCTGGTGCGGTGGAGGCGCTGCACGGGCAGTTCCGCCTTGCCGGCGGGTACAGCCGGTTCGTAGCCGACCTGCCGGCCGGCACCCCGGAGGCCGTTCGGCGGGAAGGACTGGATGCGTACGCCCGGCTTCTCGGCGGGCCCGCCGACTCGGCGGATCAGCTCGAGCGGGTGCTGACGGTCCTCGCCGAGCAGGCCCGCCGGCAGGTGGTCGTCGAGGAACGGCTGGCCGCGTTGGCGTCCGACCAGGCCCGGCTGAGCACTGTGCTCGGGCCGGTGCCGGCAGACGACGAGCGGATGGCCCTCGAAGGATTCCTTCGCGCACGCTTGGACGAGGCCAGTGCGCATCTCGTCGACGACATCCGCACCTGGACCAGCGCCGCCCGCTATGCGCCGGACCACGTCGACGCCGCGCTCGGCCAGCTCGACGCCGATCTGGACCGGGCCGTCGAGCACTGGGCGGACAACGAGGCACTGCGGGCGCTGGCGAGGATCCCCGAGGGACGCGACTTCCTGCGCGGGCCCGGAACCGACGGGCTGGACGACATCCTGTCGGCCCTCGCCCGGGACGCCAGCCCGCAGGCGCTGGCCAGCCTGCCGTACCTGCTGGCCGCGCTACCCTCGATGGGCGCCGAGTCGGCGGCGGTGCTCGACCTCCTGACCAACGTCGGTCAGTTCCTGGAAGGCGACGCCGACGCGTACACCCGGGCCTTCGAACGCGCCGCCGACGTCCGCGTGCGGTCGCGCGGCGCGCTCATGGAGTTCGTCATGGCGCTGCACGTCCTCGATCCCGAGCTGATCGCTCTGGGGAACCGGATCATGGACTGTTAGCCACCGGCGGACGTCGGTTGTCCCTCACACGAGGACTACGGGGCACTCCCTGACCCGCTGCAACCTCGGAGTATGGCGGAAAACAGCGTGGACGACCTGCTGCGGCAGGCTCAGGCACTGCAGCATCAGATTGCCTCCGTCCGGGACCAGATGACGGTCCTCGAGGTGACCGGCACCGCCGGTGGGGGCGCGGTCGCCGTCACGATGACCCCGACGGGCGAGGTCCGAAGCCTGCGCATCGACGACGAGGTGCTGGCCGGCGGGCGCGCGGAGGTCGAGGAGACGGTCCTGCTCGCGTTGCGCGACGCGGCGGCTCAGCTCCGCGAGCAGGCCACCGAGAGGATGGCGGGCCTTCAGGACGTGCTCCGCGGGACAGGCCCGTTCTAGAGTTCGCCCACAGCGAGGAGAACCTGATGGAAGAGCAGTACGAGTTCGAGCCGGTCCGCAGGGCCGAGATGGTTCGGGCGGGTGTCGTGACCCCGCCGGTGGTCGACCTGACCGGACCGCCCTCGGCGCTGATCGAGGCGGCGGTCGACGACGTGGACGAGGCGGTGCGGTCGGCGGTGGCCGATCTGCCCGGGGCGGTGGCTCTGTGGCGGGCGTGGCGCACCGGTTCTGGCCCGGACGTGACTCGGGTGCTGCTGGTTGAGGTGGATCGACCCGACGGTGACCTGTCCGAGGTCAGCGGCCGTATCGCCACGGCCGCGGCGTCCGACGGCGGCACCCTGGTCGAGGTGGTCGGCAGCGACGGGCAGGCATCGGCGTACCAGCGGCAGATCCGGCGCGGCGCGGCGTTGCTGTGGGCGGCCGAGGCCCGGGAGGGCATGCGGATCGCCCGGGCCTTCGACGTGGTTGATCCGGTGACTGGCCCCGGGTTCGATCCGGACCACGAGCGGTTGGACGACAATGAACGCGACGCGGTGCTGCGCTATCTGGAGGATGCTCCACTGCTGCTCACCTCGACCGAGCGGATGATCGACGTGGTGGACCCCGAGCGTGGCGGTGTCGTTCCACTGGATCACCGCACCGATGGCGTGTGGGTATGGACCGACAGTGTTCCGTACTACCTGCGTCACCATGGGCTCGCTCCCGACCCGGAGTTCCTGGCGGCGATCCGGGCCGGCAACTACCTGCTGCCCCCGATCACCGAGGTCGGTCGGCACCGCGCGTTGGCCGAGCTGTTCCGACCGGTCGACGTCGCACCGGCGTGGTCGGTCTGACCCGTTCTTGAGCGGAAGGCGCCGGGCCCGTGTCGGGTCCGGCGCCTTCCGCCGTGCGGAGTCAGGGCTGGATCAGCAGTTCAGGACGCCCTCCCTCAACAGCTGAAGCTCGTTGATGTGGTTCGGCATGGAGGTGTGCAGGTCGGTGATCGCGTTCACCCACTGCTGCTTCTGCTCGACGCTGAGCGTGCCGCGGTTTTTCGCGATGAAATTCTCCGCGTTCTCGAACCGGCCGGCCTTGATGTCACCGAGCACGGTGAGCACCGAGCCCGAGATGTCGGTGACGCCGGCCGCGGTGACCATGGACACCAGTTGCCCAGTGCTGAGTCCGCCGTCGACGGGCATGTCCAGCTGACCGGCGGTCTCCAGTCGGCCAACCGAGTCGAGCAGCACCTTGGGTCGCGTTGCCTCGTCCGCGCCCGCGTAGTCGAAGGCGATGTCTGCCTGGCCGACCGCGCCCAGTTCGAGCACCGGAGCGAAGATGCCCAGCTCCGGCTGGCCGGGCACCCGCTCGATCATCTTCTTGACCTGGGCCAGGCCCGCGGTCATCCGCTCGGCCGACCACTGCTCTTCGAGCCTGCGGAAGACGTCGCGGCTCGCCGCGAGGTCAGCCGCCCAGATCAGCTCGCCAAGGGCGTCGTCGACCCGAGCGACGGCCTCGGTCGGCCGGGCCAATCTGGCCGCCGCGTCCAATACACCAGTGGTGATCATCTCCACCGCCCCGATCGACGGCGGATTCGCCCTGCTCTGGGTCTCCCGGACGTCGGTGGACGTCTCGGTGTTTCCGCCCTGCCGTGGGACGGCCACCGTCCACCAGTGATCCACCTGGAGGCTGCCCAACCCCGAGCCGTTGGCTCTCTCGAGCGTCGGGTGCAGGAGCGCGACGCCGTACCTCGTCAACACTTTGCGCAGCTCGCTGTCGACCGCGCTGCGGGTGACGACGACGGGCAGCCGGCCTTGTTGCGCGAACTGTTCGAGCAGATAGTTCAGCGCGCCGATGTCCTCGGCGAGCGCGGCACGGCCGGGGCGCGGAGCGCCCAGCAGGATCACCGGGTGGTCGACGTCCGCTGCCTCGACCAACTCGTCGATGAGCCCCTGCGGAGCGTTTCTGCTGTTCGAGGAGATGACGTGCACGTCTCTGTGTGCGGTGACGCCGGGGTTCAGGCGCAGTGGCCAGCTTGGTGGACCAACCGCCTCGGCGGGGACGACCGGCTGCTCGGTGACGGTTGCTTCCCGCTGGCCTCCGCTGTCATACAGGCGTTGGACACGCGCGGGGTCGGGCAGGCCGAGGGCGGTCAGGCTGGACACCGCCGGGGCATCGGCCCCGGTCAG
Organism: Micromonospora sp. NPDC007208; assembly: GCF_042869175.1. NCBI lineage: Bacteria > Bacillati > Actinomycetota > Actinomycetes > Micromonosporales > Micromonosporaceae > Micromonospora > Micromonospora sp. NPDC007208. The sequence goes on along the minus strand of NZ_JBIAFG010000010.1, from coordinate 40,119 downwards.
GAGCCCGCCGGCGCGGTCGGTAAGAGCCACACCGGTTCCGGCGCGGGCGAGCGACAGTCGTGGACCGTGCTGCACGACCATCGGCGTACGGTGGCCTGGCACCTGTTCGGCGTCCGGCGCGTCGAGGATCTCCCGGAAACCGCCGGAGAGGGAATCGTCGGAGACGAGGAGACGGAACCGGCCGTCGTCGCCGAGGACAGTCGGGGAAACCACGACCTCGGTCGGGCGATCCGTCGTGCCGAGTACGACCTGGGCGACGCCGCCGGCGGCCAGCACCCGCTTGTTTTCGGCTGGTAGCAGGGTGAACAGGCGGGTGGCGAAGTCGTCCAACGGTGTGGTGCCGGCCCGGGTGATCGCCAGATCGCAGACGACGGCGAGGATGTCGCGACCGGCGGAGTTCGGGTCGCGGACGATCAGCTCGCGCAGTTGTTCGGGCGTGATGAGCCGGCCGTCGACCACCGGCCCGTCCACGGTGCCCTCGATGAACACCGGGTACTCGTTGTCGCCGGCCCGGAACTCCCGCGCAGCGTCGATGAGGTGCTGCTGGTCCCGGCCGAGCAGGTAGAGGCCGGGCCGATCGTCGGGGAGATACACCGCGGCGTCCTGCGGTGACTCGTGTACCGCGCCGGGTGCGACGCTCGCGGCGAATCTCCGGGGAAAGTACGCCGCCGTAGCGTAGCGGTCCGTGTGGAGAGTGTCGAAGGATGTCGGATTGGCGGTGAAGACGGGTATCGGAACCGCCCGCAGCACCGGATGCTGCAACTGGGGCAACAGGTGTGTGTGGATCTGGTCTCGGCCTAGCGTGTACATATTTGTGTGCCCGTCAGGTACGACGTTCCACGCCCTGGTTACCACGTTCATGTCCGCGATGTATCGCCCCGCCCTGACTGCTGTGGGAAAGAGCGGCCACGCGTCCACCACGAGAGTGTTCGGATGTCCCAAAGGACCGATCACGAGGAAGGTGTGAGGGCGTAGTTGATTCCGATCAAAGACATTGCCGTGAACGTACGTGATCGGAACGCCGATCATATCTGGCCTGAGGAAGAGTTCGGCGAGCGCCACGGCTGCGTGTTCGTCGCAGTTGCCGGTGCGGAAGTAGCTGGCCATGTAGGACCACGCGCTGAATTCCCGAAGGAGGTCCTGTTCTTGCGGATTCTTTCGGTAGACGGGTGCCCGAACGTGGTGGAGCAGGGCGTTGGCGCCGTGGTTGTAGAGCGCCATGACCGCCTCGTTGTTGGCAGGTCCGTAGCTCAGTTTCTCCCGTACCCGGCTGATGACGCTCTCGGCGACCGTGTGGGAAACATTGAGCCAGACATTCTCCCAGGCCCTGCCGGCTTCGACAGTCGCCATCAGGTTGGACAGATTGTCGGCGGAAGTCTTCAATCGGAGGCTATCAGTTCCCAGCCTGACATTGAGATCATTAAGGATTGCCGTCAGTGTTGTCTGAGCGCCCGCCGGTCCCCGCAATTGAACAGTGAGATTGTTCAGCATGCCCTGCTCGTACGGATTTCGGTATGCGCCCTTTGCGCTGAGCTGGTAGTACTGCGTGACCTGATCGAAGGTTTGTTGGTAATTGGCATGGACGTGCGGGCGCAGCCCCGGCAGGTGACTGACCTGTCTCGGATCCCTGAAAATGTACGCTGCCACGCTTCGCGCGGTGTTGATCGCGGTCGTGAGTTCCTCGGCCCGAGTGTTTGCGTTGTCTCGGGCAAGTCCCGCGCGCCGCAATATGTCTGCCCGGACGTTCTCCATGTCGTTCGATTTGAGGCTCTGGAAGATCTCTGGACTCAGCGTGGTGGGGGCGGTGTGCTGAAGTCCATTAATCGTGTTGAACAGCCTGGCAGCGGTTGCTAGCCTGGCGTCATTAGCTTGGTCGGCCCACATTGCGATGTTCAGCGCCGCGGTGGCCGCCGCGGCACGGGCGGTCGCGACGCCTTGGTACGCCTGGGCGAACGTGTAGTTGAACGGTACGCCGATCGTAGCCGCGTCGGTTGGGATGCCGATGCCGGTGAGTTCTCGCACCGTATCGGTCGTCGGAGCCTCGTCGCCGGTGAGCACGTCGCCGTACGTGTCGGTCAGTCGCACACTGTTTCCGGCGCGCGTCTGGGAGAGCGCGGGCCCGTATTGGTGAACGACCGGCGTGCGTACCGTGGCCGGGGTGACCACGTTCTCGGCTTCGGTATAGACGCGGGTGCCTCCGGCGACGAGCCGGACCTGACCGTCGGCGGTGAGTACCGTGCGGGTGACGAGCACCTCGGTGAGTTCGTCGGACTCGGCCGGTCCTGGTTGGACCCAGGCGGTGCCGCCCATCGCGACGACGCGGGTGTACTGGGGTGGCAGCGCAGCGAACAACGCGGCGGCGAAGTCGTCGACGATGGTGGTCGACGACGCTGCGTCACATTGCACGAGAATGATGACTTTGCCCCGCGACAAGGGGTCTGCGGCGATGAGATCGCTCAGCTGCTTGGCCGTGATCAACCGGCCCCCGACGATCGGGCCGGCAGGCGTGCTGTGAGCGAACACCGGATATTCGTCCACGGCGGCCCGGAAGTTCCGGGCCGCGTTGATCTGCGCGGTCTGATCGCGATCGAGTAGCATGAGGCCGCCTCGGCCGCCGAGACGGACCGCCGCCGCCTGGGGGTCGGTGTGCACGGCCGGCACAGCTGCGGCGAACGGCTCCAGCAACCCGGCGGTGGCGTTCAGCTCTGCCGAGACGACCGCCGGGCTGACCTCGATCGTGGCCGGGTTTCGCGGCAGGGTGGCGGCCTGCGCGCCCGCCGGAGTGTCGCGTAGCAACGCGATACCGTCGGGTGACTGTATCGCCAGCACGTCCTCGGGTGTGTCCATGCCGGCTTCGGTGACCCGCACCCACATCGCCTGTCCGGGCTCCAGGTACGCCAGTTCGCGCCAGAGACCGATGATCCCGCCCTCGATGGTCCGGGTCGCGTCGGTCGACAGGTTCGCCAGGTCGGCGCCGGCGAAGCGGGCGTTGACGATCGGTAGCGGCAGGCCAAGCTCGGCCCGGTCCCGAGTCCAGCGGAGCTGGCCGGGCATCGGTGGTCCCTGAACGATCCGGCCGAGGTCGCGATCGAGTCCAGCGACGAGGTTCTCGGCGACGAAATGCTCGCTGACGAGGTGCGTGGCCGGCAACACGAGCACGTAGTCCGTGGTGGCCAGGTCGGCGGGACGCCCGTGGGCGTCGATCGGCAGCACCCGGTCACTGGTCGAGCCAGCCAGGGCGTTGCCGGGGACACGGACCGGTAGTCGCAGTGCGTCAGCGCGGGTGATTGCCGCGTCCAGATCCAGGCTGGCGGCGACCGACGACGGCGGAGCGTCCACCGCGCGCGCGAGCATGCCCAGCGGCTGTGCCAGCAGGGCCGTCGTGATCGACTCGGAAACGGTCGCCCCCGCGGCCGAATGGATCAGTTGCAGGCCCGCCACCGGCTCGGCGAGATGCACCTCGGGTGACAGGGGGGTCTTGTCCATGCTCAGGTACTGGCCGGATCGCACCCATGTGGTGACGAACTCGAGACAATCCAAACCCGTGCCGTCCGCCATCCACGCCTCCCCACACCAGGAGATTTCAGCCTCCCAGCCGGGGACGGAACGGCCGTAGTCCTCATGTGTAGGACATGACGTCCCTGCCTGGCCCCGATTTCTCGCCCGTTCCGGGCTGAACCCGCAACCCTCCTCATCCGTTGGGGGAGCACGACGAGTCACGTCCCGCCACCGAGGGAGCCGTTATGCCCGCACTGTCCGACTGCCTGCCTGGTGTGCTGGTCACTGTGTTCCCCAAAGGGTTCATGTACCTGGCAGACTCGGCAGCGCCGCAGGTCAACGCCGGCATGCTGGAGACCGCTGAGCGGATGAGCGTCCCCGATGGGGTGAACGTCTTCGTCAGCCGGGACACCGCGCTCGATCCTGCGTTCCGCCGGTACCTGGACCAGTTGGATCCGAGAGCGCGGGCGACGCACGTGGTAACGGTGCTCGACCCGGAGACACTTCAGCCGGTCACCGACCCGGAGACGCTGAGGTCCGTCGCGGCCGGCCTCGACCTGCCCGTGTCGACAGTCGAGCCGATCGCGGGCGAGGACATCGTGCCGGTGGATGTCGCGGGTCGCGTGACCGCTCTGGAGATGGCCGGCTACCGGGTTCTTCCGCCCAACGCGATGGCTCAGCGAGCGGCGCTGCTCGACGCCGTCAGCCTTTCCGGGACGCCGTCCAGCATCCAGGAAGGGCTGGAGCGGCTCACTGGCTGGCATGAGCGGGTAGCGCTCACCCGTACACAGCTCGGCCTTCCCACCAACCCGGGGGACCTCGCGCACACCGGGCCGGGAGAGCACGCGACGACGTACGCGCTCGGCGCGTACGTGGCTCGGTACGGGGGTGACGGAGTCTTCGACCTGCTCACCTCCACCGAGCCGCTGACGTCGAACCGAGTCGCGACCGCGATCGGTGGCACCCTCACATCTGTGCGACCAACCACGCTGGCGAGCGTGCTCAGCCGCAGTCCGGGGTCGTCCGCGCTGGTCACCGGCACGGCGGTGGGTGCCTCCACCGAGCAGGTGTTCTGGCTGACCTCGGACGAGAACGGCACGCTCACCTGGCACGACCCGCGTGCCGCTGTCGGTACGCAGGTCTTCGACATCGACGGTGGAAACGACTGGCGCACCGCCGTGCTCGAACGCGACGACGCGCGAGCGATGCTGGTCGGCCCGGACGGCATACCGGTCGCCCTGCCCGAGCCCGGGCCGGCGGTTGTTGGTCCGCGAAACCACGAGGTGACGTACGTCGGCGACTGGCCGCCGAAGAACCTTGACCGGTACGGGCTGAACTCCGTCGACTTCGAGGGCATGCCCGTCATCGCCGTCGACGTGCGGGTGCATCCGGGCGAGGGCCGCCCGTTGGACCCGAAGCAGTTCGTCGAGATCAGGTCGAGACTGGAGCGGTACTACCTGAACAACGTACGGCCGACGGTCGTGGCGACCCGCCAGCACGAGGAGATCGAGAACCTCGCCCGGACCTTCGAAGCGGCCGTCGTCCAGCAGGTGGTGCAGGTCGGTATCGAGGGCCGACCCGGCTGGCAGGTCATCCGACCCGATGCCGTCCCGCGGACCTTCGACGGTGCCGCCGTCACCCGGGCGATGCTGGACGTCGCGGACCTGTCCAGCATGACGGCCCGTGAACCGTTGCCACCCGTCCTGGCCGAGTTCCTCAGCCACGACTCGTACCAGCAGGCGGCGGACCACCTCACCGACCACGCCGACCAGTTGCGGGATCCGGCTGTTCTCACGGCTGCGCGGGACCTGGCCGACAGGTTCCCGGAGGATCGCCGGCTTCAGGGGCTCGAGCTGGCTCTGCGGGTGGCCGCGCGAGCGCCCCTCCTCGCCGGGGCGGAGCCGGTCGAGCCGGCCCTGGTGCAGATATTCGATGAGCAGCCGTCCTGGCCGACGGGTCGGCCCGTCGACGCGCGCTTCGTCTTCGACTACCTGACCGCGTCCACCCAATGGCAGGGCGAGTTGGCGCCAAGTACGGGCACACAAACCCGAGAGACGCACACCAACCGGATGACGTGGGACAGCCTGTTGTTCCAAGGAATGCTGGACTCCGCCATCGACCCGGCCGAGGCGATCGCGCTGGTCCGTGCCGTGGGTGAGTCGAACAAGCAACGGGCAGACCGGGCAGCGGACGGGGGTAAGGAGGTCGCTCAGGCGCACGCCTCGATCTTCGAGGCGGTCAAGCTGCTGCTCAGCGGGGACCGGGTGGCGGGCAGCAACGACTGGCGCGAGGTGCTGTCCGTGGAGTGTCTGACCGGCGCGGACCGGGTTCCCTGGCACTTCCGGTTCAAGCAACTCCTGGATAGCAAGCGGCTCGACGGAACGCCGGGGTTGGCCGACGAGATCAGAGGGCTGACGGCACAGATTCTGACCTGTCACTGACGCGCACGCCATCAGCGAGATCGTCACCGGGCACGAAATCCGGGCCGCCGATCTTCAGCGATTGGCCGAGGAGGTGCTCAAGTGCCGACCGGTCGACCTTCGGTCGCAGCCTGGTCGCACAGGGCAAAGGAAGTGGGTGTCAAGACGACCCGATTATGGTCGTGCGGCGAGCTACAGGAGAGTCCATATGACAACAATCGCTGTCGTCGCCGCTGGCTCGGTGGTGCGGCAGGGCGTCTGTCGACTACTCGCCGAGGCGTCGTCGAGGTTCATGCCGGAGGGCTTCGCGTCCCTGGCCGAGATGCCTGCCGAACTGCACCCGGACGTGGTGGTGATCGACTGGCCGAACCGTGCCGTCGACGGGCTCGCCGGCCTGCTGCCGGCCGACTCCCGTGCCGTGCTGCTCTGCGACCCGGCCGACCCGCCGGACCTGGCTCAGGCGATAGCCGCCGGCGCGCGAGGCTTCCTGACCCGTGACACGGAGGTCGACGACCTGCTTCTCGCCGTCGACGCCGTACGGCACGGCGGGATACACCTGGCCGCCGACATGCTCGGCATGCTGACCGGGTATGCCGAGCATCGCCATCTCGCGCTCGGCGAACGTGAGATCGAGTTGCTGCACTGGGTGACGAGGGGCCTGACCAACGAGCAGATCGGTGGGCGGATGAGCCTGACGAAGTCCACCGTCACCTCGTACGTCAGGCAGGTGCGGAGCAAGTTGAACGCGGCCAACAAGACCGACCTGACGCGACGCGCGATCGAACTCGGGTATGTCGTACCGCTCTGACCGGGAGGTGCTGTCGTGAACCAGCCCAAGGACCACGCGTGAGCACCCTCGAGGTGGCGGTGGTGTCCCCGTCCGACGTCGCCCGGGCCGGGTTGGTCCGGTTGGTGTCCAACCTGCCGGGCCTCGAGGTGAGCCTCGAACTCGCCTCGGTCGCGCGGCTTCTCGCCCTCCCGGCCGGCCCGCCCCTGGCCATCGTCGACATCACCGGGCTGCGGAGCGCCTCCGTGCACAACCATCTCTGGTCGGTGCTGCCGCGGCGGACCCGGGCGGTGCTGGTGTGCCGGCCGGACGTGCGGCTGTCGCTGCCGGACGCGATCCGGGCCGGCGTCCGCGCGATGATCCTCGCCGACGACGCCGAACGGGATCTGCAGACGGCCACCGAAACCGCCGCCCTGGACAGCGTCTACATCAGTCCGGGGCTGGTCGAGGCCGTGTGCGGCCTCCTCAGTCCCGACCCGGTTCACCTGGCCGACCAGGAGATCAAGGCGTTGCGGCTGGTCGCCAGCGGGTTGAGCAACGTGATGATCGGCGAGCGGATGGGCGTGACCGAGTCGACCGTCGGCACGTACCTGAAGCGCATCCGGGCGAAGTTGAACGCTGCCAACAAGGCAGAACTCACCCGCCGGGCGATCGAACTGGGCTACGTGTCGCCGCACCGATAGGTCCTGACGCCGATGCCCCCCGGCGTCGGCGTCAGGACCAGAACGTTGGTCTGCTCGACGTCGGCACTACCCACCGGGTGACGCCGCGCCCAACTCCCGCCGTTACTTCCGCTTCGCGGCGACCTCCCGCTGACAGGCCTCCCCCAGGTCCATCACCTTCTGAACCGACTCCGAGTCGCTCTTCGAGATCGAGTTCGGGTCGACCTCACCGTCGTTGACGGTCCAGCTCTTGCCGTCATCGCCCAAGGCGGCATGCTCAAGACCCTTGCCCTTGAGGCACTTCACGACATCGCGCATGAAGTCCCCCACCTCCGGATTGGCCGGGTCGAGTTCCCATGGCTCCAGCGGAATCAGGTTTTCGCAAGCCTTGGCCGCCGCGTCTTTCTTCGCGGTGGGAAAATTGCGATTTCCCCGATCCTTCGTGATGTCGAAACCGTGCTCGAGCAAGCAGTCCTCGTACGGCTTGTAGCGCGCCCTCGTGTCCTCCGGGGTGTCGTCGAGGCGTTTGCGGGGACGTTCGGCCTGCTTGGCCGACGCGGCCACGGAGGGCGTTCCACTCTCCAGCGTCGCCACATCCGCCTTGCCGCCGGCACCCGCCTGATCGTCGGTGGAGGCCGAACAGCCAGCGCCACCAATCACCATCGCGATGGCAACCACGGCCACCGAAAATTTCCTCATCGTGCTGCCATCCTCATCGTGTGCCTTCTGTCGGGCCTTCGGCGTGGTACGGCCCGTCGGCATCCAGAATCACCACTGACTGTCAGAAAGCTGTTTGCTGGCGGCGCCCACATGGCATCGATCCGACGGGACCTGGCGCCTTTCCCCAGGTGTGACCATCAGGCCGAGGCGAGCGCCTCGGTCGGGGTAAGTCGGGAGGCCCGGACCGACGGGTAGACCCCGGCGATCACGCCGACCGCGACGGCACCGCCGAGCCCACCGAACGTCGCCGGCAGCGAGACCACGATCGGCCAGCCGTGGTACACGGCGTAGCCGGCGACGGCGACCATGCCGAGCAGGGTGCCGGCGACGCCGCCGAGCGTGGCCAGCGCGGCCGACTCGGTGAGGAACTGGGCTCGGATCTGGCCCCGGTGCGCACCCAGCGCCCGGCGCAAGCCGATTTCGGTACGGCGTTCCAGCACGGAGATCACCATCGTGTTCGCCACTCCGATCCCGCCGACGAGCAGCGCGACCAGGGCGAGACCGAGAAACAGGGACGAGAAGTTGTTCTCGGTGGCCCGTTTCGCGGCGAGAGCGTCCGACGGACGGGTCACCACGACATCCCCGGGTTGGACGGGCGAGATGGTGGACGGCAGGACCGCACGGACGGCCTCGATCGCCGACTCTCTACATTGGATGTAGATGACCGTGGGGTGTCCGTCGAAGCGGAGTTGACTGCGGGCCGACTCCCAGCCGACCAGGACCGAGCGGTCAATGTCCGGCGAGAGCGGTGTCTGGGCGAGAATGCCGACAACGGTGAACCAGGTGTCACCGATGATCACCAATGGCCCGGGGCCGGCGGTGCTGCGCAGGTCACTGAAACCGAGCCGGGCCGCGGCGACCGAGCCGAGCACCACCGTCGGAAGCCTCTCGGTGGCGGCGTTGAGCCAGTGCCCGGAGCGCACCTTCGCGTTGATGGCTGGCAGCAGGTCGAGGCGGGCGGCGAGCACGGTCAGGCCCGACCCGTCGCGGGGATCGGTGCGGTCGTTACGGCGCACGAACGTGTGGGTGTTGGCGACCGCGCTCGCAGCCGTGACCGGGCCGATGCGCTTCACCATCGCCGCGGCCTCTTCGGGAAGCTTCGGCGGCGGGTCGACGTCGTTCTGGGCCATGGCCTGCAGATTGTTGGTGCCGAGCGCGGAGAGTTCGCGCAGCAGCGCCGCCTGACTGGAGGCGGGGATCCCGGTGACGACGACCATGGTGGCGATGCCGATCGCGATGCCCAGCGCGGAGAGGGCGGCCCGCGCCTTGCGGGTACGGATGCCGAGCAGCCCGACGTCGAGCAGGTCGAGCGGGGAGAGCCGGATCCGGCGGATCACCGGGCAGCCGCCGTGTCACGGACCAGCCGACCGTCGCGGATCTCGACACGGCGGGGCAGGCTGGCGGCGATCTCGTTGTCGTGAGTGATGATGGCGATGGTGGTGCCTTCCCTGTTGAGCTGGTGCAGCAGTTGCAGCACGGCGTACCCGTTGGTCGTGTCGAGCGCGCCGGTGGGTTCGTCGGCCAGCACGAGAGCCGGACTGTTGACGAGGGCTCTGGCGATGGCGACACGTTGACGCTCGCCACCGGAGAGTTGGGCCGGCCGGTGGTTGACGCGATGGGCGAGGCCGACACGGTCGAGAGCCTCGAGCGCGAGCGGGCGGCGACGTTTGCGTGGGATTCCGGCATAGAGCAGGCCGGTGGCCACGTTCTCGGCGGCGGTGAGGCCGTCGGTCAGGTGGAACTGCTGGAAGACGAAACCGAGCCAGTGACCACGCAGGGCGGATAGCTGGCGGTCGGCGAGCTTGGCGACGTCCTGGCCGCTGATCAGAACGGTGCCGGAGGTGGGGCGGTCCAACGTGCCCATGATGTTGAGCAGGGTCGACTTGCCCGAGCCGGAGGGCCCGACGATGGCGAGTAGTTCGCCTTCCACGATGTCGAGGGAAACCCCGCGCAACGCGTCGACCCCGCCGGCGTAGCGCATGCCCACGCCGCGGGCAGAGAGCACGATGCTCACGAGGTGGTCACCACTCTCGTACCCTCGACGAGGCCGTTGCCCTTGATCTCGACGAGTCCCTTGGCGAAGATGCCGGTATCGACCGCGACCAGGGCCCCACCCTCGAGCTGGACGGCGTAGCCACCCTCGTTCAGCGCCAGCAGCGCACCGACCGGAGCGACGAGAACGCCCTTGTGGGTCTCGGCGGCGAAATCGACCTGCACCTCGGCGGCATCGATCTTGGCGATGGTGTCGGGCTTGTCCACAGCGACGGTTACGGTGACCTTGGGTACGGCGTTACTCGAGCCGCCGTTCTCCTCCGCGGGCTTCACGGCGGTACCGATGGCGGTGACCTTGCCGCTGACCGTGCTCTCATCGGGCAGGTGCACGGTCGCCGGATCGCCCTGCTCGACCGAGCTTGCGTCACCCACCTCCATCTCGAGGCTGATCGCCTTGGTGGTCTGAGTGACCGACATCAGCGGGGCGCTCGCGTTCTCACCGGGCAGGACGGCGACGGAGTCGATCCGGACCGCGCCGACGAGCACCACCACGTCTCCGGGCTCGATCGTGCCCGTCTCCGGAACGTGCAGGTCTTTCTGCCAGCGCTTGACGGCGGCCCGGAGCGCGGTGGTCAGAACGCCTTCGCCCTTCTGCACCGTCACCTCGGGGCTGGACTTGGGCGACGGCGATCTGGGTGACTTGGACAGCCGGGTACCGGGCCTTGGCTGGTCGCCGACGTCATAGCCGAGAGTCTTCAGATTGTCGGCGACGACCCGCACATCCCGGCCAACCATGTCGGGGTTCTTCAACGGGCGGTACAGCGGTATGCCGCCGTAGAACAGCGACACCGGCCGGTCGTCGACGCGGTACAGCTGCTGGCCACGCTTGATCGACATTCCCGGCATGGGCAGCCAGGTCACCGTGCCCTCTTTGCCACCCTTGAGCATTTGGGCGGCGCCGTAGCCGAGACGGCCCGTCAGCGACTGCGACGTCGAAATATCCTGCTTCACCAGCGCGATCGTCTCCACACCAACCGGTTCGCCATTAGCCGGCGGCGGGGTACCGCCAGCCCCGGCGAACCAGACAACACCGGCCGCAGCGGCGATCCCGGCGACGAGAACAGCGGGGACCATTTTTCTCAGGTAACGTCGGCGCGGCGTCGGATCCGCGCCGACGGCCGGAATGACCTGAGTCTCAGAATCAGACGACTGCGCTGTTGGGGTCAAGGGCATGGCGCCGATCATCAGACGCGAATATCAGAATCCTGTCAGGCCCGACCATGATCTTTTCGCGGCCGCCGCGTCTCGTCTCGTACCGGTGCGGCAGCGACGAATCGTCCGTCCCGGGAACGGCACCGGACTCAGGGCATTGCCGCCTGACCTATAGTCGGCGTCGTGTGCGCACATGTGCTGCTCGCCGAGGACGACGAACGGCAGGCGGAGGCGTTGCGCCGCTATCTCGTTGCGGAAGGTCACGAGACCACGGTCGTCCATGACGGCGAGACGGCGCTACAGCAGGCCCGCCAGCAGGAGTTCGACCTGCTCGTGCTCGACGTGATGATGCCGAAGCTGGACGGCCTGCAGGTCTGCCGGACCCTGCGGCAGGAATCGGACGTGCTGATGCTGATGCTGACCGCCCGATCGAGCGAGGACGACCTGTTGCTCGGGCTGGATCTGGGTGCCGACGACTATCTGACCAAGCCCTTCAGCCCGCGAGAACTGGTGGCCCGGATCCGAACGCTGCTACGCCGCGTCCGCACGAAGCCTCAGGAGTCACCGGCGCACCGGGTCGGGCGCCTCACCGTCGACGAACCCCGACGCACGGTGACCGCCGACGGCATTCCGATCGACTGCACCGCCGGCGAGTTCGCAATCCTGGCAGCGATGATCCGCCAGCCTGGCCGGGTGTTCACCCGCACCCAGCTACTCCTGCATACCCGTGGCATCGACCGGGAATCGACCGGACGCACCATCGACGTACACGTCATGAACCTGCGGCGGAAAATCGAGGCGAACCCCCGCCGGCCACAACTGTTGCTGACCGTGTACGGCGTCGGCTACAAGCTGAACGCGGCGGTACCGTGACGCGCCAGCGGATCCCGCTACACCGCAGTCTGGTGGTGCGGCTGCTGGCCACCTCCATACTGGTGGCTGTCTGCGCGATCCTGGCGACCGCCTGGCTGGCCGTCCAGTCGACCACGCGGGCGATCCAGCAGGAGCAGGGACGCTCGCTCGCCGACGACAAGAGTATTTACGACACGCTGCTGGGCTACGCCGCCACCCATCGGGACTGGTCGGGTGTGACCGCAGTGGTCACCGAGCGGGCTGGCAAGCTCGACCGCCGGATCACCCTGATGACCCCGGATCGGCAGCCGATCGCCGACTCCGCACCGGGCGGGCCGTCGATGGATACGGCGCGGCCGTCGGCGACCATCGACCCGTTGCAGGTGGACCTGAGCCTGACCGGCGGGACCGAACGGGTCGACGCGCGCGCGATCGGGCCGTACCTGCTGACCAAACGGGAAAGCGCCGTCACCCGTAGCCTGGCCTCACGGCAACTCGCCTGCATCCGCGACCACCTGACAGGCGGCACGATTGTCGTCAGCCCGACCGGGCGGGCGTCCGTGCAGGTGGTCAACCCGGGTGAACGCGACTTCACCATCGCCTGCCCACCCGGCGAATTGACCAAGCCCATGCCGAGCGAGGCCGATGGGATCGCGCAGCTACAGACCCTGACGAAAAGGTGCCTGCAGGAAAAGGGTGCAGGTGTTCGAGTCGTCATCAATCCAGACCGCACGGCCAGCCCGACCGACGACGCCAAACTGGACAAGCAGATCGACGAATGCCTCCAGAAGTCACGCCTGGTTCAACTGAAGGAGTACGTGGCACCGCCGGCCCTCCTCTTCGTCACCGACAAGTCGCGGGGCACCACCGCACCGGTGTTCAACCTCTCCCCAGCGAACATGATCCGCATCGCCGAGGTGACCGGGGCGGTGCTGGCCGCCACCGTGTTGATCACGATTCTGGTCGGGCGCCGGCTGGTACGACCGCTGCGGGCACTGATCGAGGCCACCCGCCAGTCGGACGAACAGGGCCCGGTGCTGGTGACCACCCGCAACGAAATCGGGCTCCTGGCCACCGCGCTCAACGAACTCGCCGCCCGGCGGGAACAGACCGAGGCGTTACGCAAGACCATGGTCAGCGACGTGGCGCACGAGCTGCGGACGCCGCTGAGCAACATACGCAGCTGGCTGGAGGCCGCCCAGGACGGCCTCGCGCCACTCGACGCGCAGCTGCTCGTCCTGCTGCTGGAGGAGGCATTGCTGCTCCAGCACATCATCGACGACCTTCGGGACCTAGCCGCCGCCGACGCCGGCGACCTGCGCGTGCACCGCGAATCGCACGATGTGGCCGACCTGTTGGAGCAGGTCGTCGAGGCGCACCGAGGCGCCGCCGAGGCCGCCGGAGTACGGCTGGCCACCTCGGTGGTCGCCGACCCGCAGGTGGCGGTGGACGGTGCCCGGCTGCGCCAACTCGTCGGCAACTTGGTCACCAACGCCGTCCGGCACACCGCCCCGGGCGGCTCGGTCACGGTGCACTGCGCGGTACTGCACGACGAGCTGAATATTGCCGTGGTCGATACCGGAGCCGGCATCGCACCCGCCGACATACCCAAGGTCTTCGACCGTTTCTGGCGGGCCGACGACTCGCGGACGCGCAGCACCGGCGGGAGCGGGCTCGGCTTGTCGATCGCCCGCAAACTCGCCGAGGCGCACGGCGGCACACTTGGCGTCGAAAGCACCCTCGGCCACGGCAGCACCTTCACCATCCGACTGCCGGTCATGGCACCGGTCCCGCACTGACCGCTTGCCCACCCCTGCAGCAGGCCACGCCTCAATCGAGCGTCGGCGGGTGCAGCGGCACGTGGCCGTCGGGCAGGGGGTTGCGAACCAGGTCGAAGCATGGCCGCCGACACAAAGGGGGACGGCCGCCGTTGGTCGTCTGCGGACGATTGCCTGAGCTAGCGCTGGGGCAGGTACGGGAACATGCCAGCCAGATGAATACGGCGTAGCGCATCCAATGCGCCTCCGATCGGGCGCCGAGCAGAACCTGCGCCACCGCCAGGCACACCAGCTCGGAGTTGGTCAGCAGCAGTGGCCGGTCCCGCCACCGGGGGGTGCGGATGCTGTCGTCGATACTTACGTATCGAATGCCCTCTGAAAACGCGGGGTAGCGCAAATCCAGTCGCTGTCTACTGTTCTGGAAGCTCTCATCAAGTGCGCGGCGATAGCCTGTAGAACGCGGTGGTGGTGGCCAGGCAGGGGCGTCACGAGGCGGCAGGTGAGCGCCAACGGTTCACGCAACCAGGCGTGCGGGTCGCCGTTCACCCCACCACACCGGTTTCGAGACTCTACGGATTGAGGTACCAATGTACAAACGCCTCGCCTTCAAGGCGCTCGCCGTCGCTGCGGCTGCGACCGGCACTGCGGCGCTGCTCCCTGGGGTCGCTCAGGCGGCACCGTACCCGTGCCCGAACGGGCAGATCTGTATTTACTCGGGGTTGAACCAAACGGGCTCTGTCGCCATTCTGCCGGGACTCCAGCCCCGTGGAGCCACCAAGTTCAAGGCAGAGATCGCCGATTTTCGAGGCTACACCTTCTACAACGGCAAGACCCTCAACGATACGGCGTCCTCGATCACTAACAACACCAACCACTGGGTGTTCCTGTATCAGGATGGGCACTACAACGGGTATACCCAGAACAAGAAGCCAGGGGAAGCCTCGATCATGCCGCGATCGAAGGCGAACTTCGATGGCAGTCCTATCTACGATTTCACCCCCCTCCCAGACAACACTGCGTCCTCCATCACCGTCGGACAGTCGTTGACCTGCGATCGCAGGGACTTGCATTATGATTGCCACATGACTCCTGCGTATCCGAATAGCTGAAACCTGCCTCGGTATTTTCTACAAGGCCAGATCGTCCACCCTGGCCCAACAAGCTCGAAAATAGACCGGGACTAGCGTGTGTCAGCATTCCCGGGACGGCCAATGTTGCGGAGTCGGGCGGTGAGTCAGCTGCTGGACAGCGGCTTTCCTGGCGAAGCAGACGCGTCGTGAACGCTCTCGGCGGCGACGTGCGTCCGGAATTGCCGGATGTCAGCCTGGATCCATGGCTCGGATCGGTGGGCAGCGGTGTCCAAGTTGACGCATAGATGACGAATGTGCCCTTCTGGGCTGCGATGATCTAGTTTATCGACGACCTGATCTGCGCGGCCTGGAAGGGCGCTTTCGGTGCAACGATCTCATGGGTGGCATGCGGACGGCGCGGTGTTCGATGAGGGCAACATCAGCGGCCCTGCAGGCGCTTCACGTTGTCGCCGAAGGTCCACCCCCTCGACCCGTCCCAGTTCGCCGACCAGGTCATCAGGCCCTTGAGGGCGGGCACCGAGTTCCAGGCCCCCTGGTGCCTACGGGCGGCTGGGTCGGCGGGCACCGAGGTGGGGGTATCAGCTGCCGCCGGCCTGCGCGTCGGCGGGTGCGGCAAGCATGCCTCCGGAGATGTCGGCGGCAGGCCCGCGCCGCTGGCTCGGCGTGCAGTGCGGGCCCGCAGTGGCTTTCGCCGGTCGCAGAGTCGTCGCCACGCGCTGTGTCACGACACGCGGCGGACCTCTTCCGGCCCGAACCGCGAAACGAAGAGCCGGCCGAGGTCCTGCCAGTCCTGGACAGAAGCCCGTTCATCAGCGTGAAGCTCAAGACACTCGTCAACGGTCCAGTCCTCGTAGGTGACATACGGCTCCCACCACCGCCCGCTACGCCACGCCGCACGGGTGCCCTGGCGCCCTTCGGACTTGTTCAGGCCGATCCAGAACAGATTCCCCGGATCGATCCGTGAGCCAGCGATACTTGGGAAGCGTGTCGCCGGTGCCCACCCGCGCCAGGCGTGGTTGAACGCGAGCTCCAGATTCAGTTTGGCGCTGGACACCGCTTCCACGCCCTGCGCGAGCACACCTAGCGCCATCCCCTCGACCACATGCTTCACCTGCTGGTCCTTCGTCGGCATGCGCCGATGCTACGACGAGCCGCCAAAGCCAGCCTCCCAAAGGTCCGCAGCTCACGACACCCTGCTCGTCGAGCACGATGATGATCGAGAACGACGCGCCGCCCAGTAGGCCGATCGCGGGCCGAGCGGCGACGGTGTGAACTCCCGAATGACCCCCCTACGTGCCAGCTGCGACGTCGACCGCGAGGGCGACGAGGGCCGTGAACGCCTGCAGGACGCTGAAGGCCAAGGCCCACAACGCGATCCGGGCTTCGACCGTTATGCGCCTGCCGGGCGTCTCGACCGCCGCCGGCGACGTGACCTGGTGAGCAACCGGCGCCGGGGACGTCGGCAGGGACGCGAACGACGGCGGCACGATGTGCAACCGGTAGAACCACGGATCCAGCCAGCTCGCCGCACCCATGTGACGAACCCACGCCACCGTCTTCTGTCGCTTGTGTTGCCGGCAGCCAACGAGGACCTTGCCGCCCCTCGCGCACGGCTTCCTGGTGGTCTTGGTCAGGACAAGGCATTTGGCGTTGATCCTGAAGCCGAAGTAGTAGCAGACGTACAGCAAGCCAACTGACGAGAAGAACAGGAAGCAGACGACGTTCTCCCAGAACGTGGGCTGCGCGGCGGGCCCCGGATTCGCTGCCACGAGAAGCACGACAGTGCAATCTACAGCAAGCAACCAACCAGCCTCGGAACGTGACCGCGCCCACCGGCGGTCGGAGACATCTGCCAGACGACGTTCGTCACGCGCTCGCCGTACCTAACGCCGCGACGACCGTCGACGGACCCCGGGCGGCAGCCGACGGCGATGCCCGCCTGTCACCACGCCGCCCGGAACTCCACTAATGACACGTGTCAGCGGGATTCGTGCGCCCGTCCGGGCCGCCGCCGGCCTGCCGAGGACCGAAGCTTGGCGCCTCCTGTGGCCGAGGACGGCTTCCACCGAGGGCGGCAGGCAGGCGCCGCCGCCGGGCGCGCCTCCGCGGGGCGTTCCTGCGGTGGCTTCGGATGGTGGCTGAGCTGGCGCCGGATCTCCTCGCCAGGTTTGGCAGCGTCAAGGACCAGACGCGCGGTGGCTTCCGCGGCCTCGCGCTGAGACTCGGGCAGGACGCTGGTGTAGATGTCCGCGGTCAGTTGGATGGTGGCGTGCCCGAGCTGGTCCTGCACCGCTTTGAGATCGGCGCCGGCTTCCCGCGCCAGGGTAGCCGCGCCGTGGCGCAGGTCGTGCAGCCGGATCGGCTGCAGCCCAGCCCGGTCAACCAGCAGCCGCATCCGCTGGGTGAGATAGCCCGGGTGGATCGGCATCCCGTCGGGGCCGGTGAACACGTAACCGCTGTCATGCCACACCTTCCCGCTCGTGGCCCGCAGGTCGCGCCGCTGGGTTTGCCGGTCGCGGTGCTGGCGCAACACCCGCACCGTGTGCTGGTCCAGGGCCACGCTGCGGCGGCTGGTCGCGGACTTCGGTGGCCCCTCGTGCACGTCGTAGCCGGCGGTGGTGCGCTGCCGCACCACCGACAACTGGCCCGCGTGCAGGTCGACCTCGCTCCACCGCAGGCCGGCGGCCTCACCGCGGCGCAGACCCCGCAGGGCGATCAGCCACCACAGGGCGAACAGGCCGTCGTCGCGGACGTAGTCCAGGAAAGCGGCCAGCTGTGTGGCTGTCCACACCGCGACGGTGGGCCGCTCACCGGTGGCCCTCCACTCGGCGACGCGAGCCTCGGTCCACACCTGGGCCTGGGGACGGGGACGCGAAGGTAGCTCCAGGTGGCGAGCCGGATTGGTGACGAGCAGGCCCTCGCGCACGGCGCCGGTCAGCGCCGCCCGCAGCGTCGTGTGGATGTGCTGCAAGGTGCAGGCGCTCTGCAGTTGCCCGGACCTGTTGCGGGTCGCCGCGATTTGCCCGAGCGCCGCGGCGAGGTGCCGTGAGCTCAGGTCACCGAGGATCAGCTGGCCGATGTGCGGAATGAGGAACCGCTCGACGTCGTGGCTGTAGTGCATTCGTGTCGTCGGCCGGATCCGGGTCCTCGTCGACAGCCAGTACCGCAACCAGCGGGTGACCGTCCAGGACCGGCCGGCCTGCTCCTCCCGGGACAACGCCAGCAACTCGTCGCGCGCCGTGCGCGCCGCCGCCTCCGACGCATAGCCATCCCGCCGGATCCGCTCGGTCTGCCCGAGCAGATTGCGGATTGAGCAGTGGAAGTACCAGCTGCCGTGAGCGCGTTGCGTCAGCTGCGGACAGGACGCGCCGCGCCGCCGGCCCGTCTCCGGGTCCACACACCGGCACCGCTTCACGATGACACCCTGACTGTTCATGATCCCCCTCGACCTGGTAGGGATTCATCGTCGCCATGCCCGAGAGTGCATCGGCCGGCTTTAGCGATATTTATTCGCCATTCGTGGGGTAGGGGCGGTATAGGATTTATGCGGTTTGCATTCCGACATGATCACGTCTCGTCAGTCAGTTGAGTGTCGATCTTTAAGACACGCGGATGATGTCGTAGGAGCGACCGGACCGGCACACTGCGTGCATGTCGACTTCGACCTCGCCCAGACCTATCCAGCTAGAGACGGTGCGACCTGACGACAACGACGCGATCACGCAGGCCTTCGAGCTCGGCTGCCAATTCAAGGCTCGACTCGGTATGCAGATGCGGGGGGCCTATGAGCAAGCGGCCGGGGACGGGCACCTGCTGGTAGTCAAACAAGACGGCAGAGTGATCGGGTTCGCGCTCTACGGAACTGCCTACCAGCGAGTCCGTCTCGCCTATCTGTGCGTGAGCACGGAGCACCGCCGCGGTGGAATCGCCACCATGCTCGTGGAGCACCTCTCGGCGGAGCATCACGATCTGGCCGGCATCAGCGTGAAGTGCCGCCAGGACTACGGGATTGACAAACTGTGGATCGATCTTGGATTTCACAAGAGATCACAGGTGCGGGGGCGAAGCCACACCGGCCGCCTTCTCGACGTCTGGTGGCATGACCACGGGCACCCGGATCTGTTCTCACGGCAGGATCCGCCTCTGCTGCGAGCCGCCCTGGACAACAACATCATCCGTGACCTGGGACCGGCCCAAAGCCGACCAGGCGCCAGCGAATCGCTGTCACTGCTCGCCGACCACCTCACCGACCAACTCGAATTGGTGGTCACCGCCTCGGTCCGCCGTGAGATCTCCGACCTGGATCCCGGCGCGACAAGAGACGCCTGCGAGGAGGTGATGAGCAGATGCACACCTGCGGCGCCTGCCTCACAAGCCGTCAAAGCCGCCCAGAAGTTTCTCCTGGACCGCGTCGACGCGGAGCACAGTCCGTATCCCGCTGGCCGACGCGATGAATACGACCTACGCCACGTCGCCTCGGCCGTGGCGGCGAAGGTCGGCGTCTTCGTCACGCACGACGCTCGACTAATCAGCGTCCTGAGGAAGCCAGCCCGGGCCCTGGGGCTGCGCATCCTCGAGCCCGCCGATGTCGTCGTGCACCTCGACGAACTGACACGAGCCGAGGCATACCAACCCGTTGCGTTGCTCGGCACCGGCTACCAGCTCAAGGCCCTGGGATCGGAGCAAGACCAGGCGGTCGAGCACCTGGCCGCGACGGTCAGCGGCGAAAGCCGCAAGGACTTCCTCCGCCACATTCATGCCCTCGCCGTCGCGCGCACCCAGCGTCGTGCCGTGATCACCCCAGACGGCGACGTCGCCGCCCTATATGTGACCGGTCAGCAGGGCTTCGCGCTCACGGTGCCGCTGCTGCGCGTGGCCAACCAGCCTCTGGCCGACACCATGGCTCGTCAACTGTTGCTGATCCTGCGCAACCACTGCCGCGCCAGCAAGCTCGCCGCGATCGTGGTCGATGACCCTCATATGTCACCTGGGACGCAACGCGCACTGCTCGACGACGGCTTCCAGCAGATCAACGGCAGATGGATAGCATTCGTGATCGATACCTGCGGCACGGCAGCCGACGTCGAACGGGACGCCAGCGCGGTAGCGCGCCATCTCGACTTACCCGAGCCAACCCCGTTAAGATCCACTATGCCCGCCGCCGTCGTCGCTCAACTCGAGCGCAACTGGTGGCCAGCGAAAATCATCGACACCGCGCTGCCAACCTACGTCGTGTCGATCCAGCAGCGGTGGTCCAACCAGCTGTTCGGCGTACCCACACCACTGTGGCGCGAAGATCTCGGCCTCAGCCGCGAACACGTCTACTACCGGGCCGCTACAGGCGGCCCCGCCGCTCCCGCCCGCATCCTGTGGTACATGAGCGGCAACACTCCGGCCGCACCCGGCATCATCGGCTGCTCCCAGCTAGAGCTGGATGTCATCGGCACACCAGCAGACCTGCACGACCGCTTCCAACACCTCGGCGTCTGGGAACTGTCGCAAATCCAAGGCACCGGGGGAAGCCAACGGCGCCAAGCCCTGCGCGTCACCAACACCGAGATCTTCCCTTACCCCATACCGCTACCGCGGCTGAAGGCACTCAGCGGACCACGAACGGGCCTGCTCTACCCGCTATCACCACGCAAGATCGAACCTGAATTGTTCGCTCAACTTTACCGGGAAGGCTTCGATCAGGATGCGTGAAGAGCCACCAGCCTTACTGCTGTCCGTTCGGCCGCGGTTCGCCGAAGCAATCCTTCTAGGACAAAAGACAGTCGAAGTACGCCGCCGCAGGGTCGCCGCCCGCGAGGGCTCTCCTGTGGTTCTGTACGCCAGCTCGCCGGTGATGGCCGTCGTGGGAACCGCGCAGCTTGAACGGTCCGAGACGCTCAGCGTGCAGGACGCCTGGAACAGCCATGGCCACGCGATGGGCATCAACCGACGCGAGTTCGATGACTACCTGGCTGGGACTGAGACCGCCTGCCTGCTCTTCCTGGCCAAGGCATCACCCCTGGGCACCCCCCTGCCACTAAACGATCTGAGAAGCAGTCGAGCGTTCCATCCACCGCAAAGCTATCGATACGTGGCCGAATCCGACCCAACCGCTATCCGGCAACTCGCGGCCCAGCGGGCGTAGGTTGATCTACCGGGGGGTCACGTAGGAGTGCCGGACGTGGAGGACGTGGCATCCTGCGGACCGTCACGTCGCCGGGTTGGTGCTGGCGAATCCTGAAACGACAAAGGGTGGACGCCTTCTCGCCAAGGGCCGCGATGCCGGTGCCTTCGCAACTCAGCCCGAGTCGGAAAGCCGACGGCGCAACGCATCGTCTCCGCGCGTCGCGCTTGCTTGCTCACTCTGCTGCCAGCCGAGACAATCCGTGTCGTGTCTTCGAGCGAGGGTGCCATCGCCTGGATCGCCTTCGCAGCGACTGTGATTCAAGCCGGCGCCTCCATGCTCCAGGTAGCGCAGGGCGCTGGTGCCGGTGGGTATGGAGACGCGCCTCGGGTCACGGTTCAGGTCAAACGCGGCTTCTTGGTGCTGTTGCTGGAGTTGATCGCATGGCTCGTCAGCAGATCGTTCAACCAGGACCGGGACACCTTCGGCATCTACCTGATCTACCTGCCAGTGATCATATTCGCCGGCTACGCCTGCTGTTCCTGCCTCGCGGCGCTCAACAGCGAGGAGGTGATTACCGTTTACCCCGACAGTGAGGAGGCCGACGCCTTCTTTGTCACGGTTTACCACACGTGGGCGGACGTGATTGCCTTCGCCCTGGCTGCGCTGGTGTGCCTCGCGGTGGTATTCACCTGCCTGGACTTGGTGGGGCTGATCGACATCACGCGGGTGCTTAGCGGATGACGGTCTCGAAGCCGCAGGATCAAGGTGGGCCCTGAGCCAACTGTCATTCTGGCCCTACCTGCAGCGCTCGGGCATGGTGACGGCCGGATCCCAAGCTGGCAGCGATCCGTCGACCTAGCACCGGGGTCAGGCTCGCAGCCCTAGCGTTACCGGTGCGCAACTGTACGAAGTCTTTCTATACGATGGGCATCTCGGTGTGCACGAGATGGAGCAGTGTTGCCAAGACCAAAGTCGGACCACGCTACCGTTGTCAGCGCGGTCATCGCGCTTCTCGCGCTGGGGTGGGGCGTCTTCGCCTACTACTTTCCGCGGCCCGCTCCGGCCCCTGCGGTGTCCGTCACCTCGACTCCTGCGCCGGCTATGAACACCCCCACGGCTTCGGGTTCTCCGCCAAGCGCCTCGTCGACCTCAAGTGGGTGGGAGTTGAATGCGTTGCCGGCGCCACCGCAGTGGTATGAGCGCCTATCGCAGCGTTTGGAGCGTGACCGACACGGGCAGTCGTGGTGGGAACTCGCGCTGGCCTGGATATTGATCATGGGCTTCCTCATATGGAGGGCCTTCATGCACGGTGATCGAGTCACCTGGATCCCTGTCTTCGGGATTGCCTTCATTTATCACTTCTGGCCGTCATTGAGTTGGTGGGGCGTTGCGGCAAGCGCGGTCGGAAGCGTCATCGCATGGGCAATGGCTGGCCTCGACACCATCAGCGCAGTCGCCACTGGGGCACCAGAACAAGGCGACGCTGCATCCGTTGCCCCGACTGAATGAGACGAGTGGCCGTCTCCGTCGAGTGGGCCTAGAGCATGTGCCGCAGGTTGCGATGCGGGCGGCTCAGGAAGGCGAGTGTCCGTCCACACCTGAATGTGCTCAGCCAGGTGGCCGAAAAACTCAGCCCCAGCCCCGTGCCCGCAGGCCTAGCCTCGCGAGTGGGACATCGCTCCAGCAGATTCAGCGCCGAGCCCGTTGTGGTCGTACGCTCAACCGCCGCGCCGCCAGAGCGCTTCGAAGCCTCGACGGCCCATCGCGGGTGCACCTCCGTTGAGACGTGCGGTGATCCCACTCGGGATCACGTCTGCCTCAACGATCTCACCTGGTCAAGGCAGGTCAATGCCTCAAATTCAGAAAAATTGAGGCAAGTCAACGCCACCCGCAGGCATCACCCATCGGGGTGCATGACGAAGTTGTACGAGATGATCATCAGGCCCAGCGCACCACCAAACGCGGCACCTGCGGCGATGATGGCCTGCCCGCGTTCCGCTCGTTCGCCCAGGTGATCCAGCCGACGCCGACGGCGGTCAGCCCGGCCGTCAAGACGGCGACGATCAGCAGCAGGACCCGGGTGTTGACGTCGTTCCCCATCAGGGGAAGCTCCCTTCGGACAGACTCCCCCCTTGTGGAGGATGTGCTGCCCCGCGCTTCCCTTGCTCCGCATAATGTCAACCGCCGAGCGTCTTGTAAATTGCAATCCACACAGTGAGACACGGCCGAGTGAATCGCCTGCCGTTCAAGGTGGGTCATCAGACGTCGGGGTGCATGACGAAGTCATTCGAGACGATCAGCAGGCCCAGCGCGCCAGCGAACGTGGCCCCGGCGGCTGTCGTGTGCAGCGATGCCGTCCCCGAGAGACGGCGGGCGCGGGGGACAATGTGTACATGAGGGTCTTCATCAGCAGTGTTCGTCGGGAGCTCGAAGAGGAGCGCGACGCACTTCCGGGCTTGATCTCGGCGCTCGGGGCACACGCCGGTGCGCTTCGAGGATTTCACCGCCCAGACGTCGCCCAGCCGTGAGGCGTGTCTGAAGGGTGTCGCCTCGGCCGAGGTGTACGTGCTGATCCTGGGGCCCCGCTATGGCGACCCGTTGCCCGACACCGGGCAGTCGCCGACCCATGACGAGTGGACCGCAGCGAAGGCCGCCGGGATGCCCCGGTTGGTGTACCGCAAGCTGGGCGTGACGTTGGAGCCCGCCCAGGAGCAGTTCGTTCGCTTCATCGGTGACTACGGCACGGGCGTGTTCTACGAGTCTTTCGCCACGACCGCCGAGTTGCAGACCAAGGTCGCGGTGAAGCTGAGAGAGCTGGAGAGTGCTGGGGATCCGCTGGCCTTCATGCCGCTGCCGCGCCCGATGACGGTGACGTGGCGCTCGGACTTCGAGGCTCGGCGTGGCAACGCGCCGAGCCTTCCGTCGGCCGTCGAGCTTCATGTTCTTCCGGGCACCGGGACGAACCGGCCGGCCCGGGTGATGGCCGAGCTGGAACAGCTCCTGCCGGCGCGACTGCGCGCCAGCGGTCAGGTCGACGCGGCCGACCCACTGACCTCCACTCGCCAGGGCGGCGCCGTGGTCGTCACCATTCCGGATAGGAACAGCCGATGGAACGAGGTCCGCGCGCCGCAGCTGCTCGGCATACGCACGGCCGCGGACGGGCAGACCTCGGCGTGGGCATCACTGCCAGGCGACGGGATGGGCGCCATTCTCGACCCGGACGCCCTGCCTGATCAGATCGCCGGACTGCTGCGTCTCATCGGTGGTCTGGGAATTCTCGACGGCGACCAGGTGGCCATCGGTGTCGGCGTCAGTACCGAGGGGTTGATGTCGGTCGGCCGGGTCAGCGGGCAGCCCCGTCATCAGGCCACCAGCCTGATGCTGTCGAACGACCCGATCCAGGTGCCACCTGACGAGCTCGTGACCCTAGCGGCGCTCGGTCCGGGGGCTGCCGAGGTGGGCCGCACCCTGAGTCGAACTCTTATCGATGCTGTCTCGGCCCGCCGGTAGCCGAGCAGACGTTCGTCCCACCGGGCTTGTCCGGCTACTGGTCGCACCGGGCGGGCGGCAGCGGGGGGCGTTCATGGCCACGGCGGAGAGGACGATCGGATGGCTGCTCTGCGTTCTCGCCGTCTTGACGCTCCAGTAGATCAGCTGACCGTCCATCACATCGTCGCTCTGATCGACAACGGGGTGCATGAGGACTTTGACCTGGACTTTAGAGGGAGGCCGTCGGCAACAGCGAGAGCGCGAAACGGGAGCTGGCCGCCGCCGTCGCCGCCTCGGCTGACATGCACCTGCACCGCTTCCCGATGCTGCCCTCGCTGTTCCCGGCCCAAGGGGTGGGTGCCGGATTTGGTCATCGACGACAGCGGGCGGCACTCAATGGTCTCCTCAAACCCGCCGGCGCCGTGGGTAGTGACAACACCCAATACATCCGTTCCCCCGACTGCCCAAGCGACGCGGAACGATACCCTGCGTGTCGGCGCTGTTGCGCAGATGGAAGGCGACCCATAGTCTGGCCTCAAAGCCGTAGGGCCGGTGGCACGACAAGCGAGGCGCAATGGGAGCACGAATAGGCACAGTCGCAAGCCTGCTTGCGACTGCATCAACGACGCTATTCACCGCCGGATTTCTTCTCGGCGGCGGTCCTCAATATTGGAAATTCGCCCTCTTTTCCGCTTCGCTTGTTTCCTTTGCGATCGCCGTTACAAACCTCCTTCGTCCTGGCGCTTTGCGCATCCGCTTCCTTCGACCGCGGACCGCTGACCCGGGCCCCAGGATTGCAGCGTCTCGCGTCACCTCGTACATCCTTGAGGCGCAACTCCGACTGCTAGCCGACCTGCCGATGGCTGCGCCTGGCTCCCGCAACGCCAAGACTCACGGATCGGTGTGATCTTTCGATGGCGGGTAATAGCGGCTCGCGACGGCTCGCGCAGCAGCGGGAATATCTGAGAATCGATGCGAGCAAGCTAAGCCGGATCGTCGATCGAGCAGAGTTTAACCGAGTTACCAAGGCGCTGGAAAGGAGATTGCAGGATTTTGAGATGGACGGCTTCTCGGAACCTGCTGCAGTCGCTTTGGCTGAGTGTCAGACGCTGTATTTCCGCCAATTGGGCGAGGAGTCGATCTCTCTCGCCAAAGGGGACCGTCTTGACTCGGTTTCCGCAGACCATGTGCGACGTGCAACAAGCAGGCTCCGCCACGCAGCCGCTCCTCCCTGGAAAGCGGTCCTCAATATCATCGGCGGCGCGTTGCTGGGAACCGCGATACAAGAGATTGTAGGAATTGTCAACAGTGATGGGCCGCTAGAAAAGGGCAGAGCGCTTGTTACGATGGCTTTGCTTGCGGCTGGTGTGGCGGCAGTAATTATCGCAGTGGTCGCGCCACGTCGGACCTAGCTTCCGATCCTCTGACCTCGATGACGCCGTTTGATCGATCAGGACGATTGGTGGCCGCTGCTCCGGCCTAATTCATCAGGCGCTGAAGCGCCCACCAGGGGTGCCGGTTGCGGGGCAGTGTTGACAGGGCGATGGCGTCCCAGGCCGCAATGCCGGGGGTGTCATCAGCGAGGTGATGGTCGGCTTGGCAGATGTTGCCGGTCCACGATTCGGTGTATCTGACAACCGGGATGAGTGCGAGCCCGTCGCGGGCGGCGCCCCACTGTGCGCGTGTCTCGTCGGCGACGGTGAGGGTTGGCTTCGCACCGGCGGCGAGGAGTTCATTCAAGATGAACTCGTAGGTCTTGGGTAGGTTCGCCGCCACCGCCAGGTCGAGCAGGACCGTCGCAGCATACGAGGTGCCGGGTGTGGCGATTTCGATGTGCTCGAGTTCCGGTCCGAGGAAGTGCGTCGCCTCCTCAGTCGGGCTGGCACCGACGGGGGCGAGGCCGAGCCCGGTGTCGTAGGCGTCGGCGACCCAGCCAGTTGCGGCACGCAGGTAGGTCTCGACAGTCGCCGAATCCTCGACGCGTAGGGATAGCACGGCCGGGATCATGCTCGCCGCCCAGTTGTCGGATACGGGGTGCGCCGCTCCGGGCT
The DNA here is from genome assembly GCF_042869175.1 of Micromonospora sp. NPDC007208. Classification (NCBI taxonomy): domain Bacteria; kingdom Bacillati; phylum Actinomycetota; class Actinomycetes; order Micromonosporales; family Micromonosporaceae; genus Micromonospora; species Micromonospora sp. NPDC007208. Next base: position 13,449 of record NZ_JBIAFG010000010.1, on the reverse strand, counting down.
GGTGGGTCAGCAGCGCCGTCACTGCTTGCCGCGCTCGGGCGGCTGCCGCGGCGTCAACGTCCGGTGAGATGCCCAGGAGTCCCCATATCTCGGCCAGACGCAGGCAGATCACCGGATAGGTGAGGTGAATGAAGCCCGGTGCTATCTCCTTCAGGAGGTCCATAGGGTTGCTGGCGGCGTCTTCGTACCGGTCGAGGAGGCGGGTGGCGTAGGCGGCGTGCAGCAGTTTGGCCGAGCGTGCCAGTTCTGCGGATTGAGGTTCTGTTGGCTGGCAGACGGCTGCGCGTAGAGCTGCGAGAGCGACGGTTGCTGCGAGGTCGGTGCGCTGGTTGTCCCGCAGCCGGTTGGCCACAACTGCGGACTCGATCGCCACCTGTTGCAGCGGCCTGGTTGTCCACCGTCGGGTATACCGCTCGACGGCCTGATAGTTGATCTTTTGTTGGTCGATCTGCCCGAGGAGTTCCAGCAGGTCGCCGGGGCTGCCCGCGGCCAACCCACACGTGGGCGTGGCGGCGAGCATCGGACGTAGGGTGTCGCGATCCCAGAGCTCGAACCCAGGCTCGCCGAGCCCCTGCACGCGCGTGTTGTAGTCCTGTGCTTGCAGTGCCGCTCCGCCGACCAACCGCCCCGTGGTCACAAGGACTGCGGCCCGGGGCAGGTTACGGTCGAAGTGAGGGTGCGCGAGATTGTCCGAGCGAATCTCGTCGACCTGGTACCGGATGGTCCGCCACTCGGCAAGGTTGATGTCACCGGCCTTGCTCTGCAATGCGTATTGCCGTAGTTCGCCGTCCTCGCGGCGTTTGGCGATGAAGTCTTTGCCAAACTCGAACGCCCCGTGTAGCTGGTGGACGTCGGTGAAGCCGTTGGCTTGCAGCAGCGCGAGCAGGGGAGCGTCGAACTCGCGTTCAGTGACCGTCGCGAGGTACTGATCGATGACGCCGTCGAGCATCAAACTCCTCCCGCTTCCGTCGTAAGATGTCGTCCAGACGGGCTTCCTGCGCGGCTGTCGGGGGCCCTTGCTGAACGAGTCTGGCGTAGGTCTCCGGGCTCATGACGATCATGCCGCCGTGCTCCCCGTCATCGCGAAACACTAGGTCGACTCGTTCGAGTGCGTCGATGATCAGGTCCCATGACATGGGGCCGCTGAGTGTGTTACCGACCGCCTCCGCCACCTCGCTGATATGCGAGTAGAAGCCACTCATGATGGTCGCGAGCTGTCTCTGCGCTAGGAAAGCCATCTCGGACAGCAGCAGTTGTCGTTCTCCCGCGATGGCCTCGCCGACGTCGAATGAGATCCAGGATGACGCGTCAATCGGTTCTGCCCGTACGGTCCGGCCTTCACCGACGTCCACTGACACGGACGAGACATCGTCCAACGGCACCTGCCGAATGCGCCTGTACACCGGGTCCGTTGCCCGCATGAGCGCATCGGTCCCAGTCATCAGGAACTCGTATCCGGCGACGTCATATTCAGTCAACGTCACTTCGCGCTTCCGCCCCGACTCCGCCACAGCCACAGCCACACTCTAAGACCGACCTCTGACATGGCCCCCCGTCAAGCGGCGCGACAGACCGCCCAGGGACGTCCTGGTGATCCGGGCCGTCTACGAGGCCAGCCAGTCCCAGGGCGCAGGGGCCGGGCGCTGGCAGTCTGACCCGCCCGGCGCTTCCGGGCATTTCTCAGCTCGGCAGCGAAGCAGCTAGCGGCATCCCTGAGAGCGGCTTGCGAGCCCGGTCGAAGCGCCGCGTGCGTCTGACCCGACCTCTCGGAGAAGCCTGGCAGGGTCGGTGACGGCTGCGTTCGCGGCGATCGTGGCTGCTCGGTGGCTGCTCGGCCGACGGGGAACTGACGCGGATTTAGCGCTACGCAACCGGACCCACCAGGAAGCGCGACACCCGTTCATCCATCGACAACTGCGGATTGGCTGCTTGTGCAGGGCGTGGACCTGGGAGGACGCACTTGGACTTGAACGGACCGAAAGGCTTGCGACCGGACGAGTTTTGGGTAGAGTGCTATTTGTAGGAGTGTGTACTCGGAGCTTCGGACTACGGATCAGAAGGTTAGGGGTTCGAGTCCCTCCGGGCGCACAAGATCATCAGACGCCTGACCTGCGGAAACGCGGTCAGGCGTCTTTTGTTGATCGTCCCGGTGGATAGCGGATGTCGCGTGGGCGTCCTGTTGCGCCCGTCACTTTCCGTAATCATCGTGGCCACCACGCCAGGATCCCGGGTACGACGCGGGGCCACCGCCACCCCGGCGCCCTCGATCTCCTCAACGCCGCTGCGGTGCCGGAGGCTGGCCCTCCCGGCGTGTCTGCCGCCATGCGTAGGAGGCCAGGAAGAACGCCGCGCCGGCCCAAACCAGGCAGTAGGCGCCAAGGCCAGCAGTGCTGATCGACTCGTGGAGTCCGAAGTAGCCGATGAGGAACTGAATCGTCGGCAGCAGGAACTGAAGCATCCCGAGGACCGTCAACGGCGTCCGGACGGCCGCGAAACCGAAGAGGGCCAGCGGCAACGCGGTGATCAGGCCGGTGCTGACGAACAACGCGGCCCGGACGGGACTGTCCCCGAAATGGCTGCGGTTGGTCACCGACAGAACAGCGAGATACGCGGCGGCGGGAACGGCCAGCGCGGCCGTCTCTACGGCCAACGCCCGCCAGCTCGGCATTGCCGCCCACTTGCGAAACAACCCGTAGACACCGAATGTGGCGGCCAAGCCGATCGCCACCCACGGTGGCCGCCCGGCGTCGATCCCCAGCCACACCACGCCCGCCGTCGCCAGTGCCACACCTACCCACTGCGCGACCGCCATCCGCTCCCGCAGCACCACCAGGCCGAGAAGCGCGCTGAAGAGCGGGTTGATGTAGTAACCGAGGGCCGCCTCGATCACGCGCCCACCATTGACCGCCCAGATGTAGAGGCCCCAGTTCGCACCCACGAAGCAGCCGGCGCCGACCAGCAGCGCCAATGTCCGTGGCTCGCGGTGGATCGTACGCAGCCAGTTGAGGTCGCCCTGGATCGTCAACACGATGGCGACGAATACCAGCGACCAGACGATGCGGTGGGCGAGGATTTCCAGAGCCGGCGCCGGCTCCAGCAGCGGCCAGTAGAGGGTCAGCAGACCCCAGATGAAGTACGCCGCGGTTCCGGCCAGCACACCCGTGCTGCTTCGGCGTGGTCCGGCCACAGCGGCATCACCTCGTGAGAAAGTGCGGCGCGGCGGAGTCCGGGGCGGCGACCGCCGCCCAGCGTCCCGCGTGCCGCAGGATGCGGACGGAGTGGTCGAAGCAGTTGCTCATCATCTCGGTCGTCAGCACCTTTTCGACCCGCCCGCACCCGACCGTCCGGCCCTCGCGTAACAGCAGCACGTGCGTGGTCGTCGTGGGCAGCCCCAGCAGGTACAGGAGGTGATCCGCCCGCTCCAACTCGTCCGGGCGAGGCGTCCAGCGGGGCATCAGGTCGATCGTGCCGGTCGCTCCGGTGAGCACCACCTCGCGGGCGGTCAACGCGGAGCGCAGCGGATGCTGCGGGGTGACCCGGCCGATCGACCGGCGCAGTTGGAAGACATCGGTCCGTCCGAGGCGCTGACCGAGAATGTCCACTTGCCCGCGGGTGGGATGTCGATAGGCGCCGAGCACGCTGAGAAGGGTGCTCTTGCCCGCGCCATTGGGCCCGATCAGTGCCCAGTGCTCCCCGGCGCGGATCGTGACGCTGATACCCGCAAGCAGCAGGCGGCGCTCCCGCACGACATCGACTTCCCGAGCCTCGATCACCTTGTCGCCCGGGTCCGCGTGCGACGTCACTTCGCCGGCTCGTTGAGGAACACGCCGAGAACCAGCGCCACCAGGGGGATCAGACAGATGATGGTGAACACGCCCTGGGGACCCCAGCGCTCTGCCGCCAGACCGAGGGCGGGCGCGAGGAGACCGCCGATGCTCACGGCGAGCCCGAGCGTCACACCGGCAGCGGTGCCGGGCCGCGTCGGTAGATAGTCCTGGCCCAGCTTGACCAGCACGGCGAACGGGATGTTCAGGGCGATGCCGGCGAGCACGGCGAAGAGGAGCGGCGGGTACTCCCCGGGCGTGAGACGCAGACCGACGAGCGCGGGAATGGCGACGATCGCGCCGAACTGCACCGTGCGGACCATCCCGACCCGGTCGGCGATCCGGCCACCCAACAGCGTGCCGACCACCCCGCCGACGAGGAAGCACGCCAGCGCCGCCCCGGCGAGGCTCTTGCCCGCGCCCAGGTGACGTATCCAGAACAGCTCGATGAAGGTGATCGCGCCGAAGAAGGCGACCGACCTGACCGTCTCGATGCAGGTCAGCAACAGGAAGGGAGCCCACTGGTCACGGCCGCTTCGCGAAACGCCGCGCGTGGCCGGCCTCTGTAGCCGATTCCGGTGTAGCAGGAAACCCATGAGCAAGGCCGGTGGGATGAAAAGCGCTGTCGCTCCGACGCCCATGGCGATGAGTGCGGGAGTGGCCAGTACCGGTGCCAGAAAGAACCCGACACTGCCGCCGGCGGCAAAGATACTCATTGCTGTGGCGCTCTCACCCGCCGCCACCCGGGCCGACTTTCCGGCGGCCGGGTGGAACATCGCCACGCCGAGTCCCGACGCGCAGAGCAGAAGCCAGACCGCCACGTAACTATCCATGAGGCCGGACAGACCGAGCCCGATTCCGGCCAGCGTTACTCCGGCCCCAGCGAGCCAGTCGGATCGGTAACGATCCACGGCGATGCCGATGAATGGCTGAGGAATGGAGCTGCCCAGGGTCGCGGCGAGCGTGAGACCACCAGCGGCCACGTAGCTGTAGTGGCGCTCCAGCACGAAATACGGGACGCAGGCCGGTACGAGGCCCTGGTAAAGGTCGTCGACCGCGTGGGCTGCTCCCCACAGGCGCATCCGTCGCCACGCCGACGGTTGCTCGCTCAGCGGCATCGCCCTCCCGGGGTTGGCCGCGTCCGCTCGGCTCTTTGTCTCCGTCACCATCGGGCTCTTTCTCTGCGGGTCTGCAGGAAGAATGCCCGACCGCTCCGCCTGCGGACTATTGATATCCTGCCGACTTGTGTCGCCAAGCAGCCAACTTGTGAACGGCCCCGCCCGGGTGCCCTTGGCCGACCGCGAGCGGATCGATTGGCACCACCACGCGCGCCACCAGCTTGTCTGCCCGCGCAACGGCGTATTGGGGGTGTCGACGCCGACGGGAATGTGGACGGTCCCGCCGGATCGGGCAGCGTGGATCCCGGCGGGTGTCGCCCATGCTCATCGCGCCTACGGTCCCACCGACATGCGCGCGATCATGTTCGACCGCCCGCTGAACCCGTTGGGCGTGGATCAGCCGACCGCTCTGGCCGTCTCACCGCTGCTGCGCGAGGTCATCGTCAGCCTCACCGACGGCGACGAGTTGACCGATGACGAGCGGGACAACCTTGAGCGCGTGGCTCTTGACCAGCTAAGACGGGCGGACACGTTGCATCTGTGCCTGCCGTACCCGGCCGATCCCCGATTGCGGGACGTCGCCGAGATCCTGCTCGAGGATCCCACCGACCACCGCACCCTCGCCGAGCTTGGCATGGCCGTGGGCGCCGGCGCGCGTACCCTCAGCCGGCTGTTCCGGGTGCAGGCCGGAATGTCGTTCCCGCAATGGCGGACACAGCTGCGACTGCATCACTCGCTCAAGTTGATCGCCGGTGGCGAGTCGGTGACCACGACCGCCGCATCCAGCGGTTACAGCAGCCCCAGCGCGTTCATTCAGGCGTTCCGGGCCTATTTCGGGATCACGCCCGGCGAATACTGCCGGAGCCGGCAGAGCTGCGATTCTTCCCCGCACCGGGGCTGAGCCGTCCCATACGGCATCCGGTCCCGCCGCAGGTCCGATCTTGTGACCGAATCTGTGCGGGACCGGATGCCCGTACCTGCTCTATTGCCTCTTGCAACCCGAGTGCGGGGGCGGTCGGACGATCAGCCGAAGCAGTTGGGCACCGGCGGTGAACTGGGTGTGCAGTTCGTGGGGCGGTTACCGCTGATGACCGTCTTCTCGTCCGCGGTGACCTGGCCGCCGTCATTGAAGATCCCGCCGGGTGCCAGGGTGGAGATGTTGTCGGTGACCTTGCTTTCGGTGAGGGTGAGCGTGCGGTTGTTGTAGATTCCGCCGCCCTGGGAACTCGAGCCGATGGCCCGGTTCCGGTCGACGTGGGTTCGGCGCAGTACGACGGTGCCGCTGGTGTTGTAGATGCCACCGCCGTGTTCGATGGTGCTGTTCGTGCTGGCGATGTTCTCGTTGATCCAGCTGTCCTCGGCCACGAACTGGCCGATCTGGTTGAAGACGCCGCCGCCGCGTTGGCCGGCTTCGTTGTGGTGGACCTTGCCGTGCCTGAGGTTGAAGACGCCGTCGGAGAAGATTCCGCCGCCCTCGCTGCCGGCCCGGTTGTCGTTGACCTCGACGTTCCTGGCCTCGGTGGTGGAGTTGATGCCGCCGCTTATGCCACCGCCACGGAAGCCTGCGGTGTTGTTGTCCAGGCGTACGTTCTCGAGCACGGCGACCTGGCTGTTCGACAACCCGCCGCCAGTGCCGCCGATGGGCAGGATGTCGACGACCCCGATCGTGTTGTTGTAGCTCAGCCGGGTGTTCTGCACGGTGAGGTTGCCGTTGTTGGAGATGCCTCCGCCACTGAACACGGCGCTGTTGTTGCTGATGTTGCTGCCGCCATCCCCGTGCCAGTCCTTGTCCTTGTCCTTGTCCTTGCCGCGGTCGCTCCCGCCGAGGATCTTGGTTACGCCGAAGTTGGCGATACCGCCGCCCGGGCCGTTGGTGTGGTTGTAGACCACGTTGGTGTTCTCGATGGTGGCCCTGCCGCCGATGTCGATCCGGATGCCACCGCCGCCTTGGCCGAGCCCACCCTCGGCCAGGCCGCCCTTGATGGTGGCCTCGCGCAGCGTCAGGTCGCCGCCGGCTCCGACCTCCAGGATCCGGAACGGGGTGGCGGTGGCCGCGCGGACGATTGTGGATCCGTTGCCGTCGATCACGACCTGCTGGGTGATGATCGGCAGGCCGACCGCACCGAAGGGCACCGGCGGCTGGGGTGCGGACCTGGTGAGTGTGTAGGTGCACCTCTCGGCGAGCCGGAGCTTCGCCCCGGAGTCGGCGTTCGCGCGGACGATCGCCGCGATCAGCTCGTCCGCGTTGCAGGGTACGGACCGGAAGTCGTCGCCCCGGTCGTCCCGACGGTCGTTGTCCTTCTTGTGGTCCTTGCCGTCGCGGCCGCCCGGGTCCTGGCCGCCGTGGTCGTCGCCGCTGCCCCGGCTGCCCTCGGCGAGGACCTGTGTTCCGGCGTTCGACAGGTCGTTGCCGTTCTTCCCGGCCGCTCCGCTCACTCCCGCAGCCGTGAAGGCGGCCAGACCGACGACTCCGGTCAACCCGGCCACTCCAGCGACGAGCCAGCGCGTCCGCCGCTTCTTGGGCGTACGCGGCTGACCTGCCGCTACCTCGCTCATGTTCGGGTGTAGATAGTTGGACATCGAGCTACCTAGCCCTTCTCCGTGCACCATGTCTCCGCACGTCACAGTCGGTGCAGAAGGCGACAAATCGGTTGTCGCCACCAAGGCGAACGTAGTCGAGCGATCCTCACATCAAACGGTCTTATGCGAAAAACACCTACATTCGGCGTACGCGTCACTGCGGCACCACAGTGCCCATCTGCCCTGCCGGCACCGTGCGACCCGGTTCGCCGAACCGGGGAGGATCATTCGGTCGGTTCACCAGGCGGGCGACGGTCGACCGCATGTGACGCCTTGACGTGGGCCAAATCAGCGACAAGAATTTACAGGAATCGCTGTTAGCGTTAACAATCCGTCCCAGTGCTGCGACGGCATCGTCATGCCGATGTGGCAGCGGTCGCGACGGCCTGACTCCTCGGTCAGCACTACCACTGCAGGGGAGAAATCTATGCGAACGAGGGCAAGATGGCTCGCGGCGACCGCCGCACTCGGTGTTGTCCTCGCCGGGGTGCTGACCTCGACGGGTCCAGCCAACGCGGAATCCAACGGCGGGGTGCGGGTGATGCCTCTCGGCGACTCCATCACCGAGGGCACCCAGGTGCCGGGCGGCTACCGCATCGGGCTCTGGCAGCGCCTCGTCAACGGCCGGTACACCGTGGACTTCGTCGGGTCGCAGTTCAACGGCCCGGCCAGCCTGGGTGACCACGACCACCAGGGACATCCCGGCTGGCGTATCGACCAGATCGACGCGAACATCGTCGGCTGGCTGAACACCCAACGGCCGCAGACCGTCCTGCTGCACATCGGTACCAACGACATCCTGCAGAACTACAACGTGAGCACCGCGCCGAACCGGCTCTCGACCCTGATCGACCGGATCACCACCACGGCTCCCACCGCCGAGGTGTTCGTCGCGCAGATCATCCCGCTCTCCAACAGCAACCAGGAGGCGGCCGCACGCACCTTCAACGCGGCGATCCCCGGCATCGTGCAGAGCAAGGTGAACGCCGGCAAGCGGGTGCGTCTGGTCGACATGCACAGCGCCCTCACCACCGCCGACCTGATCGACGGTGTCCACCCCACCGCCGGCGGCTACGACAAGATGGCTGCCCGCTGGTACAGCGCGTTGCAGTCGGTGCCCGGCAGCATCGGCGACCCGGGCAGCGGCTCCGGGCAGACCACCGCGATCGTGGGTGCCCTGTCCGGCCGCTGCGTCGACGTCCCCGGCTCGTCCACCACCAACGGCACCCAGGTGCAGTTGTGGGACTGTCACGGCCGCACCAACCAGCAGTGGACCTACACGAGCGGCAAGACGCTGACCGTGTACGGAAACAAGTGCCTCGACGCCGCCGGCTACGGCACCTCCCCGGGCACCCAGGTCACCATCTACGACTGCCACGGCGGAACGAACCAGCAGTGGAACGTCAACGCCAACGGCACCATCACCGGCGTGCAGTCCGGCCTCTGTCTGGACCCCTACAACGTGGGTACGGGCAACGGCACGAAGCTCGTCCTCTGGACCTGCACCGGCCAGACCAACCAGCAGTGGAGCCGCCGATAGCTCCTACGGTCGCGGCGGGTGGTCGGATCGCAGGCCGTGCCGTACGGCGCTGTCTATGTCTTCTGGGCCGCGAAGCGGTAATCGCCTCGTTCCGGGTGGAAGCCGCCCCTGTCCGGTCATACGGACAGGGGCGGTCTCAGTAGCGCCGGCCGCGACGAGGCGACAACCCGCGCTCGTGGCCGACTGGTGGACGGCATCGACGGGATTCGGTGCTCGGGGGATAGGCTGCGGCCGGCGTCCGAGTGACCTAAGGGGAACGGGTGATAGGCGGAACGGTCCGCGCGGTGGTCGCGATCTGCGGGCGTCCGGCGTGAGCGACAGGTTGCGTCCCGGTGACCCGGCACGCCTCGGTGCGTACGAGGTGCTCGACCGGCTCGGCGACGGGGGCATGGGCAGCGTCTTCCTGGCCCGCTCGCCGCAGGGGCGGCGGGTGGCGGTCAAGGTCGTCCGTCCGGAACTCTCACACGACGAGGAGTTCCGGGGGCGGTTCCGCAGTGAGGTGAACCGCGCCCGCCAGGTTCCGCCGTTCTGCACGGCCGAGGTCCTGGACGCCGACCCGGACCATGACCCGCCGTACCTGGTGGTGGAGTACGTCGAGGGCCCCAGCCTGGCCGAGGTGGTCCGGGAACGGGGGCCGCTGGGGGCGGCGCAGCTGCACAGCATCGCGGTCGGGGTGGCCACCGCCCTCACCGCCATCCACGGTGCCGGGGTGATCCACCGCGACCTGAAGCCGGCGAACGTCCTGGTGGCACCGGGTGGGATCAAGGTCATCGACTTCGGCATCGCCCGCGCGTTCGAGGCGACGAGCCAGCACACCCGGACCAACCAGATGGTCGGCACCGTCTCGTACATGGCTCCGGAGCGGTTCGACACGACGTCCGGCCGTCCGGTGGGGCCGGCCGCGGACATCTTCGCCTGGGGTGCCCTGGTCGCCTACGCCGCTACCGGCCGCAACCCGTTCGGGGGCGACTCCGCTACCGCCACCGCGATGCGGATCCTCACTCAACCGCCGGACCTGACCGGGCTCGGCGGGCCGTTGCGGGAGTTGGTCTCCCGGGCGTTGGAGAAGGACCCCGCTGCCCGGCCCACCGCCCGGGAGTTGCTCGACGGGTTGTTGACCGCGGCGCGTCCGGTGGGTGCTGGCGGGCCGGTCCCACTCCTGGGCGCGGCCCCGCCGGCGAGTGTTTCGCCCGCTGCCGGTGGTGTCGACCAGGGCGCGCGGTCGATACCGCCGGGTCTGGCCACGGCCGGTCGCGCGGGTTCACGCCGGCGTGGCTGGCTCACCGCGCTGGGCGCGACCGCCGCGGTGATCGCGGTGCTGGTGCCCGCCTACCTGTTCGGCCCACAACTGCTCAGCGGGCAGGCCAAACCCAATCCGGTGACGCCGACCGGTGGTCCGGCAACGAGCGGGCCGGCGGCCACCGCGTCCGCGTCCGGATCGGGTAGGCCGACCGCGTCACCGTCGGCCAGCGTGGACCCGACACGGGCCATGCTCGCCGGTCAGCGGCGATTCCTGCTGCACGCGGTGGAGATCGACCGTGACCTGTCGCTGCCGTCGCACGGTGAGCTCGAGGTCGGCGACGGAACCGGCAAGGATGCGCTCTTCGTGCTCGAACCGGTCGGTGTCGACTACATGATCAAATCGGTGAACCCGGACATCGCCCACCGACCGTGCCTCGGGGTCAAGCTCGACTCGGAGGGGAACAAGTCGCTGGTGGGAGCCGAGTGCCATCCGACCAAGGCAACGTTGTTCGCGATCTCCCGTGAGGGCAGGGACGACAAGGGGCGCACGTCCTACGCCATCACCAACGACGAGTACGGCCCGGTGCAGTGGAGCCCGACCAAGAAGGAGATCTACGTCGAGTTTCTCGGTGACGCCCCGCTCGACACCACGTTCAGCCTGGTCGACCGAGGCGCGGTCTGACCCGGGCGTACCCCGCCGTCGGAAGCGACGGAAGTAGTCCGAGGGCCGTTGGCGGGTTGTCTCGCGTTCCGGTCCGTTCGGCTAACGCTTTGCTGATCAAGGGCCGCATACAGTACGCGGGCGCGGCGCTGCCGGATGGCAGCTGAGGATCAGAACGACGGGGGCGGGTATGGGCAAGGCATCGCAGGAGCAGCCTCCGGCGGTCCGGGTCGGTCGTCGGCTGCCCACGCTGGCCGATGCGCGGCGGTGATTCCCCGACCGGCGCCGCCCCCGACACCGAGGGCACGAGGAGGGCTGCCGTGTCGCCCGTCGACGCGCCCACTCTGCTGGCCGTCGCCGTGCCGACGCTCCAGCCGGTCGAGGTTCAGGGCTGAGTTTCGCGGCACCGCGAGCAATGGGCAAACGTCGATGTTAACGCGCTCGCGGTGCCTCCTCAAGGGCCCAGCTGGGCTCCGCGCCGGGGATCTGGGGCGATGCCTGCGGGAAGACGGTGGAAGGTGTTCGGGGCCAAGATCTGCGGCTCGTCACCGGTAGATGTTCCCAGCACATTACGTCTTGACGAACGGCATGTTATCGCTCACAGTCGATGCCTAAGGACGACGACACCTTGGCTTTCCGGGCAAGCCCTGCCTCGTCGATCTCGAATCAGGCGTGCGCCACGGCATGCCGGCGTCGTGTTAGCGCTAACGTTCTGACGCCTGCGCCTCGGCCACGCGTCGCGGTACGCCCACCTCGGGCAGGCCGTTCGGCTCTTGGTCACTGGAGGAGGATCATGTCTGCCCTCGATAGGTCTCCATCGATCGCAACGCCGTCGCGGCGGCGACGTTGGTGGTTGCCCCGCGTTCTCGCCGCCGGCGCGGCAGCGTTGATGGTCGGTGGCGCCGCGGTAACGGTGGTGTCGTCACCCGCCGCCGCGGCGACTGTCGACACGAACGCGTGGTACGTGTTGGTCAACCGCAACAGCGGCAAGGCCCTGGACGTCTACAACCTGGCCACGAACGACGGTGCCCGGATCACGCAGTGGGCCCGCAACAACGGCAACCAGCAGCAGTGGCAGTTCGTCGACTCCGGTGGTGGCTACTACCGGGTGAAGTCGCGGCTGTCCGGCAAGGTGCTGGACGTCTCGGGCTTCTCGACCGCCAACGGTGGCAGCATCGTGCAGTGGAGTGACCTCAACGGCACCAACCAGCAGTTCCGGCTGGCCGACTCGGACAGCGGCTACGTCCGGTTGATCAACCGCAACAGCAACAAGGTGATGGAGGTGCAGGGCGCCTCGACCGCCGACGGCGGAAACATCGTGCAGTACGACGACTGGAACGGCACCAACCAGCAGTGGCAGTTCGTCCGCGTCGACGGAACCACGCCGCCGACGACGACTCCGCCGCCGGGCGGCACGTGCGACCTTCCCTCGACGTACCGGTGGTCCTCCACCGGGGTGTTGGCGAACCCGAAGTCGGGTTGGGTGTCGCTGAAGGACTTCACCGTCGCCCCCTACAACGGCCAGCAACTGGTCTACGCCACCACGCACGACTTCGGGTCCAGCTGGGGTTCGATGAACTTCAGCCTCTTCACGAACTACTCCCAGATGGCCTCGGCCACCCAGACCGGGATGAACTCCGGCACCGTCGCGCCGTCGCTGTTCTACTTCGCGCCGAAGAACATCTGGGTGTTGGCCTACCAGTGGGGTGGCACGGCGTTCTCCTACCGGACCTCGACCAACCCCACCAACCCGAACGGCTGGTCCGCAGCGCAGCCGCTGTTCACCGGAAGCATCACCGGCTCCGGTACCGGTCCGATCGATCAGACTCTCATCGGTGACGGTACGAACATGTACCTGTTCTTCGCCGGTGACAACGGCAAGATCTACCGGGCCAGCATGCCGATCGGGAACTTCCCGGGCAACTTCGGCAGCAGCTACACGACCATCATGAGCGACACGCAGAACAACCTGTTCGAGGCCCCGCAGGTCTACAAGCTGCAGGGTCTGAACAAGTACCTCATGATCGTCGAGGCGATCGGCTCGACGGGCCGCTACTTCCGTTCGTTCACGGCGACCAGCCTGAACGGTTCGTGGACCCCGCAGGCCGCTTCCCAGAGCAACCCGTTCGCGGGCAAGGTCAACAGCGGCGCGACCTGGACCAACGACATCAGCCACGGTGAGCTGCTGCGCACCAACGCCGACCAGACGATGACCGTCGACGCCTGCAACCTGCAACTGCTCTACCAGGGGCGTTCCCCCAGCTCCGACGGCGTCGACTACGGCCTGCTGCCGTACCGGCCGGGTCTGCTGACCCTGCAGCGCTGACAGGCACGGCAGAGCACAGGACAGCACTGGACGGGGGGGGGGGGGGGGGGCCCCCCCCCCCCCCCCCCCCCGGCGGGGGGGGGGCGGCCCCCCCCCCCCCCCCCCGCGGGGGGGCGCCCCCCCGCCCCCCCCCGCCCCCCCCCCCCCCGCGGGGGCGG
>NZ_JBIAFG010000009.1:0-251811 GCF_042869175.1 Micromonospora sp. NPDC007208 | reverse complement strand
CCCCGCCCCGCCCGGGGGGGGGGGCGCCCGGGGGCGGGCGCGGCCCCCCCCCCCCCCCCGCGCGGGCCCCGCCGCCCCCCCCCCCCCCCCCCGGGTCCGGGCCGAGCCGACGGCACGTACGTCCGCCCTTCACCACGAGGTGAACGCGCGAAAACGCCGAATGGAGCCCAAGGTCCGTTTCTCTAGATCATCTCGCCCGCTGGATAGGCTTGACAGATGAGCGACGAGCAGGTGGCTGCGCCGACGGATAGGCGAAGGATCAGTCAACGGGGCATCGCGACCCGAGAGCGGATCCTCGATGCAGCGAACCGGCTGATGCTCGTGCGCGGAGTGAACGCGACGACCCTTGACGACATCCGCGAGGCAAGCCAGACGAGCAAGTCTCAGCTCTACCACCACTTCGCCGACAAGCAGGAACTCGTGCGCGCCTTGGTCAAATATCGAGGCGCGCTCGTGCTTCAGCGTGAACGCGCAGGCCTCGAACGATTGAGATCGTTCTCCGGACTGGTCCGGTGGCGTAACGCGCTGGTCCAGGCCAATTCGCTGAACAACGGCAAGTACGGGTGCGGCCTCGGGTCGATGACGCTTGAGCTGTCCGATCAGGACGAGCAGGCTCGATCGTCCCTGTCGGAGACGTTCGCGGCATGGGAAAGGCTGATCAGTGATGGTCTGCACCGGATGCGTGACAGCGGTCTACTGCGCCCGGATGCCGACCCGGAGAAGTTGGCCACGGGCCTGATGGCCGCTTTGCAAGGCGGCTACCTGCTGGCGAACGCCGCGCACAACGTCGCACCCATGGAGGTCGCATTGGACATGGCGCTGGAACACATCAAATCGTTCCTCGTGCAGCCGTCCGGGGAGCCGACCCGTTAGTTGGGCCCCGCTGTGCACCGGAGGGGCTGGCGAGTGATTCCCGCCGGCCCCTCCGGGCACTGTCACTTTCCGTACAGCTCGAACTCGTAGAGCGAGAACCCGTACGAGGTGGCCCGCTTGACCCCGTAAACCCGCACGTAGCGGGCGGTGACCGGGGCGAAGGTGGCGTTGTCGACGCCGCCGTTGCCGGTGGTGGTGGCGAACACCGGCGTCCAGGAGGTGCCGTCGCCGGAGACCTCGATCCGGTACGAGGTGCCGTACGCGGCTTCCCAGCGCAGCACGACCCGGCTGACGCTGCGGGAAGCCCCGAGATCCACCCGGAGCCACTGGTTGTCGTTGTAACTGCTGGCCCACCGGCTGCCGAGGCTGCCGTCGACCGCCTTGTCCGGGGTGTGGCTGGTCAGGAACTGGGTGCTCGACGCGGTGGTCGGGCGGCCCTGCGCCAGGTTGGTGACGTCGTCGCCCCGGCGCGCCGGGAACGAGACGACCTGCTGGTAGGTGGGGCGGTTCTGCCAGGCGATCACCGGGTGGGTGATGCCGCCGAGGCCGGACTGGGCGATCGAGTCGGCGCACCACTGGTCGCCGGCCCCGCAGGACTTGTCGCCCGGGTAGACAGTGGTGGCCGGCACCGCGGCGGCCTGGCCGAGCGTGTCGAGCACTGCCTGCCGGCACGCGCCGAGGTTGCCGTTGCCGCAGTACGCGCGGCCCAGCCCACCGGCCACCGGGTCGCCAAGCACGGTCCGCAGGTCCTTGTCGACGTAGCCCCACCAGCCGTACTGGAACGACGAGCCCTTGTGCGCCTGACCCTGCAACGCCCAGCTCACGGCGCCGTCGCGTCCCCCGTTCTGGCCGCCCGACGGCGCCTCGTTCACCTCGATGGCGTCGACAAGCGCGGCGTAGAGGTCCGGCCCGAGGCCGGGGCGGAACTGCGCCGAGGCCAGCAGCGGCCACCAGGCGTCGAAGATCCGGATGGCGTCGGCGTGCTGGTAGACCTTGGAGCCGGGGGACGTCTCCACCCGGCGGGCCCCGGACTGCTGCCAGGCGCGCAGCTTGCCCACCGCGTCGGCCAGCGCCGGATCGGTGACCGCCGCGCTGTCCAACACCCGCAGCAGGTCGCCGAGAACCTGCTGACCGCGCAGGTCGGTCACCGCCGCATCCGCCATGATCGTGACGACGTCGGCGCGGCCGAGCTTGCGCTGGGCGATCGCGGCGCGCACCGGGCCGTCGAGCAACTGAGCCCGGTGTACGGAGCCGAAGCTGAAGTTGCCGTCCGCGGCCCCGAAGTCCCGCGCCTGCTTGTTGTTCCAGCTGACGTAGTAGTCCTGGTTGACCGACTGCGGATGCGCCGACGCCGGGGCGTACGTGGCGTCGTTGGTGTCCGGGTTCCAGCCGGCCCACTCGTACGCCGGTTCGGCCTTGGTGGGCAGGTTCGGGTCGGCGGTGGCCGGACGGACCGGGTTCGAGCCGGAGTTGAAGTACGCCGCCTCGGTCGAGTTGACGTAGAACCAGTTGAACGCGTACCCGACGGTGGCGGCGGAGGCCTGGAACGCCGCCGCGCTGCCCATCGCCGACGGGTCGTTGTAGGCCTGGAAGCCGATCGCCGAGTCAGCCTCGTGCCGGTAGGTCGAACGCAGTTTGGTGAACGCGGTCGGCTGCCCGTTCACCAGGCCCCGGTGGGCCACCAGCCCGTACTTGGTGCGCAGCGCGCGCAGCGTGTACGAGCCGGCCGGGGTGGAGTCGGCCAGGGTCGGGGACCAGGAGTTGCGCTGCTCCAGCGCCTCCATGGCGAGGCACTGTCCGTGGTAGAGGTAGCGGTTGCTGCGCAACGTCGGGGCACTGCCGTCGGTGGTGCACAGCGGCACCGCGTACGTGTCGGTGAGGTCCTGGGAGGCGGAGGTCGCGCTCCACGCGTAGTCCTGGCCACGGCCCAGCAGCACGTAGAGGTTGAGCCCGGCGAACGCGGCGCCGCGAGCGCTGATGCCCGGCCCCTGCAACTCCTGGAGCATCAGCAACTGCGGCGCGAAGTAACCGGTCTGCGGCCCGAACACGGCCACCGGGTTGCCGGTGGTGGTGTGCCGTCCAGAGACCACTACCGCGTTGGACATGCCGTGTGCGCGCAGGTTGGCCAGGCCGCCGAGCAGCCCCGGGGTGGCGGTGCTGGCGCCGGTGCGGGCGGCGGCCCCGCCGGTGGGGTCGTACGCGAGGGGCTCGGCGACCACCGAGCCGGCGTCGGGGAGCACCGCGCTTGTCGCGCCCGGCGGGGTCGCCCCGTACGGGAAGCTCTGCCCGTCGTGCAGGGTGAGCACGGTCTCCGGGTCGTTCTGCGAGCGGAACGCCGCCCACACCCGGTCGCCCTCGGTGGCGCCGTACTTGGCGCGGGCGGCCACCCGGACCAGCGCGGACTGGATCTCGCTGCCGCCGCCCCCGCCGAAGAGCCCGCCGACGACGCCGGCGGTGGCGATGAGGTCGGTCATGGTGAAGTGCGTCGGCTTGCCGGCGCCGGCGAGCACGTACTCGCCCGGGTAGTTGTCGTCGGCGATCGACTTGTCGATGTAGGCGTTGATGCCGGCGATGTAGTCGACCACGTCGGTGTAGAGCTGCTGGCCCCGGGAGCCCTTGAGGCGCAGTGCGTCCACCTGGGCCTGCAGGTCCGCCTCCGAGTAGGGCGAGTTGGCCCAGATGCTCTGCTCCAACTCCCGGTTGCCGGGTGCGCCGCCGGCGAACGAGGTGAGCGTGCCGCGACCGGCGTGCCGCAGCAGGTCCATCACCCAGAGCCGGTCCTGGGCACCGGCATAGCCGGCGCCGAACATGGTGCCGGCGCGGGTGGTTCCGGCGACGTGCGGGACGCCGGTGGCCTTGTCCCGCACGATGGTGACATCCGATCGCGGCGAGACGGTGCTCTCCACCTGCGCGGCCGGGACGCCGAACGAGGCGTCGTTGTAGAAGCTGGCGATCTGCTCGTCGGTCAGCCCGGCGTAGTTGTAGACCAGGTTCGCGTACTCGTCGAGTTGGTCGCTGGAGTGCGCCGGGCGGGTGCCGAGCGCCTGGTGCGCCAGAATGGCGACAAGCGTGGCGTTGCCGTTCTGCCCGGGGGGCAGGATGTCGGCGCACTGGCCGAGGCAGTAGTCGTTGGCGGCGAACGTGCTGGCGGCCAGCGCCGGTGACGGCGGGGTCACCGTCAGGACGCTCGCGGTCAGGACGGCGGCGGTGAACGCCGCGAGCCGGTTACGGACAGCGGGACGGGGCATGGCGATCCTCCGGGGACGCGGAGTCGGGCCGTTCGGTCACGCCCGGCTTCCGGTGCCGACGTCTCGCCCCCGCGCCCGGGCGTTCCACCAGGAGGTGAGAGTGACTCGCATCTATCTCCCGGCAATGATCGACGCAGGACCCCCGCCCGGGATAGCCGTCGTTCACCACGCGCCAATGCCGACGTTTCGCCGTTGCACTGCCGGAAACACCACTCAGGGGAGATCCACCCTCGTGGTGGATCTCCCCTCCCGCGTCACTCCATTAGCAGTCGTACACAGACACGACGTAGCTTGTCGATAGACCGATGAAGTGCTGACCTGGCCCGAGGTCCGGCAGCTGCTGGTACCACGGGCCACCGCCGTCGGAGCGAATCTGGCTGGTGCAGTGGTTGGCCCCGGTGTACCAGCCAGCGGCGTTGGCCCAGCCGAACCACTCGTCAGTCCACTGATTGAACGGCAGGACGGCATCGTAAGTGCCGTGCGTGTACTTGCCATCCCGAACATGGATGACGCCGAGGCCGCCGCCCCAGGCATTGCCGATGTAGTTACCCGCTGCGAGGGACGTGGGAGGATGCAGCGCCGCGAACCGGAGCAGCGCGGCCTCCGCAGCCTGCTTGCTCGTCGTCACGGAAGGCTCGGACTCGGCAGGTGATGCGGAGGCCAGGTTCACCGGGAGCACCATGGACAGGATCAGGGCCACAACCACGGTGAAGAGCCCTCGTCGCCTGATAGATCGCACAGCAGTTTCTCCGTCCTGAATTGAGATCCAATTTGCTCAAGTTCGGATCCTGAGCGCATTCTGGATCGCCTCACCTTCGGATGACAGATCGTCCGCGCGGTGTCAAACTGCCCCCGAATTGGTACTAAAGATCGCCTCGCCTCCCGTATCGCGGCATCAAACGAAACCGGCAGAGAAGTGAGGTGTGGCACCGAATCATGGGGCTGACCGGACGGTCCGGCTTCGGCTCCGTTGAATTGGTTGGCCCCGCTGCCCGCAGTCTCGCAAGAGGATGTTGGCTAAATGTTGGTCAGAAGCCGGAGTCAGACAGCGGACCGGGAGGGCGGTCAGTCACGCGATGCAGCCTCAGGCGGACCGCTGCGCGGTGTCGCCGCTGGCGAGACTGTCCAACTCGGCGAGGTAGATCGCCTGCATGCGGTCAAAGTGCCGGACCAGCAGCATGACGTCCTCGACGCTGTAGCCCTCGATGAGCCGCTCCACCCGCTCGGCGAACCGCTCGTACGGTCGCTCCAACTCGGCGACCCGCTCCGGCCGCAGGGTGACGATCACCCGCCGCCGGTCCGCCGGATCGCGCTCGGCCGTCACATAACCCGCCTGCTGGAGCCGGCGGAGCATGCTGGTCACCGCCCCGGTGGTGAGGTTGGTCCGCTCGGCGACCTGCCCCGCGGTGGCGGATCCGACGTCCGCCAGGTAGTCCAGGCACTCCAGGTCGCTCACGGTGAGGCCCAACCGCTCCGCGATGGCGTACCGGAACACCATGGACAGCCGCGACGTCTCCCGCCCGGCGCGCATGAGGTCGACGATCGCGGACGCACGGGCCGACTCGTGGGACATGCCGGCAATCATGCCTCCGGCACGGTGACCCGGTGCAGCCGAGGTAACACGCGGGTCAGCACCCAGTGTGGGGCTGCCGCGCCCCCGGTGAGTCGGCGCATCAGCCCGGCGGCGGTGTCGACGGCACGGAAGGCGTAGGGCACCATCTCTTCCTGGTAGCTGGCGATCGCCTCCTCCACCGGCGCGGCGGTGGCCCGCGCCTCCACCAGCTTGCGGCCGAGCAGTGCGGCGTCGCGGAGCGCTGTGTTGCCGCCGTGAGCGCCGAACGGCGGCATGACGTGCACGGCGTCGCCCATCATCGTCGCCCGGGGCACCGCCCACCGGCGCGGGCGCCGGCCGGTGGCGAAGAGGTTGAGCACGGTGGCGTCCAGCTCGGCCGTGCCGACCAACCGCCGGATGACCGGGTGGAAGTCCGCACTCCTCCGGGAGGCCAGTCTCCACAGCGCCAGCAGGTCCCCGCGGATGCCGACGGGCACCTCCTCCTGCCGGAGCAGCAGTCCCCACATGACGTAGTCGTAGCCGGTGGGCGCATAGCTGCCCGGGGCAAGGCGAGCGAACGCCTCCTGCGGGCTCTCGCCGAACCGCATCGAAGTGAAGAAGAAGGCGCGGCCCGGCCGGTCGGCGATGGCCAGGACCCCACTGGTACGCAGCGCTTCCGGGATGACGCTCTCGCCGTTGCGCCGCAGGGGCGACCGGCCGTAGATGCCCGCCATCGGAGTGTTCGTCGGGTCGGCGTCCGGCATGAGCTGCGCGCGCAGCGCCGAGCCGACGCCGTCGGCACCCACGACGACGTCTGCCGCGGCGGACCCGCCGTCGGAGAACAGCAGCCGCAGCCCTGCCGGCCCGCCGCTGTCCACCGCGGCGGCGTCCTTGCCGTAGTGGATACGCCCGTCCAGCCCGGACTGCAGGATCGACCGCAGGGTCAGCCGGTCGACCTGCCGGGTCGCGTGCGGCTCAACCTTGAAGGCGATGGTGAATGCGTCCCGCAGCCGGCTGTCGGTGAAGCGCAGGTGCCCGCCGGGCTCGTCACCGGTGCTCAGCGCCAGGCTGTACAGCGCGCGGGGCAGGCTCTCGCTCAGCGCCTCCAGCCCGTACCGGTCGAGAATGATCCGGTAGCCCTGCCGCCGCACGAAGGGGCCCTGGTCGCGCTCGTAGACGTGCACGTCGATGCCGGCGCGCATCAGGTACTGGGCGAGGCAGAGGCCGGAGAGGCCCGCGCCAGCGATTGCCACCGAGAAGTCCGTCGATACGCGCATGCAATTATCTTAATGACTAAGATGATTTGGGCAAGGCCTCCGGTCGAGGCGCAGCAGGTGCGTCTCCTCTCGCCAGTTCTCGGCGTGAGGTGATGTCGAGCTTGCGGAAGATCTTGCGTAGGTGGTAGTCCACCGTGCTCGGGCTGATGAACAGTTCTGCCGCCACCTCGCGGTTGGACGCGCCGTTCGAGACCCGCTGCGCGATGTCCCGCTCCTGGCTGGTCAGGCAGCAACTCTGGGCGAGGTGGTTGGTCGTGTCGTGGCAGGCCAGCCTGCCGCGTAGTTCGCGGCGGGACGCGACGCCCAGCCTGTGGAACACTCCGCGTAGGTGATGTTTGACGGTGTGGGTGCTGATGACCAGGTTCGTCGCGATCTCGACGTTTGTGGAGCCCGCCGCCACCAGCAGAGCGATCTGTTCCTGTCGTGGGGTCAGTACCGCACGGGAAAGGACTCGGGCAGGCTCGGCTACGACGCAGTGCATGGTGCTCCTCGGGCGAGGGTTCGGGGTCTCGACGACCATCCGATCGCACCGTTGTGCATGACGAGTGCAGGCTGAGTGCTCGCCCTACCCGCTCACGACGCGCCCCTCAACAAGCTGAGTCGGGCCCGGACATACGCGACCATGGTCCGGTATGCCTCGGCCTCCTCAATGCCGGAGAACTCGATGAGTTCCCGGAAGCCGTTGTCGGCGATCAGGTTCTCGAACTGCTGGCACCCCCGTTCCGCGCGCGCCAGGTCGCCTAGATCGAATGCGGCCCGCGCGAGGATCGCCGCGACGGCACACCGGGGACCGTCCGACTCACAGACGCCTTCCGTCAACCCCCACTCCGACACCTTCGCAGCTCGTTCGAGGCGGCCGAGTTTCCAGGACGACTCCGCGACGAGCTGGGCGTAGTAGATCTTCAGGTGATCGAGGTGCTCCGTCACTGCGATGGCCAGCCCTTCGTCAGCCACCCGCGTGCCAGCCTCGAACTGGTCGGACCCCAGGAGCGCTCTCGTGAGTGTCAGCAGCGAAACGGCGAGCAGTTCCTGGTGCCCCGTCTGCCGGGCAAGACCCACCGAGCGTTCGCCGTACGCGTTGGCGGCGTCGTGGTCGCCGCGCGACAACGAGAGCACGGCGAGGTTTCGCAGGACCGCGGCTTGTCCGGCGAGTTCTCTGATGCCTTCGAAGATGCGCAAGGCTCGACGGAGATATTCGTCGGCCTGTGGCAGCGGGGCGGAGACCTCACCGACGGTACGAAGAAGTTCTGCCTCCATCAGCGGCTCGCCGAGCACGCTGACCATGTCGAGAATGGCAAGTACCGTCCGTGTCCGGCCCACGGGTATGGAGTTGCTGCCCGGTGCTGAGGCGGCGAGGACCAGAGCCGCCGCGTCGCGCCCCAGGCCGTGCGCGAGGGCCAGATCGATCGTCGCCCACAACGCGGAGCGTTCTCGTGCATACCAGGCGGCAGCCTGTGGCACGCTGTCGAACGATTCGGGCGTCACATCCGACGGCGGTTCGCGGACAGTGCCGATTGGCTGCCGGTGGTGCCTCGCGTAGGCGGCGCGGGCCGAGTGCAGGTAATGCATGACGAGACGCCGCTCGTACCCCGGTCGTTCCTGATCCTCGTCGAGGAGTTCGCCCGCGTAGGCCCGCAACAGGTCGTGCAGACCGTAAAGCCCTAACTGCGACTCGTCGAGCAGATTCGCGGTCACCAACTCCCTGAGCAGTTCGCGCGCCTGTGCGCGACCGACTCCGGCGACACTGGCCACCGACTCCAGTGAGATCTGAGGGCCCGGATGGACTGCGAGGGCACGAAACACCTGCGCCGTCGACGGATCGAGAGCGCGGTACGACCACGAGAACACCGACCGGACATCGTCGGACGAATCCGCGCTGGACAACGCGTCGAGTCTGGCTGACGGCGCCGAGACGTCGCTGAGGACCGCGCTCAAGGGCAGGGCCGGGTTGAGGGCCACGCGGGCCGCCACGATCGCCAGTGCGAGCGGCAGCCCGGCACAGAGCGCGATGACCTTGTCCAACGCGTCCGGGTTCGTGGTGGCGCGACGGGCGCCGAGGCGGTTGACCAGAAGTTGGCGGGACTCGGCCCCGGTCAGCCGATCGACTTGCAGATAACGTGCGCCCTCCCGGGTGACCAGGCTCGTCATCCGGTTGCGACTCGTCACGATGACCAGACAGCCCCGGGAGGCTGGCAGCAGCGGGCGAACCTGCTCGGAGTCGCGCGCGTTGTCCAGGAGGATCAGGAGCCGACGACCGAAAAGGCGACTGCGGTAACGAGCTGCCTGCGCGTCGACGTTCTCCTGCGGTGACGAGACCGCTGGCTCGCCCAGGGACGCGAGCAACGTGGCGAGCGCCTCCTCCGATGACATGACGCGTCCGTCCGGATCGAGACCCCTCAGGTTCAGGAACAACTGGCCATCGGGAAACTCGCTGGCGATCTGGTGGGCCCAGTGCACGGCGAGCGCGGTCTTGCCGATGCCACCCATGCCACCGAGCACAGTGATCACGATCGTCGCATCGCTGAACGCGTCGGACAGTTGGTCGTCGAGCACGGCGGCCACGTCGTTTCGGCGGACGAAGCCCGCGACCTGCGGCGGCAGCTGTGCCGGCCGGGGAGCCTCCGGCGGGCGCAGTTCCTCCTGCAGGGTCCAGCCGCTGGCCAGCAGTTCCCGATACGCCTCCCGCAGTTCCTGCCCCGGGTCCACCCCCAGTTCCTCGGCGAGACGTTGGCGGGTCCGCTCGAAGACCCGCACCCCTTCCGCCCGGTGACCGGTGGCCACGTACGCGCGCATCAGGCACGCCTGTAGCGCCTCGTCCAGCGGCGCTGCGGCGGCAACGCTCAGCAGTGGGGTCAAGGCGGTGCCGGCCATGCCGTGGGCGATCGCGGCTTCGCTGGCCGCGAGCGCCACCGCCACGCGCTCCCGTTCGATGGCGACGAACTCCGGCGAACTCAACGCGCTGGTTGGCAGGTCGGTGAACGCGGGGCTGCGGCCAAGCTCCAAAGCGGTCAGGTACGCCCGCGCACCGGGCACGACGTCCCCGCCGGCGAGCGCCTCACGGGCCCGTCGGACCAACTCGCGATACATCGCCAGATCGGAGGCCTCGGTCGCGAGGACCAACCGGTAGCCCGTACCGGCTGGTAGGAGGTATCGGCCGGTTTCGCGCACGTCCAGGTCCGGTTCGAGAATCCGCCGGAGGTTCCCGACGTGCCGGTGGATCTGGTTCGCGGCACTGGCCGGCGGTTGTTCGTCCCACAGGCTGTCGATGATGTTCTCGAGGCTGACCGCGTCACCGCCGGCGGCAAGGAGCTTGGCCAGGATGATCCGCTGGCGTACTGGGCCAAGATCGACGTCCGAGCCGTCCCGCCGGCAGCCAAGACCGCCGAAGACCTTGAACTCGCAGTGGGACTGCGGCGCGTCCGGGAGCCTGCGGTCGGGCGTCGTCACGATTGACATCCTAGAGATGGAAGGACAGCGGCTTCGCTTTTCGGCCCAGCCTGCGGCCTACCCCGGGGCCCCCGCATCCCCCATCTCTCGTTGTCCGTCGAGTCGGTCGCGATACGCGGGGACTACGTGATTCGGGTGATTCGAGAAACGCTGCCATATCAGTACCTTCGGCAAGGTTCCCAGCGCGGAACGCAAGCCCAAGGAGTGCGCATGCCCCGTGTCACCGTTGGCTCAGAGGGAGCCGACCCAATCGAGATCTATTACGAGGATCACGGCGCCGGTACGCCGGTGGTGCTCAGTCACGGCTACCCGCTGAGCGGGCAGGCCTGGGAAAAGCAGGTCTCCGCACTACTCGCAGCCGGTTACCGGGTCATCACCTATGACCGGCGGGGTTGGGGCAATTCCAGCCAGCCCGCCGGTGGATACGACTACGACACGTTCGCCAGTGACGTAGACGTGCTGCTCACGGAACTGGACGTACGCGACGCCATCCTCGTGGGTCACTCGATGGGAACCGGCGACGTTGCCCGTTACCTGGGCCGCTACGGCACCGGGCGGGTCGCGAAGGCCGTCCTGATGTCGCCGATCCCGCCGTTCCTTCTGCGGACCGACGACAACCCCGAAGGCGCACCGCAGTCGTTGTTCGATGGGTTCATCCAGGCGGCGCGGGCGGACCGGAACGGGTGGCTCAAGCAGTTCCTGGAGAACTTTTACAACCTCGACGTCTACGGCGGCTCGCTGGTTAGCGACGAGGCCTTCCAGGCCAGTTTGACCGTTGCCGTGGCCGGATCTCCCCTCGCCGCGGTGGCCTGCATCCCGACCTGGCTCACCGATTTCCGTGACGACCTGTCCAAGATTGACGTGCCGGTACTCGTGATTCAGGGCGACCAGGACCGAGTCCTACCCATCGGGGTGACCGGCCAGCGGCTGTCCACCTTCATCGGGGATACGCAGTTGCTCGTCATCGAGGGCGGGCCGCACGCCATTGCCTGGACCCACAGCGATCAGGTCAACGCCGCCCTGCTCGACTTTTTCCAGAAGTGAAAGGAAACACCGTGAAATTGTTCTTGCGGCGCCGCCTCATCTACGTAGGCGTGGCCATCGGCGCCCTCACCCTGACCGGTGCCGGCATCGGCACCGCCCAGGCCTCGACGAGTCACGTCGTGCAGTCCCACAATTCGCGCCCCGCATCGGTCAAACCGACAGTCGTGCTCGTGCACGGCGCGTGGGCGGACGGGTCCAGCTGGGACAAGGTGGCAGCCAAGCTCCAGCACGACGGCTACCGGGTGGTCACGCCGCCGAATCTGCTGTCGGGCGTGAAGAACGACGCCGACAATCTCCGCGCGTACCTGGACACCATCACCGGACCGGTCGTCCTCGTCGGGCACTCGTACGGCGGCATGGTCATCACGAACGCCGCTGTGGGCAACAAGCAGGTCAAGGCCCTGGTGTACGTCGACGCGTACATCCCGGACGAGCACGACACCGTGCTGTCGCTGACCTCGGCCGTGCCAGGCTCGGTCTTCGCGGCCGAAGCGTCCACCGTCTTCGACCAGGTCGCCATCCCCGGCGCCGACCCGGGAATTGTCAACCTCTATGTGAAGCCGTCAATCTTCGGCAAGGCGTTCGCCGACAAGACCATCCCCGCGAAGGACGTGGCGGTACTGGCCGCCCGGCAGCGCCCCCTGGCCTTGAACGCCCTGGTCGAGGAGTCCGGCGAGCCGGCCTGGCGCACCATCCCCTCGTGGTCGGTGATCGGCAAGCAGGACGCCGTCATCCCCGCCGCTGAGCAGGTGGCCATGTCCAAGAGGGCCAACGCACACACCGTCGAGATCAACGCCCCCCACCTGTCCATGGTCACCGACACGGGCGCGGTCACCAATCAGATCGAGGCCGCCGCCACCGCGACCAACTCACCCCCCCCCGGGCGGGGCCCCCCCCCCCCCCCCCCCCACGGCTGGCCCTTGCATGGGGTGGCCGCGTGGGCCGTTCGGCCCACGCGGCCATTGTTGCTGCCCATCTGACGAGGTCCCGTCAGGCGGTCGTCCGGGCCGCCTCCAGGATGACGTCGGTAACTTCACCGGGATGCGAGATCAGGCCCAGGTGACCCGCGTCGATCCGGGTGATGTCGGCCCCCGCCCGCTTCATCATCTCCTCCTGACGAGCCGGCGGGATGACCCGATCCTCGGTACCGATCACCGCCCATACCGGGATCGTCTTCCACGCCGGCTCCGTGGCGGGCTCCCCCAGGGCATTCGTGGCCAGGGCGGTCTGGGTCACGGCGAGCACCTCCGCCTGCCGCCGAGGCAGACCGTTGGCGAAGCCGCTGATGAACACCTTCGGCAGGACGTACGCGTCGACCGCACCTTCCGGGGCACCCGGAAACGGCACGAGCTTGAAAACGCTCGTCGGGTCGGTCAAGGCTGGCTCCAGCACCGAGCCGGAGCCGGCGGTGAGTTCCTCCACTGTCTCCCCCTTGTCGGGGGCGAAGGCGTCGACGAACACGAGTGCCTTGACGTTTTTGTTGCCGGTCGCGGCGTCGCTTACCACGAAGCCGCCGTACGAGTGGGCCGCGAGCACGATGGGACCCTCGATGGTGGACAGGAAGTCCTTCAGGTAGCCGCTGTCGATCGTCGGCCCCCGGCTGGGTTGCGGCGCGACTTGGACATCGAAACCGCGTGCCTGGAGTCTGCGGACCTCCCCACTCCAGCTTGAGCCGTCGGCCCAGGCGCCATGCACCAGGACGATTGTTGGCTTGGTGCGACGCCCCTCGTCTGGGGTTGGTTGCGCACCGCCGTCCGCGGACACGCCTGGGGCGGCTGAGCCGAGCACTGTCACCAGCGTTGCGGCGACGAGCGTTGCGGCGATGGTCTTCGGCCGACGTAGCGAGATACCGAGCATGTCTCTTCCCCCTCGTTGGTCAGTGGTTTCCGAACGCGGGCAGACCCGACGGCGCCTACGCGACCCCGCCGAAGCCGCGACCGGTCGGGAGCACCATCGACCGGCGCGTGCACCGATAGCGGCCGGGCTCCGGTGCCGCGACGACGTGCCTGATCGCCCAAATCACACCGTAACGGCGTTCAGCGGAAGCCTCGGACAGAAGAGGAAAATCACTCAGGTTTCACCTGACTGGAGGACACACCACCAAACCCGCCCGGGGTGGCCAAGGTGCGGCAGATCGTCGAGTCACCCGGCGGACGCACCGTGGTCTTCTCAAGAGCCGGCGCCGGCAGCAATTCGCGCTCTGGCTGCCACCTAACCGGCGGCGGCCTCACGCTGGATCTGCTCGAATTGGGCGGCCATCGCGGCGGCCAGTGCCTGCGCGGCGGACAGCGGACGAACCATGACCGTGAACTCGTCGATAAGGCCGCTCTCATCCAGGTGCAGGAAGTCGCAGCCCTCAATGGCGACGTCGCCCATCCGGGCCTCGAACACCAGCGCGTGATCGCGACCGTTGTCGCCGCTCAGCTCACGGGTGTACCGGAAGTCCTCGAACACCCGCAGGACGCCGCGCAGGATCGCTGCGGTGATTGCCTTGCCCGAATAGGGCTTGAAAGCCACCGGGCTGCGAAACAGCACGGTGTCGGCAAGGGCTGCCTCAAGGGCATCGGGATCCCTTGCTTCAACCGCCGCGCGAAAGTCGATCACCACACCAGCGTACGACCTTTATGTCTCGCGCCGTTGGGGGTGTTCATGTCCGCGGCAGATCTGCACGGACCTCCGCGGCCGCGTCGGCAAGGGCCTGCACTCCGTCGGAAATGGAGCGTTCGGTGAGGGTGGCGTAGCCGAAGATCAGCCCGCCGGGTCCGGCAGGGCTCAGTCGGTACCGGGAGACGCCCTGCACGACCAGTCCATGCCGGGCAGCGGCAGCCACGACCGCGGCCTCGTCGAGGTCGTGCGGGAGCCAGGTTACGACGTGTTGGCCCGCCGCGACACCGACCGGCTCCAGCTCGGGCAGCCGTGCGCGCAGCGCGGCCAGGAGTGCGTCGCGGCGGCGGCGGTAGACCGGGCGCATGCGCCGTAGGTGCCTGTCGAATTCGCCGCGCGTGAGGAAGTCGGCGAAGGTCAGTTGGTCGATGACGGGAGAGCCGCGGTCGGCCCGTACCTTGGCCGCCGTGATGTCGTCGACCAGGTGTGGCGGTGCAAGCAGCCACCCGAGGCGCAGCCCTGGCGCCAGGGTCTTGCTCGCTGTGCCGCAGTAGACGACGGTGTCGGGTGCCAGCCCCTGCATGGCGCCGACGGGCGAGCGGTCGTAGCGGTACTCCGCGTCGTAGTCGTCCTCGATCACCACGGCGCCGCGACGCTGCGCCCAGCCGATGACCCGGGCCCGCGCGGTGGCCGACAGGACGCCGCCGGTGGGCCACTGGTGCGAGGGCGTCAGCACGACGGCGTCCGCGTCGGTCTCTTGGAGCTTGTCGACGAGAATGCCGTTGGGCCCGACCGGAACGCCGATCACGTCCAGGCCGAGGGCTGCCGCGACGAGGCGGGCGTCGTCGTCCGCGGATGGGTCCTCGACGGCCACCCTCCGGGCGCCGCGCGCCGCGAGCACCTGGAGTATCAGCGCGACGCCTTGGCCGTAGCCACTGCAGATCACCACGTTCTCCGGGCGGCCCGATGTGCCGCGGACGCGGCTGAGGTAGTCGATCAGCGCGGCGTGCAGTTCGGGTACGCCCCGTCCGTCGAGGTAGGCGAAGCGTTCGTTCGGCGTGGTGGTGAGGACCGTTCGCACCGAACGCAGCCAGGCGGCCCGGGGGAATGACGACGCGTCGGTGCGGCCGTAGCCGAAGTCGATCCGGGCCGTCGGCGGATCCCCGCCGCGCCGACCCGCCTACGGCGGAACCGGCTCGACCGCGACCCGGGTGTAGCCGCCCGCCCGACTGGTGAGGTAGCCCTCGGCGACGAGTTGCTGGTAGGCCTCGACCACGACGCCGCGGGAGACTCCCAGATCGGCTGCGATGGTGCGGGTGGGTGGCAGGGACGTCCCGAGCCGCAACCGGCCGGCCCGGATGCCGCCCCGGATCGAGGCGGCGATCTGCCGGTGCAGCGGTTCGGCCGCGGACCGGTCGACATGGATGAGCAGGTCTTCCGCGGTGCTCGAATTGGTCCTGATTCGGCCCATGAAATCGGACCTTACCGGGTGTACCGATTTCCGTCAGGCTCAGACTATGACGACAACGACCAGTCCCCGCTTCGACGGCCGCCTCCTCACCCCCGGCAATCCGGGTTACGACGCGGCCCGCACCGTCTGGAACGCCATGATTGACCGGCGCCCGCGGATGATCGTGCAGGCCGCGAGCGTCACCGACGTGGTGGCCGCGGTGCGCCTGGCCCGCGACCTCGACCTGGAGATCGGGGTGCGCTGCGGCGGGCACAACGTGGCCGGCCTCGCCGTCCCCACCGACGGCCTGATGATCGACCTGACCCCGTTGAACGGGGTTCGGGTCGACCCGATTCGACGACGCGCCCGAGTCCAGGGCGGCGCGCTGCTCGGCGCGCTCGACCGGGCGTCGCAGCCATACGGCCTCGTCACGACCGCGGGCAACGTCTCGCACACCGGGGTCGGCGGCCTGACCCTCGGCGGCGGCATGGGTTGGCTCGCCCGCCAATACGGGTTGGCCTGCGACAACGTCGTCTCCTACACGATGGTCACCGCGGACGGGGAGGTGGTGACCGCGAGCCGAACCGAGAACCCGGACCTCTACTGGGGCCTGCGCGGCGGGGGCGGCAACTTCGGCATCGTCACCGACTTCGAGTTCCAACTGCACCACACCGGAACGCAGACCCTGGTCGCCGAGTTCGACTTCCGCGCCGAGGACGCCGTACCGGTGCTCGAAGGCTGGCGTGACCTCAACGCCGTCGCGCCCCGGCAGGCGACCTTCACCGCCGATGTCCACAGCACGGCCAGGGGACCCATCGCCACCGTCGGCTTCGTCTGGGTCGGCGACCCGGCACAGGGACACCGGTTGCTGCCGGCGATGCGCGCGCTCGGGCGCCCGGTCGCCGAGCGGGTCACCACCCCGTCATACCTGGAACTGCAGCAACGCGACGACACCGTCGGCGGCCACGCCTACCGCCGGTACTCCAGTGCGCACTACCTGCGGCAGTTCCCCACCGCCGCGATCGAGGCGTTCCTGCTGCGCGGCGCGTCGGACCTGCACACCGGCGCCCACCTGGCCGGCGTCGGTCTGCAGGCGCACGGCGGTGCCATCGCCGACGTCGCGGACGCCGACGCGGCGTTCAGCCACCGGGGCACCATGTTCGAGTTCGGCGCCGGCTCCCGCTGGACCGAGCCATCCGAGGACGACAGTCGGATGGCGGCGGCTCGCAGTGCCGGAGCCGCGCTCGACCCGTACGCCAACGGCGTCTACGTCAACTCGCTCGCCGCCGACGAGGGGCAACGCGGAATACGCCGTGCGTACCCGGCCGCCAAGCTCGCCCGGCTCACCGCACTCAAGACGATCTGGGACCCGCACAACGTGTTCCACCTCAACCACAACATCCGGCCCGACAGCCGGTAGCGCGGCCGGCTGCTCCTGCGCAGCTTGGTCAGGGCTGTTCGCGGCGCAGGGCCGAGGAGGTCAGTCCTCGTCGTCCTTCTTCTTCTTGTCGCGGTTTATCGCCAGGTCGAGCGCGAGGACGCTGCCGATGATGAGCAGCGGGTCGACGCCGGCAGTGACCTGCACCGCGTAGGTGTCCCGGATCGTCAGCCACCGCTTGGAGACCGCGGCCACCTCGGTGCCGTCGCGTTCGATCACGTACTCGTGGTCGAGCAGGTCACCCTTCATCTCCAGGTCGTCGGGCCCCGGCACGTCGATGGTGAACTTGTCGCGGAACGGCGTGAGGAGATTCTTGCGGACCTCGGCGGCCTTCTCGCCGCCGATCCGGATCTCGTACGTGGGACGCAGCGCCACCAGGTGCCGGTGCAGCGTGGCGACCTCCTGGCCGGAGGCGTCCTCGATGACGACCTTGTTGCGGACGCTGAGCACCTTGCCGTCGACGTGGAAGACCTTGGTGCCGTGCTCGTCGAGCACGTCGAAGTCGTCGCCGATCGAGAAGAACCGCTCCCTGATGACAAACATCGTCCGATTCTCCCCCACCGCGCCCGGAAGTGCCGGCCGGCGAGGCACGGGAGACCCGACAGCACGTCAACGTCGACGGATGGTATTGCGACTCATCGATTCGTGGTAGAAATCTTTCGTGCTGTCCGCTCGTCAGCGAGGTTTCCTTCTTCAGGAGGTGGCGATGATGAGAACCATTGCCGGGTGGTTGGTGGGTCTCACCGTTGCCGCAGGCCTCGTGGCGCCGACCGCCCCGATCGCGGTGGCAGCGACGCTCGCGCAAGCACCGACCGCTGTGACGCTGTCGGCCGCCGGCCCGCAACCCGGCACCTTCACCGGCCGGGGATTCGACACCTGCACCGCCCCGTCACAGGCGGCAATGGACGCGTGGCGAGCCAGCTCGCCCTACGGGGCGATCGGCATCTACATCAGCGGGGGCAGCCGCTCCTGCGCCCAGCCCAATCTCACCGCGACCTGGGTTGCCAACCAGATCAGTAACGGATGGCGGCTTCTCCCCATCGAGCTGGGGTACCAGGCACCGTGCGGTACCCGGGCGCCAAAGATGTCCGCAGATCCCACAACCGCCCGGTCGCAAGGCGTCGCCGCGGCGAACAGCGCCGCGACTGCCGCCCAGGCGCTGGGCATCGGCAGTGCGAGCACCATCTACAACGACATCGAGCAGTACCCGTCGGACACGTCGTGCCGAGCGGCAGTCCTGTCGTTCCTGTCCGGCTGGATCGAGCAACTGCACGTACGCGGGTACCTCGCCGGCATGTACTCCAGCGGCGCCTCCGGCATCAGGGACGTCTGCGACGCGTACGACAACCCGAACTACACGCGACTCGACCAGATCTGGATCGCCTGGTGGAACGGCGTGGCTGACACGGACGCCGGAAGTTACTGCGCCGACGGTCACTATGCGAACCACCAGCGCCTGCACCAGTACGCCGGCAACGTCACCGAGACGTGGGGTGGCGTGACGATGAACATCGACCGCAACTACCTCGACGTGACGGTCACCCAGACCCCGCCGCAGCAGTGGGCCGCGACCATCGACAACAGCACCTCGGGAGGGTTCACGGCGAGCAGCGACTGGGGCACGTCGGCCTACTCAGCCCAACGGTTCGGTACCGACTACCGGTTCGCCAGTCCGGTGGCGTCCAGTGACGTCGCCTGGTACCGGTCGACCATCCCGACGACTGGAAGCTACGAGGTCTCGGTCTGGTACCCCGCCGATGCCGGCTACAACAACCAGACGCCCTATCTCGTGGCGACCACCACCGGAAACAGATCCGTGTCCGTCAACCAGCGGGTCAACGGCGGTCGGTGGGTCTCGATCGGCGTATTCACCCTGGCGGCGGGCACGGGCAACAAGGTCGGTGTGAGCCGCTGGACCAGTGGCACCGGATTCGTCGTTGCCGACGCGGTGCGGATCACCCGGGTCTGAGCTCGCTCACTGGTGGGTGGCCCCAGATCCCGGTTGGCTCGTCACTGGACTGACGCGGCCGTCGGGATGGGCCCCGTAACTCTGCGTCAGGCCGGGCACCGGCCCCGCACGCCGCGCGGAGAGGGCCGCCGCTGGCAGCGCCGCCGCACCTGTGGTGAGGTGCAGGTAGGTCAGCATCACGTCACCGGAGGACACCATCTTCACCGTCAACGCCATCGCCGCGCCTTCTGCCACCGAACCGCTCGTGCGTACCACGATCGAGCGGCGGGACCTGGGCCCGCACGATGTTCTCATCGAAATCCGCTACGCCGGCATCTGCCACTCCGACATCCACACCGTGCGCGGCGACTGGGGCAGCGTTCCCTACCCGCTCACCGTTGGCCACGAGATCGTCGGCCGGATCACCGAGGTCGGCGCCGACGTCACCCGCCACGCCGTCGGCGACCGTGCTGGTGTTGGCTGCATGGTCAACTCGTGTCGCGAGTGCGAGAACTGCCGCACCGGTAACGAGCAGTACTGTCTCAAGGGCAACACCCAGACGTACGCTGGCGTCGACCGGGACGGCACCGTTACCCAGGGCGGGTACTCGACCCACGTCGTCGTGAACGAGGACTTCGTGCTGCGGGTGCCGGAAAGCATCCCGTACGAGGCGGCGGCCCCGATGCTGTGCGCGGGCATCACCACGTACTCCCCGTTGGCGCACTGGAACGCCGGCCCCGGCAAGAAGGTCGCCGTGGTGGGCCTGGGTGGTCTGGGCCACATGGCTGTCAAGATCGCCGCGGCGATGGGCGCCGAGGTGACCGTGCTGTCACAGACGCTGGGCAAGAAGGACGACGGCCTGCGCTTCGGAGCCGAGCACTACTACGCCACCAAGGACCCGGCGACGTTCGAGGCGCTCAAGAACAGCTTCGATCTGATCATCAACACGGTCAGCGCACCGATCGACATGGCCAGCTACCTCGGTCTGCTGCGTCTGGATGGCACGCTTGTCAGCGTGGGTGCCCCGCCGGAGCCGCTGCCGGTGCCCGTCTTCGCGTTGTTCGGCAACCGACGGTCGTTCGCCGGCTCCAGCATCGGCAGCATCGCCGAGACGCAGGAGATGCTGGACTTCTGCGCCGAGCGCGGCATCGCTCCCGAGGTCGAGGTCATCGGCGCCGAGGCGGTCAACGACGCGTACGAGCGGGTGCTCGCCTCAGACGTGCGGTACCGGTTCGTCATCGACATCGACACCCTGCGCTGATCTTCTCTGGTGTGCGCCAGGGTCCGCCGAACGGCGGGCCCTGGCGGGCCGGCATCCCTCGCTCCACTCGAAGTTGTTGAACCCCAGCGGCAACGCCTGCCGCGGCAACGCTTCTCGGCCCCCACCTTCACAGGGATCGCGGCGGCTGCTGCGCGCGACGCCTTCCCGGCCGGTTCCACGCGGTCGATTCCCCTGCACAACCCGACGCGCCGACCCCGTTCCATATTCATCGCCGTGAACGTCTTCACTTGACCAACACAAGCGCGTAGCCTTCCTGAAACAAGTTCTGAAACGATTCATCCAGCCCACCGCCCCCTCCCGGTCTGGGCCGTCCACCGCCTGCGTCCGTGCCGGGAGACCGCCGCCCAGAAGGATGAGGACCTGGAATGATGCGCATGACGCGGCGTCGCGCCGCACCCTCCGCGCTTCTCGTGCTGCTGCTCGGCCTGACGCCGTTGGTGGTGTCCGGCCCGGCCACCGCAGCCCCGGCCGCCGCGACGCTGACCGCGACCGACCTGACCACCGAACGCGCCACCGAGCCGATCGGCCTGGACGTGGCGCAGCCCCGACTCGGCTGGCGGATCGACGCCACCGCCCGGGGCGTGCTCCAGGAGTCGTACCAGGTGCGCGTCGCCACCAGCGCGGAGCGCCTCACCACCCCCGACGTCTGGGACAGCGGTCGGGTCCGGTCGCGGCAGAGCACCCTCGTCCCGTACGCCGGCCCGCAACTGCGACCCCGCACCCGGTACGCCTGGCAGGTCCAGGTCTGGGACACCGCCGGCAACGCCTCCGGCTGGAGCACGCCCGCGTCCTGGGAGACCGGCGTCCGCGGTGGTGCGGGCTGGCAGGCCGACTGGATCGGCATGCCCTCGGCGACCGAGGCTTGGACCGACTACACCGTGCAGACGACGGTACGATTGGAACGCGACGCGGCCGGGATCTACCTCCGTGCCCGGGGTGCGGCGAACGCGTACATGTGGCAGTTCTCCATCACCGGCGGCAGTGCGAAACTGCGCCCGCACGCCCGGGTCAACGGCGCCTGGACGGTGCTCAAGGAGGTGCCGCTCGGCGGAGTCGTCCCGGCCGACAAGCTGACCACGCCGCACACCCTGCGCATCACCGCGGCCGGAAACACCATCACGACCTGGGTTGACGGCACCCAGGTCGACGTCACCACCAGCACCGCGCACCAGGCCGGCTCGGTCGGCCTGCGTACCAACGGGTTGGAGTCCGGCGTCTTCTCCACCTTCTCAGTGACCAGCGGCGGCCAGACGCTCTTCGCGGCCCCACTCACCGACGGGGTGAACCCGTTCGGGGCGGGCACGGCCACCGCCGCCGGCCTGCGGGTCGGCGGCGACACCGAGGCCATGCTCACCGCGCTGGACGCGAACCCGCTGCTGCGCAAGGGCTTCCGCGTCGACGGTACGGTCGCACGGGCCCGGATCTACGCCACCGCGCTCGGGGTCTACCAGCTCTCACTCAACGGTCAGCGGGTCGGCGACCACGAGTTGGCGCCCGGCTGGACCGACTACCACAAGCGGGTGCAGTACCAGACGTACGACGTGACCCGCCAGCTCCAGACGGGCGACAACGCCCTCGGCGCCCTGCTCGGCGACGGGTGGTACGCCGGCAGCATCGCCTGGTTCGGCACCGACAACTACGGCTCCCGGCCGCACCTGAGCGCCCAACTGGTCATCGACTACACCGACGGACGGAGCGCGACGATCGGCACCGACGGCTCGTGGCGCGTCACGGCCGGGCCGTTCCTGCAGAGCGACCTGATCCACGGTGAGACCTACGACGCGCGGCGGCTGCCGGCGGGCTGGGACCGACCCGGGTTCAACGACGCCGGCTGGAAGCCGGCCACCGTCGACGACGTCGACGCCACCGACAAGATCGTCGCCCAGGTCGACCCGCCGGTGCGGGTCACCCAGGAACTGCCGGCCCGGACGCTGACCCAGCCCACCCCCGGCACCTGGATCTTCGACCTCGGCCAGAACATGGTCGGCAAGGTGCGGCTGAAGCTCAACGGCCCGGCCGGCACGACGGTGCGCATCCGGCACGCCGAGGTGCTCAACCCGAACGGCACCGCCTACACCGCCAACCTGCGCACCGCGCGGGCCACCGACCAGTACACGCTGCGGGGTGGCGGAGCCGAGGTCTACCAGCCGACGTTCACCTTCCACGGCTTCCGCTACGTCGAGCTGACCGGATACCCGGGCACCCCTGACCTGTCCTCGGTCACCGGTCTGGTGATGCACACCGACGGCGACCTCACCAGCGAGTTCCAGACCTCCAACGCCATGGTGAACCAATTGCACAGCAACATCACCTGGGGGCAGCGCGGCAACTTCCTCTCCATCCCGACCGACACGCCGGCACGCGACGAGCGGCTGGGCTGGACCGGTGACATCAACGTCTTCGCCAACACCGCGACGTTCAACATGGACAGCCTGACGTTCCTCAGCAAGTGGTTGCAGGACCTGCGCGACGCGCAGTCGGCCAACGGCGCGTACCCCGACGTCGCGCCGCGCGCCTGCTGTGGGGACGGCGCGACCGGCTGGGCCGACGCCGGGATCACCGTGCCGTACGCGCTGTGGCAGCGCTACGGCGACACCCGGGTCATCGAGGAGCACTACGCGTCGATGGTGCGGTACGCGTCCTGGTTGGAGAGCACCAGCTCCGGCAACCTGCGGACCAACGCCGGCCCGTACCTCGACTGGCTCAACCTGGAGGACCCGACGCCGGCCGGGGTGGTCGGCACCGCCTACTACGCGTACAGCATCCGGCTGCTGGGAGAGTTGGCCGCCGCCATCGGGCGCGCCGCCGACGCGACCCGCTACGCGGCGCTGTCCCGGGCCATCACCCAGGCGTTCGTCAACACCTACGTCGCGGCCGACGGCACCGTGCAGGGCGACAGCCAGACCGGGTACGTGCTGGCCATCGGCATGGGTCTGCTGACCGATCCGCTGCGGGCCAGGGCCGCCGACCGGCTGGTCGCCAATGTGCAACGGCACGACTGGCACCTCTCCACCGGCTTCCTCGGCACCCCGGACCTGCTGCCGGCGCTGACCGCCACCGGCCACCTGGATGTCGCCTACCGGCTGCTGCTCAACGACACCTACCCGTCGTGGGGCTACGAGATCGGCAAGGGCGCGACCACGATCTGGGAGCGCTGGGACTCGATCAGGCCCGACGGCAGCTTCGGCGACGTGGGGATGAACTCCTTCAACCACTACGCGTACGGCGCGGTGGGCGACTGGATGTACCGGACGGTTGCCGGCATCCAGCCCGACGCCGCCAACCCCGGGTACGCGCACGTAACGGTCGCCCCCCAGCCGGGCGGCAACCTCACCTCGGCCAAGGCGTCGTACCGCTCGGCGTACGGGACGATCGGCAGTGACTGGGACCTCGACGCACGCGGCGACATGCGGCTGCGTGTCACCCTGCCGCCCAACACCACGGCGACGGTGCGCTTCCCGGCGCCCGGACGTGAGGCGGTCACCGAGGGCGGCCGGCCGGCGGAGCAGGCTGCCGGGGTGCGGTTCGTCCGGATGGACGGCGCGGTGGCCGTCTACGAGATCGGGTCCGGTTCCTACTCCTTCGCGGTCGTCCCACCGACGGGCGCGTACGACCACGTCGACCTCGGCGTCGCGGCGTCCGAGCAGGCGCACCGCCTGACCGCCTCCACCTACTCGAGCACCAGCACGGAGGCTGGGTTGACCCGCCGGTACACGGACGTGACCCGTCCCGGCGGTTGGTTCGAGTTCGACCTCGCGGTCCGAGCGGGCGAACCGTTCGTGCTGCGCTCGGTGGAGACGTACGACGGGCCGCAGCTCAAGGACTACCAGGTGCTCGTGGACGGGGTGGTGGCACACACCCGCTCGTGGCAGCGCACCGCGGGTGGGCCCGGCACGGTCAGCTACGAGTTCGTCGTCGACCTGCCGGATGCGACGCGGGACGGCGTGGTGCGGGTTCGCTACCAGGACACCGGCACCGGCTACGACCCGTCGATCGCCGACGTCTGGGCGATGCCCGTCCCGGCGGCCTGAGCAGGCTGGGCGTCGCGGAGGAGCCGGGCGGGCGACCGCCCGGCTCCTCGACGGTCGATGGGGCTGGTCAGCGCCGGGTACGCCGGGGTTGGTCGCTGGATCGGCGTACGACCAACTCGGGCTGGAACACCACGTGTCGGTGCCGGTGGGTGTCACCCGACTCGGCCTCTTCGAGCAACAGCTCCGCGGCGGCGCGGCCGAGCTGGTCGCGCGGCTGGCGCACGGACGACAGTGGCACGGCCGCGGCGCCGGCGAACTCGATGTCGTCGTAGCCGACGATGGCCACGTCGCTCGGCACCCGCACCCCGCGCGCCGTCAGCTCCTGAAGGACACCGAGGGCGATCAGGTCGTTGGCGCAGAACACGGCGGTCGGGCGCTTGCGGACCGGTAACGCGAGCAGCTCCTCGGCGGCGCGCCGGCCAGCGGCGACGGTCAGGCTGGTGGTCACCGCCACCCGCAGGTCAGCGGTGCTGCCGCGGTCCTGCACAGCCGCGGCGGCCCCGGCGTGCCGGTCGGCGACCTGGGCGATGGTGAGCGGGCCACCGAGGTAGGCGATGCGGTGGTGGCCCTGGTCCAGCAGGTGGTCCATGGCGAGTCGGCCGCCGAGCACGTCGTCGACCGCCACCGAGCAACGGTTCGCCCGGCCCGTGCCCCGGTCCACCAGCACCACCGGGATGCCTCGCTCGATGAGCTTGTCCAGAACGGGCTGCGGGCCGTGGTCGACCGGGGTGATGAGCACACCACGGACCCTTTGTTCCTCCAACAGCTCCAGGTGGCGGCGCTCCCGGGCGCCGTCCTCGCCGCTGTTGCAGACGACGAGCATGGCGCCCGCCGCCTCGATCACCTGCTCGGCCCCTCGGACCACGTCGGTGAAGAACGGGTTGGCCACGTCCAGGACGACGATGGCGACGGTGCGACTGTGCCCGGCGCGCAGTTGGCGGGCGGAGTCGTTGCGGACGTAACCGAGGGTGGTGATGGCGTCGAGCACCCGCTGACGGGTGGCGGGAGCGACCGTGTCGGGTCGGTTGAGCACGTTGCTCACGGTGCCGAGGGATACGCCGGCGTGCCGGGCGACCTCCTTGATGTTCGCCGTTGCCATGGACTCCCCAGATGCTCCGTACCGTGGTCGTGACCCGTGTCGACCGGGTCGCTCGGCAGTGTATAGCGCCTAAAACGTTTCATGCAGCGCACCAACAGCGGCCTGGAGCCCGCGTCAGCAACGACCAAGAAATAGCATCGAAACTCTTGACGCTCGCGAAGGCCTACCCCTACCGTCCATGCAACAACTTATGAAACGATTCAGGAGGGTTCGGATGACCGCCGACGCACCGGGCACGCAGGCTCCGCTGCTGGTCCTCGACGGCGTGACGAAGTCCTTCGGGACCGTCGCCGCGCTGCGCGGGGTGCACCTGGCGCTGCACTCCGGTGAGGCCCACGCTCTGGTCGGCGAGAACGGGGCGGGCAAGTCCACGTTGGTGAAGGTTCTGGCCGGCGCACACGCACCGGACTCCGGCTCGATGACCCTGGACGGGCAACCGCTGCGGCTGCGCGGTCCCGCCGACGCCCGGGCCGCCGGCATCGCTGTCATCTACCAGGAGCCGACACTCTTTCCGGATCTCTCCGTGGCGGAGAACATCTTCATGGGTCGGCAACCGCTGCGCGGTCTGCGCCGCATCGACACCGCCGCGATGAACCGCGACGCCGAGAAGCTGTTCCAGCGGCTGGGTGTGCGCATCGACCCGACCCGACCCGCGCGTGGCCTCTCCATCGCCGACCAGCAGCTCGTCGAGATCGCCAAGGCGATCTCGTTCGACGCCCGCGTCCTGGTCATGGACGAGCCCACCGCCGCGCTCTCCGGAGTGGAGGTCGAACGGCTCTTCGCGGTCGCACGGTCGCTCTGCGAGGGTGGTGCGGCCGTGCTGTTCATCTCGCACCGGTTCAACGAGGTGTTCGACCTGTGCCACCGCGTCACCGTGCTACGCGACGGCGCCTGGATCTCCAGCGACGCCGCCGCCGACCTGACCGTCGACGAGGTGGTGCGGCGCATGGTGGGCCGGGACGTCTCCTCGCTCTACCCGAAGCAGGACGCCGAGCTGCGGGACACCCTGCTCGAGGTCCGTGGACTGACCCGGGCCGGCGTCTTCACCGACGTGTCGTTCTCCGTCCGGGGCGGGGAGATCGTCGCGCTCGCCGGACTGGTCGGCGCCGGACGCAGCGAGGTCGCCCGCGCCATCTTCGGTGTCGACCGCTACGACGCGGGGGCGGTGCTGGTGGCCGGTCGCAACGTCGCGGCGGGAAACCCGGGCCGGGCGATCGCGGCCGGCATGGCGCTGGTCCCCGAGGACCGACGGCAGCAGGGCCTGGTCATGGAGCTGTCGGTAGAGCGCAACGCCACGCTGGCCCGCCGCCGGGCGCTCAGCCGGTTGGGCCTCCTGCTCGGCGGCGCGGAGCGCACCGAGGCCCGCCACTGGACGCGGCGGCTGCAGGTGAAGGCCTCCCGGCTCGGCGCGCCCGTGGCGACCCTCTCCGGCGGCAACCAGCAGAAGGTAGTGCTCGCCAAGTGGCTGGCCACCGAACCACGGGTCCTGATCATCGACGAACCCACCCGTGGCATCGACGTCAGCACCAAGTCCGAGGTGCACCGACTGCTCTCCGAGCTGGCCGGCGAGGGCCTGGCCATCCTCATGATCAGCAGCGAGCTGCCCGAGGTGCTCGGCATGGCCGACCGGGTTCTCGTCATGCACGAGGGGCGACTGGTTCGCGAGCTGCCCCGGGCCGAGGCGGACGAGACCTCCATCATGTTCGCCGCCACCGGTCAAGGAGCGACCGCATGAGCCTCACCGACGCCGACGCGCCCGAACGGGCCACCGGCAACGCCCCGACCGACCCCGATCGACAGCGCCGCAGCCTCACCGAGCGGCTGCTCGCCGTACGCGAGCTGAGCCTGTTGATCGCGCTCGGCCTGCTGGTCCTGGTGACCACCCTGCGCAACGATCGGTTCCTGAGCGGCCAGAGCATCAAGGACCTGCTGCTGGGCTGCGCGATCCTGGTGATCCTGGCGGTCGGGCAGACCCTGGTCATCGTCACCCGCAACGTCGACCTCTCGGTCGGCTCGATCCTGGGTCTGGTCGCCTTCGCCACCGGCTCGCTGTTCCTCTCGGCACCCGGTACGCCGTGGCCGGTGGCGCTCGTCGTGGGTGTCGCACTGGGCGCGCTGTGCGGCGCGGTCAACGGTGGCCTGATCGCGGTGGCCCGGGTACCCGCCCTGGTCATCACCCTCGGCACCCTCTACGCCTTCCGCGGCGTCGACTACTACTGGGCGTCCGGCCGGCAGATCAACGCCGCCGACATGCCCCCGTCGTTCCTGCGGCTGGGCAACCAGACTGTGCTCGGCGTACCCGTGCTGTTCCTCGTCGCGCTGGTCGTCGTCGCCGTCGTCGGCTTCTACCTGCGCTCCTACCGCAGCGGCCGGGAGCTGTACGCGATCGGCTCCGAACCGGCCGCCGCCCGACTCTCCGGCATCCCGGTGGGCCGGCGGGTGTTCGCCGTCTTCGTCGCCAGCGGCGCCCTCGCCGGGCTCGCCGGCGTGCTGTACGCGGCCCGGTTCGGCACCCTCGACGCGGCCGCCGGGACCGGCCTGGAACTCCAGGTCGTCGCCGCCGCCGTGGTCGGCGGGGTGGCGATCTTCGGAGGCAGCGGCAGCGCCTACGGCGCGGCACTCGGCGCCGTGCTGCTGACCACGATCGGCAGTTCACTCGCCGTCCTGCGCATCGACCCGTTCTGGCAGCAGGCCGTGGTCGGCGCACTCATCCTCGCCGCCATCGGGCTGGACCGGCTCCTGGCCCTGCGGGTGGCGGCCCGGCTCCGAGGGAGAAGCGCGCATGGCGCATGACAGCCTGTACGCCGCACCGACCACCGCCGAGGCCGAGCCCGGGGCGGGCCGCCTCGCCAGCCTGCGCGGGCTGTTCGGCTCCTGGGACGCGGTGATCGTCGGCGTCCTCGTGGTGGTGGTGCTGGTCGCCAGCCTGACCGTGGACAATTTCGCCACCGGCCGCAACGCACAGTTCCTGCTGCTCGACCTGATGCCGCTGGCGCTCATCGCGCTGCCGATGACGCTGATCGTGATCACCGGTGAGATCGACCTCTCGGTGGCCAGCATGGTCGGGCTGTGCAGCACGCTGATGGGGCAGCTCTGGCTCTCCAGCGGACTGTCCCTGGAGCTGATCTGCGTCCTCGTGGTGCTGCTGGGCGCCGCGCTCGGCGCGGTGAATGGCCTCTTCGTCACCGGCTTCGGTCTGCCGTCGCTCGCGGTGACCATCGGCACGCTCGCCCTCTACCGGGGGTTGTCCTTCGTGGTGCTCGGCGACCAGGCGGTCGCGGACTTCCCGGCCGACTGGACCGCCGCCGTGGTGCGCACCATCCCGGGCACGTCGGTCCCGGTCGTGGTGGTCCCGCTGCTGCTGCTCGCCGTGGTCTTCGGGGTCGTGCTTCACGCCACCGCCGCCGGTCGCGCGCTCTACGCCATGGGCAACAACGACCAGGCAGCCACGTTCACCGGCGTCTCGGTGGCCCGGACGAAGTTCTGGCTGTTCGTGGTCTCCGGCGCGGTGTGCGGGTTGGTCGGCATCTTCTGGACGCTGCGGTACGCCAGCGCCCGCGGCGACAACGCCACCGGCCTGGAGCTGACCGTGGTGACCGCCGTGCTGCTCGGCGGTGTCTCGATCTTCGGCGGCCGGGGTGCCCTGCTCGGTGTGGTGGCCGGTGTGCTGCTCCTCGGCGTCCTGCGCAACGCGCTGCAACTCGCCGACGTCGACGCCAACGCGCTGACCATCGTCACCGGCAGCCTGCTCATCGCATCCGTCGTGCTGCCCAACGCCGTCGCGGACATCCGCGCCCGGCTGCAGCGTCGACGACAGCGGCACTCCGCCGCTTCGTGACGCTCCCCCGCACCCACCACCCCCGGAAGGATGACGATGTCCGCATACCGCAGAGGCCTCCGGGTCGGGGCCACCAGCCTCGCCCTCGCCGCACTGCTGCTCAACGCCGCCTGTGGCGGCACCACCCGGGACAACTCCACCAACGAACCCGGCGCCGGCAACCAGGCCAGCGGCGCGGCCAACCCCGACGCCGCCATCAAGGCAGGGCTGAAGATCGCCTTTCTGCCGAAGGCCCTGAACAACCCCTACTTCACCGTCTCGGACAACGGCGGCAAGGACGCGGTCACCGAGTTCAAGGGTGAGTTCAAGGAGGTCGGCCCCTCCGAGGCCAGCGCCTCCTCCCAGGTCAGCTACATCAACACCCTGTCCCAGCAGGGCATGGACGTCATCGTCACCTCGGCCAACGACCCGAACGCGATCTGCGGGGCGCTCAACCAGGCGAAGGCGGCCGGCGCGAAGATCGTCACCTTCGACTCCGACACCAAGCCGGAGTGCCGCCAGATCTTCGTCAACCAGGTGACCGCCGAGGGCATCGCGGAGAACCAGGTCAAGCTCATCGCACAGCAGATCGGCGGCGAGGGCGAGATCGCCATCCTTTCCGCCACCGCCAACGCGACCAACCAGAACGCCTGGATCGCGTTGATGAAGACCGAGCTGACGAAGCCCGAGTACAGCAAGATCAAGCTGGTCACCGTGGCGTACGGCAACGACGACGACCAGAAGTCCTTCCAGGAGACCCAGGGTCTGCTGCAGTCGTACCCGAACCTCAAGGGCATCATCTCCCCCACCACTGTCGGTGTAGCGGCGGCCGGCCGTTACCTCAGCGGGTCGCAGTACAAGGGCAAGGTCAAGCTGACCGGGCTGGGCACCCCGAACCAGATGCGCCAGTACGTCAAGGACGGCACCGTCGACGCGTTCGCCCTGTGGAGCCCGGCCGACCTCGGTTACCTGGCGGCGTACGCCGGCGCGGCACTGGCCTCCGGCCAGATCACCGGCGCCGAGGGCGACACGTTCAAGGCCGGCAAG
This sequence comes from Micromonospora sp. NPDC007208, assembly GCF_042869175.1. Classification (NCBI taxonomy): domain Bacteria; kingdom Bacillati; phylum Actinomycetota; class Actinomycetes; order Micromonosporales; family Micromonosporaceae; genus Micromonospora; species Micromonospora sp. NPDC007208. The sequence continues at coordinate 221,654 of NZ_JBIAFG010000009.1, read as the reverse complement.
CTCGGCGAGTTCACCGTCGCGAAGGACGGGGTGGTCATCCTCGGCCCACCCACCGTGTTCGACAAGAACAACATCGACCAGTTCCAGTTCTGATCGCCCTCCCGGTCGGTGCCGGCACACGCCGTGCACCGACCGGGGAGCCGACGGGAGAACCGTGCCCCGCGTCTGCTTCACCCTCCAGGTAGACCCCGAACGTCTCACCGAATACCGCATCCGCCACGAGCAGGTCTGGCCGGAGATGCTCGCCGCGCTGGCCGAGAGCGGCTGGCGGGACTACTCGCTCTTCCTCCGCGACGACGGCCTGCTCGTGGGCTATCTAGTCACCGACGATTTCGCCGCCGCCCAAGCCGCCATGCAGGCCAGCGACGTCAACGCCCGCTGGCAGGCCGAGATGGCGTCGTACTTCGTCGACCTCGACCAGGGCACACCCGACCGCGCCATGAAGCCACTGGACGAGGTCTTCAACCTTGAGGCGCAGCTTGCCGCAGATCCTGCGGCGCGGTCCGCCGTAGAGACGGGAGACAAATCATGACGCAGCCCGACGCGCGGACCCTCGAACGGGTCAAGCTGGCCCTGCGGTCCCAGCGCATCGAAACACCATCCTGGGCGTACGCCAACTCCGGCACCCGATTCAAGGTGTTCCCGCAGGAGGGGGTGCCGCGCAACCCGTACGAGAAGATCGCCGACGCGGCGGTCGTGCACCGGCTCACCGGCGTCGCACCGACGGTGGCGCTGCACATCCCCTGGGACCGGGTCGACGACTACGCCGATCTGGCCGCGTTCGCCAGAGATCAGGGCGTCGGTCTGGGCGCGATCAACGCCAACGTCTTCCAGGACAACGACTACAAGCTGGGCAGTGTCACCAACCCGGATCCGGGGGTGCGCCGCAAGGCGATCGACCACCTGCTCGAGTGTGTCGACATCATGGACCGCACCGGCTCGCGCGACCTGAAGCTCTGGTTCTCCGACGGCACCAACTACCCGGGCCAGGACGACATCCGGGCCCGGCAGGACCGGCTCGCGGTGGCGCTGCGCGAAACCTACGACCGGCTCGGCGACGACCAACGGCTGCTGCTGGAGTACAAGCTGTTCGAGCCGGCCTTCTACACCACGGACGTGCCGGACTGGGGCACCGCCTACGCGCACTGCCTGGAGCTGGGTCCGAAGGCGCAGGTGGTCATCGACACCGGGCACCACGCCCCCGGCACGAACATCGAGTTCATCGTGGCGTTTCTGCTGCGCGTCGGGAAGCTCGGCGCGTTCGACTTCAACTCGCGCTTCTACGCCGACGACGACCTGATGGTCGGCTCGGCGGACCCGTTCCAGCTGTTCCGGATCATGTACGAGATCGTCCGGGGCGACGCGTTGGCACCGGAGGCCGGCATCGCTTTCATGCTCGACCAGTGCCACAACATCGAAGCGAAGATCCCGGCCATCATTCGCTCGGTGCTCAACGTGCAGGAGGCGACCGCGAAGGCGCTGCTCGTCGACGCGGACGCGCTGGCCGCCGCGCAGCGCGGCGGTGACGTGCTCGCCGCCAACGCCGTGCTGATGGACGCGTACAACACCGACGTCCGACCGCTGCTCGCCGAGCTCCGTACGGACCTGGGCCTGGATCCGGACCCGATGGCCGCGTACGCCCGCTCCGGTTACTTCGACACGATCCGCGCCGAACGCGCCGGCGGCCAGCAGGCCGGCTGGGGCGCCTGACCACCACCGAGAACCGCAGACTGGGGACGTGAGGACATGCAATCCGAGGTTCAGGCGCTGATCGCGCGCAGCAACCGGCTCGGCGCCGACCCGACCACGACGAACTACGCCGGGGGCAACACCTCCGCCAAGGGTGCGGCCACCGACCCGGTCACCGGTGGCCCGGTCGACCTCCTCTGGGTCAAGGGCTCTGGCGGTGACCTCGGCACCCTCACCCCGTCGGGGTTGGCCGCGCTGCGGTTGGACCGGCTCCGCGCCCTCGTCGACGTCTACCCGGGCGTCGAGCGGGAGGACGAGATGGTCGCCGCGTTCGACTACTGCCTGCACGGCCGGGGCGGAGCGGCGCCGTCCATCGACACCGCCATGCACGGCCTCGTGGACGCGGCGCACGTCGACCATCTGCACCCCGACGCCGGTATCGCGATCGCCGCGGCCGCCGACGGGCCGGAGCTGACCAAGGAGATCTTCGGCGACCGGGTGCTGTGGGTTCCGTGGCGGCGGCCCGGCTTCCAGCTCGGCCTGGACATCGCCGCGGTGGCACGGGCCAACCCGCAGGCGATCGGCGTGATCCTCGGTGGGCACGGCATCACGGCGTGGGGCGCGACCAGTGACGAGTGTGAGCGGAACTCGCTGGAGATCATCCGGTCCGCGCAGGCGTACCTGGACGAGCGGGGTCGCGCCGAGCCCTTCGGCCCGGTCATCGCCGGCTACGAGCCGCTGCCGACCGACGTGCGACGGCGTCGTGCGGCGGCGCTGTTCCCGGTGCTGCGGGGTCTGGCGTCCACCGACCGGCCGCAGGTCGGCCACTTCACCGACAGTGACGTGGTGCTGGACTTCGTGGCGCGGGAGAAGCACCTCGCGCTCGCCGCGCTCGGCACGTCCTGCCCGGACCACTTCCTGCGCACCAAGGTCCGTCCGATGGTGCTCGATCTCCCGCCCACCGCGCCGGTCGAGGACGTGATCGCCCGACTTCGGGAGCTGCACACCGCCTACCGCGACGACTACCGCGCCTACTACGAGCGGCACGCCACCCCGGACAGCCCGCCGATGCGCGGCGCCGACCCGGCGGTGGTCCTGGTGCCCGGTGTGGGCATGTTCAGCTTCGGCGCCAACAAGCAGACCGCCCGCGTCGCCGGCGAGTTCTACGTCAACGCCATCAACGTGATGCGCGGCGCGGAGGCCGTGTCGCGCTACGCGCCCATCGACGAGGCGGAGAAGTTCCGGATCGAGTACTGGGCCCTGGAGGAGGCGAAGCTTCAGCGGATGCCGAAGCCGAAGGCCCTCGCCACCCGGGTCGCGTTCGTCACCGGAGGTGGCTCCGGCATCGGGCGGGCGGTCGCCCGCCGGCTCGCCGCGGAGGGCGCGTGTGTCGTGGTCGCCGACCGGGACGCGCAGGCGGCCGCCGCCGTCGCCGCCGAGATCGGCAGCGCCGACGTGGCGGTCGCCGTCGCGGCCGACGTCAGCGACGGTGACGCCGTGGCCACCGCCCTGCGCGAGGCGGTGCTGGCCTTCGGCGGGGTGGACCTGATCGTCAACAACGCCGGGCTGTCGCTGTCCAAGTCGCTGCTGGAGACGACCGAGGCGGACTGGGACATCCAGCACGACGTGATGGCCAAGGGCTCCTTCCTCGTCTCCCGGGAGGCCGCACGGGTGCTGCTGGCGCAGGGAATGGGCGGGGACATCGTCTACATCTCCAGCAAGAACTCCCTGTTCGCCGGTCCGAACAACGTGGCGTACGGCGCGGCGAAGGCCAACCAGGCGCACCAGGTTCGGCTGCTCGCCGCCGAACTCGGCGGGCACGGCATCCGGGTCAACGGTGTCAACCCCGACGGGGTGGTCCGCGGCTCCGGGATCTTCGCCGGAGGCTGGGGTGCCCAGCGGGCCGCCGTCTACGGCGTTCCGGAGGAGAAGCTGGGTGAGTTCTACGCCCAGCGCACCCTCCTCAAGCGCGAGGTGCTGCCCGAGCACGTCGCCAACGCGGTCTTCGTGCTCACCGGCGGCGAACTGTCGCACACCACGGGACTGCACGTCCCGGTGGACGCCGGTGTCGCCGCGGCCTTCCTCCGCTGATGACCGCCATGCGACTGGCCGCGGTGGACGTGGGCGCGTCCAGCGGCCGGGTCATGCTCGCGCGCGTCGGGCCGGGGACGTTGGAGCTGAGCGAGGCGCACCGGTTCCGCAACCAACCGGTGCGGGTCGCCGGCACCCTGCACTGGGACGTCCTGGCGCTCTACCAGGGCGTCCTGGACGGATTGCGCGCCGCTGGCCCGGTCGCGGGGATCGGCATCGACACCTGGGCGGTGGACTACGGGCTGCTCGACGCCACCGGGGCTCTGCTCGGCAACCCCGTGCACTACCGCGACGGGCGCACCGACGGTGTCAGCGACCGGGTGGCGAAGCAGCTCGGACCGGAGCGGCTCTATGCCACGACCGGGCTGCAACACCTGCCGTTCAACACCCTCTACCAGCTCGCCGCCGCCGCCGGTACGCCGCAGCTGGAGGCCGCGCACACGCTGCTGCTGATGCCGGACCTCATCGCGTACTGGCTCACCGGTGAGGTCGGCGCCGAGGTCACCAACGCCTCCACCACCCAGCTCTACGACCTGCGTCGCCGCGCCTGGGCGACCGACCTGATGGCCGACGCGGGGATCCGCAGCGAGCTGTTCGCGCCACTGCGCGAGCCGGGCACCCGGATCGGTCCGGTCCTGCCCGCACTCGACCTACCCGGGACGCCCGACGTGGTGGCGGTGGGATCGCACGACACGGCCTCGGCCGTGGTGGGCGTGCCGGCGGTGGGAGAGCACTTCGCCTACATCTCCTGCGGCACCTGGTCCCTGGTCGGCGTCGAACTGGACGCCCCGGTGCTCAGCGAGCCGAGCCGGCTGGCCAACTTCACCAACGAATCCGGTGTCGACGGCACGACCCGCTACCTGCGTAACGTGATGGGCCTCTGGCCATTACAGGAGTCACTGCGCACCTGGGGCACCACGGACCTGCCCGCCCTGCTCCGGCAGGCGGCGGAGAGGCCGGCCTTCCGCTGCGTGGTGGACCCGGACGACCCCACCTTCCTGCCACCCGGCGACATGCCCGCCCGCATCGCCGAGGCCTGCCGGCGCACCGGCGAGCCGGTACCGGACGACCGGGCGGCCACGGTGCGGTGCATCCTGGACAGCCTCGCGCTGGCGCACCGGCGCGCCGTCCAGCAGGCGCAACGACTCTCGGGCCGGCACGTCGACGCCGTGCACGTCGTCGGCGGCGGCGCCCGCAACGACCTGCTGTGCCAGCTCACCGCCGACGCCTGCGGGTTGCCGGTGCTCGCCGGGCCGGTCGAGGCCACCGCCCTGGGCAACGCCCTGGTGCAGGCCCGCGCCCTCGGCGTGATCGGCGGTGACCTGGCGTCGCTGCGGTCCGTGCTACGGCAGACCCGACAGATCGTGCGGTACGAGCCACGCGGCGACGCGACGGCGTGGCGGGCGGCTGCCCGACGCCTCGGATGGGACGACTGACCATGCGAATAGCCCTGTGGCCCCGCAACCTGCACGTGGTGATCGTCCCGCCCGGGGCTGGCCGGTGAGGGCGTACTGCGTGTGTTGTGCCGGGTCAGCCCGCTTGCCCACGGAAGCGCGCTCGGATGTCGCTCGGATAGGACCCCTTCTGCCAGATCACCGAGAACCGGCCCGTCGGGCTGGACGCCGGCTGCGCGAAGCGCCCGTCGGGGGCGAGGATTTCGGCCGACCCGAACGCGCCGTCCTGCCCGATCGTCCTGGCGTGCACCCGGCTGGTTGAGAAGTCCGGGCTGGGCGCCTGCCAGGTGATGAGGCCGTCGCCGTCGTCGTCCAGGGTGACCTTCGGCCAGTCGCCGGCGCCGAGCCTGGTGACCGCGCCGAGGACTCCGGTGCTGGAGATCGAGCGGGCAAAGACCTGCGTGCCGTCGGAGGTCCAGCGGCCCCAGGTCAGCACCGCGTCACCGTCGAGGTCGCCGGCGAGTTCGTCGAAGAGGGTCAGCTCGTGGGCGACCGGCGACACGCTGATGACGCTGCCCAAGGTGTCGGTGTGGCTGTAGTGCCGCGCGCGGAGGCGAGGCGGCTCACCCGCCTTCGACCACCGGTAGCTGATCACCGCGTCCCCGTCCCGGTCCAGGGCGACCGAGACGCTGGCGTACCTGACGTCGGCGGCCGCACCGGCGATGACGCGCAGGGCGGAGACCCCCTCCGGGCCCACCCGGCGCGCGACGACCCGCTCGTAGGTCTCCGTCCAGGCGACGAGGGCGCTTCCGGTGCGGTCGACGGCCACGACCGGCTGGTCCGCACCGACGCCCAGGGTCAGCTCCGGGCCGAGGGAGCTGTCCGCGCCGAAGTAACGGGCCTTCGTCGTGTACGCGCCGTCGCGGATCTCCGTCCAGGTCACCAGCGCCAGACCTGAGGGGTCCACCGCGACGGCCGGACTGATCGCGCTCCACGTCGCGATCGTGCGCAGTGGGCCCGGTTCGCCGGTGGCGGACACCCGGCGGCCCGCCACCAGACCGTCCTGTGTCCACACCAGCGCGGAGTCGCCGTCATCGTCGGACGCGACCTTGGGCCAGGACGCGGACGCGCCGAGCGGCGAGAGCGTCTGGATCGGCCCCAGCACGCCGTCGGCCGACACGGTCTGCGCCTTCACCTGGTCGTAGCAGCCGTTCGCGTTGCTGTCGCAGCCAGCCCAGGCGAGCAGCGAGTCGCCCTGCCGGTCGACCGCGACGAACGGTTGGTCCTGCCCGCTCCAGCCGGCCTCCGACACGACCTGGATCGGGGACCACGTGGCCGCCCGCGCGGGTGCCGGAACGGCGGCCAGCACGGCCAACGCGCCGACCACGCCGGCGGTGAGCTGTCGCGTACGCCGTCGGGTCGCCGACCTGTCCGCTGCGTGCACCGTCGCCCCCCTCGATCGATGAACATCGTGATCCAGCGAATGATGTCATCGACCCGACCGCACCGCTCGCCGGAAGCGGGTACGCGCAGCGAAACGTGGTTCAGTCGGTGGGAACGAGGTCGGCGAGGAGTGCCTGTACCCGGTCCCGGATCTCGTCGCGGATCGGGCGGACGGCGTCGACGCCCTTGCCGGCCGGGTCGTCGAGTTTCCAGTCCTCGTAGCGTTTGCCGGGGAAGACCGGGCAGGTGTCGCCGCAGCCCATGGTCACGATCACGTCGGAGGACTCCGCGGTCGCGTACTCCAGACGTTTGGGGGTCTGGTCGGTGATGTCGATCCCGACCTCGCGCATGGCCTGCACGGCGGCGGGGTTGATCGTCTCGGCCGGGGCGGAGCCGGCGGAGCGGACCTCGACGGTGTCGCCGGCGAGGTGGCGTAGCCAGCCGGCGGCCATCTGGGAACGGCCGGCGTTGTGGACGCAGACGAACAGGACGCTGGGCTTGTCACTCACGGTGTTTCCCTTACCGGTTGGGTGGTGGATGGCGTGGACGTGAAGTAGCGGCGGCGTGCCCACAGCGAGACGTAGACGAGTCCGACGAGGACGGGTACCTCGATCAGGGGGCCGACGACGCCGGCGAGGGCTTGCCCGGAGGTGACGCCGAAGGTGCCGATCGCGACGGCGATGGCGAGTTCGAAGTTGTTGCCGGCGGCGGTGAAGGCGAGGGTGGTGGTGCGCTCGTAGCCGAGACCGATGGCCCGGCCGAGGGCGTAGGAGCCGGCCCACATGAGCGCGAAGTACACCAGCAGGGGCAGGGCGATGCGGACGACGTCCAGGGGCCGGCTGGTGATCGCGTCTCCCTGCAGGGCGAACAGGATCACGATCGTGAACAGCAGCCCGTAGAGGGCGGCCGGGCCGATGCGGGGCAGGAAGCGGGCCTCGTACCAGGCGCGGCCCTTGGTGCGCTCGCCGAGGCGGCGGGTGAGGTAGCCGGCGAGCAGCGGGATGCCGAGGAAGATGAGCACGTTACGGGCGATGTCCCACGCGGAGACGTTCAGCTCGGCGCCGGACAGCCCCAACCAGCCAGGCAGTACGGACAGGTAGAACCAGCCGAGCACGCCGAAGGCGACGACCTGGAAGACGGAGTTGAGGGCGACCAGGACGGCGGCGGCTTCCCGGTCACCGCAGGCGAGGTCGTTCCAGATGATGACCATGGCGATGCACCGGGCCAGGCCGACGATGATCAGACCGGTGCGGTACGCGGAATGGTCGGCCAGGAAGATCCAGGCCAGGGCGAACATCACGGCAGGGCCGACGACCCAGTTGAGGACCAGCGATGAGATCAGCAGCCGGCGGTCGCCGGTGACGGTGTCGAGCCGGTCGTAGCGGACCTTCGCCAACACCGGATACATCATGATCAGCAGGCCGACCGCGATCGGTAGCGAGATCCCGCCGATCTGCACCGCGTCCAGCGCGCTGTTCAGCCCGGGGATCAGCCGGCCCAGGAGCAGGCCGACGACCATCGCCAGCCCGATCCACACCGGGAGGAACTGGTCGAGTCGGGACAGGCCACCGACGACGGCGTTCTCGCCGGGGTCGGTGTGGGGGGTGGTGCGGGTGCTCACGGGCACTCCCGTCGGTTCTGGGTCGCTGGTGGTGTGGGTCGGCTCTGTCCTGCCGGACGGGCGACGTGGAGGTCGTCGGGGAGGCGCCGGACGCCGCGTTCGATGTCGTCGCGGAGCGGCCGGCCCGGATCGCCGCCCTGGCCTTAGGCCACGGCGGCCGGTTCGACGCTGAGCAGTCCGGCGAGCTGGCGCAGGATGGCCGGCCGGGCCCGGTAGTACACCCAGGTGCCGCGGCGTTCCGCGTCGACGAGGCCGGCCTCGCGCAGCGTCTTGAGGTGGTGCGAGATCGTCGGCCCGGTCAGGTCGAACGCCGGGGTCAGGTCGCAGACGCACACCTCCCCGCCCTTCGCGGAGGCGATCATCGACATCAGCTGCAGCCGCACCGGATCGCCGAGCGCCTTGAACGCCGGCGCGAGCACCGCGGCGGTCTGCGCCGGCACCCGGCTCTGCGCCAGCGGCGGGCAGCACGGCGTGTCGGCGGTGAGGTCGATGACGGGAAGCGACCCGGCTTGCTTTGACATGCCTCTAGGTTGACAGGTGTCTAAGCAGCGTGCAAATCTCTGTTTCGACGAACGTCAAGACAGGTGTCATGGGAAGGGGCGGCACCCGCTACAGTTTCATCGCCGATCGACGATGAACGATAGAGAGGTGGGGTCGTGGACGAGTTGCTCGACCGGAGCACCGCGCAGCAGTACGCGTCGTGGTTCCGGGCCCTCGCGGACCCGACCCGGGTTCAGATCGTCGAGTACCTCGCCCGTCACGCCCGACCGATGAGCGTCGGCGAGATCGTCGCCGCCGTCGGCCTGGCCCAGTCCACCGTCTCCCAACATTTGAAGATCCTCACCGACGTGCGGTTCGTCCTCGTCGAGGCGGTCGGCACCGCCCGGCACTACCGGATCAACGACGCCTGCGTCGACTGTTTCCCCTCCGCCGCCGACGTCGTCATGGGCCGACCTGCCCCCCACCCGATCGGAGCATCCTGATGGCCGACATCACCGTTCGCCCCATGACGGCCGGCGACGCCGCACGGGTTCTCGCCATCTACCAGGCCGGCCTCGACGGCGGCGACGCCAGCTTCGAGACCACGGCGCCGACCTGGGCGCAGTTCGACGCCGGCAAACTACCCGAGCACCGCCTCGTCGCCGGCGACGGCGACGGCGACGGCGACGGCGACGGCGACGGCGACGGCGACGGCGACGGCGACGGCGACGGCGACGGCACGGTCATCGGTTGGGTCGCCGTCTCGCCCACCTCCGCCCGCGCGGTCTACGCCGGCGTGGTCGAGCACTCCATCTACGTCGACCCCGGAGCCCGAGGCCGCGGCGTCGCCCGCCTCCTGCTGGACGCCCTGATCGCCTCCACCGAAGCGGCCGGCGTCTGGACCATCCAGTCGGGCGTCTTCGGCGAGAACACCGCCAGCCTCCGCCTGCACGAACGCGCCGGTTTCCGGGTCATCGGCGTGCGCGAGCGGGTCGCCCGCCACCACGGCCGGTGGCGCGACGTGATCCTGCTGGAGCGCCGCAGCCCCGTCATCACCTGACCAACCATCGACCCCGCCGCACGGCCGCCGTCTACCTGTTTGATTCGACAACTCTCGAAACCGAGGAGATACCTGATGAACGCCCTGGATGATCTGCCCGTCGTGGTGATCGGCGCCGGCCCGGTCGGCCTGGCCGCCGCCGCGCACCTACACGAGCGTGACCTACCGTTCCTCGTCCTGGAAGCCGGTGACACCCCCGCCGTCGCCGTGCGGCAGTGGGGCCACGTCCGGGTCTTCTCCCCCTGGCGCTACAACATCGACCCCGCCGCCCGCCGCCTGCTCGACGACGCCGGGTGGGTCGCTCCCGACCCGGAGGCCCTGCCCACCGGCGCGCAGCTGGCCGACGACTACCTCCAACCCCTCGCCCAACTGCCGCAGCTCAAGCCGCACCTGCGCTACGGCGCCCGCGTCGAGGCGATCAGCCGCCTCGGCCTGGACCGGCTGCGCACCGCCGGCCGTGAGTCCACGCCGTTCCTGATCCGCCTCGCCGACGGCCAGGAGGTGCTCGCCCGCGCGGTCGTCGACGCCTCCGGCACCTGGAGCACCCCGAACGTCCTCGGCGCCTCCGGACTGCCCGCCCGCGGTGAGCACGACGTCGCCGGGCATCTGGAGCACGCCCTGCCCGACGTCCTCGGCGCCGACCGGGACCGCTTCGCCGGCCGACACACCCTCGTCGTCGGCGCCGGCCACTCCGCCGCCAACACCCTGCTCTCCCTCGCCGAACTGGCCGAATCCGTCCCGGGCACCGACGTGACCTGGGCGATCCGCTCCACCTCACCGGCGCGCACCTACGGCGGCGGCGAAGCCGACGCGCTGCCCGCGCGCGGCGCGCTCGGCTCCCGGCTGCGCGCGCACGTCGACGCCGGCCGGATCCGCCTGCTCACCGGTTTCGCCGTGCACGCCCTCACCCCCACCGACGGTCGGGTCAGCGTGGTCGTGCGCCATGCCGACGGCAGCGAAGAGCAGATCAGTGTGGACCGCATCGTCGCGGCAACCGGCTTCCGCCCCGACCACTCGATGGCGGCGGAACTGCGCCTGGACCTCGACCCGGTCCTGGGCGCCACCCGCGCCCTGGCCCCGCTCATCGACCCCAACGAGCACTCCTGCGGCACCGTGCCCCCACACGGCGTGGACGAGCTCACCCACCCCGAGCCGGGCTACTACGCCGTCGGCATGAAGTCCTACGGGCGGGCGCCGACGTTCCTGATGGCCACCGGCTACGAGCAGGTCCGCTCCGTCGTCGCCGCCCTCGCCGGCGACTGGACAGCCGCCCGCGACGTCCAACTCGACCTACCCGAGACCGGGGTGTGCAACAGCAACCCGAACGAGTCAGCCGACGCCGACAGCTGCTGTGGGCCGGCACCAGCCGCCCAGAGCTCCGGACGAGGCCTGGCCACCGGCATCGCCGGCGGGCTGCTCGCCGCGCCGCTGGCCCTGCTCACCCTCGACGCAGCACCCGCCGACACGCAGACCGGCGGCTGCTGCGGCAACTGATGCCCACCACCATCACAGTGCCCGCCGACGCGATCGTCGGCGGGCCTGGTCCCAGATCCACACCCTCGGTCAGCTGTACGCGGTGATGATCGGCGTCGGGACCACCGGCGCGATGATGCTCGACCGGGTCACCAGCATGAACGCGGACCACCGGCAGCCCGGTACGGTCCACCGATGACCGTCGTCCGCTCCATCCTGCTGTTCGTCGTCGCCGCCCTGTTCGAGATCGGCGGGGCGTGGCTGGTCTGGCAGGGCTGGCGGGAACATCGCGGCCTGTGGTGGATCGCCGCCGGCGTCATCGCCCTCGGCGCGTACGGATTCGTCGCCACCTTCCAGCCCGACCCGAACTTCGGGCGCATCCTCGCCGCCTACGGCGGCGTGTTCGTCGCCGGGTCCCTCGCCTGGGGCGTGATCGTCGACAAGTTCCGGCCCGACCGGTGGGACGTCATCGGCGCCGGCATCTGCCTGATCGGTGTCGCGCTGATCATGTACGCGCCCCGGTCCGCAGGCGGCGGTGGGTGACAAAGCGTCGGAGCGTGGTCGGGAGTGATGCCGGCCGGGTCGATCGAGAAGCGAGTTGACCATGACCTTGCCGACCGCCTCGGCCCCCACCGACCCGACGTAGCGCAACACCCGCCACCCGGAGTCGACCACAACTACGCATGCCGCGTCAGTCAGCGGGCTCAGTGGGTGAACTGCTGCCCGGAGTGGGCATGTCCGTGACGCTGGGACCGAGGTGGCTGGCTGGTGGGTGGCGCCTCAGCCAGCCGGCTCGTCCTCGTCGGAGAGCGGTGTCACCAGCATGTTGCCGGTGTGCTCGTAGATGATCGAGCTGCGGAAGCTGACGACCTCCCGTCGCTTGCTGACCTTGTCCATCAGGAACGCGTGCAACTGCTCGATGTCGCGCACCGCCACGTGCACCAGGAAATCGTCCCCGCCGGCGACGACATACACCGACAGAACCTCCGGCAGACCGGAGACGTACTGCTTGAAGCCCTGGATGACCGGGCGGCTGAGCGGACGCACCTGGACCGAGAGCAGCGCCTGCACCCTGCGCTCGAGCGCGGTCAGGCTGACCGAGGCGTGGAACCCGGTGATGACACCGCGGCGGGTCAGCGACCGGACGCGTTCCAAGCAGGTGGACGGAGCGATCCCCAGCGTACGGGCCAGTTCCCTGTTGGTCTGCCGTGCATCGAGCTGCAAATGTCGGAGGATCGCCGAATCCAATTCGTCCATGACCGCCATTATGACGAATTCTCCGAACGAAGTTCAGCGCCAGCCGGCATTCACCGTTCAATCGTCTAGCTTTCCTGACAACGCGGCTTCCCTCTGCTTCGACCGCCTCGAGCCGGCGGTCGCGTTCAGCGGGAAACACCGAGGGGAGACAGCATGGGAAAGCACCGGCTGGGGCTGGTGGAAGCGACCGCCCTGTTCATCGGGGCAGTCCTCGGCCCGGGCGTCATGGTGCTGCCCGCGCTCGCCGCCAAGGCCGCGGGGCCGGCCTCGATCCTGGCTTGGGCCATCCTCCTCGCGTTCAGCGTGCCGGTGGCCGTCACGTTCGCGGCCCTCGGCGCGCGCTACCCCGACGGTGGTGGGGTCGCCACGTTCGTCAACCGGGCCTTCGGCCCCCGTCTCGCTGCGGCGGTCGGCTGGTGGTTCTACTGCGCGGTGCCGGTCGGGGTGCTGGCCGGCGCACTGGTGGGCGGCGAGTACGTCGCGGCGGCGCTGGGCGCCGACTCGACCGCGGCCCTGTGGATCGGAACGGCGATCCTCGCCGCCGCCTTCGTCGCCAACTATGTCGGGCTGCGCTTGTCGGGCCGGGTGCAACTCGCCATGGTCGGCGTGCTGGTGGTCCTGCTGCTGGTGACGGTGATCGTGGCGGCGCCCGCCAGCCGCACGGTCAACTTCACCCCATTCGCCCCGCACGGCTGGGCAGCCATCGGCGCCGCCGCCACAGTCCTCTTCTACGCCTTCTCCGGCTGGGAGGCCGCCAGCCACCTCTCCGCCGAGTTCCGCGACCCGCGACGCCATTTACCGCTGGTCACCGGACTGACACTGGGCATCGTGTCGGTGCTCTATCTCTCGCTCACCGTCACCACCATCGGCGTGCTCGGCGGCGCTGCCGCCACCACACCGGTGCCGCTGAGCCTCCTGCTGGAGACCGCGTACGGCCCGGCGGGCCGAACGATCACCGCCGTCGCAGCGGTCTTCCTCAGCTTCATCGCGGTGAACACGTACATCGCCGGCGGCGCCCGGCTGGGGGCGGCACTGGGCCGCGACGGTGCGCTGCCGCAGGCACTGGCCGCAGGCGGGACCGCGGGCGACGTACCGCGTCGCAGCCTCACGGTGCAGATGATCCTGTGTGCGGTCAGCATCCTGCTCACTGTGGTGTTCACGGTCGATCTGGACAGTCTCATGCGGCTCACGTCCGCGTGCCTCGCGGCCGTCTCCTGCGCCGGGATGGTGGCCGCCACCCGGTTGCTGCCGCGGGGTGGCGTCCTCTGGTACGGCGCCATCACCGGCGTGGCCTTCACCGCACTGGTCCTGGCGTTCTGCGGGATGCTCGTCCTCATCCCGGTCGCACTCGGAGTGGCCGCGTTCATCAGCGGTGCCGCGTCGGCGCGGGTCCGCGCCGCTGGTCCACCACGATCGGAGGTCACGTCGTCGGTCAGAGTCGGCGGCCCGGATGCCTGACCCGTACCTGAACTGGCCGACCCGGACGGAGACGGCCGGAGGCTTCACGGACGAGACCTGATCCGGGAGCACATTCATCGATATAGGCTGGGCTGAAAGTAACCTTTGTGGAGGGAGACATATGACCACGCGACGAATGGGTGCTCGGCTGGCAGGTACCGCGCTGCTCGCGGCGGCGGTGCTCTACGTGGTGCCCGCGACACCGGCGTCGGCGGCCTGTGGGCAGGGCTGGTCGGACCGGAGCAGCCGTACGGCCGTGGTGACGGCAAGCGGTGTCCGTTACCGCACCGGACCGCACACGTCCTGCACCGCCTATGGCCAGGTGAATCGTGGCGTGACGGCGTACCTGGACTGCGCCACGGGCGGCGACACGGTCAACGGCATCGCCGTCTGGTGGCACGCGCGATTCAGCACCGGTGGGTCCGGCTTCATCAGCGGGGCGTACCTCAACCCGTGGGTCCAGTACACCACCGAGAACTGCTGATCGGCCGATTGGCCGGGACCAGGGCTCGCACTCGCGACGAACGGGTCACTCCTGCGGCGCGATCAGCCGGTCGTCGGTGGCGTCGTGGACCGTTATCGCCTCCACCGGGCACGAGTCGGCGGCGTCGAGGATGACCTCGGCTGGGGCGACGACGTCGGCCAGCGGCGCGGACAGGCCGCCGACCAGGTGGAAGTGCTCGGGCGCGGTACCGGCGCAGATGCTCGTGCCGATGCAGCGGCGCGAGTCCACCACGATCCGCCAGGCGGTACTCACCAGGCCACCGGCATGCCGAGCAGGCCCCGCACCAACATGCCCCGCTTCCACTCCAGCTCGCTTTCCGGTACGGCGAGCCGCAATCCGGGCAGGCGAGTCACGAGGGTGGCGACGGCGACCTGCAACTCCATGCGGGCCAGCTGTGCGCCGACGCAGTGGTGTACGCCGTGCCCGAAGCCCAGGTGCGGGTTCTGATCGCGGTCGAAATCCAGCCGGTCCGGGTCGGCGAAGACGGTACCGTCCCGATTCGCCGATGACAGTGAGCCGAGAACCGGCTCACCGGCCCGGACCAGCACCCCGCCGACCTCGACGTTCTCCTTGGCGTACCGGGCGAAGGAGGAGCCGACGCCGAGCGGCACGTACCGCAGCAGTTCCTCGACCGCGGCCGGCACCAGCGACGGGTCGGCCCGCAGCCGAGCGAGCTGGTCGGGATTGTGCAGCAGGACGTAGACGAAGTTGGGGATCTGGGTCACGGTGGTCTCGTGGCCGGCCGCGAGGAGCCCGCCGGCCAGCTCCACCAGCTCGGTCTCGCTGAGCCGATCCTGATTCTCGTCGCGGGCCCGCACCAACGCGCCGAGCAGGTCGTCGATCCCCGGCTCGCGGCGGCGCTCGGCGACCAGATCACCCATGTAGCCCCAGAGATTGTTCAGGTACTCCTGGATCGTCTCCATGGGCAGGGAGGTGGTCGAGACGATCGCCTCGGACCAGATGTGGAAGCGGTCGCGGTCGGCGTACGGGACCCCGAGCAGCTCGCAGATCACCTGGATCGGCAGCGGCGTGGCGACGTGTTCCACCAGGTCGGCCGGAGGACCGAGCCGGACCATGTTGTCGACCAGTCCGTCGGCGATCTCCTGGGTTCGGGGTCGCAGTGCCTCTACCCGACGTGCCGTGAACGCCTTCGCCACCAGCCGGCGCAGCCGAGTGTGATCGGGCGGGTCCATGGTCAGCATGCCGCTGTACTGCTGGCGCGGGGTGAGCCTGGGCTCGTCGCGCTCGACGGCCGGGGCGCGGCCGAACCGCACGTCGCCGAGGACCGTACGGACGTCCTCGTACCGGGTGGCGAGCCACGCCTCCTCGCCGTAGGGAAGCTTTACCCGGGTCATCGGCTCGTTCTCGCGCAGCTCGCCATAGGTCGGATCGACGACGAGGCGGTCGGGCACACTGAACGGGTACGGCCGCGCGGGCGGAACGGTTCGGCTCTCGGTGGTCTGCGTGCTCTCCGTCATCCGGATTCCCTTCGTCGAGACGGCGTG
Source organism: Micromonospora sp. NPDC007208 (assembly GCF_042869175.1). Taxonomy (NCBI): domain Bacteria; kingdom Bacillati; phylum Actinomycetota; class Actinomycetes; order Micromonosporales; family Micromonosporaceae; genus Micromonospora; species Micromonospora sp. NPDC007208. Next base: position 205,678 of record NZ_JBIAFG010000009.1, on the reverse strand, counting down.
ATCCTCAGGCCGGCACCACGTTCGTGGTGGCACCGGATTGCCAGCGTCCAGGACTTACGGACAGCACAAATTGACGCTCAGTAATCTTCCGACATCGGATCGTAGCGGGAGACGTCGATGATCGCCATGGAGCGCTGGTCCACGTCCGTACCCGACAGGGTTTCCGTGGCGAACGCCTGCGGCGACCGTCAGCAGCCGAGCCGCTTACTCGAGAGGGCGATGTCGTCGATCCAGAGGTCAAACTCGCCCGGTGTCGTGCCGCCCTGGTAAAGCTGCCAGCCGATCTTCACCGTGTCGACCGTCGGCAGGACGAAGGGAACATCGTTGCCACCGTGGTCACTCGTGGAGGCTGTCAGCTCCGGGTTCGCCACGCCATCGATCCACACCGCGACGCGGTTGTCGGTCGCGTCGATCTTCCACTCGAAGCACTGCCAGGTGTCCTCGACGACCGGGGCGGACTCCCGCCAGTTGGTCCAGTCGCCGGTCGGACCGCCGTCGGCGCCGACCCCCCAGAAGGTTCCGGGGACCGTGGGCGCGTACTGGCCACCGACCGGACGGACGACCTCCGCGCTTCCGGTTCCGGTCGCTTCCACAAGCGTGAAGTGCGCCCAGTCCGGGGCCGTGGGGAAGGCGTCGACGCGCAGGCGCATCCGGCCGTAGAAGCGGTTGCCCGGCGCGGCGAAGTCGTCGACGCGCAGGAAGGCACGTCCGTTGTCAAGCGTGCGGACGTGCAGCACCTGGTTGCCACGGCGGGCACGTTCGACGGTGAGTGTGCCGTGGCGGGTGTCGACGCCCCAGTTCAACGTGCTTGGCCCCCCGGGAGGCAGTCGCTCGAAGTCCTCACAGAAGAGCAGGCCCCGAGGACACGAGGACGGGGAGGCCCCCGATGCGCCGGCCGGAACGCTGCCGACTGCGGCACCGAGGATCAGGGCGGCGCTGAACACCGCGAGAGAACTGCGCATCGTCATCCTCCAAGACGGCTGGCTCCCCACCACAGGGGCCGGGCCAGCAGGAAATTTCCGGCCATCCAACGCTGAGGTGCTCCCGCTCGCACCGCTACGGCGCCGTTGCCTCCGCGCCGCAGCGATCCGAGCTGTTCCGGCACGACCACATCAGCTCCGGTTGCATCGATGAGCATCACTTTAAGGGAAGATGTTGGTTTCGGTCGGCCGGCGGTGGCGTTACGCAGTGCCCGTGCGGCGCGACGTGCGGGGACCTGCCGACGTGCGACTGCGCGGGCGCGATGGCCACCACTCCATCGGGGTGCGGGGACCGGTCGCTCGCGACGACGGGCTGAAGCCGCCGTGACGGGGTTCACAAGCGTGATGCATTCACGCAGGTCAAATGATTCCGCTTCTTTTCGTACGTGTAAAAGTTGTCCACATGGCGGGATCCGGGTCTGCGGGCGCAGTCATTGCGCTTAGTGTTGGCGTCGATTCGGAGCGTGATCACAGCTCCCCCGCCGCATCGGATTCGGTGCGAGAGAAACCAATCACCGGAGCGCCTCGAGGAGCGACTCCGCCTGTTTGCTGAATAGCGGTTCGGCCCTGTTCCAGTATCGGAAGATCACTGAGTAAGCACGGGGGAAACATGACGCTGGTCACACAGTCGGAAATCAGCACTGCCGCAACAGGATGGCACCGAACTGTTCTTGACGACATCGAATCCCGCCTCGTGGATCCTGGCTTCCCCTGCGTTTTCTCGAAAAACGCGTACCGGAAGCAGCTCTTGCAGTTCATCTTCGTGGAAGGCGCCGCGTCGCGCGACATCGCGCATCTGGCCGATGGGCTCAAGAAATACGTCGAACTCTCCGAGGCGTGGGACGGCAGGTTGGACACCGCCTATCCCCTGCTCGTGGCGTTCGGACCGGATGCCACCGATGCGACTTCTGTCGAGGAATATCACGCCTTCGGCTGGCGGGTTCTCCAGTGCCTGCACGCGGTCGACCCTGCACCCTGGCCAGATGACGTCGGCCGAGATCCCGATTCCGAGGCATGGTCCATGTGCTTCAACGGCATGCCGCTGTTCTGCAACATGAGCAGTCCCGCGCACCGCGTCCGCCGCAGCCGCAACCTCGGGAACCATTTCATCTTGGTCATCAACCCACGTGAGCGGTTCGATGTCTTCGCCGGTGACACGCCGAGCGGACGCAAGACCCGTTCGAACATCCGCAACCGGATAGACCGCTACGACGGTACACCCCGCTCCCCGCAGCTGGGTTCCTACGGCACCAACGCCCTGGAATGGCGACAGTACGGACTCACCGAAGAGAACGTGGAACGGGCCGACAGGTGCCCATTCCTTCTCGAAACGTCCAGCGTTCGACGCAACGCACGGCCCTGGATACAACGCACGAAAGGAACGACATGATCGATCTTATTGTTTCCCAAGGGCGGGTGGCCGACCGCGCACCGCGGATGATCGAGGGTGCGGCGCGCATCGCAAAGGCACTGGAGGACCGCTACGGCATCAAGGGGCGGTTCATTGGAAGCCCCTCGCCTGCGGTCGACGACGACTGGAGCGTCAGTCTGCCCCAGGCGCGGGAGACGCTCACCGGGTTGCAGCAGGCGGTCGCCGCCAGCGTGGCGGACGGCAATGTGCCCCTGATGGTCGCCAACACCTGCTCGACCGGCCTCGCTACCCTGCCGGTCGCGGCCCGCGAGTATCCGGACGCGAAGGTCCTCTACATCGACGCGCACGGAGATTTCAACACGCCGGGGACGACCGGCACGGGTTATCTCGGCGGGATGGTCCTGTCCGGCGTGTGCGGGCTCTGGGACAGCGGCCACGGCGCGGGCCTCACGGCGGAACGCGCGATCCTCGTCGGGGCGCGCGACATCGACGAGGCCGAACACCAGCTCCTGCGCGCCGCCGGCGTCCGGGTCATCCCGCCCGCGCAGGCGAGCCCGGAGAACGTCGTGGACGCGGTCGGCGGGTCGCCGGTGTGGATCCACATCGACTGGGACGTGCTGGAACCGGGGTCGGTGCCGGCCGACTACACGGTCGCGGACGGCATGACGCCGGCGCAGATCCGGGCGATATTCGAGGCGTTCCCCCCGGAGCGGATTCTCGGCGTCGAGGTGGCTGAGTTCAACGCTCCGGCCGATGACGCGAACAGCGAACGGGCCGTCTCCGTCGTGCTCGACATGATCGCGCCGTTGTTCGACGAGGCGCGCTGACACCCTCATCGGCGAATGGAGACTGCCACATGCCACTTCACGACAACATTCTCGACACCATTGGCCGTACACCGATCGTCAAACTGCACCGGCTCCCACCGAAGCATGTGACCGTCTACGTGAAGGTCGAGTCGTTCAATCCCGGCGGCTCGGTAAAGGACCGACTGGCGCTCGCCATCGTCCTCGACGCCGAGGCGCGGGGCCTACTGAAACCCGGTGACACCATCGCGGAGTGCACCTCCGGAAATGTCGGCATCGCCTTGGCGATGGTGGCGGCGGCCCGAGGCTACAAGTTCGTCGCGGTTATGTCCGACTCCTACTCCGTGGAGCGGCGCAAACTCATCCGCGCCTACGGCGGAAAGGTCATCCTCTTCCCGAGCGTCGAGGGCAGCAGCGGCGGGAACCGCATCGCCGACGAGTTGGCGGAGAAGCACGGCTGGTTCCGCGCGAAGCAGTTCGAGAACCCGGCGAATCCCGCATACCACCGGGAGACCACGGCGTCGGAGATCCTCGGCGATTTCGCCGGGAAGCGGCTGGACTTCTTCGTGACCGGTTTCGGCACCAGCGGCACCCTGACGGGCGTCGGCCAGATGCTGAAGCTTGCTCGGCCGGGCGTGCGTATCATCGTTCCCGAACCGGACAACGCGTCCGTGCTGGCGGGTCAGGAATGGAACGTGCACCAGATCCAGGGCTGGACGCCGAATTTCGTGCCTGAGATCCTCGACCGGACCGTCGTCGACGACCTCGTGACCGTCAACGAATATCAGGGGCGAGACACCGCGCGTCGACTCGCCGCCGAAGAGGGAATCTTCGTGGGGATCTCTGCCGGCGCCACTCTGGCGACAGCGCTGCGCGTCGCAGAAACCGCGCCGGATGGTTCGGTCATTCTTGCGATGCTGCCGGACACCGGCGAACGCTATCTCTCCACATTCCTGTTCGAAGGGGTGAGCGAGGGGTCCGACGACGAGTGGCTGGCCTCTCTGGACGCCGCGCCGTACGAGTCCTGAGGAAATCACCGCACGGGGAGCAGACGCATGCGGGAATACATCCCTCTCGCCACTCGATTCATCGACCTGCCCGACGGCTTCACGATGAAACGCGGCGGCTCGCTGCGTGGCGCGCGCATCGCCTACGAGGCCTTCGGACATCTGAACACAGCCCGGGACAACGTCATCCTGATTCTCACCGGTCTCTCACCGGACTCGCACGCCGCCTCGCACCCGGACGACGCCACCCCGGGTTGGTGGGAGGCGATGCTCGGGCCGGGCAAACCCATCGACACGGACCGCTGGTATGTGATCTGCGTGAACCCGCTGGGCAGCTGCAAGGGCTCGACGGGGCCGCCCTCGGTCGACCCGAACACGGGTGAGTCCTACCGGCTGGATTTCCCGGACCTGTCCATCGAGGACATCGCCGACGCGGCGGCGTACACCGTGCGAGCACTCGGCTTCGACGAGCTGGCGTGCGTGATCGGCGCCTCCATGGGCGGCATGAGCGCGCTCGCGCTGCTGGCTCGGCATCCCGGCCTGGCACGCCACCACATCAACATTTCCGGGGCGGTGCACTCCCTGCCCTTCTCGATCGCGGTCCGGTCTCTACAGCGCGAGGCGATCCGGTCGGATCCCTACTGGAATCGGGGCCGATACGACGAGGAGAACTATCCACGGCACGGCATGGCGGCGGCTCGCAAGCTGGGCATGATGACCTACCGATCCGCCCGGGAATGGGATGTGCGCTTCGGCCGGGCGCGGCTCGCCCCGGAGCTGCGCCAGCAGGGGACGGCGTTCGGCCCGGAGTTCCAGGTCGAGGGTTATCTGGAGTGTCACGCCCAGCGGTTCCTGCGCCGGTTCGACCCCAACAGCTACCTCTACCTCAGCCGGTGCATCGACTGGTTCGACCTGGGCGAGGCCCACGGGGAGCCCGACGGCGACGCCGGTGCGGTGCTGGCCCGGCTGAACCTGGAGCGGGCGCTGGTGATCGGCGTGCAGACCGACATCTTGTTCCCCCCGCACCAGCAGCGGCAGATCGCCGAGGGACTGCACGCTGGCGGTACCGATGTGCAGTACCTGCTACTGGACTGCGACGAGGGACACGACGCATTCCTGATCGACATCGACCGCTTCGGCCCACCGGTGGCGAAGTTCCTCTGGGCGATGTGACCCGGCAAGCCCTTCTTTTCGAACGGAGAGGTCGACGTGTCCGGACAACCGAGAAGGATCGCCCTCGTTACCGGCGCCAACCGTGGCATCGGCTTCGAGACAGCGCGGCAACTCGCCCAGAACGGCGTCCAGGTGCTGCTGTCCGGCCGTACCTCGAAGAAGGTCGCCGAAGCAACGGTGGAACTGCGCGACGCGGGACTTGATGTCGAAGGCCTGGTGCTCGACGTGACGAAGGAGGAGTCCATCGCGTCCGCCGTTGAGGAGGTCGAAACGAGGCACGGCCGGCTCGACATCCTCGTCAACAACGCCGGCATCCGGGTGGAGGAGTACGGCAGGAATCCCTCGGAGCAACCCCTCGATCGGTGGCGGGAGACCTTTGACACCAATCTCTTCGGCGTCGTCGCGGTGACCACGGCCTTCCTGCCGCTCCTTCGCGCATCCGCGGCAGGGCGCATCGTCAACGTCTCCAGCCTGCTCGCGTCGCTGACCACACACAGCAACCCGAGTTCGTACGTCTACAGCGACACGTTCAAGTCGCTGCCGGCGTACAGCGCCTCCAAGAGCGCGGTGAACTCCTGGACGGTGCACCTGGCGTACGAGCTGCGCGACACCCCGATCAAGGTGAACTGCGTGCATCCCGGATACACGAAGACCGACCTGAACGACGGCGACGGCGACCAGCACGTTTCGGAAGGTGCGCGCACGAGCGTCAGCATGGCGCTGTTGGACGACGACGGGCCAAGCGGCGCCTGGGTGCACGAGGGAGAGAACCTGCCGTGGTGACCGTTGCGCTGGTGACTGACGAGGCGAGCCTGCCCGTCGACTATGACATGCCGCTGCTGCTCGACGCGTGCCGGGCGGTTGACCTGGCGGTGGAGGTCTGCTCGTGGGAGGACCCGGACGTCGACTGGTCACGCTTCGACGCCGCCCTGCTGCGCTCGCCGTGGACATACGTGGAGCGGCTGCCGGACTTCCTCGCCTGGTGCGAGCGGGTCACCGGCCTGACGGACCTGGTCAACCCGTTGCCGGTGGTTCGTTGGAGCCTCGACAAGCATTACCTCGTCGATCTCGCCAGCTACGGGGTTCCGGTGGTGCCGACCTGGATCGCCGAGCCCGGTGTGGGACCGGGCGTGGCGCTGCGGGAGTTCTGGGCGCTGCATCCCGGGGCCCGCGAGGTGGTGGTGAAGCCCACGGTGGGTGCTTACTCGAAGGACGTCCAGCGGTTCGCACGGTCGCGGGAGACGGAGGCGGCCGGCCACATCGAACGGCTCTTCGCTCAGGGTCTGTGCGTGATTCTGCAGCCGTACCTGGAGTCCATCGACCGCGACGGCGAGACCGACCTGATCTTCTTCGACGGCGTGTACAGCCACGCCATCCGAAAGGATGCGCTGCTGCTGGCCGACGGTACGACCAGCGTGCCGACGTTCGAGTGCCGTACGGCGCGCTCGGCCGACGACGACGAACGGGCAGTCGCGCTGGCCGGTCTCGAGGCCGTGACGTCACACCTGGGACTCGCCCGGCCGTTGCTCTACGCCCGCGTCGATCTGGTACGCGGCCACGACGGCAAGCCGCTGCTGCTCGAGATGGAGCTCAGCGAGCCCTCGCTGAACCTGCCCTTCGCCGACGGCAGCGCCGCGCGATTCGCGGACGCTATAGCTGGCCGAGTGCGACGGCGAGGCGGCCGACCGCCTCGTCCATGAGCTGTGCCGGTGCCGCGGCGTAGGTGAGGCGCAGGTGCGGCGCCGGGGCTTCGGCGGCGTACCACGGGCGGCCGGGAAAGACGATGACACCGTTGGCGGCAGCGGCGGCGGCCAGCGCGACGTCGTCGGTGCCGTCCGGCAGTCGGACCCACAGGTGCAGGCCGCCGCGGGAAACGCCCTGCGGGGCCAGCGACGGCAGGCGCCGCGCCAGCGCGGACAGCAGCGCCTCCCGTCGGGAGCGCAGCTCGTTTCGCAGGGTGCGGCGATGCCGGGCCCAGGCGGGCGCGGTGACGAACTCCAGCGTGGCCTGTTGTAGCGGTCCGGCGACGAAGAAGTCGTCGAGCAACCGGGCCGCCCGCAGTCGGGTGCCGGCCGGGCCGCGAGCGCCGATCGCGGCGACCCGTAGGCCGGGTGCGACGGACTTGGTCAACGAGCGCAGGTAGATGACGTGCCCGTCCGGGTCGTCCGCGGCCAGCGGAGGTGGCGGCTCGCCGTCGATGGTGAGGTCACGGGCGTAGTCGTCCTCGATCAGGAACGCCCCGGCGTCGCGTATCGCGGCGGCGACGTGCGCCCGGCGGTGAACGGCGAGCGTCGCGCCGTGCGGGTTGGCGTAGAGCGGCTGGCAGTAGAACAGCCGGGCGCCGGTACGGGCGAACGCGACGGCGAGCTGGTCGGGGCGCACGCCGTCGGCGTCGGCGGGCACGGGTACCAGCCGCAACCCGGCCGCGCGGGCGGCGGCCAGCGCGCCCAGATAGGTGGGGGACTCCACGAGCAGGGTGTCGCCGGGCGTGGTCAGCGCGCGCAGCGTCGACGACAACGCGGCCTGCCCGCCCTGGCAGATCACCATGTCGTCGGGGCGCAGTCCGGCGCCGGCCTCGCGGGCGAACCAGGCGCGCAGATCTTCGCGGCCCTCGGCCGGGCCGCGCTGCCAGGATGCGGGCTGCCGGGCCGCGCGGGCCAGCGCCGCACCGAGCGCGGCGGCGGGCTGAAGGTCCGGGTCCAGATAACCGCCGGACAGCGGAATTGCCCCTGCGGGCGGTAACGCCAGTAACGCCTGCATCTCCGCCTCGCCGGACCGGCGGGGACCGAGTGCCACCGTCTGCCACGACAGGTCCGGTGCGCTCCGCTCGTCCGGCCGAGCAGCCACGAAGGTGCCCCGGCCCGATCGCGTCTCGATGAGCCCTTCCGCGACGAGCTGTCGCATTGCCGCAGTGACCGTCACCGGGGAGGCGTGGTGGCGGACGGTCAGTTCGCGCACCGAGGGCAGGCGCGTGCCGGGTGTCGCCCCGTCGACCAGCCTTCGCAGATCTTGGACGACAGGATCCACTGCGTTACCATTACCCATGACGATGCAGAGTAGCGCTACTCAGTCTGCGACGGAAACAGCGGAGCGGACCGCTGGCCTCGCGCTCGGCGCGTTGGGGGTGCTCGCCTTCAGCATGTCGCTGCCGGCCACCCGCGTCGCGGTGCAGGATCTTGACCCGTGGTTCGTCGCCTTCGGCCGAGCGGTCGGCGCGGCGCTGCTGGCGTACGCGTACCTGAAAATCACCGGTGCGCCGCGGCCCACCCGCGGGCAGTGGCGGCGGCTCTCGATCGTCGCGCTCGGCGTCGTCGTCGGCTTCCCACTGTTCACGTCGCTCGCGCTCACCACGCAGACCTCCGCGCACGGCGCGGTCGTCATCACCGTGCTGCCCGCCATGACGGCCGTCTTCGCGGTGCTGCGGTCGAACGAGCGCCCGCCACCGCTGTTCTGGATCGCCAGCATCGCCGGGCTGCTGGCGGTGCTCACGTTCCTCGCCGCCAGCGGCGCGGTGCACGGCGCCCTGTCCCTGGCCGACCTGTTCCTTCTCGCGGCGGTCGTGCTTTGTGGCCTCGGGTACGCCGAGGGCGGGGTGCTCGCTCGCGAGCTCGGCGGTGCCCGGACGATCTGCTGGGCGTTGCTGCTCTCCCTGCCCGCCACGGTACCCATCACGGCCGTGGCCGCCGTCGTCAGTCCCCCGCAGGCGGACGCCGTCGCCTGGTCAGCCTTCGGCTACCTCACCGTGGTCTCGATGTTCCTCGGTTTCTTCGCCTGGTACGCGGGTCTCGCCCGGGGTGGCATCGCCAAGGTAGGCCAGATCCAGCTCGCCCAGCCGGTACTCACCCTGATCTGGTCAGCGCTGCTACTCGACGAGACCGTCACACCGGCCTCGATCGTGGCGGCGGTGGTGGTGCTGGCCTGCGTCCTGCTGATCCAGCGCACCCGGGCCAGCGCCCAGATGACCGTACCCGCGTCGGCGACTCAGCCCGGCCGCTGACCGTCACGGCAGCGGGGTCTCTCGCTCGTCGCGTGGCACTTCTCAGTAGCTTCTGCGCGGATCACGTCTGCTTGATGCTGATCTGCTTGAGCACGGGCTGCCAACGTGCCGCAGCAATCAGTGACCTCGGTCCCGGCGGAGGAAGCACGACAGCAGTTGCCGGAACTCGTGCGGGTGCTCGATCGCCGGCACGTGCCCGCATCGGCCGAACACATGCAGGCGGACATCGGCCAGGTGTTCGAGCAGGGGCTGGGCTGCCGTCCCGAGCGGGGTGACTCGGTCCTGGGCACCGTGCACGAGCAGCACGGGCGCGCGCACCGCTGCCAGCGTTTGCGCCGAGAGGGTGAGGTCGTCGACCCATCGCGCCCGGGGTGGAGGGAACAACGACGCGAATGCGGCCTCTCCCGCTCGCATCGCAGCGGCACGGGCATCGACGGCCGAGTCGGTCACGAGCGCTTGGTCGAGGACGAGGCGACTCAGCATGTCTCGTGCTCCGAGCGGGCCGGCGGGGGCGGCCCAGACCGCGTCGAGCTCGGCGGACATCGGTGCCCCGGGGGCGCCCATCGTCGAGACCGCCACGACACGGGTGACCTGCTGGGGGCGCGCGGCCGCCAACGCCAGCGCCACGGCACCGCCCATGGAGTGACCCACCACGGCGTAGTGCTCGATGCCGAGAGCGTCCATCAGGCCCGCGGCCTGCTCCGTCCACAGCCGGAGCAGGCCGCTGGAGCCCGCGGGGATTGGTGTACGGCCGAACCCCGCCTGGTCGGGAGCAACCAGGTGCCAGGACGTGCCCAGCGCCTGCGCCGTCGTCGCCCAGGCGCCGGACCCGGTCGTGCCGGGTCCGGAGCCGTGCAGCATCAGCACCGCGGGCCCGGTGCCGCTCTCCAGGACGTGGACGGGGCAGCCGTCGACTGTGACGGTCCGAAGTGCCGTCACCAGGGCCGGACCGGCGTGCTCATGCCGATGCGGGGTCGACGGACTTCGAAAAGAGCTCCATCATCGCCCTGCCGAATTGCGGCATGTCCGGCCACCCCCGACAGGAGACGAGGTTGCCGTCGACGACGTCGGGAGCGTCGATGACCGTCGCGCCCGCGTTCTCCATGTCACCGGTGATGGGCGGGAAGCAGGCCGTCTTTCGACCCTTCAGTAGCCCGTACACCGCTGGGACCTGCGCGCCGTGGCACACCAGCGCGATGGGGAGGTTGCGCGCGAAGAAGTGCTCGGTGATGCGCCTGACGTCGGCGTCGACCCGGATCCACTCGGGGGCACGCCCCCCGGGGATGATGAGGGCGTCATAGCGTTCGACGTCGACCTCGGCCCAGGGCACGTCGACCGGCAGCTTCCGGCCGTTCTTCTCCACGTAGGCGTCGGAGTTGGGGTCGAACTCGTGGATGACCAGTTGCACGTCACGCATCGTCCGTGACGAGACGTCGACGTCCCAGCCGCCCTCCTGCACGCGATAGTAGGGATACATGGTGTCGAGCTCCTCGGCGGCGTCGCCGGTCAGGAGCAGCGCTCTGGGCACCTGCTTCTCCTCGCGTCTGGGGGCGGGTGAGGTGGATCCAATCCGATCCGATCAGGATTGGGTTAGCATTCCTCGGCCCGGCGCGCCCGTCAAGCCTCTACCGCCGTTCCGTCCGCGTTCTCGATCTCGTCGAACAATCGGCGGAAACGCTCGCCGGAGCGCAGGATGTGCCGACGCATCGCGTAGGCGGCGGCGTCGGGGTCACGCGCGGCGATCGCGGCCACAACGTGCTCGTGCTCGGCCATGGCCAGGTGAGTGACCTGGGTGTCGTGGTGAAGCCGGAAGAGGTGCACGTGGCTGTGCAGGCGGGCCAGCGCTTCACGGATGACCTGGTTCTCCGCGCTCAGGGCGACGAGATCGTGAAAGGCGGCGTCGCGTAGCCCGAAGGCGCCGTAGGCCATCGGCCCGGTGCCGCCCTCCAGCTCGGCCATCTCCTCCAGCATTCGTCGCAGGCCGGCCACCTGTTCCGAGGATGCGCGTTCGGCGGATCTGCGCGCCGCCGCCGGTTCGAGGAGCAGGCGAACCTCGAGCATGTCCTCGAATCGGTGACGGGTGATCTGGGGCGGAATGCGGTAGCCAGCGTGGGGCACCCGCACGACCAGGCCCTCGGCCTCCATGCGGTTCAGAGCGTCTCGGATCGGCGTCTGCGAGACCCCCAGCTCTCGCGCCAGGACGTCGATCGTGACGCGGGAGCCAGGCTCGATCCGTAGCGACATCAGCTGTCCGAGCAGCGTGTCGTACACCTCGTCGGCAAGCCGGCCGCCCGATCTGCCCGGCGGCATTCCGCCCGTCCCGGCCCTACGGCCCCGCGCGGTCATCGCTTCGTCGTCCATCGTGACGTGAGGTCCTTCCTTGCGACTTCGGGAACCTATTGACACCAGTCACAACGCTGCGACATGCTGACGCCCCCACACGATCGTATAGGAAAAGCGACGGGCGCCCGCCATCCGCACCATCGCGGAACCGCCCGCCACCGCCCTACTTCGATCACCTGGAGCTCCCACGAGCATGCTCGACGTCCTGCTCGGTTCGTCACCGGGCCGCAGCTGGACCGAAGGACCTCTCGACCGCATGAAGACCCGGTGCATCGCGGCGCACTCGTGACGCCGGTCCGCGGGTCGGCCCGCGCGACAGCCCGGCAACAGGCCTGAACCACCCAGCAACTGCTCGGCGAAGCACATAGCGAGGCTCTAGAAGTCCCCACCCAGAAAGCAGGCAAGAAGATGCGGCATCCGAAGCGAACAGGACGCATGTCCATAGCCGGTCGAAAGGTGCAGCTGGCGACGGCGGCCATGCTGCTGGTGGCCACGACCGTGGCGGCTTGCGGCGACGGCAAGGACGACGGCGCGAAGGCGAGCGCCCCGAAGGCGCCGGCGACCATCCCGGAGCTCACCAAGGACCCGCTGACCCTCAGCTTCATCTGGTTCGACTGGCCCCCCGCCCACGCGCTCGAAGACTTCGCGAACGCGGAGTACAAGAAGGAACGGCCGAACGCGACCATCAAGGTCAACACGGTGCCCAACGCGAACTGGCACGACGCGATGTTCACCCAGTTCGCCGCGCGCAAGACCGACTTCGACATCGCGATCCTGGACTCGCAACACATCGGCGAGGCCGTGACGAACGGCAACATCCTCGACCTCACCGACTTCGTCAAGAAGAACATCGACGTCACGGCCTACAACCCGTACCTCCTGGCGGCCTACGGGCAGTACCCCCAGGCGGAGACCGGCAAGCGCGACGAAAACGCCAGCCTGTACGGACTGCCGCTGCTCGGCGACACCTGGACGATGATCTACCGCAAGGACCTGATCGGCGACAAGCCACCGCAGACCTGGGACCAGATGATCGCAGCCGCTCAGAAGTGCCAGGCGGACAACCCCGGCGTCAGCGGGCTGGCCTTCCACCAGGCCAACGGCTCCGACGCCGCCGCGGTCACCTACAACACGGTCAACGGCGTCTACGGCGGCAACCTCTGGGACTCCAAGTCGCGCAAGATCGAGGGCGTCCTCAACGACGCTGCGGGCCAGGAGGCGATGGACGTCCTGGTCAACAAGATGAAGCCGCTGACCGCCAAGGGTTCCGGCAACTGGTTCATCGACGAGGTGAACGCGGCGGTCGCCCAGGGCAAGGCCTGCATCGCGTTCAACTGGATCGCGGCGAGCGGCGGCCTGCTCGATCCGAAGCAGTCGACGCTCGGCACCACGCGGGAGCAGATTCTCGACAAGCTGGGTTTTGCCACCCTGCCGAGCCAGAAGACGAACCTGGTCCCTCTCGGCGGCATGGGGATGCACGTGTCGGCCTACTCCTCCACGGCGAACCAGGCGGAAGCCCTGAACTTCATGGAGTGGTTCGAGCGGGCTGACATCCAGAAGAAGTGGGCCGCGGCTGGTGGCGTGCCGTCGCGTACGGACGCCCTGGAGTCGCCCGAGTTCCTCAATGCCGGGCCGTTCAACCAGGTGTACACCGACTCGGTCCCACGGATGCGGGACATGTGGAACGTGCCCGAGTACGCGCGCCTTGTCAACATCGAGAACACCAACGTGAACGCGGCTCTCAACGGCGCGAAGAAGCCGAAGGATGCGCTCGACGACATCGCCAAGGAGCAGCAGGGCGTACTCGACTCCAGCAGCCGCAAGGGCGGCGGCGGACTGTGAGTGACGCCGTCCCTCTGACGACCGAGCACCCCGGGCAGGTGGCGTCCGCGCCGCCACCTGCCCGGGGTCGGTCCCGCCGGCTGGGCGACCGCGGGCTCGCCGTTGCCTTCATCTCCCCCGCGATGCTGCTGTTGCTCGCCATGTCGGTGTTCCCGTTGCTGTGGGCGTTGTACCTGTCCTTCACCGACTACTCGGCCACCCGCGGAGGGCCCGCCAATTTCATCGGGTTCGGGAACTACACCGCCATCCTGACGTCGGCGCAGGTCCACACGAGGGCCTTGACGACGTTGATCTACGTGGTCGGCGCGGTCGGCCTGCAGACCGTGCTCGGTTTCGGCATCGCCTACCTGATCTCCCGACGCACGCACGGGCGAGGACTGCTGACCACCCTGTTCCTGGTGCCGATGATGCTGTCGCCGGTAGTGGTCGGGCTGTTCTGGCGATTCATGCTCGACGCGCAGTTCGGTGTGATCAACAGCATGCTCGGCTCGGTCGGTCTGGGGCAGGTGGAGTGGCTCACCCGGCAGCGGACGGCACTGCTTTCCCTGGTCGTGGTGGACACCTGGCAATGGACGCCGTTCATCATGCTCATCGCACTTGCCGGCCTTACCGCGGTGCCCAAGTACCTCTACGAGGCCGCCTCGATCGACCGGGCGTCCGAGTGGTTCCGGTTCCGCACCATCACCCTTCCGCTGGTGTGGCCACTGCTTCTCATTGCCGTGCTGTTCAGGGCCATCGAGGCCTTCCGGCTGTTCGACCTCGTCTACATCCTCACCAACGGCGGTCCGGGTGTCTCCACCGAGACGTTGTCGTTCCACATCTACAAGGTCGCGTTCCTGGGCTTCAACACCGGAACCGCCTCGGCGTACGGGATTCTCATGGTCCTCGTCGTCATCGTCCTCACGCAGCTCTACCTGCGCTACCTGAACAAGCTCAAGGAGGGCTGATGGCCGTCTCCGTCGACGAGGCCGTGTCCGCAGGTCCTGCCCGGGATCACACGCCTCCCACGCGCCGCCTTCGCGGCCGGGGCCGCTCGGCGCTGGAGGTCGCGCTGCTGACCGTGTTGGCCGTCGTGATGCTCTTTCCGGTGCTGTGGATGATCGAGACGTCCATCAAGGAGAACCGGGACGTCTACGCCATCCCGGCAAAGTTCTTCGACTTCGACGTCACCATGGACCACTTCAAGGACGTCTTCGTCGCCCCCGGCGGTGGTCGCTCGGCCCTGTCCGTCTCGTTCCTCAACTCGGTGGTGGTCGCCGGGGTCTCCACGGTGCTCGCCACCGTGCTGGGGGTCCCGGCGGCCTGGGCCTACTCACGCTTCGCCGTGAAGGCCAAGAAGGACCAACTGTTCTTCATCCTGTCCACCCGCTTCATGCCGCCCGTGGTGGTCGTGATCCCGATCTTCCTCATGTACCGCCAGGTCGGACTCATCGACAGCAAGCTCGGCCTGATCCTCATCTACGCCGCGTTCAACGTCCCGTTCACGATCTGGATGATGAAGGGGTTCGTCGACGAGGTGCCCGCGGAGTACGAGGACGCGGCCATGCTCGACGGCTACACCCGTTTGCAGGCGTTCTGGCGATACACCCTGCCGCTGCTCGTACCCGGCATCGCCGCGACGGCGGTCTTCGCACTCATCTTCTCGTGGAACGAGTTCGTGTTCGCCACCTTCCTCACCTCCAGCGACGACGTGCGGACGGCCCCGCCCGCCATCGCCGGCCTCATCGGGGGCACCACTACGGACTGGGGTCTCGTGGCCGCCGCCTCCATGGTGTTCGCCCTACCTGTGCTCGTCTTCGCGTACCTGGTGCGCAAGCACCTCATCGCCGGTGTGACGCTCGGGGCGGTGCGACGCTGATGGCGGGCATCGAGGTGAGCGCCCTGCACAAGCGCTACCCGGACGGGACGGTCGCGGTTGACCACGTGGACCTGTCCATCGGTGACGGCGAGCTGTTCGTGATGCTCGGCCCTTCGGGTTGCGGCAAGACGACCACGCTGCGGGCCATAGCCGGCCTGGAGAGGCAGACGACGGGCGACATCCGCATCGGCGACACGCTGGTCAATGACCTGCCGCCCGCCGAGCGCGACATCGCCATGGTGTTCCAGTTCTACGCTCTCTACCCGCATCTGAAGACCCGCGACAACCTGGCGTTCCCACTGCGGGCCGAGGGGCTGCCCAAGCCGGAGGTGCACAAACGGGTCGACGAGGCCGCCCGGCTGATGCGGCTCGGGCCGCTTTTGGACCGGCGACCGCGCCAGCTGTCCGGCGGGGAGCAGCAGCGCGTCGCACTCGCCCGCGCCCTGGTACGACGACCGCGCGCATTCCTCATGGACGAACCCCTCACCAATCTGGACGCGGAGCTGAGGGCGGACATGCGCACGGAGATCAAGCACCTACAGGGGGAACTGGGGGCGACGATGGTCTACGTCACCCACGACCAGGTCGAGGCGATGTCGCTCGGTCACCGGATCGCCATCCTCAACAAGGGCCGCGTCGAGCAGATCGGTACGCCGCTGGAGGTCTACGACCGCCCGGCGAGTCTTTTCTGCGCCGCGTTCATCGGCTCCCCGCCGATGAACCTCATTGAGGTGGAGGTGGCCGACGGGAAGCTGCGCGGTCAGGGCGGGCTGGTCCTCACGCCACCGCCAGGCCTGCCGCGCGACCGTCGCCTGGTCGCCGGCGTCCGGCCGGAGGCGCTGGAAGTCACCGCACCAGGGGCGGAACGCTCGGTCCCGGCCCGCGTGGTCTCGGCGGAGTGGCTGGGCGACGAGATCATCTACGTGGTCGCCCACAGCGGCCAGCGCGACGTCCGGGTTCGGATGCCACCGACGGTCCGATTCGCCGCTGACGCAACGGTCGGGCTGCGGCACACCGGCGGGACCCCGGCGGTCTACGACGTGCGCACGGAAGAACTGGTGGCCTGATGGGAACCGTGGCAGCGCACGGGCTGTACAAGTCCTTCGGCAAGGTCCAGGCCCTGGACGGGGTGACGCTGGACGTACCGGACGGCTCGTTCTTCGTCGTGCTCGGGCCCTCCGGGGCAGGCAAGACGACGACCCTGCGAGCGATCGCCGGCCTGGAGAAGCTTGACGCCGGGTCGGTGCATCTGGACGGCAGGGACGCGACCGGAGACACCCCGGCCGCACGCGACCTGGCCATGGTCTTCCAGAGCTACGCCCTCTACCCGCGACACACCGTGTACGAGAACATCGCTTCGCCGCTGCGGGCGCGCCACTGTTCGTCGAGTGAGATCGCGGCCGCCGTCGAGCAGATGTCGCGCCTGCTGCACATCGAACGTCTGCTGCAGCGTCGTCCCGCGCAGTTGTCGGGCGGTGAGATGCAGCGTGTCGCCCTGGCCCGGGCGCTGGTCCGTCGCCCGCGCGCGTTTCTCATGGACGAGCCGCTGACGAACCTCGACCTCAAGCTTCGCGTCGAGATGCGCACCGAGCTCACCCGCATCCACCGGAGCCTCGGAGCAACCTTCGTCTACGTGACCAACGACCAGGTCGAGGCCCTGTCCATGGCCGACCAGGTCGCGGTCCTCAAGGAGGGGAAGGTGCAACAGGTCGGAACACCGACCGAGGTGTACGAGCGTCCCGCCAACCAGTGGGTCGCGGGATTCGTCGGGAGCCCGCCGATCAGCCTGCTCGCCTGCCACGCCGAGGGAGACCGCCTGGTCGGTGAGGGAGGCTGGACGCTGCCGCGGCCCCGCTGGACCACGGCTGAGGACGGTCGTGCCCTGCTGCTGGGCCTGCGCGCGGAGGACCTGTCCGTCGAGCAGCGGGGGGACGCGTCGTTGTCGGGTGAGCTCTACGGGCTTGAGCCGCTCGGTGACCGCACGGTGGTCGACGTCCTGGTGGGGAAGCAGGTCCTCAAGGTCAAGGCACGACCCACCGTCACCGGTACGCCGGGCGAGCGGCTGCTTGTCACGGTCGACCTGGACCGTGCGCACCTGTTCGACGCGGGCACCGGGCTGTCACTGTCCGAGGCTGGGCGGTAAGCGGGCCGGGCGGCGACGGCACCATGCGCCGGCACGCGGCAATCCAGCCTCGGCGGACCGTCACCAGTGTGCGCGGCCTGACGACGCTGAGACGGCCGTGGCCCGAGAAGGCGATCGGTGGCGCGGGCGAGGGCCACCGCTCGGCAACCTCGCCCCTGACGAGGGCGCGTGCCCCGTCCGTCCACGCGCACAGCGCTGAGGCGCGCCGGACATCACCAAGAAGATCACAGGAGGCGACGCGATGAGTGACCCGATGAACGTCCTGGCCCCCGAGCACCGGCGGCTCCGGATCGGCGACGCCTGGCGCGACGCCGCAAGCGGAGCCACCTTTGCCGTCGAGGACCCGGCCACCGGCAAGACCATCGCCGAGGTGGCGGACGCAGGCGTCGTCGACGGGCTCGCCGCTCTGGACGCGGCGAGCACGGCAATGGCGCAGTGGGCGGCGACCCCGCCGCGGAGGCGGTCGGAGTTGTTGACCGCGACGTACCGGGCGCTGACCGAGCGGTCCGAGGAGGTCGCCCGGCTGATCACGCTCGAGATGGGCAAGCCGCTCGCCGAGGCTCGGGGAGAGGTGGCCTACGGCGCCGAGTTCTTCCGGTGGTTCGCCGAGGAGGCGGTGCGCGTCGAGGGGCGCTACAGCATTGCTCCCGCAGGTGGATACCGCATCCTCACCGTACCGAAGCCGGTTGGACCGTGCGTCTTCGTGACGCCCTGGAACTTCCCGTTGGCCATGGGTGCCCGCAAGATCGCTCCCGCGCTGGCCGCGGGCTGCACGACGATCACCAAGCCAGCAGGCCAGACGCCACTCACCATGCTGTTCCTGGCCCGCATCATGGAGGAGGTCGGCGTTCCCCCGGGCGTCGTCAACGTGGTGACCACCAAGCGTTCCGGCGAGGTGGTCTCCGCACTGCTGGCCGACAGTCGGACCCGCAAGCTGTCGTTCACCGGGTCGACCGAGGTCGGGCGCGTGCTGCTGCGACAGGCTGCGGACAACGTACTGCGTACCTCGATGGAACTGGGCGGCAACGCGGCCTTGATCGTTTGTGCGGACGCTGACCTGGACGTCGCGCTCGACGGTGTCATGGTGGCCAAGATGCGCAACATCGGGGAGTCCTGCATCGCGGCCAACCGGATCTACGTCGAGGAGCCGGTGCGCGAGGAGTTCACGGCGCGCTTCGCCGAGCGGATGGACGCGCTGTCGGTGGGCCATGGTCTCGATGACGGCGTGGACGTCGGGGCGTTGATCGACGAGGCCTCGGTCACCAAGATCGACGAGCTGGTCGCCGACGCGGTCGATCGCGGTGCCCGGATCGTGGTGGGCGGCGAGCGTCCGGATGGGCCGGGCCACTTCTACCCGCCCACGGTCCTCGTCGACGTGCCCGAGGACGCGCGGATGCTGCAGGCGGAGATCTTCGGCCCGGTGGCGCCGATCATCTCGTTCACGTCCGACGACGAGGTGATGGCGAAGGCCAACGACACCGAGCACGGCCTGGCCGGATACGTCTTCACCCGTGACCTCCAGCGGGCGCTCCGGTTCACCGAGGGGCTGGATACGGGGATGCTCGGCATCAACCGTGGCCTGATATCGGACCCGTCAGCTCCGTTCGGAGGGGTGAAGCAGTCCGGGATCGGCAGGGAGGGATCGCACGAGGGCATCCTCGAGTACCTCGACCTCACCTACGTGGCGATCGACCTACCGTGACCGGGACGTCCGCCCCCCACATCGCCGCCGACGTTCCGGAGAGGCACCGACATGCTTGAGACCGTCCGCGGACCACGCCAGCTGATAGTGGGCGAAGGAGTCGCGCAGAACATCCCACGAGTGGTGGCCGAGAGTGGCTCGCGCGTCCTCATCGTGACCGACCAGGTTCTTCTGCGGCAGCCGGGCGTGGCCGAGATCGTGGCCGCCGTGCGGGAGAAGGTCGACGTCGTCGAGGTGTTTTCCGACGCGACTCCAGACGTGCCACTCACCGATGTCGCCCTGGCCGTCTCGGTCGCCGCCGAGGTGGACGCCGACGTGATCCTCGCCATCGGGGGTGGCACGGTGATCGACCTCGCCAAAATCGTCGGCGTCATCCGGCGCCACGGTGGGACCCCGCGCGACTTCTACGGCGAGTCGAAGGTGCCGGGGCCGACGATGCCTCTCGTCGCGGTCCCCACGACGTCAGGCACCGGATCCGAGCTCACACCCGTCTCGGTGTTGACCGACCCGGACCGCGAGCTGAAGGTGGGGGTTTCCAGCGTCCACATCGTGCCCGACTTCGCCATCGTCGACCCCGAACTCACCTACACCTGCCCTGCGACAGTCACCGCCCACTCCGGCATCGACGCGTTCTGTCACGCGGTGGAGAGCTACACCGCGCGACCCCGGGCCCACGGACCGCGCGATCCGGTGGAGCAGGTGTTCCTCGGCCGCAACCCGATCACCGACCACTACGCGCTCCGGGCCGCGGAGCGGATCGCCCGTAGCCTGCGTCGTGCCGTCAGGGATGGAGGCGACACGGACGCGCGCGCGGACATGTCCTACGGGTCCATGCTCGCCGGGCTCGCGTTTTCCCACGCGGGCAACGCGGCCCCGCACGCCCTCCAGTACCCCATCGGCGCAGCCACGCACACGCCGCACGGCCTGGGCGTCGGGCTGCTACTGCCCTATGCGCTGGACGCGGCCAGGGATGCCATCGGCGACCGGTTGGCCATCCTCGCCGGGGTGTGCGGGCTGGACGTGACCGACGCCTCGGAGGCCGAGGCCGCGGATACGTTCCTCACCTGGCTCGACGGGCTCCTTGCCGACATCGGCATCCCGCCCACCCTGGCGGACATCGGCGTGGCACGCGCCGACCTCCCGCGCTTCGCGGAGATGGCCAGTGGCGTCACCCGCCTGATCCAGAACCATCCAGGCCCGACCGACACCGCCAGCCTGACCGCGATCCTCGAAGCGGCCTGGACCGGGGACCGGACCCGACACGTCCTCCTCTGAGCAGAGACAGTGACCGGCCTTTCACCTGACGTGGACGGCGCCCGGGTCTGTTCGTGCGGCTCCGCGAGGGCCACCACAGTGACGTGACGCCTTCGCGGAGCCGCAGCCCGATCCGATCCGATCCCGCTATGCCTCATGCACGGTCATCGGCAACCCGCCGCGAACCCGCAGCGACAGCATCGGCTCGGGCACCACCCGGTATCCCGGCACCTTGGCCAGCCGCAGTTCCCGCGCGACCATCGCGACCACGAACGCCGCCTCCATCATCCCCAGGTTGTTGCCGACGCAGAACCGCGGGCCGGCGCCGAACGGGATGTAGGCGTACCGGGGTCGCGAGGCAGTGCCGTCCTTGTCGAACCGCTCCGGGCGGAACCGTTCGGGCTCCGGCCAGAACTCCGGGTTGCGGTGCAGGGTGTACGGGCAGATCAGCACGTCGACCCCGGCCGGCACGTCGTACCCGCCGATGGTGTCCGCCTTCTGCGGAATGCGGGAAAGCATCCACACCGGCGGGTACAGACGCATAGCCTCCTCGATCACCGTCGTCGTGTAACGCAGGCCGTGCAGGTCGTCGAACGTGGGCTGTCGGTCCCCGAGCACCGACAGCGCCTCCGCCCGCAGCCGCTCCCAGACGGCCGGATTCTCGTCGAGTAGGTGGAACGTCCAGCTCAGGGTGCTGGCCGTCGTCTCGTGACCGGCCAGGCAGAGGGTGACCAACTCATCGCGCAACCGCCGCTGCCCGACCGCGGCGTCGGGCTCGGCGTTTGTCGACTGGATCAGCCGGCTCAGGGCGTCGTCGCCGTCGAGCCGGCCGCCGCGCGCATCGACCAACTCGTTGACAACCGTCTGCAGGTGACGGCGGGCGCGGCGGAACCGCACCTGGTGCGGCAGCGGCACCCACATCGGCACCGCGCTCATCGTGACCATCTCGAACATCGCCTGGTCCTGCATCGCCTCGAAGGACCCGCCGACGTCGCCGAGCCCGCCGAGATCCGCGTCGAGCAGGGTACGGCCGAGCACACCGAGGGTGAGCCCGGTGGCGGCGCCCGCGATGTCGACCGGACCCCGCCCGATGTGGCCACGCAACCGGTCCACGAACCGACCGGCCTCCTCGGCCACCACGTCGGCCTGCCGGGCGATCCGTTTGGGCTGGAACACCGGCTGGATGACCCGTCGCTGCTTGCGCCACAGATCGCCCTCGCTGGTGAGCAGCCCGTCGCCGAGGGCCCGTTTGGCCTGGGCCAGCCCGACGCCCTTGTGGTAGTTGTCCGGGTTGTCGGCGAGCACATGCTTGGCGTGGTTGGGGTGGTTGAAGAAGAAGAGAACCTTCGGGCCGATCGCGATGCGGGCCGCGTCACCGAAGGCGTCGGCTGCCGACGACATCAGCCCGAGCCGGTCCCGGCCGAGCTTCCACAGCAGCTTCGGCGCCGCCCAGAACGGTGGTCCGGGCGGCCGCCGCCGCGACGCGGTAAGCGTCATGTCGCCGCCTCGCTCGGCTCGGGCACCGCCGCCGGCTCGGTCATGCCACGGAACTGCCCGTTGACGAAGACCAACACGTCACCGGTGCTCTCCCAACGCAGCGACACCACGCTGCTCAGGAAGATCGTGTGATCACCGCCGTCGTACGTCCGCCAGACCCGGCACTCGAAGTGAGCCACCGCGTCGTCGATCAGCGGGGCGCCGGTGACACTGCCCGGCGTCCACTCGACCGAGCCGAACTGCGCCAACCCCAGAGGCCGCCACCGATCGGCGAAGTGGCGTGCCACCTTCTCCTGCCGGTGCCCGAGCACCGAGATGCCCAGGGTGCCGGCCTCGGTGAGGATCTGATGCATGATCGCGTCGCGGCTGACACAGACCAGCACGAGCGGCGGGTCCAGCGAGACCGACGCGAACGAGTTGGCCGTCATGCCGTGTGGTGTGGCGCCGCCGACCGTCACGACGGTGACGCCTGTCGCGAAGGTCCCGAACGCCCGCCGAAGCAGCTTTGATCCGGCCACCTCGCTCGGACTGAGCAGTTCGCCGCTCATCTCGCCTCCCCGTTCGCGTAGGGCTCGAGTGCGCGAGCCAACGCCTCCGGCACCCGCGCCGGCAGTGTCCGGGTGTTGGGGCCGCGCATGCACGCGACCCGTTGCCGGCCTCGGGCGACGAGCGTCTCGCCGCCGTCCGGGTCGAGCCGCACGTAGTCGAAGCCGAACTCGATCTGGGTCTGCGCCAGTTCCACGAGCCGCATCCGGATCGAGACTTCGTCGAACGCCGTGATCTCGGCGTAGAACTCGCAGTCGACCTTGAGAGTGAAGAGCTTGAGGTCGTCCTGCAGGTCGGCCAGCACGTCCGGTGCCCGCTGCTTGAGGAACATCTCCCGGCACCGCCCCTGCCAGCGCAGGTAGTTGACGTAGTAGACGTTGCCCACGAGGTTGGTTTCCTCGAAGCCGACCGTGTGCGGGTACTCGAAGTACTTGCTCATCGCAGCGACCACCCGTCGGTGAGCACCGCGACGACGACCGGGTCGGCGTGGTCGCGCAGCCGGGTCACGAGCACGGCGATCCGCAGGGTGCCGGAGGCCAGGGTGAGCCAGCCGTGCGGCCCGACCGCGCTGAGCGTGATCGGCGTCTGCACCGGCAGTCCGACCTTGCGGAGGCACTCGATCGCCGTCCAGACCCGGGTGCTCGCGGTGTCGACGTCCTCGTCGGTGTCCTTCGTGAGCTGGCCGACCAGGCCGTCGTGCGGGCCGAGCAACGTCGACCAGGTCTCCGCGTCGCGCTCGGAGACCGCCTCGATGTCGCAGCTCAGCACCCCCCGACCGCCGACGCAGACGGTCACGCCGGCGCCGTGTGCCGCCGAGACGACCCGATCGTCGTCGACCTCCGGCCGGCCGTCGGGCCGGTAGCGCACCTCGACCGGGCGGCCGAACACCCGCCCGGCCGCGAGGCCGGTCATGGCGCGTCGGGGCGGGTCGTCCGAGCCGTGTGGCTCGACCGCCACCGCTACCCGGGCACCGAGCAGGTCGTCGAGTGACCGTTCGAGGTAGGGGCCGAGCAGCGGCACCGCCCACGGGCCGCGCCCGTCGCCCTTGCGCACCGCCTGCAGGCGCAGGCCCTCCCACCGTTCCACCACCTCGCCGCCCGGCGTGCGGACCGCGATGTCGTAGAGGTAGGTGTCGCCGTCGCGGCTGCGCTCGGTCGCCGTGAACCGGGCCTCGCCCTTGTCGGCGAGGATCGGGCCAGCGGCATGTACGCGTTCGATGCCGGCCGGCAGGAGCGTCGCGTGCGGTACGCAGACCTGCAGACCGTGCATGAGCGCGTCCCGCATTCCGGGGTCACCGAGCAGCAGGTCGCCCCCGAGGAAGCTGGCGAACCAATCGTCGGTCGCGACCGCTGACACGTCCACGTCGACGTGCCGTGCCGCCGCCCGGTGGTAGCCGCGGAGCCGCTGGAACCGCTGTCCCTGGAAGAGGATGCCCCCGTACAGGTCCGTGGCCGGGTCGAGGGGCACCAGCGGCAGGCCGGCGCCGGTCTCGTCCGGTGGGCCGTCGAGCTCTCCGCGGTCGCCGAAGCGCAGCCGCGCCCGGAAGTGGTCGACCGCGAAGCCGGTGTCGGCGGCCCGGATGGCGACGTCGACGTCTCCGTCGCCGGTTACCACGGCCGCGATGCGGATCGTGGCGCTGCCGTCGACAGTTACCACGATCGGCCGGAGGAACTCGACGTCCTCCATCGCCGGCACCTCAGCTCGCCCGGTGAGCGCGGTGGCGGTCTGCGCCATGGCCTCCATGCCGAACACCGCCGGAAACAGCAGGTTGCCGTCGAGCAGGTGGTCGGCGAGATACAGGTCGGTGCCGGCGTTGAGTTCGACCTCGGTCACCAGTTCCACACCGTGGTAGTGCACCAGCGGCGTGCCGACGAACCGCAGCAGCGGCAGCGTCGGCGTCTCCCGACGCACGGTGTCGATGCCCTCGGTGCGGCCACTGATCACCACCACCGGCGGGGCGTCGGGGTCGGCGATCAGGCGACGCATCAGGCGTACGCCCTCGTCGGGCGAGATCGGGACGATCCCGTCCCGCTGCAGACCCTCCACGACCGAGAGCCGCTCGCCCATGCCGACGCCGGACCAGACCGACCACTCCAGGCAGAGCGTCCGGCATTCGGGGTACGCCGCCGCGAAGTCCGCGGTGATCTCGGCCAGCCAGTCGTTGGCGGTCGCGTAGTGCGCCTCACCGCGCAGGCCCGCCCGGCCGATGATGCTGCCGAAGGTGACGAGCATCCGCAGCGCGCCCGGCTCGATGGCGTCGAGGACGGCGCGCAGCCCGTCGATCTTCGGGGCGAACGTCGCCCGGAAGGCCGCCGCGTCCAGGTTGGCAAGCGTCGCCGGCTCGTTGCGGCCGGCACCGTGCAGGACCGCCGTCACCGGGCCCAACTTCTGGCGTACGCCGTCGACCGCGGTCCTGACCTGCGCCGGGTCGGTGACGTCGGCGCGGGCGTAGTGCAGGCGCACCCCGGCGGCCGTCATCCGGTCGAGGTTGGCGGCCAACTCGGCGTCGGTCGCCGGGTCGCTGCGGCCCAGCACGGCCAACGCCGCGCCGGTGTCCTGTGCGACGGCGAGCGCGCACTCGGCGGTGATGCCCTTGCCACCGCCGGTCACGAGCATCACGTCCGACGCATCGAGCGGCATGATCTCGCGGGCCGGTCGCACCGGCATCGCCCGCAGGGTGGGCACCCGTCGCACGCCGTCGGCGTCGTAGGACACCTCGTGGAACCGCCCGGTGGCGGCCACCTCCGCGACGACCAACGCCGGGTCGTCGAAGTCGGCGGGTACGCGAACGATCGTGGTCCGGATCCGGGGCATCTCCAACCGCAGCGACTTGGCCAGCCCGGCGGCGCCCCGACCACGCTGCACGACCACGAACCGGTCGCGCTGCTTGTCGGCGATCGCCGCCTTGGCCCCGTCCAGTGCGAGCGTCAGGTCGGCCTCGGTGCAGTCGGCCGGCAGGCAGACCAGTACCCCGCCACCGACGCCGCCGTGCTCCAACGCCTGCCGTAGAGACTCGGCGAGCCGGTCGCCGTCCCGCGACCAGCGCCGCCAGGGGCCGTTGGCCTCCACCTCGACGCGCGGCGGCAGCGGCAGGGCGTCGAGGTCGACGGAGAACGCCCGGGACCAGGCGGCCGCACCGGCCACCGTGGCCGCCGTCGCCGCGCCACCCTCCCCGGCGGAGCCGGCCAGGTCCTCCAACGCCTGGGCCAACTCCCCGACCGTGGCGACGGCGAAGTTCGTCGGCGTCTGGGCGCTCGGCACCGACAGCAGTTGGGCGGCCTGGTTGACCACCTGCCCCACCGTGATGGAGCTGAGGTGCAGATCGTCGAGGAGGTGACTCTCGCCGCGTACCATCTCGATCGGAAGCTCGGCGCGGTCGGCCACCAACCGACGCAACAGGTGCAGCGGCGGCTCGGAGGCGTCGGTGTCGGTCTCGATCTTCTTCGCCTCGACGGCCCGCCGCAGGGGCTGCACGGTCAGCGGCGGCGCGGCCTCGCAGGGGCTCGCGAAGAAGCTGAACTTGGCCCCGAGCTGCAGCGGCCGGGTCAGGCGACCCTGGAACAGCGCGTCGTCGACCCGGAAAGCGCCGACGACGTACGCGGCGCCGACAGCGTTGAGCAGACCGGCGACCGACTCGTCATCGGTGTCGAGGGACACCGACGGCACGTCTGTCGCCGCGGTCGCCAACGCTCCCAGCACCCGCCCGGGGCCGACCTCGATGAACAGGTCAAGGTCCTTCGCCGCGAAGGCCACCGCCTGGGTGAAGAGCACCGGGTCGGTGATCTGGCGTCGCAGCAGGGCCGGCACGTCGGTGTCGGCCGGGAGGACGTCGCCGGTCACCGTCGACACCACCCGGCGCGACAGCGGGTCGAACTGCTCGTCGGTCAACCGGTCACCGAACGCGTCGGCGGCCGGTGCCACAAGCGGTGAGTGGAACGCGTGCGAGACGCGCAGCCGGGTGGTGGTGAAGCCCGCTTCGCCGGCGCGGCGACAGGCTTCCTCGATCCCTTCTGCCGTGCCGGCAATCACCGTCTGTTGTGGACCGTTGAAGCCACCGATGACCACCGGAAGGTCGGCCAGCAGGGGCCGGACCGCCTCGGGTGCCGCCGCGATGCTCGCCATCGTCCCCGACGAGCTGTGCTCGGCCATCGTCTGGCCGCGGACCATCGCGGTACGCAGCAGGGCGTCCTCGTCGAACGCGCCCGCCCAGTGCAGGGCGGTGATCTCGCCGAGGCTGTGCCCCACCGCGGCGGTCGCCTCGATGCCGAGCGCCGACAGCACGCGCAGGCCCGCCAGCGATCCGGTGACGATCCGGGGCTGGGCGACCGTCGTGGCGACCATGTCGCCCGAGGTGGGCAGCGCCGCCTTGGTGTAGACCTCGTCGACCTCGGTGAACCGGCGGCGCAGGGCACCGCCGCTCGTCCCCCGCCCCGAGCCCTGCCCGGGGAAGAGATAGCCGATCCGGCCCGGACCGCCGACGTGGCCCAGGAAGCTGCGCTCGTCGGCGCTGACCAGGCTCGTCTCGCCGGCGTCCAGTAGGGCGCAGAGTCGTTGCAGCCGGGCGACCGCGTCGGACGGTGACGAGACCACGACTGCCGCCCGGTAGGGCAGGTCGCGCAACTCCCCGTGCAGCGTCGCGGCCAGGTCTCCCAGCTGGGCGTACGCGACGCTGTCGACGAACTCGACGAGCTTGTCCAGCCGCTCCCGCAACTTTTCCCGGGAGGCGCCGTCGACCAGCAGCAGCTCGACGTCCTGGCCGGAGGAGGCCAGCCGGCTGGTCCGGCTGTCGAACCCGCGCCGACGTCGGGAGGGGCCGCCCTCGAGCACGATGTGCGTGTTGATCCCGCCGAAGCCCATCGCCGTGACCCCGGCCCGGACGTTCGGCAGGTCGGGCCACGGCTCCGCCTTGCGCAGCGCGCGCAGCGCCGGGTGGTCGTCGTCGGCCAGGATCTCGTGCGGCATGACGCAGCCGATGGCCGGGGGCAGCACCTGATGGTGCACGGCCAGCGCCGCCTTGATCAGGCCGGCGACACCGGCGGCGGCCTTGGTGTGCCCGATCATGCCCTTGATCGACCCGATCGCGGCCGGAGCGGCGCTCGGGTCGGCGGAACGACGGGCGAGGGACAGCGCGGTCAACTCGGTGGCGTCACCGACCCGCGTACCCGTGCCGTGTCCCTCGAAGAGGCCGACCGTCTCGATCCCGAAGCCGGCGCGCTCGTACGCCCGGTCGAGCGCGAGTCGGTAGCCGCTGACCTCGGGTCGGGTCATCCCGCCCTTGCCGTCGGAGGAGATCCCCCAACCGGCGATGGTGGCGTAGATGCGGTGGCCGGCGGCGCGAGCGTCGTCCTCGCGCATCAGGACGACCATCCCGCAGCCCTCGCCCGGCCAGAAGCCGTTCGACCCACGGTCGTAGACGCGCATCTCACCGGTCGCCAGCGCGCCGGTCTTCGCGAACCCGATGATCTCGAAGGGGTCGATCGACAGGTCGACACCACCGGCGATGGCAACGTCGACGTCACCGTCGATGAGGGTCTTGCTGGCGGTCGCGACCGACAGCAGCGACGAGGAACAGGCGCCGTCGACGGTGTAGCCGCCACCCTTGAGGTCGAAGTGGTTACAGATCCGGCCCGCGATGGTGTTGGAGAGCCCGCCGGCCAGAGTGTCCTCGTCGACCTCGGGGAAGGGACTCTTGAAGGTCGCCTCGAACGAGTCGAGGAAGGTCATCAGGTGGTCGTCGTCCCAGTCCTGGTCCTTGAGCGCCGCGGCGACCATCCGCCGGACGAAGGGCCAGCGCAGCCGCAGCTGATTCGCACGGGTGAACTCACCGGTCAGGGTGTTGCCGACCACCACGCCGGTACGGTCGCGGGGCAGTCCCTCGGCCATCGGGAAGCCGGCATCGGCCAGGGCCATCGCGGCCATGTCGAGGGCGAGCCAGTGGGTCAGGTCCGTCGAGCGGTAGGTGCTCCCGGCGACCTTGTAGGCGATCCGGTCGAACTCGTACCCCTCGATGACGGCGGCGTTGCGGGCGTAGAACTTGTCGGGCGTGTTCGGGTCCGGGTCCCAGTAGTCCTCGAGCCGCATCCGCTCGTCGGGTAGACGGCGGAACGCGCGCCGCCCGGCGAGGGCGTTCTCCCACAGCTCCCTGGGTGACGTGGCGTCCGGATAGCGGCACGCCATGCCGACTATCGCTACACGAGTCATGCGGGGACGACCTCCTTGCCTGTGTGTTCCTTGCCGTTGCCGTTTCCGGTGCTCGCTGGCACCGGCATCGCGGCTGTGCCGATGCTGGGTGCGCGGTCGGCCTTGGACTTCTCGATGAAGTGCAGGGTCCAGTGGAAGCCGCCGCGGATGAGGCAGACGGCCGCGGTGGCGAAGAAGATGCCGTACGCGATGCCGAAGCCGGTGAGCAGGCCGTAGACCACAGCCACGCTGGCACCGAACGCGACCTGCGCGGCCGGCGCCGACGGTGAGGTGCCCGGGTCGGTGACCATGTAGTTGGTGAACAGCACGAACGCGACGCCGGTCATCATGCCCAGGGCCGCCGGGATCGACGTGTCGAGCAGCACCCCGCGCACGATCGCCTGCAGGGCGAACGCGGACAGCCAGCCCAGGATCAGCCACATCCGACCGGTCAGCTTGCCGTTGATCATCGTGCCGCCGATGATGATGATCGCCGGGATCAGCCAGTCCCAGAAGCCCGAGATGTACTCGGTGAAGTGGTAGGGCGGCGCGACGCTGGCCCAGGGGAACACCAACAGGATCATCGCGATGCCGAAGTTCGACGGGTTCATGTAGTGCCGCATCCGGCCCCGGATGGGGGCCTGCAGGACCCACTTGGCGCCGATGGCGACCGCGATACCGAAGAGCATCGTCCAGAGCTGGTCGTTGACGTAGATCAGCATGTTGAGCGCGAGGCTCGTAATGTGCGCCGGGTAGAGGAACTCGATCAGCCCGCGCAGCCCTCGGCCGCTGAATCGCGGGGCTCGGCCCTCGACGCGGGCACCGATGGCCTCCAGGGCGATCTCGATCGTGTAGCCGGCGAAGACCGCGATGAAGGGCCAGGTCCAGGGCTGTTCGAAGCCGAAGACCGTGAAGCCGAGGATGTTGAAGACCGTGATCGAGATAGCGAAGTTGCGAAGTGCGATGTTGACTTTCGGGTCGTGACGTGGCGGGGTGACGGTACTGGTTGCCATGTCGCTCACCTCTCCTGGGCCTGGGCGCCGAGCTCGAGCGAGTGCCAGCCCGGGGTCATCGAAAGCTCCTGTTGATGCGGCTGACCGGTGCGGTCACGCCAGTTCAGCTCGACCCGTACCGGGCCGGTCACGTTCTTGCCGAGTCCGATGTGGACCTCGTTGCTGCGCTTGCCGGAGTGGCCGCTGCCGCCGTCGACACGGCCGAGCAGCACCCGACCGTCCGCGGTCGTGACCTTGACCTGGGCGCCGACGACTGGCGAACCAGCGGTGCCGGTCGCGGCCGTCGCGCCGGCCGGGGCAGGGTGGGTCAGGCGGAGGCCGAGGAAGGCGCCGGGGTTCGGGCTCTGGTTGTGGTAGAAGACCGGTTCGTCCCACTGCCGGGCGACCGCGAAGTCGAGGCGTCCGTCGCCGTCGGCGTCGCCGGTCGCGATGCCGCGGGTCGGCACCGGTGCGTCGAGGCCCAACCGCGGCGCGATGTCCAGGTAGCGGCCACTGTCGGACTTGACGAAGAAGTGCAACCGCTGGCTGCCGCCGATGTCGTCGCCGGGGCGCACGTGCGGCCACCAGGTGGTGTTGCTGAGCAGGTTGTCGTTGGACATCGCAAGTTCCTGCAACTGCGGCCACCTGTTGACCTCGCCCTTGACGAAGCCGGTCGTCTGCGCCACGACCAGGTCGCCGCTGTTGTTGAAGTCCGCCATCTTCACGTCCCAGCCCCAGCCGGACCAGGCGAGCCCGAGCGGCGCGCTCTCGTCCTTGAACGGGGCGGTGCCGTCGTCGAGGTGGGTGCGGAGGTCCTTCTGGTCCTTTGCGGAATTGACGAAGGCGAAGTGGCTCTCCTCCAGGCCGAAGGTGGTGGCGATGTTGCTGACGTACATGTCGTAGAGGCCATCGCCGTCCAGGTCGCCGAAGTCGACGCCCATGCCCTTGAACGAATCGGCGCCCACCCGCTTCGACTTGGGGACGAGCGGGTCACGGACCGCCTTGACCGGAGCGAACTCGATCTTGCCGGGGGTCGACCTGTTGTAGAGCATCCGGTCGGGGCCGAAGTCGTGGGCCACGTAGAGCTCCGGCAGGAGGTCCCCGTCGACGTCGTTGGCGGCCGCAGCGAGGGCCCAGCCCTTCGACACGGCGCGCGGAAGAACGTCGCTGACCAGTTCGAAGGTCGCCGTCGGCTCGGTGCCGGCGGTGGCGCCGGTGCACCGGAAGAAGTAGTCCTCGCCGCCGTTGAACGCCTGCGACATCGAGTGGTTCATCGCGACACCGTCCTTCTTGGTGTCGTCCAGGACCGGGCCGTGCGGGAAGTAGTTGCCGACAAAGATGTCGACGTGGCCGTCACCGTCGAAGTCGTCGACCGCGACGGTGTTGGTGTTCCACTGCGGGCCGTCGTAGCGGTCACCGGGCGACTGGGGCAACACCTCGACAGGTCGGAAGGTGTTCATCGTCAGGCCGACCGCGCCGGCCTTGGCGAGGTAGAGGATCGGCGTACGTCCCCAGAGGTAGACCAGCACGTCGGTGCGGCCGTCCTCGTTGAAGTCGCCGGGGACGCACCCCATCGGCGCCATCGTGTCGCTCATCGGCAGCGGTGCCGGGTTGAGCGCGAACGGCGCGTAGCGGGGAGTGCCGGGGCCGGGCACCGGGGTGACCACCACCTGGTCGATACGGGGATCGGTGATGCACAGGTCGTTGGGCAGCCCGTCCCCGTCGAGATCGTTCATCGCGACGCCCGAGCCGACGGACGAGATCCACGCGTTGATGTCCTGGTACTTCTGGTTGACCTTGCGGACGGTCTGCTGCGGGTAGCCCCCCGGCATCGCGATCGAGGCCGGCTGGAACGCGAACCCGCTCGCTGTCTGCGCCAGCTCGGATGCGGAGGCGGAGGGCAACCGCCCCAGTTGGAAGAGCAGGGCGACCAGGGCCAGCGCCACGATTGCGGGTAGCCGCCGATGCAGCCATGAACCCTTCTGCGACATCTACTTGACCTCCGATTGTGACGGACGGGTACGGGGCCGGGAATCCCATTACCATCGGTTTGGTAATGGCATTTCACCGATACCTGGATGGCTCCACGGAACGGGCATCAGCACCGATAGCCGTGAGCGCGAGTTTCCAGTTCCGACCCCTTCGAACAGGGAGTTTGGCGACGGCCTATCACCACACATCCCGACTCACCGATTTCGGTGAGCGCGCTGGATAGAGCGTCGCAGGGGCCTTTAACGATGTCTTCTTCGTCTGTGCTGCGGGCTTCTTCGTTCGTGCGGTGCGCTCAATACCCGGACATACGCAGATATTTTTTGGGCACCGGCCCGGGTGATAATTGTGTTTTCCGGCCGACTACGGAAGGTGTCGGCTGCCGACCGTCAGCGCGGTGGCGAAGCTGGCCCAGGCGACCGTCTCGACCAGCACGGCGTCGCCCTCGTGCCAGGCGCGGAACTCCGCGACGGTCTCCTCGTCGACCTGATACGACGCGAAGGCCGCCAGCAGGGCGAGCCGACCCGCGGACCGGTCGGGCTCCGGCAGGTCGGCGATCGCCCGCTCGCACCACTCGCGACTCAGGCCGGTGTCGGCGCCCTGCCAGGTGTCGAGGTGCGCGGCGACGAGCGCGCGCACCCGCGGCGGGACCGACCGTTCCCCGGCAGCGGTGAAGGCCGCGTTGGCGCGGGCTACCGCATCCGCCACCGCCGGGTTGCCCAGGGCCCAGCCCGCCTCCGGCGGCAGGTCGGCCGCGGGTAGCAGGGACAGTGAGCGACCGACCGGGTGCTCCTCGAGCAGGATGTCGTGCAGCAACCGGCTGACGCCGCGCTTCATCCTCCGCTTGGCCCGGGAGCCGAGCTGCGGTGGCAGCAGAAAACTCGACAGGAAGACGTTGACCATGCGGCTCAGGTAGTGGAACGCCACCACGACGCCCACCAACTCGGCGCGTTCCGCCGGGGTGAGCGTCAGGTCGAACGCCGGGAAAGCCGCCGGCTGGTGGGCGACCCGCGCCCAGCCGGCGAGCGTACGCACCCGCGGATCCACGATGTCCTCGACCCGGTCGGCGACGATCGCCTCGGCGTCGTGCTCGGTCGACAGGTCGTACATCCCGGTGCTGTGCATGTCGACGCAGTAGGGGCAGATGTTGGCCACCGACACCGCCGACGCCACCGCCTCCTTGGCCAGCCGGTCGACGGCGCCACCGGTCATCAGCGGCTCGCGCATCAGCATCCAGTAGGCGGCGAGTGTCCGGGGGGCCGGCGAGTGCAGCAGCAGCGGCGGTACGACCAGGCGCATCTCGTCGGTGGCCTGCCGGTAGACCTCGGCCACCAGACCGTCGGCTGCGGTTGGTGCGACAGGCGTCACGTACTTGACCTGGCGCTGAACGACCGACGAGACAACGCGGGCGGCGACCATGGTTACCTCCGTTGGGGGTGTGGACGTCGCACTAGCATCACGCCGGTGACGCCGCCGACCCCACTCCGAGCGTGCCGACCCGCAGCGCCGCCTTCATCGCCGCCCAGGAGGTGACCTCGATCAGCTCGCGGTCGCCAACTCCCGTCGCCCGCAGCGCGTCGAAGTCGGCGTCGATCGACTGGTAGGGGCCGAACGCCGCCAGCAGGGCCAACCGGCCGGCGGGTTGGTCGGCCGGCGCGAGCGCCGAGACCGCCTCGCTCAACCAGCCGCGGTTGGCCCCGGGAGGCCGCCCGTCCCAGGCGTCCAGCCGATCGGTGACCAGCGACCGCACCGGTCCGGGTACCGAACGCAGGCCCGCGCGGTCGAAGGCGGCGGCGGCCCGCGCGAACGCGTCGCCGATGCTCGGGCTGCCGGCGGCCCACTCCGGCACCGCTGTCGCCGGCGCGGCTGGGAGCAGCGCCAGCGCCGCCCCTGGCTCGGGCCCGCTGCCGCGCAGATCCATCAACTTCCCGAACACTCTCCGGACCGTCGTCCGTGCGGCGCCGGGCAGCCGCGGCGGGAACGGCGACTCGGGGAGGAACAGGTTGACCATGCGGTTGATGTAGTGGAACACCACCGCCACGCCCAGCACCTCGGGGACTGCCGCGGCCGGCACCGGGACCGCCGCGGCGACGTGCCCGCTGTCGCGTGCCCAGCTCGCGACCGCCCGCAGGCCGGGATCGGCGAGCTGGTGGAGGTTGCCCGAGGCGATCTGCGCCGACTCCCGCCCGCGAGCCAGGCCGTGCATCGTCGAGCTGTGCACGTCGACGCAGTAGGGGCAGGCGTTGCCGATGGACACGGCGGTCGCCACCGCCTCCTTCGTTCCCCGGTCGACGGCACCCCTGGCGACAAGCGTCTCGCGCAGGATCATCCAGCACGCGGCGAGTGGCTCGGGAGCCGGTGAGTGCAGGGCAACCGGCGGGGCGAGCATTCCGAAGTCGCGTTCGACCTGCTCGTACACCGTGGCCACCAGTCCCTCGGCCACGGCGATCGGCACCGGCGTGACGTGCCGTACCGTCCCCGCGGCCCGGCGGGTGCCTCGAATCATGATCATGCCCACGACGCTCTCCCTTCGACCGCAAGCCCAAGGATGTCGATGCCGACGGGTCGGTGCCGTCTCCGAACTTGCGGTATCGGGTGGATCCGCACGAACAGCTTGTGGTGGCCACAAAAATGCGGCCGGCTCGCCCGGGCCCGGGTCGGGCACGAGAGCACGTTCAAAGAAGTCCTTCCGTCACCCATTGACTACCGTAAGCGCCGGGCCACGCTCACTGACGAATGGAGTGTCCATGTCCGCTGTTGCGGCCCCACCGAGGTCGGGCTTCCTCGCGTCCCTCAACGGCCGGCACCACCGCGCCGCCCTGAACACCTTCATGGTGATCGTGATCGCGCACTGGGCGGAACACCTCGTGCAGGCGTACCAGATCTTCGTGCTCGACATGCCCAGACCCGCGTCGCGTGGCGTGCTCGGACAGTTCTGGCCGTGGCTGGTCACCTCGGAGTACCTGCACTACGGCTACGCCATCGTGATGCTCGTCGGCCTCTTCCTGCTCCGGCCGGGCTTCGTCGGTCGGGCCCGCACCTGGTGGACGATCGCTCTCGCCATCCAGTTCTGGCACCACATCGAGCACCTGCTGCTCCTCATCCAGGTGCAGGCCGGCTTCAATCTCTTCGGCGCCGCGGTGCCGACCAGCGTCCTGCAGCTCGTCATGCCCCGCGTCGAGTTGCACCTGTTCTACAACTCGATCGTCTTCATCCCGATGCTGGTCGCGGTCTACTACCACCTGCGGCCGAGCCGGGTCGAAGCCGAGGCGATGCGGTGCAGCTGCGCGCCGCGTCCCCTAGCGTCGCTGGCCTGACGTGTTCCGTCGAGGTGGGGCGCTGCTGCTCTTCGTCCTCCTGCTTTCGAGCGTCGCGTCGTCGGCCTCCGCCGACGGCGGTCTGATCACCAGCGACCCTGCCGCGGGTGCCGCCGTTTCGGCGGCGCCCGCGGCCGTCGCGCTCACGTTCTCCGACGCGCCGGACCTGGCGCTCTCCCACGTCGCCGTGCTCGACGACGCGGGCAACCCGATCCAGTCGGGCGACGCGCGACAGGGCCCGGAGCGCACGGTGACCGTGCCGATCACCGTCGCCCGGCCGGGCAACCTGACGGTCGCCTTCCACATGGCGCTTGCCAACGGGGGCGAGGCCACCGGAAGCCTGCGGTTCAGCGTGGGCACCGGGGTGGCGCCTCCGGCGCCGTCCGAGGTCGTCCGGCAGGCCACCGCCGACGCGCTCGCCGCGCACCAACACTCGATCGACCCGATGAGCGCCTTCCTGCTCTTCGTCGACGGGCTGGCCGTGGTGGTCGTGCTGGCACTGCTGTACCTCCGCCGGCCCTACCGGGCCGCGTCCGACGCGCCCGACCAGCGTCCGTGATTTTTCCGGCAGCACCGGCGACCAGCCCACCGGGCCGCCGGCTGACCGTGGCCCGCGGTAGGTGAGCTGCGGGGGCTGTCCATCACAAGCAGAAGGGGCCCCGCCGGACGGCGGGGCCCCGTGCCGCAGGTCAGCTGCCGAAGTTGGCGACCATGGCCGCGGCGATGCGCTCGCGCCAGACCGCGAACGCCGGGATCTGCCCGTCAGCGGGAAGGTCGACAAGCGCCTCGTCGGTGACCTTCGATGCGCTGGCCGGCGACATGCCGCAGAGCAGCTCGGTCGCCAGCTCGGTGTGCGGCTGAACGAGGTCGGCCTTGACCCGGGACGCCGCCGCGAAGGCGACGCCCTGCATGAGCTGCGGGCGGTACGGGCCGGCCAGGTCCCGCAACCGGCGCAGTTCGGTGTCCGACGCGCCGCCCGCGTACGCCGCGGCGAGGCCGGTGCCCGCCCACAGGTCGGGTCGCCTCGCCTCCGGGAAGCGGTTGAGCAGGCCGGCCACCGTCTCGGGGTCGGTGCCGCCGACGAACCACGACGCCCGGCCGATGCCCTGGTCGATGGCGTTGTTGGCGTAGGGGTGGCCCGGCCACGGGAAGCGTTCGTCGCGGAACTGCTGGTGCACGTAGCGTTTGGTGACGAAGTAGGCCTGGTGGAACCCGTAGCCGTCGAGGACCAGCCAGCGCAGCAGCGGGTCCGGGGCGTGCAGGGTGGACCAGCGGAAACGGGGAAGCCGGGCCATCGCCCAGCCCACCCCGACGTAGACCATGTAGACGTGGTGTCGGGCCCGCCCGTCGAGGAAGTCGGCGACGTGCCGGGTCCCGCCGCCGGGCAACCCGTCGCGCATCGCCAGGGCCATCGCGGCGCCCTCGTAGGCGAAGCCGCGATAGCCGGTCGGCACCTGTTCAAGCGACGGCTCGGCATCCGTGGGCCGCTTCGCCTCGGCCGCGAACGCGTACCCGGCGAGGAATGTGCGGCCGACGGTCTCCAACCGCTCCCGCCCGGCGGCGGACTTCACGTGGAAGCCGCGGACGTCCATCCTGGTGGCCGCGACGTTGGGGGTCAGCACCCTGCGTCGCAGGCTGCGCCAAACGCTCATCGAACCCTCCTGTCCTCATCGTGAATGGCGGCGAGGCGGGCCCGGATCCGGTGGCGCCACACCTCGTAGTCGGGTTCCTCTTTGTCGGCGAAGCCCACGGCCGCGACCTCGTCGGCCAACAGCGCGGCCTTCTCGGCGGGCAGGCCGGCGAGGATGGTGACACCCGCCTCGCTGTGTTCGGGCAGGTAGCCCGCGAAGGTACGCGCCTTTGCGGCGAAGACCGAGCCCTGCCCGAGGTGGTCGCGGTGCGCACCGGCGGCGGTGCGGAGGTGCCGCAGCCCCTCGGGTGTGGTGCCGCCGGCGAACGTCGCGGCCAGACCGACTCCGCTCCACAGGTCGGCCTGCCGCTCGGGGGCGAACCGTTCGACGGCCGCCGTGACGTCGGCGGGTTCGCCGCCGTGAATGAACCACAGCGCGCGACCAATTCCCTGGTCGACGGCGCGTGGGAAGTAGTCGGCGCGGCCGAGCCACGGGTACGGCGGCAGCCTGCGCTGCTGCCCCACCCACCGGTCGGTCTCGAAGTAGGCACGGTCGAAGCCGTAGCCGTCGACAGCCAACCAGCTCATGGTCGGGTAGTAGGGGGTGCCGGTCAGGTCCGGCAGCACGTTCTTCCACAGTGGACGGGGCAGCCGAGCCATCGCGAAGCCGATCCCGATGTAGGTCAGGAAGGTGTGCGGCAGGCCGGGGCCGCTCAGCAGGTCCCGGGCCTGGTGGCGCCGCCCGCCCGGCATGGCGTCGCGGACCGTCAGTGCCATGGTGGCGCCCTCGTAGGCGAAGCCGCGCTGCTCCTGGTCGACCAGTTCCAGTCGTCGCTCCAGTTCCCACTGGTCACGCGCCTCGATACCCCACTCGAAGCCGCAGATCACCGCCTGCGGGATCGCCTCCAGACGTTCGGTTGTCGGGCTCGGTCTGACCGGGAAGCCCCGGCCTTCGAACGTGACGTCGGCCAGCGACGGCGTCAGCGCCATCCGGCGGATCGCACCCAGCATCGGCATGTCGCTCGTACCTCCCAAGGTTTGTTCCATCGTGCGCGCGGGTGCTCGGGCGGTTCGTCTTCAGGCGTGCGCGGTCGACCGACGGCACGACGGAAGAACGGCACGGATGGCGACGGGAACACAATGTCCGCAGCGATGAATCTGCGGCCTGGAGGCATTTCGTGGAAGTTCCAGACAAGACCATCACGATCGAGGCTTTTGCCGACACGATCATTCCAGGAGAGAAACGCTGGCCGGACGATCGGGCGATCGCGGGCGCCGCAACCGGCGCCGGCGCGGTAGCGGCCGGCGCGCTCGCACTACTGGAGCTGCCCGCCGGCGGTCTGGCCGAAGCGCTCGATTCCCTCGTGGTGACCCTGAACGAGCACGCCGACGATTACGCGCGCGAAACCGGGCTCAGCCTGGATGCGTCGGTGCCGTCGTTCGTGGCGCTGTCCTTCGACCACCGCACCGCGCTGGTGCGCATCCTTACCGACCCCGGCCATCCTGAGAAGCAGATGTGGGTGAGCCTTGCCCTCTTCTGCAACATGGCCTTTGACAGCGCGGCACACATGAGCACCCCGACGGCCTTCGCGACCGGCCATCCGGGGCTTCTCACGATCGGCTATTCCCAACCGAACGCCGACGGCATCTACCGGTTTCCAGAGTTCAGCTACGGACGGCAACTCGCCGACCACCATCCACAAACGACAGCGACGGGGAGCCCCGCATGAGCGCGACGGAATCGACCGACATCCTCGTCATCGGCAGCGGGTTCGGCGGCGCGATCGCGGCCTATCACCTCGCCGCCGGTGGCGCCCGGGTGGTGGTGTTGGAGCGCGGGCCCTGGCTGCGAGCGGACGAGTTCGACCATGACTTCGAACTCGGTAAGTCGTACACCCGGATCTTCGACTTCGTCGTGGGCGACGGCATGAGCATCCTGGGCGGCAACTGCGTGGGTGGCGGCAGCGTGGTCTACTTCGCGACGATGCCACGGGCGCCCCGGTTCGTCTTCGAGCGGCAGGGCAGCATCGGCCGCCGGATGTGGCCGGCGGCGATCAACCGCGACACGCTCGACCCGTGGTACGACCGGGTGGCGGAGGCGCTGCCGATCACCCAACAGACCTGGGACCGCATCCCCTATGCCGGCGGGCTCTGGGGGGCGGCGTGCCGGCACGCCGGACGGACCGCCAACCCGGCGCCGGCGGCGATCGACGTGGACCTCTGCACGAACTGCAACTGGATGATGGCCGGCTGCCGGTTCGACGCCAAGCGCTCGCTGTTGCTCAACTATCTACCGGCGGCTCTCGACCACGGTGCCGAAATCCGCCCGCTGCACGAGGTGCAGCATCTGTCCCGGACACCCGACGGTGGATATCGGGTGCATTACCGGGTTGTTGACGGCGAGGACTACAGAATTCTGCACGAATCCGGCGAGATCGACGCGAAGATTGTCGTCGTCGCCGCCGGATCCGGCGCCACTCCAGTCATTCTGCAACGTTCGGAGCCACACCTCGGGAAAATGCCACACGCAGTTGGCCGGTATTTCTCGGGTAACGGCGAAAGGCTGAATACGGCTATTTTCGATGAAGAAAAGGTACGCGACGTGCTCGGCCTGAGCCGATCCGACGGACGCGCGTACTCGGCTTATCAGATCGGACGCGGCCCCACGGTCGCTTCCTGGGACAAGCTCGACGGCTCACTTCCCGAATACGAGCGCTTCTCCCTGGAGCAGCTCTACTTCCCGCCCGGGCTCGGCACCATTCTGGCGCAGGTTCCGGGCGCGACCGGGCCGAGTTGGTTCGGCCTGGAGAAGAAGGAGATGCTGCGCCAGTGGCAGTCGTGGTTGACGATCTTCACGATGTCGGAGGACGACAACGAGGGCGTCTTCGGGCCACCACCGGAAACCGGCAACGCGCATCGGCTGTCGCAGCAGATGCTCGGGGTGGGCCCGCTGCGCTACGAGCCGACCAAGAACACCTGGCGCGGGTGGTCGCTGTCCGACGCCGAGGTCAAGGACATTCTCGAACGGGACGGACTGGCCCGGGTCGCTCCCTGGACCAACGACCTGGTCGGCGCGTACACCGTGCATCCGCTCGCCTCCTGCCGCATCGGCGACGACCCGGCGACCTCGGCCCTCGACGACCGACACGAACTGCGCGACCACCCGGGCATCTTCGTCACCGACGGCTCGGCGGTGCCCGGCGCCCTCACCGTCAACCCGGCCCTGACGATCGCGGCGCTGGCCGAGCGGGCGATGCCGGGAATCGTCGCCGCGGCCCGCGCGCGAGGGGTTCCGGTCAGCTACAACGGCACGCTGCCCGCCCCAGCCACGGCGCCCGCCGTCGCCGCTCCCGCGGGTTGATGCTCCGGGCGAAGATTGACAACGCGGAAGATTGAACTTTACGCACCCTTTGAGCTATCTCAACTCCTGGACGTGTATTAGAGACTATCACTATCTACCACGGAGGCACCCCTACTCCACGATTGCGCTCCGTATCCAAGCAAATCTGCAGTGTTGCGGCCGAGGGCGGGATCGACTAACGTCGACATGGATCTCGGTGCATCACCAACCGGACACCGGCGGTGACCGAGAGGCGTATCTCAGATATTAATTTACGCCTTTGGTGAGACCGGCAAGCTGTTCTCACGAATTGCTGGGGAGGAATCGTGGGGGACGCGGTTGAGGAAGCAGCGAAGCGCGCAATTGAGGCAATGCGCGAGAACCTCAGCGAGCAAATCACCGTAAGCGACATGGCGCGAGCGGCGATGTTCAGCAAATTCCACTTCACTAGGATTTTCCAGCGCGCAACCGGAGTGTCGCCAGGTCGTTTCCTGTCGGCACTCCGGTTGCAACGCGCCAAGGATCTGCTCGTCTCGACGTCGCTCAACGTCGCGCACATCAGCGTGCGAGTCGGC
This sequence comes from Micromonospora sp. NPDC007208, assembly GCF_042869175.1. Taxonomy (NCBI): domain Bacteria; kingdom Bacillati; phylum Actinomycetota; class Actinomycetes; order Micromonosporales; family Micromonosporaceae; genus Micromonospora; species Micromonospora sp. NPDC007208. The sequence goes on along the minus strand of NZ_JBIAFG010000009.1, from coordinate 165,135 downwards.
TACAACAGTGTCGGGACGTTCAGCTCGCGTTTCAGCAAGAGCGTTGGAATGTCACCGACGGCGTACCGCAAGCTGGCCGGGTACGCCCCACACGTTCCCGTGGCGCCGACGCCGGCCGCGGGCACACCATCGACGGCCAGCATCCACGGCCAGGTGCACCCGTCCAGCCAGGCCAGCCCGGGTCTCGTGTTCGTCGGTCTCTTCCCGGACCGCATACCCGAGGGCCGGCCGATCCGATGCACCATCCTGTCCGGTCCCGGGTTGTTCCACTTCACCGGCGTGCCGCCGGGCACCTGGTACCTGCTGGCCCAGTCGGTCACCGGCGATCCCACAGAGATCGCCGCCGACCCGCACAGCCGTCCCATCTCCGTCGCCACCCACGGGCCACTCACCATCGCCCACGACACCGTGCTCACGGTGGATGTCAATCTCCAGCCCGTAACGGCCCTGGACCCTCCGGTCCTGCTCGCTCTCCTCGACGCACGCAAGGTGGCGCTCAGCGTCGTCGCCGCCCAGGAGAAGGCTCGGGCCGCCACCATCCTCTCCGCACGCTTTCCGGCCCGGTCGGTCGACCGTCCGGCCGCCTGACCGAAGTCACCCACCCGTGCCCGTGCCCCGTTCCGGTGTGCACGGGCACGCGGTCGTGATTCAACGACACCGGCTCATCGAAGAGTGGTCGACATGACGGGTCTACCTGGGGGAACCGATGCGCATTTCCTATCTGAGCAAGGAGACGGGCCTACCCGTCGCCACAATCAAGTACTACCTCCGGGAGCGGCTCCTTCCCCCTGGTAGACCCACCGGTCGCAACCAGGCCGACTACGACGACCGTCACCTGCGCCGCCTGCAACTCATCCGTGCGCTGACCCACGTCGGGAAGCTCGACCTGTCGACCGTCCGGCAACTGCTCGCGAGCATCGAGGACCGCCAGCTTCCCCTGGCCGGGCTCTATGAGGTGGTGCACTCACTCAGCGGCGAAGCCGCCAATCTGTCCGACGCCACCGCCGACGTCGACCAGTTCATCGACGAGCTGGGCTGGGCGGTGCACCCCGACGCGGCCGGCCGCGCCCAGCTCGCGCAGGTCGTCGCCGCGCTGCGCCGGCTCGGCTGCGACTGCAGCATCCAGTTCTTCGCACCGTACGCGGCGATGGCCGAGCAGCTCGTGGAACAGGAGATGGCCCTGCTGCCCGCCGACGACGCGGACGTCGATCGGGCGGCCGCGGTGGTTCGAGCGGTGCTGCTGGAGGTCGCCCTGACCGCGGTGCACCGGATGGCGCGCGAGCACTACGTATACCAGTGGCTCGGCAAGGGCTCATCCGAGCGCCCCGCTCGCGCGGAGGCGGCCGCCGACAGGGCGTGAGCCACCGCGACCAGGGCGTGAGCCACCGCGGCGTGCGGTGCGCAGCCCCGGCGAGGGCTGACCGGGTGGAGCAGGGTGGTTGTCTTCGTCCACGACGATGCCAGAGATCACGCGACGGTGCCCGGTCACGGGCTGTCCTCCTGTCGAAGTCCCCGATCGGATTCAACTGTGGTTGTCGTGGCCATCCGAGCATGCCGCTGACAGCGGTGCGCAGTCTTCTTTCAGAATGCCGAGTTGGATGCGACCAACGCGCATTCCAGGAGAACGGAACGGCCACTGCCAGCACTAGCCTCGGCAACGTCGGTATGCAACACCGACCGGCCTCTTCGCCACCATCCAAGAATCGAGGACCAGCGATGACCACCAGTTCCTCCGCGCCGTTGGTGACTGGCATCTCCGGCGCCGATCAAGCGGCCATAGCGGCGGTACCCGGCCGCCTGGTCAAAGCGTGGGCGGCTCAGGACGCGCAGGCGTTCGCGGACATCTTCGTCGACGACGGGTCGATGTTGCTACCGGGTGTCTACCGCCAGGGCAAGGACAACATTCGCGATTTCATGTCGACCGCGTTCGGCGGCCCCTTCAAGGGCACCCGGGTCACCGGCACGCCGGTGGAGATCAAGGCGCTGGCCCCGGGTGCGGTCGCGCTGATCACGGAGGGTGGTGTCATCCCGGCTGGCGAGACGACGCTGCCCGACCGGGCGGCGATCCGCGCGTCGTGGATTCTCGTCAACCACGACGGCGAGTGGCTGCTCGCCGTCTACCAGAACTGCCCGCGCGACCGCGTCGCCTGACCCGACCGGCTCCCCCGAACCGAACGACGCCGATGACTGCGAGAGTCATCGGCGTCGTTCTCGGCCTCGGGTCAGCCTCGGGGCGGATCGAACAGGGTGGGGAACTTCGCGGTCAGAGCCAGGTCGCCCTTGGTCTTGAGGCGACCGCGCATCACCAGCGCCACCGCGTGCGAGTTGCCCGTGACGAGGTTGAGGAAGTCGACCCCACCCAGCGAGAGCGTGAGATCGGGGTGTCGACCATTGCCCGGTGTGCTGACGCAGGCGCCGTCGGCGATGACCATCTCGTAGACGTCGACGCCGCCGTCGGGCCGGTCGCCGATCCGCCAGTGGATCACGGCGGTGAGCGCGCCGGCACGATCGGCGCGGAAGACCTGGGGCATGTTGGTGAAGATCTCGTCGATGACGTCCGTCCGCCGCGGGCCGTGCATCAGCCGGCGCAGCTCGCCGTTGGGGGTCTGCTTGACGAACACCGCGAGCTCGCGCGGGCTCATCGTGGTGGGGTCGCTCATAGGGATTAGGTTGGCCGATCGGCCACCGGACGGACATCTCCGAGAGTGCGTTCAGTGGCGGATCCGCGCAGGTCGCGCACGTAGCGAGACGACGACGCGGGGCTCACCGTCCAATGATTGATCCGACCTGCTCCACAGGCGCGCACCGCGCACCAGCCGTCCGGCCGCGGGAACACCGGTGTCCCCTTCCGCGGCACGACACGAGCCCTGTAGCGGAAGGAAGAACCACATGTCAGCACAGCCCGATGTGTTCGCCGATCTGGTCAGCGAGGGCGACGCGTTCGACGCGCTGATCGCCGACCTGGACGACGCCGGTTGGCGCACCGAGACGCCCGCCGTCGGCTGGACGGTCGCCCACCAGGTGGCCCACCTCTCTGCGGTGTTTCGCCTGGCGGGGCTCTCGGCGTCCGACCCGGACACGTTCAGCCGGTTCCTGTCCTCCATGAGCGGCAGCTTCGAGTCCAACGTCGCCGCCGCGATGGCCCCGTACCTCGCCGCCCCACCGCCGGCGCTGTTCGCCAAGTGGCAGGAGGAGCGGTCGACCGCGGAGAAGGCGTTGGCGGCGCACACGCCGACCGACATCGTGCCGTGGCTGGTCCGTCCGATGCCGGCCGCCATCCTGGCGGGCGCCGGCATGATGGAGCTGTTCGGTCACGGGCAGGACGTCGCCGACGCACTCGGCGTCGAGCGCCGGCACACCGACCGGATCCGGCACCTGTGCGGGTTCGCCGCACGTACCTGGGACTTCGGTTACCTGGCCCGTGAGGAGGAGGTTCCGGACGTGGAGTTCGGCTACACCCTCACCGCCCCGTCCGGCGCCACGTGGACGTTCGGGCCGCCGGATGCGGACCAGCGGATCAGCGGGCCAGCGGTCGACTTCTGTCTGCTTGTGACCCGCCGGCGACACCGCGACGACCTGCGGCTGAGCGCGGTCGGCCCGGACGCCGAGCACTGGCTGGACATCGCGCAGGCGTACCGGGGTCCGGCCGGATCGGGCCGCCAGCCAGGCCAGTTCGCCGCCGCGACGCGCTGACAACGGGGGTACGACGATGACGGCACCGACCCTGCGGGCCATCCGGGGCGCGATCCAGGTCGACCGGGACAGTCCGGACGTGGTCGGGGCCGGTACGCGGCTCCTGCTCGACGAGGTCGTCCGGCGCAACGAACTGGCGCCGGACGACCTCGTCAGCATCCTGTTCACCGCCACACCCGACCTGGTGAGCTGTTTCCCGGCGGTCGCCGCGCGGCAGCTCGGCCTGCACGACGTACCCCTGTTGTGCGCCGCCGAGATCGACGTGCCCGGCGCGCTGCCCCGGGTCGTGCGGATGCTGGCCCACGTGCTGACCGCACGGCCGCGAGCGGCCGTGCGGCACGTCTATCTCGGGGGCGCCGAGGTGCTGCGCCCCGATCTGTCAGCGATGCAGCTCGCCGGCGTTCACGTCGAGACACTGCCCGGTGATGGCGCTGGCCAGGTCTGACGCGAGGAAGACGACGGCGTTGGCCACCTCGTCCGCCTCGGGCAGGCGACGCAGGTCGAGGCTCGCCGCCGTCTCGTCGTAGACCTGCTTCTCGGTGATGCCGCGCTCCTGGGCCAGGTAGGCGAAGTAGCCGCGGAGCCCGTCGGACCAGACGTAGTTGGGCATCACCGTGTTCACCCGCACGCCTGATGGGCCCAGCTCGGTCGAGAGGCTCTGCGCCAGCGCGAGCAGACCGGACTTCGACATCCGGTAGGCGCCGAACGTCGGCTTCGACTGCCGTACCACCATCGCATTGATCATGACGATGGCGCCGTTGTGCTCGGTCAGCGTCGGGGCCAGCCGTTGGGTGATCCGTAGCGCCCCGAACACGTCGGTCTCCAGGCTCGCCCGTACGGCGTCGACGTCGATCGCGGTGAGTTCGGCGAAGGCCGGCACCGCGAACGCGTTGTACACCAACACGTCCACCCGCCCGAACGCCTCGAGCGCCGAGTCGGCCAGGGCGGCGACCGCCGCGTCGTCGGTCAGGTCGGTCGGCGCCGCGAGCGCCCGCCGGCCGAGCTGTTCGACCTCCTTGGCGACCTCGGCGAGGACCGACTCGTTACGTGCGGCCAGTACGACGTCGGCACCGGCCCGGGCACAGCCGAGCGCGATCGCCCGTCCGAGCCCCGGCCCCACACCGGCGACCACGGCGACTTTGTCCTGCAACATCAGCGCTCCTCACGTCGTGGAGAGATCGTTGCGCGCCCACCGCAGGTGGTCGAAGGACGCGAGGTCCGGCACGGTCCAGCCGTCGAGGTCGTACTCGCTCATGCACTCGTCGACGAACCGCTTGTAGCCGTCTATCTGCCCCGAGGCGAGTTGCGCGAAGTACATCTCCACCCGGGTGTTCTCGTGGTTGCCGGAGTAGTTGCGCTCGTAGAGCTCGTGCCGGCCGCCGAACTCGGTGCCGACCGCGTCCCACAGCAGCTTCATCAGCTTCACCCGCTCCACCGCGGTGCTGCCGTCCGAGCCCCGCATGTACTGGTCCAGGTATCCGCGGATCGCCGGGTTCTTGAAGTCGTCGGCGCTGGAGTTGAGGTAGATGAGCCCGCTGGCCACGTCCTGCATGATGATCTCGCGGACCCGGGGATAACCCACCTGCATGAACCACCGGTACGCCTGCCCGTACTCCGGGTTCGGCAGCACCGCCCCGTTCTTCCACGGCACGGGGTTACGGGCGGCGGCGTCGGACAGCGCCCAGAAGAGATTGCGCCAGGCCAGCACCTCACCCAGACGGCTCTGCACCCCCCGGAAGTCCTTCGTACCGGTCAGGTCCAACGCCTTGGCCAGCAAGCCGGCGATGAATTCGAGTTTCACCGCCAGCCGGGTCATGCCGTGGAACGTGAACCGCTCGGTGAACCCCGAGCGCCCGCCGAACATCTGCACCTTGCCAAGGTCGCCGTAGACGAACACGTTCTCCCACGGGATCTCGACCTTGTCCAGGATGAGCACCGTGTCGTTCTCGTCCAGCCGCGACGACAGTGGGTAGTCGAACGGGCTGCCCATCACCGCGGCCGTCGCGGCGTACGACGGCCGGCAGATCAGCTTCATCCCGCGGGCGCCCATCGGCACCGTGGCGATCAGCGCGAACTCCCGCCGTTTGACCGGCATCCCGTGGTGCGAGATGAAGTTGAAGTGGGTCAGCGCGGACCCGGTCGCGACGACCTTCGCGCCGCTGACGATCAGGCCGGAGTCGGTCTCCCGCTCGACGTGGACGAACACGTCGCGTACCTCGTCGGGCGGCCGGTTGCGGTCGACCGGGGGGTGCACGACCGCGTGGTTCCAGAACTGCACCTGCTCCTGGGAGCGGCGGTACCAGGTCCGGGCGTTGTCCGCGTACTCGCCGTAGAAGTCGGCGTTCGCGCCGAGGGTGCCGAGGAAGGAGGCCTTGTAGTCCGGGCTGCGCCCCATCCAGCCGTAGCTCATCCGGGCCCACGCCGCGATGGCCTGCTGGTCGGCGACCAGGTCCTCGGCGCTGTGCGGCGTGGTGAAGAACCGGTGGGTGAAGCCCGTGCCGCCGCTGTCCACCGGTGCGGTGAGCACCGGTGCGGTGGCCGGGTCGTGGAGCGAGTCGTAGAGCCGCGCGGTCATGCGTACCGCGTTGGCGAACGCCGGATGCGTCGTGACGTCCTTGACCCGGTCGCCGTAGAGGTAGATCTCGCGATCGTCACGCAGGCTTTCGATGTACTCCGCGCCGGTGTAGGGCCTGGTCACCGTAGGTCGCTCTGCTGAGCGCTCGCGGCCGCGGCGGCGAACTCGCCGCGGGACAGGGCGGCGGTGATGGTCTCCAGGTCGTCGGCCATGTAGCGGTCGCGGTCCAGCGTCGGCACCATCGACCGGACGTGGTCGTAGGTGGCCTTGGCGACCGGGCTCAGGTCGCCGTACCGCTTGGAGATGTCGACGGCCTGCGCCGCGGCCAGGTACTCCAGGGCCAGGATCGTGTCGTTGTTGCGCAGCACCCGGCGGGCGTTGCGGGTGGAGATCAGCCCCATGCTGACCACGTCCTGGTTGTCGCCGTTGGACGGGACGCTCTGCGTGCTCGCCGGCCCGATGGTGCGGTTCTCCGCGATCAGGGCGGTCGCCGGGTACTGGGCGCCGGCGAAGCCGCTGTTCAGGCCCGGATCACCGGTGACCAGGAACTCCGGCAGGCCATAGCTCAGGTGCCGGTTGAGCAGGCGGTTGGACTGCCGCTCGGAGAGCACCCCGAGCTGGGTCAGCGCGATCGTGAGGAAGTCCATGACGAACGCGACCGGCTGTCCGTGGAAGTTGGCGCCGTGGAAGATCTCCTCGCCCTCGAAGAAGAGCGGGTTGTCGTTCGCCGAGTTCAGCTCGATGCCGATCTTGTTGATGGCGTGGTAGAGCGTGTCCCGCACGGAGCCCAGGATCTGCGGGATGGCCCGCAGTGAGTACGCCTTCTGCAGGTAGACCTTCGTCCGCGTGACGTCCTTGCCGGACTCCTTACCGGCGGCCACCTCCTTGCGCAGCTCGCTGTGCTCCACTGTCGACAGACTGCCGCGCATCAGCGCCCGCAGGTGGGCCGCCGTGTCGATCTGCCCCTGATGCGGTCGCGCGATGTCGTGCCCCTCCGGCTGGAACGGGCTCATCGAGCCCCGCAGTGCCTCGATCACCAGGGCGGTGACGATCTCCGCCTGGCGTACCTGCGTCATGGCCCGGTCGGCCACGAGCGCGCCGACACCGGTCATCGCCGACGTGCCGTTGATCAGGGCGAGCCCCTCCTTGAAACGCAGCTCCAACGGCTCGATGCCGTGCTTGCGCAACACCTGACCGGTGGGCACCTTGCCGGTGCCGTCGAGCACGTAGCCCTCACCGATCACCGTGGACGCAATGTGCGACAGCGGCGCGAGGTCCCCGCTCGCGCCGAGCGAACCGATCTCCGGGATGGCCGGGGTGATGCCCAGGTTGAGGTAGAGCGCGAGCCGCTCCAGCAGCTCGGGGCGTACCGCGGAGTGGCCCTTGGCCAGCGCGTTGAGCCGAGCGGTCACGATCGCCCGAGACTCGTCCCGGGCGAACAGCGGGCCGACGCCGGCGCTGTGGCTGCGCACCAGGTTGGTCTGGAGTTCGACCTCCTTGGACGGGTCGACCAGCATGTAGATCATCTCGCCGTACCCGGTGGTCACCCCATACACCGGGATGTCCTGACGCACGATGTCCTCGAACATCGCGCGGCTCTTGCCCGCTCGTGCGAGCGCCGACGGCGACACCTCGCAGGCGGTGTCGTCCTCGGCGATCCGGCGAAGGCCCGGAATGTCGAGAGTGTCGCCGTCCAGCACGACAATGTTCTCGTTCGTTGTCACTGTCCTCACCTCATCACAGCCGTGGTGCCAGGTCGGGTCTGGTGGGCTCGCCCGGATGGGCGACGCCCGGTGCCTGCCGTCGTGGTCCGTCCTCGTCGCCGGCGACGCTGACAGCGTTGGCGAGGGTGCGGAGCGACGGGTTGGCGTAGAAGTCGCGGATCGGCACGTGTACGCCGAACCGTTCAGAGACGCGGTGGAGCAGAGCCGGGATCAGCGCGGAGCGTCCGCCGGCCGTGAAGAAGCTGTCGTCGAGGCCCGGTACGCCCGCGTCGACCACCTCGGCCCACAGGGCCGCGAGGGTCTGCTCGGTGTCGGTCAGTGGCGCCGGCGTCGCAGCCCTCACCGAGCGCGCCAGCTCGGGCAGCCGCCGCCGGTCGACCTTGCCCCCGATGTTGCGGGGAAGCCGGCCGTCGACGGTACGGAACACGAGGGGGATCACCTTGCCGAGCCGCTGGCGCAGGTGGGCCCGCCACACCTCGGGCGAGCCCTCCCCCGCTCGGATCGGCACGACGTACGCGTCGAGGCGGTTGACCAGCCCGTCCGGTCCATGGACCGCGACCACGCCGCACTCGCGTACCGAGGAGTGCGTCTGCAGCGCGGCCTCGACGTCGCCCAGTTCGAGGCGCACGCCGTACACCTTGATCTGGAAATCCTCGCGGCCCCGGTATTCCAGGGCGCCGTCGAAACGCCAACGGCCCAGGTCACCTGTGCGGTAGGTGCGGATGTCGGACTGTCCACCGACCGGGGCGAACGCCGTGGACGGATCGACCGCGCCGAGATAGCCGGTCGCCACGAAGGGACTGCGGATGACGATGGCCCCTGTGACACCCTGCGGGCAGGGTCGCTCGTCGGCGTCGAGAACGAGCACCTGCCGGCCGGGAATCGCCCGTCCGATCGGCGTCGAACCATCCACCGGTCGGTCGATCGGCTGCCAGGTGGCCGCGATCGTCTCGGTCGGCCCGTAGAGATTGGCCAGGCGCACGTCGGGCAGGCTGCCGTGCAACCGGTTGACGAGCTCGCCCGGCAGCGCCTCACCCATCAGCAGCAGGTGCCGCAGCGCGCGCAGGGGCCGGTCCGCGCGGCTCGTGACCACCCGCAGCAGTTCGCGGGCGAAACTCGGCACCGTCTGCAGGTGGGTGATCTCCCGGCTGGCCATCCAGTCGACGAGCTTCTCGCCGTGGATCCGGATGGCCGGCGCGGGCAGGCACAGCGTGCCGCCGCTGGTCAGGGTGGCGAACACCTCGCACAGGGCGGGGTCGTGGTCGGGTGCCACCCACTGCGCTACCCGGGCGCCGTCGCCCATCTCGAACCGCGTGCCGAGCCAGGTGACGAACTGGCCGAACGCCGAGTGCGGCTGGGCGATGCCCTTGGGGCGTCCAGTCGATCCGGAGGTGTAGGCGACGTAGGCGACCGCGCCGGCGTCGACCGTCGGCAGCGCCCCGACCCCGGTCAGGGTCGCCACGTCGTGCACGGCGATGTCGAGTTCGATGCGGGCCCAGCGGGCCAGCTCGTCGTCGTCCGGGTCACCGGCGACCAGCAGACACGCGGGACGCAGGTCGGCGAGCACGGCACGACCGCGATCACCCACGTCCCCGGTGCCGAACCAGCACAGGTGTCCGCCGGCGGCGAGCACCCCGAGCAACGCGGCGGTCTGCTCCGGCCCGGACGGGAGTCGCACCACCACCGGCCGTCCGCCCGCACCCCGCGCGAGCAGGGCGGCGGCGATCTCCCGGGCCCGCAACCACAGCCCGGCGTACGTGAGACCGCCGCTGTCGGTGAGCACCGCCAGGCGCTCCGGGTGGGCCTCGACGATCCGTCGCACCAGTTCGTGCACCGGCACGTCGACCGGTGGCCCGTCGGCGATCCGGTCGTCGCCGCCCAGCTCATCGGCGGCGGGGGTCGGCTGGTCCATCGGCAGGGCGGTCGCCGACGTGTCCGGCGTGGCGACCCCGGCGGCGAGGACGGTCAGGACCTGGTTGGCGATCCGTGCGACGGATTCGTGGTCGAACAGCTCGGCGCGGTAGGCGAGGGTGCCGATCGTCGCCGGCCGGGTCGCCACCCGCAGTTCCAGGTCGGCAATCGTGGCCGGCGGGTCGATGTCCTGCCGGGTCGCCGTGGTGTGCGCCAGGCGCAGGGTGGAGTGCTCCTCGGCTGCCTCGTCGACCAGCACGTTGACCAGCGGGATCGTGCGCGGGTCCCGGGGTGCGTCGAGCAGTTCGACGAGTCGGCCGAACGGCAGGTGCCGCTGGTCGGACAGCGCGTCGAGACGGCCGGCGACCTGGTCGACAAGCTCCCGGAAGGTCGGCGCGCCGGTCAGGTCGACATCGACAAGGGCGAGGTTCTCGAACGGCCCGACCAGCCCGGCCGGCGTGGTCGCGGGCCGGGTGCCGACCCGGGTGCCGACAGCGATCCGGCGCTCCCCGCTGTAGCGCGCAAGCACCACCTCCAGGGCGGCAAGCACGACCGCAAACGGAACCGTGCCGGCGTCGAGCGCGAGCCGGTTCACGTCGGTGGCCAGCTCGACGCCCCAGTCGAAGTGGTACACGCCAGCTCGCCAGTCGACGTCGGCACCCCGGTACCTGTCGGTGGGCAGCTCGACCGGCGCCGGTGGGGTGGACTCCCGCCACCATTTCTCGGCCCGTCGGGCGGCGGCCTCGACGGCGCGTGCGGCGCGCGCGTGCTCGGAGAACCGCGGTGCGGCATCCGTGCCGACCGGGCGCGCCGGTGTGCCGCCCAGGGCCGCGGCGTAGTGCCGACCCAGCTCGTCGATCAGCGTCGACATCGAGGGCTCGTCCGCGACGATCTGGTGTACGACGAGCACCAGGCAGTGCCGCAGCGGGGCCAGCCGGGCCACCGCGAGCCGGGCCAGTGGGCCCCGGTCGAGGAGGAACGGGGCCGCCACCTCGGCGGCGAGGAACGCCTCGACCGTCGGATGGCCCTGACGCCCGCCGGTCGAGCAGTCCACCACGGACATCGCGGCGGGCAGGCTCTCGTCGAACACGGCGTGGCCGGATTCGGTGAAGCGGAGGCGCAGGACCTCGTGCCTGTCGACAAGCGTCGTCCAGGCCGTCCGCAGCGCGGCGACCTCCAGCGGACCGGCGATCCGGTACGCCCGGTAGCGGTGCAGAGCCGGGGACCGGGGCGTCAGACGATCGAGGAACCAGAGGCCGTCCTGCGCCGCGGAGGTAGGAAGCACGTTCGTCGTGTCGTGAATGGACATCTGCGACCGCCCCCTTCTGCTCGGAAAAGTATGTCAATGCGGGGTTCCGACCTTCAACTTCCGAATTGCGGCGTTGAGGGGGTTACGCTCTCGGCGCGGAGGCGCTACGCGGCGAGCGACGCCAGGCTCTCGGCCCGACTGGTGTCCTCCCAGGTGAACGTGGGCAACTGCCGACCAAAGTGCCCATACGCCGACGTCGCGCGATAGACCGGGCGGAGCAGGTCGAGGTCCCGGATGATGGCCGCCGGGCGCAGGTCGAACACCTCCGCCACGGCCTTCTCGATCCGCTCCGGCGCGACGGTCTCGGTGCCGAACGTCTCGATCGACAGGCTCACCGGCTCGGCGACGCCGATCGCGTACGCCACCTGGGTCTCGCACGTCCGCGCCAGGCCCGCCGCCACGATGGTCTTCGCCACCCACCGCATCGCGTACGCCGCCGACCGGTCCACCTTGGACGGATCCTTGCCGGAGAACGCGCCGCCACCGTGGCGGGCGTACCCGCCGTAGGTGTCGACGATGATCTTCCGGCCGGTCAGTCCCGCGTCACCCATCGGGCCACCGATCTCGAATCGCCCGGTGGGGTTGACGAGCAACCGGAGGTTGTCCACGTCGAGGTCGAGCGGTTCCAGTTCCGGCAGCACCACGTTGTCCCGGACGTCCGGGCTCAGCATCGACTCCAGCGAGATGTCGGCGGCGTGCTGGGCGGACACCACCACGGTGTCGACCCGCACCGGACGCCTGCCGTCGTACTCGATGGTGACCTGGGTCTTGCCGTCCGGCCGCAGGTACGGCAGCAGGCCGTCCTTGCGCACGGCGGTGAGCCGGCGGGACATCCGGTGGGCCAGCGCGATCGGCAGCGGCATCAGCTCCGGCGTCTGGTCGCACGCGAAGCCGAACATCATCCCCTGGTCGCCCGCGCCTTGCGCGGCGCCCGCCTGGTCGACCCCGAGGGCGATGTCGCGCGACTGCGCCCCGATCGACACGCTGACGCCGCAGGACGCTCCGTCGAAACCCTTGTGCGACGAGTCGTACCCGATGCCCAGGATCGTCTCCCGGACGATCGTCGGAATGTCGGTGTAGGCGCTGGTGGTCACCTCGCCGGCGACGTGCACCTGACCTGTGGTGATGAGCGTTTCGACGGCGACCCGGCTGTGCGGGTCCGCGGCCAGCAGCGCGTCGAGAATGCCGTCGCTGATCTGGTCGGCGATCTTGTCGGGGTGACCCTCGGTCACCGATTCGGACGTGAAGAGGTGGCGTCCCATGGCTTCCCCGTTTCAGGGTGGTCGGATCACTTGATGGCGAGCGGGTTGATCGGCGAACCGACAGCTCGGGTGATCTTGAGCGGCGGCGCCGCGAAGAAGAACTCCCACACCCCGTCGGCCCGGCAGTCCTCGGTCAGCTCCTCGAAGTCGAGGATCTCGCCGAGCGTCAGGCCCATGTCCCGGATCAACACCATGTGCACGGCCAGGAAGGCGCCCGGGTCCTCGCCCGGCAACGCCTCGACCGCCCAGTTGTCCGCGCAGACCGCCGCGACGTCGCGGTCCCGCAGCCACTGGCAGCTGGCCAACCCCAGGCCGGGTTCCCCGGCCATGAATCCGGCGTCCTGCCCCTGCTCGACGAACTTGCGCCGCCAACCGGTACGGACCAGCAGGATGTCTCCCGGACCGACGTCCACGCCGCCCTGCCGGGTGATGGCCGCGTCCAGATCGGCGGGGGTGATGACGTCGCCTACCTCCAGCCACGGCACGCCGCGCACCGCGGGGATGTCGAGCAGCACACCCCGACCCGCGATCCCCTTGCCCTGCCGGTCGATTCCGCAGCGGGCGGCGCCCTTGACGGTCAGCTCGTCGGCCGGAAAGCCGTTGTAGAACTGGCCGTCGTAGAAGACGTGGGCCAGCGCGTCCCACTGCGACGAGGCCTGGATCGGCATGAACAGGAAGTCGTCGGCGTACCGGAAGCCACCGGGAAACACCTGCTCCGCGCCGGTCTCCGACATCAGGTGTACGGGGTTGCTGCGGAAGCGGCCGTTCTGCGGCCCCTTGTCGTCCAGGTTGATCCCCAGGTCGAAGGTCCGTCCCGCGCGAATCAGTCGGCCGGCCGCGACCAGCCGCTCCGGTGTGATGAGGTTGATGGTGCCGCGCTCGTCGTCCGGGCCCCAGCGACCCCAGTTGCGCAGCCGCTCCCCCACCGCCCGGAAGTCGTCGACCCGGGGTTCGGTGTGGGTCACGAGCCGGCCCGCACGACGCGGGCGAACTTCCGCACGTCGCCGACGAACAGGTCGGGCTCCTCCAGGGCCGCGAAGTGGCCACCACGGTCGAACTCCGACCAGTGGCTCAGGGTCGGGAAGTCGCGCTCGACGAACCGGCGGATCGGCAGGAACACACCCTGCGGGAACACCGCGACGCCGAGCGGCTGCCGGATCGGGGCGTACCGCACGGTGGGGTTCGAGATCGGCAGGTAGTCGACTGTCTCGTAGTAGAACTGCGCCGACGAGCCGGCGGTGCCGGTGAACCAGAAGATCGAGACGATGGCCAGGATCCGGTCCCGTTCGACCGCGTCCTCGGGCACCTTGCCGGAGTCGGCCCAGTCCTTGAACTTCTCCACGATCCAGGCGAGCTGGCCGACCGGCGAGTCGCTCAGCGCGTACGCGATGGTGTGCGGCCGGGTCGCCTGCAGCTTCATCGAACCGGCCAGCACGTCGAGGAAGCGCTGCGAGCGGGCCAGGCGCCGCCGATCCTCGTCGTCGAGCACGTCCGAGCCGTCGGCCGCCGGCGTGGTCACCAACGTGTTCAGGTGCAGACCCACGACGTGCTCCGCGTCGATCTGGGCCAACGCGTACGAGATGCCGGCGCCGAAGTCGCCGCCCTGCGCGATATAGCGGTCGTAGCCGAGCCGGCTCATCAGCTCCGCCCAGGCCTTGGCGACCGTGAGGTTGTTCCAGCCGGGCGCCGGCATCGGCCCGGAGAACCCGAATCCCGGCATCGACGGAATCACCAGGTGGAAGGCGTCGGCCGCGTCCCCGCCGTGCGCGACGGGGTCGGTCAGCGGGCCGATCACGTCGAGGAACTCGGTCACCGAGCCGGGCCAGCCGTGCGTGATGATCATCGGAGTGGCGTCCGGCTCCGGCGAGCGTACGTGCAGGAAGTGCACAGGCGCGCCGTTGATGGTGGTGACGAACTGTGGCACCTCGTTGATGCGCCGCTCCATCGCGCGCCAGTCGAACTCGTCGCACCAGTAGTCCACGAGTTCGCGTAGGTAGTCGGCGGGCACGCCGCGGTCCCAGCCGGCGTCGAAGAGCACGGGCCAGCGGGTCTCCCGCAGGCGGCGGCGGAGATCGTCCACGTCCTCCTGAAGAATGTCCACCCGGAACCGTTCCATGTCGGAAATCCCTTCGACGACGGGCGCAGCCAAGTCCGCTACGACGGAAGTCAATATCACCTGCCCGAACCGGAACGGCGCACCTTCCATATTGCGCCGCTTCGGCTCTTGCCCCGGCCGGGAGCAGCGCACTCCGGAAGATGCGTGGCGGCAGCGGTGGTGCAAGGGTCAGTTGGGCGTCCGCCGTCAGTTCCGACGTGCAATTCACGGACTCCCCAACCCTTTCGAGGAGGATCGATGTCGATCACCGACGCTCCGCCCCGCGCCGACCTCGTCCGCGCGGCCGCGGAGCTGGTGCCGTTGCTGGCCCGGCACGCCCAGTGGAGCGAGGACAATCGCCGACTGCACGAGGAGGTCGTGGAGGCGTTGAGTGACGCGGGCATCCTGCGGATGCGGGTGCCCGAGAGGTTCGGCGGCTACGAGTCCGACACTCGCGCCGTCGTCGAGGTCATCGCCGAACTGGCCCGCGGCGACGGCTCAGCCGCCTGGACCGTGGCGGTCTGGCACATCAGCAGCTGGGTCACCGGCCTCTTCCCGGACTCGGTGCGGGAGGAGGTCTTCGCCGACCCGTCGGCCCGGATCAGTGGCATCCTCAGCCCGACCGCGATGGCCGTCCCGACCGAGGGCGGCTACCTGCTCAACGGCAAGTGGTCGTTCAACACCGGCGCGACGCAGAGCCAGTGGAACACCAACGCCGCCGTTCGGCCCACCCCCGACGGTGGCTACGAACCGATCATGACCCTGATCCCGATGGCCGACCTGCAGGTCATCGACGACTGGCACACGTCGGGCCTGCGCGGCTCCGGCAGCGTCTCGACGGTCGCCGACGGCGTGTTCGTGCCCGAGGAGCGCGTCATGTCGATGGTCCCGATCATCATGGGTCAGCACCCGCTGCAGCAGGACCCGAACACCACCATGTGGGGTGGCCCGTTCATGCCGGTGGCCTGCGCGACCGTCGGCGCGACCGCGCTGGGCCTGGCCCGCGCCGCCAAGGAGGCGTTCTTCGAGCGGCTCCCCGGCCGAAAGATCACCTATACCGACTATCCCGACCAGAGCCAGGCGCCGCTGACCCACCTCCAGGTGGCCGAGGCCGAAATCAAGATCGACCAAGCCGAGTTCCACGAGTACCGGGCCGCCGACCGGGTGGACCGCAAGGGCAAGTCGGGCGAGGAGTGGACGCTCGAGGAGCGCGCCAAGGCGCGCCTCGACCTCGGTGCCGCCTGCCAGGCGGCCAAAGACGCCGTCGACGTGCTCCGCACGGCAAGCGGAGGATCCTCGGTCTACCAGCATGTGCCGATCCAGCGGATCCAGCGCGACGTGCAGACGTTGAACCTGCACGCGATCATGCACCCCAACACCAACCTCGAACTGTACGGCCGGATTCTGTGCGGAATGGGGCCGAACACGCAGTACCTGTAACAGGGGCACACCGGCGCGGCCGGGCCCGGACGCGGCAATCGCTCCGGGCCCGGCCGTCATTTTGCCTGGGCTCATTCGAATGCGCCCGACGAGAGCGCAATAGCGAAGAACACATTCGGCGATATCACCGACATCATATGCGTTGGGGGTCGCCGAATTCGCCGGCCGACCCGTGCGGCAACCATCAGCTCTTATCTCGGGAGGATTCCCATGCCGATCGACCCACCCGGCACGCTGACCGTCACCGATATCGAAAAGCAGGTCGAATCCATCTGGCGGGACGTTCTCAACGTACCCGCCGGCCGGACCGACGGAACGTTCTTCGAGCTGAACGGGCAGTCCATCTCCGCCGTGCGGATCGTCGCCCGCGTACGGGAGGAGATCGGCGTCCAGATGGACCTCGGTGACCTCTTCGAAGACCCGAACCTGGCCACTTTCACGCGCGACATCGTCGCGAAGGCCGAAGCCCGAGGAAGGTAGTCCGACCATGGTGGAGTTCGTCCGGGTGACGTCCGATGCCCCCCTCGACGACGTGGTCACCGTGCTGGAGCGCGACGGCTGCATCATCATCGAGAACTTCGTCGACCAGACCACGCTCGACGGCCTCTGGGAGGACCTGGGCCCCCTGCTCGACGGCACGCGCTACAGCAAGAGCGGGTACGACGGTCACCTGACCCGACGGGTCTCGTCGCTGTTCCGGCGTACCAGCCATCTGACCCCGATCTTCCTGCACCCGCTGTATCTGGGCGCGGCGCGGCAGATCATGGAGAAGCCGGTGCACATGTGGGTCGGTCAGGCCCGCATCGAGATGACGCCCAACATCCAGATCAGCGCGACCCAGGCCATCCAGATCGACCCGGGGCAGGGGCGTCAGCCTTTGCACCGCGACGACTCGCTGCACCTGCGTCGACACCCGGGCCCGACGACGCGGGTGCAGTTGATGCTCGCGCTGAGCGAGTTCACCCAGGAGAACGGCGCCACCCTCGTGATCCCGGGCAGCCATCACTGGGACGACGAGCGTGCCCCGCGCTACAACGAGGCGATCCCGGCCGCGATGCCCGCCGGGTCGGCGCTGCTCTGGCTGGGCGGCGTGTACCACGGCGGCGGCGGCAACGTCTCCACCGAGCCGCGGACCAGCCTCACCGTCTCCTACGACCTCGGCAACCTGCGGCAGGAGGAGAACCAGTTCCTGGCGGTGCCGCGCGACGTCGTCCTCACGCTCCCCGAGGAGGTACAGCGCCTGCTCGGCTACGACCGTTGCCCGCCGGGCGTGGGCTGGTACGAGATGGAGGACCCCCACATCCTGCTCACCGACCCGGACGCCGACCCGGCGGTGCTCGAGAGCCCCGCCCGGGCCTGAGCGCGTCCGACGTGGTGGACGAAGCGGCCGCCCCGCCCGCTGTCGGTGGGGCGGCCGTCCTGTTCGCACGATCAGAGATGCGTCCACCGGCCGGCGGATGTGAGGGTCTGATGGTCGTCGCCCAGCGGAGGGACCCACCCACATGACCGACATCCTGCCCGACGACCCGCGCTACGCCGCACTCGTCGAGGGATACAACCACCGCTTCACCGGCCGCCCCGATCATGTCCGTCAGGTCCGCACCACCAGCGAGGTCGCCGCCGCCGTGCGGGAGGCCGTCGACTCGGGACGGCGGGTGGCGGTGCGCAGCGGCGGCCACTGCTTCGAGGACTTCTTCGCCAACCCCGAGATCCAGGTGCTGATCGACCTTGCGCCGATGAACGCGGTGTCCTACGACGCGCAGCGGCGGGCCATCATGGTCGAGGCCGGCATCACCCTCGGGGCGCTCTACCCGATCCTGTACGACACCTGGGGCGTCACGATTCCCGGCGGCACCTGCTTCGAGGTCGGTGTCGGCGGCCACATCACCGGCGGCGGCTACGGTCACCTGTCCCGCCGCGACGGACTGGTCGTCGACCACCTGTACGCGGTGGAGGTGGTCGTCGTCGACGAGTCGGGCACCGTCGACGTGGTGGTCGCCACCCGGGAGCCCGACGACCCGCACCACGACCTGTGGTGGGCGACCGCGGGCGGCGGTGGCGGCAGCTTCGGCGTGGTCACCCGGTTCTGGCTGCGCAGCCCGGGAGTCGACTCCGACGACCCGTCGCGTCTGCTGCCCACGGCGCCCCGCCGGATCCGCCGCTGCGACGTGCTGTGGTCGTGGGACGGGATGACCGAGGACGCGCTGACCCGACTGATCGCGAACTACTGCGGCTGGCTGGAGCGGCACAGCGCCGTCGACGCACCGGAGATCCAGCTGTGGAGCAACCTCATCGTCATGCACCGCTCGGCCGGCATCGTGGCGCTTACCGCTGTGGTCGACGACGCGGTCGAGGGTGCCGCCCAGATGCTCGACGACCAGCTCGCGGCGATCGGGGACGGCACCGGGTTGACCCCCCGGTCCGTCGACCGGGACGTGGTCGACTGGATGGCGACCTGGATGCCCTCGTACAGCTGGCCCAGCGACCCGAAGGGGCGCTACAAGAACAAGGCCGGCTATCTGCGCCGGGGCTACACCGACAAGCAACTGGCCACGATCTTCCGCTACCTGGCCGACCCGGAGTACGCCAACCCGGCGGCCGGCATCGTGCTCACCGCGTTCGGCGGACAGGTCAACGCCGTGCCGTCGGACGCCACCGCCGCGGCACAGCGGGACAGCGTGGTGAAGGCGTCGTACAGCGCGGGCGCCTGGCAGTCCCCCGACGACGACGCCGTCAACACCGCCTGGGTCCGCGCGTTCTACCGGGACGTCTACGCCGAGAGCGGCGGTGTCCCGGTGTCCGGCGACGTCAGTGACGGCTCCTACATCAGCTACCCCGACGTCGACCTGGCCGATCCGGAGTGGAACACCTCCGGCGTGCCCTGGCACACCCTCTACTTCAAGGACAACTATCCCCGCCTCCAGCGGGTCAAGCGCCGCTACGACCCCCGGGACATCTTCCGGCACGGTCTGTCGGTGCGGCTGCCCGATTGAGCGGTCCACACCACCCAGGGAGCCACGATGGCAGGCGAGGTGTACTTTCCCCACGATCCGGCCTACGAGCACGCCACGACTGTGTTCAACCTGCACGGAGCGCCCCGGCCGGCCGCGGCGCGCACCGTGCGCACGCTCGCTGAGCTGCGGGACGTGCTCGCGTACGCCCGGACGACGTGCATGCCGGTGCGGGTGCACAGCACCGGCCACGGCGCCGCGGCGGCGCGGGAGATGAGCGGGTCGGTGCTGGTGCGTACGGAGATGGACGGTGCGGTGCAGATCGACCCGGTGCGCCGTACCGCGCTGATTCCCGCCGGCACCCGCTGGGGCGCCGTCGTCGACGCGGCGGCACCGTTCGAACTGGCCGCGCCGCACGGCTCGTCGGCAGATGTCGGCGCGGTCGGCTACCTGCTGCGCGGCGGCGTCAGTGTCTACGGGCGGCTGGTCGGGCTCGCGGCCAACAGTGTGACGGCCCTCGACCTGGTCACCGCCGACGGTGAGCTGCACCGCGTCGACGCCGACCACGACCCGGAGCTGTTCTGGGCCCTGCGGGGCGGCGGCGGTGGGTTCGGGGTGGTCGTCGCGGTCGAGATACGGCTGTTCCCGGCCCGGCCGGTGGTCACCGGTTCGGCGTACTGGCCGGTCGTGCACGCGGCGGAGCTGCTGAGGCGGTGGACCCGGTGGGCCGCGACCGCGCCGTGGGAGGTCACCAGCGCGTTCCAGGTGCTCAACCTGCCGGACGTACCCATGGTGCCGGTCGAGCTGAGGAGCGGAACGATGATCGGGGTGGCGGCGACCGAGGTGCGAGCCGACGACGCGCCGAGCGGGCTGACCGAGCTGCTGGACGAGTTGCGCGCGGTGGCCGCCCCGGTGGTCGAGTCGTGGCTGCCGTGTACGCCGGCCGAGGTGGTCCGCGCTCAGCTCGGGCCGGACGAGCCGGTGCCGATCGTCGGCGACCATCTGCTGCTCGCGGACCTCGACGAGCGGGCGTCGGCCGCGTTCCTGGCGGCGACCGGCTCGGGATCGCCGCTGATCACGGCGGAGCTGCGCCAGCTCGGTGGGGCGTTGGCAGTGCCGGACCCGCGGGGTGGGGCGCTCGACCACTACGACGCCCGCTACTCGTACCTGGGCAACGCGATCCCGGACGGCCCCGAGGCCACCGCGACGATCGAAAAACACTGCGCCGTCGTCCGGGCGGCGCTGGCGCCCTGGGACACCGGTCGCACCGCGCCGACGTTCGTGGAGAGCTGGCAGCAGCCGCAACGGCACCTCGACCCGGAGCAGATCGACCGGGCGGACCGCGTCCGCACCCGCGTCGATCCCACCGGCCTGTTCCGCCTCGACGCCAGCCCCGGTACGACGATGCTGCGCTAGGCGGTGGACGGACCAACGGCGGTCGCCCGGGGGGATGGGCGGCCGCCGTTGGCGTATCGGGGTGTCCGGCCTAGACGGCACCGGTGGTGGGTACGGTCTCCGACGACGACGCAGACGCAGGCGACGAGGCAGGCGCGGACGACGCCGTCGGGTCGGACCCGGGCGCCGGTGCGGCGGACTTGTTCCGCAGCGTCACCGCCACCAGCACGATCAGGGCGACGATCAGCACCGCCTCGACGCCGGCCACCACGTTCATCGCGGTGGTGAACGCCTCGCCGGCGACGTCGCGGACGGCGGTGGCCAGGTTGCCCGGCAGCGAGTCGGCTGCGGCGGTCGCCGCGGCGACGTTCTCCCGGGACACGTCGGCAACCTCCGGGGGTACGTCGGTCAACGGCGCGTCGGCCATCCGGTCGCGGTAGACGGCGGCACCGATGCTGCCCAACAGCGCGAGGCCCAGCGTCGACCCGAACACGTTGCTGGTCTCGGAGAGCGACGCGGCCGAGCCGGCCTTCTCCGGGGGTACGGAGCTGACCACCATGCCGGTGCCCTGGGTGAACAGCGGACCGGTGCCGAGCGCGACGAGCGCGACCGCGACGACGATCGCGATGAGCCAACCGGAGCTGCCGGCCTGGGTCAGCACCAGCACCGCCACCAGGGAGATGCCGAGCCCGATCATGATCGCGGTGGCCGGCTTGAGCGACTTCATCAGCATCGGCGTGGCCATGCTGCCGATCGCGATGCCCAGACCGGTGGGCGCCTGCCAGAGGCCGGACGCGGCCGGCGAAAGGCCCTCGACGCTCTGGATGTACTGCGTGCTCATCAGGCTGACGCCGGCGAGCGCGGCCGAGGCGAACATCATCGTGACGAGGGTGCCGCTGAAGGAGGCGTTCCGGAACATCGTGAGGTCGATCAACGGGTGCTCCAGCCGGGACTGGCGGCGGACGAAGATCCAGCCGACCACCAGGCCGAACAGGATCGCGCCGCCCGCGACGGCCGGGTTGTCCGAGTCGCTTGCGGCGAACTCCTTGACGCCATACACCACCGGGAGGATCGCACCGAGCGACAGCACCACGCTGAACAGGTCGAACTTGCCCGCGTTGGGGTCGCGGTACTCGGGCAGCAGCACGAACCCGGTGGCCAGCAGCACGATCATGAACGGCACGCCGAGCAGGAACACCGAGCCCCACCAGAAGTGCTCGACCATCACGCCGCCGACGATCGGCCCGATCGCGGTGCCACCGAAGAGCGCGGACGCCCAGATCGAGATCGCGACGCCCCGCTGCTTCTCGTTGCGGAACATGTTGGTGATCAGCGCCAGCGTCGACGGCGACAGGGTCGCGCCGGCGATGCCCAGCAGGGCTCGCGCGATGATCAGGGTGGTGCCGCTGTTGGCGTACGCGGCGAGCACCGAGGCCACCGTGAAGGCGACCGCGCCGATCATGAGCAGTCGACGGCGCCCGACCCGGTCACCGAGGGTGCCCATGGTGAGCAGGAAGCCGGCCAGCAGGAAGCCGTAGATGTCGATGATCCACAGCTGCTCCACGCTGCTGACGCCGAGGTCCGCGCTGAGATGCGGCAGCGCCAGGAACAGCGCTCCGATATCCATCGCCACCAGCATCGCCGGCAGCGCCAGCACCGCCAGCCCGATCCATTCCTTACGTCCCGCCAGGTCGTTCGCTGGCGCCGACGTGGAGTTATCCATCGTGTCGATCCCTTCTCGGCCTCATGAGCCTGCGACGGCGGTCTTCGACGCCCCGAGGCCCCTCTACCGCCATGTCGAAGCCGACGCGCGGTTTTCGACATGTCTTTCCGGCGTACCCACGTTCCGCCGCGAACAGGTGCTCGGGACGACTTCCGTCGTGCGCAGTCGCCACCCACCGCACGGCGTAGCACTCGCGGAGATGACCGCCCCCCGGATCGGCGGGCAACCTTTGGGCGACCCCCAATCGAGCTGCCGGAGGACTGTTGCGTGAGGACGGACGCCGAGCCCATCAGCATCGACATCTGGCTGCCCAGCTACCCGGCCGTGCCCGACTACGTGGGCGGGATCCGGGCCCTGGCCGCGAGCTTCCACGACGCCCACCCCGACTACCGGATCCGGGTTCGTGAGTCGAGCTACAAGACGTTGCCCGCCGATGTGGACGCCGCGGCCCGCCGTGGCGCCGCGCCGGCCCTCGTTCAGTACTTCCACACCTCCACGCAACTGGCCCGGGACATGCGCGACGTCCACGGCGCACCGTTGTTCCGGCCGGTCGCGACGACGCTCGCCGAGCGCACCGCAGTGCTCGGCGAGCCGGTGGTCACCGACGACATCGTGGCACCGGCACGGGGGTACTACTCGGCGGACGGCCTGCTGCTCGCGGCTCCCCCGCTGGTCTCGACCACCCTGCTGTACGCCAACACCACGTTGCTCGCGGCGGCGGGAGTGACCGCGCTGCCGACCACGTGGGCCGAGGTGACGGCCGCCTGCAAGGCGGTCAGCGCGCACACCGGCGGGCCGGCGATCACCTGGCCCAACCATGGATGGATCTTCCAGCAGGCGGTCGCCCAGCAGGGTGGCCTGCTCGCCGACCACGCCAACGGCCGCGACGGTCGCGCCGAGAAGGTCGACCTCGCCGTGCCGGAGATGGTGGCCTTCGCGCAGTGGTGGCGCGGTCTGTACCGCGACGGTCACTACCACTACACCGGCGGGCAGGCGTACGGCGAGAACACCGGCCGGGCCTGGCAGGAGAACTTCGCGGCGTTCGCCGAGCAGCGGGTGGCGTTCGTCCTCAGCTCCTCGGTCGAGGCGGAGTGGCTGATCCAGGCCGGGCGCGACCACGGCTTCACGGTCGAGGTCGGCCGCATGCCGCACAACGGCGAGGTCAGCTACGCGGGCAACATCGTCGGCGGTGACGCGATCTGGCTCACCGACAGCGTGCAGCCGGCGGTCCGGGACGGCGCGCTCGCGTTCCTGCAACACCTGCTCAACCCGCGGGCCGTCGCCGAGCGGCACAAGGCGACCTGGTTCATCCCGGTCACCACGACGGCCATCGACCTGCTGGCCGGTGACGGCTGGTTCGACGAGCGGCCACATCAGAGGGTCGCCATCGAGCAGTTGCTGGCGACCGACGGTTCACCTGCCGCGCGGGGGGCCGTGCTCGGCGAGTTTCCCCGCATCCAGGGCCTGATGACGCACGCGATGGAGGACATCCTGCTGCACGACGCGGACCCGTCGGGCCGCTTCGCCCGTGCGTCCGAGCAGGCCCAGCGCCTGCTCGACGACTACAACGCCGACTGTCTCGGCCTGCGGGCGGCTCCGCCCGGGCCGCGCCAGTTCGTCGTGGACTGACTTCGCCCAATCTCCCGTGAGGAGCGCGCTCATGACCATCTCGCAGCAACCACCCCCGGCGACCGCTGATCTCCCGCTCTCCCTGCAGCAGGAGTTCCTCCTGCTGTTCGACACGGGCGAGACCACCGGCCCGTTCGGGCCGCACTACCTGATCGCCGACGGTTGGCGAGTGCACGGCCGGGTCGATGTGGACACCCTCGAACTGGCGTTGGCGGACGTGATCGGGCAGCACGAGGCCCTCCGGACGTCGGTACTGCGCGACGGCGAGCACGGGCAGCGGGTGTTGCCGGTGACCTCGCCGAAGGTGGACGTCCGCGACCTGCCGGGGGTCGACCCCGCCGACCGCGAGCGCCGCGCCGAGGAGCTGATCAACGAGATCGAGGCCGGCACGCTCGACGTACACGACCTGCCCCTGCTGCGGGCCACGCTGGGGCGCTTCGACGAGACGGACTCGGTGCTGATCCTCACCACGCACCACTCGGCGGCCGACGCCTGGTCGATGCAGATCATCCTGCGCGACCTGGCTCGCTCGTACGCCCAGCGGGCCGCTGGGGAGACACCCACCGCGGGCACGGCCCCGCAGTACCGCGAGTACATCGCCGCCCAGCACGACGAGGCGGACGGTCCACCGCTGGCGGCGGCCCGTGAGTACTGGCGGGACAAGCTGGCCGGTGGGCGGATCATGGTGACGGCGGCGGACCGGGAGTTGGCGGCCGACACCGTGCCGACCACCACCTGGCACCGCTTCGTCACCGACGCCGAGCTCCGGTCGGCGACCACGGCCCTCGCGGCCGACACGCACACCTCACCGTTCATGGTGCTGTTGGCCGCCTTCTACGTGCTGGCGAGCCGCTGGACCGGCAGCACCGACCTGACCGTGCCGACGTTCACTCCCGGACGCGGGCACGGTCGGTTCCAGGAGACGGTCGGCTCGTTCTTCAACTTCGTTCCGCTGCGGACCGACCTGTCCGACGCCACCACCTTCCGCGACGTGGTCACCCGGACCCGCGCCACCTGCCTCGGCGCGTACTCCCACGAGGTGCCGCTGCTGCACGTCCTGCAGGAGGCGCCCGAGCTGATGGCGTCGGTCGGGCCCGGCGTCGTGCCCTGCCTCTTCCAGGTCATCCAGCCGCCGTTCGTGATGGAGCGCGAGCGGGTGGGCGACCTGGAGTACTCGGCGGTGTGGCGGCGGGTCATCTCCCAGCCGGTCGGTTCCGACATGCCCGACGGCATCCTCTGGTCGCTGCACCTCGGCCCGTCCGACGACATCGTCGGCGCGATCGGGTTCAGCGCCCACCTGTTCGATCAGAAGACGATCGACGACCTCGTCGACCGTTACCTGCACCTGCTGCGCGAGCTGCTGACCCGGCCGGACGCGGCACTGACCACGATCGAGGGCGGGCGGTGACCATGGGCCGGAAGGTGGGCGATCGTGTGGTCGTGCTCGGCGCCAGCCTCGGGGCGCTCCTCGCGGCGAAGGAACTCGCCGAGTCGTTCGACGACGTGGTGCTCGTCGACCGCGACGAGGTCGTGGACAACTCGACGTACCGGCGGGGGGTTCCGCACGGTCGACACGCGCACGGACTGGTCGCGAAGGGCCAGCAGATCTTCGAACGGCAGTTCCCCGGCCTGATGGCCGACCTGGTCAACGCCGGCGTCAAGCCCGGTGACTTCAACGGCGACATCCAGTGGATCTTCGGCGGACAGCGGCTCAAGCCGTCGACCTCCGGGCTGCTCTCGGTGCCCGCCACCCGACCCGTGCTCGAATACCACCTGCGCAAGCGGGTGCAGGCCATCCCCAACGTCAGGTTCCTGCAGAAGCGCGACGTCCTCGGGCTGGCGGTCACCGCGGACGGCGCGACCGTGACCGGCGCGCGGATCCAGGCGCAGACACCCGGCAGCGCTCCCGAGGTGCTCGACGCCGACCTGGTCATCGACGCCACCGGCCGGGGCTCGCGCACGCCGGCCTGGTTGGCGGAGCTGGGGTACGCGCGGCCCACCGAAGACAAGGTGAAGATCGACCTCGCCTACACGACGCGGCACTACCAGGCGCCGTACGACCCGTTCGGCAGCGACCTGGCGATCATCCCGGCGGCCACGCCGGCGCAGCCGCGCGGCGCCTTCTTCTACCGCCTGCCCGGTGACGACAACCGGCTGGAGCTGTCGCTGACCGGCATTCTCGGCGACCACCCGCCCACCGACCCGGAGGGTTTCGGAGAGTTCGTCCGCTCGGTGCCGGTGCCCGAGATCGCCAAAGTGCTCGCCGACTGCGAGCCGCTCGACGACCCGGTGCAGTTCCGCTACCCGGCGAGCGTCCGACGCCGCTACGAGCACCTGACCCGGTTCCCGGAGCGGTTCCTGGTGCTCGGCGACGCGGTGTGCAGCTTCAACCCGATCTACGCCCAGGGCATGACGGTGGCCGCGGTGGAGTCGGTGGTGCTCGGCGACCTTCTGCGCCAGGGCACGATCCCGCACTGGCGGGAGTTCTTCCGTAGAATCGCCGCCGAGATCGACTCACCGTGGGACTTCTCGGCCAGCGCCGACCTCGGTTACGCGGGAGTTCAGGGCCGTCGCACCGCGAAGGTCCGCACGATCAACGCCTATGTCGCCCGGTACCAGCGGGCCGCCGTACACGACGCGGAACTGACCAACGGCTTCATCCGGGTGGCCGGCCTGATCGACCCGCCGACCAGCCTGCTCCGCCCCGACCGGATCGTCCGCGTGCTGCGCAAGGCCGGTCGGCCCGTACCGCCGCCGGCGCAGACCCTGGCCGCTGCCCCGGTCAGCCGGCCACAACCCGAGAGGTAGGACGATGCGCCCGTACCAGATCGACGTTCCACCGTCCGACATCGACGACCTGCGCCGCCGGATCGCCGCGACCCGGTGGCCGGACGAGATCCCCGACGTGGGGTGGAGCCGTGGCGTACCGGTCGGCTACCTGCGGGAGCTGGCCGAGTACTGGCACTCCGGTTACGACTGGGCCGCCACCCAGCGTCGGCTCAACGAGATACCGCAGTTCGTCACCGAGATCGACGGCGCCCAGGTGCATTTCCTGCATGTCCGCTCGCAGGTGCCGGGCGCCACGCCGCTGCTGCTCACCCACGGCTGGCCGAGCACCGGCTTCGAGTTCGTCGACATCATCGACGCGCTTGTCGACCCGGCCGCCCATGGTGGCGACCCGGCCGACGCGTTCCACGTCGTCGTCCCCACCATCCCGGGGTACGGCTTCTCCGGGCCGACCCGGCAGGCCGGCTGGGACACCGAACGGGTCGCCCGAGCGTGGACCAGGCTGATGGCGGACCTCGGCTACGACAGGTACGTGGCCCAGGGCGGTGACTGGGGCTCCCCGATCTCGCTGCGCGTGGGTCTGGCCGACCCGGAGCACGTACGCGGGGTGCACCTCAACATGTGCGTGACGTTCCCGCCGCCGGACTTCACCGAGTTCGGCGAGCTCAGCCCCGCCGACCAAGCGAAACTGGGCTTCGCGCTGGATTTCCAGCAGGACGGCATGGGCTGGCAGAAGATCCAGTCGACGCGACCGCAGACGCTCTCCTACGGGCTCACCGACTCCCCGGTCGGGCAGCTCGCCTGGATCGTGGAGAAGTTCAAGGAGTGGTCCGCCGCCGACAAGGCACCGGAGGACGCGATCAGCCGCGATCACATCCTCACCACGGTCACGATCTTCTGGTTGACGGCGACCGCGGGGTCGAGCGCGCAGCTCTACTTCGAGTCGACGCACCGCGACGCCGACTTCGCGCGGACCTGGGGTGGCCCGTGGCCGCTGGCCATGCCGGTCGGCGTGGCGGCGTTCCCGGAGGACGCGGTACGACCGGTGCGGCGCTTCGCGGAGGGCATCCTGCCGACGCTCGCGCACTGGTCGGAGTACGACCGTGGCGGTCACTTCCCCGCCCTTGAGCAGCCGGCCCTCCTGGTCACCGACCTGCGGACGTTCGTCCGTGGGCTGCCGGACTGACCAGCGGCGTCGGCGGGGGCGCGGGCCGGGCCACAGCGGGGTGGCCCGGCCCGCAGCCCCACCTCACATCTCGGTTCCGCCGATGTCCATGATGGGCCGGACCTCCATGGCGCCGCCCTCACTGGCGTCCGGCCACCGGGCCGCGATGTCGATCGCGCGCTGCTCGCTGTCGGTCTCGACGATCAGGTAGCCGGCCAGGTGCTCCTTGGCCTCGACGAACGGCCCGTCGGTGGTCACCGGGACGCCGCCGGTGACGCGGACGACCTTCGACTGCGACACGTCGGCCAGGACCTCGCCGCCAATCAGCTCACCGGACTCGGACAGCTCTTTGGTGATGGCGTCGATCTCGGCGTAGACCTTCATGGTCTCGGCTTCGGACCGTCCCGTGACAGTTGCGGGGTTCGCGTGGATCAACAGGATGTACTTCACGGAAGAACTCCTTCGAAGAGGCTGTGCCGGTTCGGCACCCTTCATAGTGCAGTCGGAGCCGCGCCGCCAAATGTGTCATCGATTCACGGGCTTCTCCACTTTTCCCGTGGGTGGGCCGGTGTCCGGAGGGCTCAGACGAACGCCTCGTCGGCGAGTTCGGTGACCCGCTGCACGATGTTCATCTCGATCGGGTTGAACCGATTCTTGGTCACCGCGACGGTGACTCCGGTCGCCCGGTCGGCGAACGCGGCGCTGCCGCCGATGCCGACCATGCCGAAGACCGTGGGTCGGTCCGACGGGTCCGAGGTGCCCGGCCAGCCCAGGCAGTAGCCGAGCGCCCAGGTCGAGGTGCCGCCGGTCATCTCGTCGTCGAGGCCGGGGGTGGCCAGCGTGGTGGCCTCGCTCAGCCGTTCCGGGGAGATCAGCCGTACGCCGTCCACCTCACCGATGAGCGCCGCGTACATCTTCGCGATCGCCCGGGCGCTCATCGTGCCGGCGAACGGCATGTCCGAGGTCAGCACGTCCCTCCTGTTGCCGAAGTCCGCGTTCGGCACGATCGCCGGTGGAACGGCCTTGAACAGCGGAAATTCCGGTGGCATCGAGGCGAACGCGGCTTTGCCCCCCGGGTCGTCGGTCAGTCGGGCCACCCGGCCGAGTTGCTCCTGCGGCACCCCGAAGAACAGCTCGTCGGCCATCCCGATGGGCCCGGCGACGCGTTCGGCGAGAACTGTCGAGATC
This sequence comes from Micromonospora sp. NPDC007208, assembly GCF_042869175.1. Classification (NCBI taxonomy): domain Bacteria; kingdom Bacillati; phylum Actinomycetota; class Actinomycetes; order Micromonosporales; family Micromonosporaceae; genus Micromonospora; species Micromonospora sp. NPDC007208. The sequence goes on along the minus strand of NZ_JBIAFG010000009.1, from coordinate 136,288 downwards.
GGCTTGCCGGTGGCCCGGCGGACGACCTCGCCGATCAGGTAGCCGAAGGTGGCCGCGTGGTAGCCGACCCGCTCGCCGGGCGCCCACCAGGGCTCCATGTCGGCAATGAGCTGACACATGCCGTTCCAGTCGGTGAGCTGCTCGATCGTGGTGTCCGCGGGGACCGCCGGCACACCGGCCGAATGTGTCAGTACGTGCCGGATCCGCACCTCGCCCTTGCCGTGCGCGGCGAACTCCGGCCAGAGGTCGGCGACCCGGGTGTCGTAGTCGAACACACCGTCGTCGACCAACGCGTGCGCCACGGTGGAGGCCGCGGCCTTACCCGTCGACGCCGAGTAGAAGAGGGTGTCCGGACGAACAGGTTGGCCGGCAGCCGTGTCCGCGACCCCTGCCACCACGTTGACCACCAGGTCACCGTTGCGATAGACGGCGACCTGCACGCCGTCCTCGACGCCGTCGTCCACCAGCCCGTCGACCAGCACCTGCACCTGCTTCTGAAGATCGCTCATCGTCTGCCTCCTACCCGGTCGTCATGGCACTCGAAGCGTGCCCCTCACCCTGTAGGTCGGAGCCACGACCGGCATTTTGCCATCAAAGCCACTTTCTACTCAGATCCGACTCTCCGGCGGGCACGACGACGAAGGCCGGCCGTACGTGAGTACGGCCGGCCTTCGGGTGCTGCGGGTGTCAGGTGGGCGGGCCACCCAGGCGACGCACGATGTCCTCGCGGAGCCACTGCTTGGAGATCTTGCCGATCGGGGTACGCGGCAACGCGTCCACGAACTCGATCCGCTCCGGCCACTTGAACCGGGCCAGGCCGAACTCCTCCAGGTAGTCCCGGACGTCGTCGAGCGTCGGCAGCGGTCCGCCCGGGCGACACACCAGGTAGGCGCAGGCGCGCTCCCCCAGCCGCTCGTCCGGCATCGCCACCAACGCCGCGTCGAGCACCAACTCGTGACCGAGCAGGATCCGCTCCACCTCCTCGGCGTTGACCTTCTCGCCGCCCCGGTTGATCAGGTCCTTGACCCGGCCCTCGATCGAGTAGGCGACCAGACCGTCCAGGTGGTGCGCGCGGACCAGATCGCCGCTGCGGTAGAACCCGTCGGGCGTGAACGCCGAGTCGGTGCCGACCGGGACGCCGAGATAGCCGGGCACGGTGTACGGACCCCGCGCGCACAGCTCACCGATCTCCCCCGGTGGCGTCTGCCGCAGTGTGCCGGGCTCCAGCACGACCACCTCGTCCAGCGGACTGATCGGCACGCCCACCGTGGTGGCGCGCACCTGCGGCGACGCGTCGCGGGGCGTGAACAGGAACAACCCCTCGGTCATCCCGAACGCCTGGGTGACGTGCACCCCGCGCGCCTCGATCGCGTCGAACAACTCCCGGGACACCTTCGCCGCGGTCAGCACGCAGTTGTGGACACTGGCGAAGGCGCCGTCGAACCGTGGATGCCGCAGGTACTCGTTCATCAGGCCCGGCGGGCTCATGAACCAGGTGGCCCGCTCGTCGTCCATCAGGGCCAGCAGATCGTCGGCGACGGGTGTGGCGAGCAGCAGCGCGGCGCCCACCGAGTGCGCGGCGTGCACCGCGTTGGTGGCGCCGGCGTTGTGCACCAGGGGCAGGCCGAACCCGAGCCGGTCCTGCGGGGTGAAACCCCACCAGCGGGCGGTGGCGACCGCGTTGTACCAGTATTCCGGGTGCAGCCGGGGGATCACCTTGGGTACGCCGGTGGTGCCACCGGAGAGCTGGAGGACGGCGGGCGCGTCGAGGTCGGTGTTCGCGTCGATCTGCGCCAGCCGGGCCGCCTGCGCGTCGGACAGGGGCCGGTCGACGAGATCCTCGATCCGTTCCTGACCGGACGCGCCGGGACGGCCCCCGATGGTGGCCAGCAACCGGATGCTCGGCACCAACCGGCGGATCTCGTCGGCGAACGCCACCAGGTCGAAGCCGCGCAGGTCGGCCTGCACCAGATGGGCTGAGGCGTGGGTCTGCCGCGCGATCTCCTCGATCTCGTGGCGCCGGTGGATCGCCAGCGTGCACACCGGGAGCAGGCCGGCCTTGAGCAGGCCGTACCAGGTGGCCACGGCGAGAGCGCTGTTGGTGATCTGCAGGATCACCGACTCGCCCGGATGTAACCCGGCATCCAGCAGACCCGCCGCGATCGCGTCGGAGTGCCGGTCGAGCTCCGCGTACGTCCACCGAACGCCCGGCGTGACGACGGCCATGCGGTCCGGGTGAGCGCGTACGGTCTCCCGCAGCGCCCCCGGGATCGTGCGTGGCTGCCACAGACCCTCGGCGCGATACCTGTCCGCGCTGGCGGCCGGGTACGGCACGGTGTCCCACTGCTGACGCACGTCGGACGGCGGCAGTCGGTTGTCCTGTTCTGTGGTCATCGGTTCTCCTGAACGCTACACGGGGACGGCGACGAGCAGACCGGTCGAGGCTGAGACCTCGCGTGTTTCGGCGAGCCGGAATCCGGCGCGGTCGAACACCGCCCCGAACTCGCGCTCGGTGCGCTCGCGCCCCGGGTGCAGCGCGAGCATGATGATGTCGCGCAGCTTGCCGTCGTGCGGCTGGTCGTCCTCCGGGATGACGGCGTCGACGACGAACAGGCGGCCGTTCGGGTCGATCACCCGGCGCACGTTTGTCAGCACGGTGACGACCTGCTCGTCGGTCCAGTCGTGCAGGATCATCGACAGGAGGTACGCGTCGGCGCCGCCGGGCACCGCGGTGAAGAAGTCCCCGCTTTCGACGGTCACCCGGTCGGCGACACCGGCCGCGTCGAGCACCGCGTCGGCGTGCGCGACGACCGCCGGCCGGTCCAGGAGCACCGCGGTCAGCGTCGGGTACGACCTCAGCAGAGTGGCCACCAGACTGCCGGTGCCGCCGCCGACGTCACAGACCCGGCGCACGCCGGAGAAGTCGTACGCGGCGACCGCCTGGGCGTGGAGTTGGCGGGAGAGGTCACCCATCGCGTCGCGGAAGACCGCCGCCTGCTCGGGTCGCCGTTCGAGGTGGGCCCACCAGGACAGGTCGTAGATCTGTTCGAACGGCGGACGTTCGTCGCGCAGGCCGAGCGTGAGGGCCGTGAGGGCTGCCTGACGTTCGGGCAGCCCCCACAACCGGGCCCACGCGTGAAGTGAGCCCGGCGCGTCCGTGCGGAGGGTGTCGAGCAACGGCGTCGGACCGTAGACGCCCGGCGCCGGTTGCGCGACCACACCGACGCCGGCCAGCGCCCGCAGGATCCGGTGCAGGGCCTCCGGACGGGCGTCGGCCTTCGCGGCCAGTACCTCGACCGGTTGGGGCCCGTCGGCGAGCTGGTCGGCGATGCCCAGCTCGGCGACGGCGACCACCATCTGCGTGATCAGCGGCGCATGCAGGATCGCCATCATCCTGCTCTGCGGATCAGGCTCGGGCACGGTGGTCGTTCCCCTCTGTGACTGCTACTTGACGTCGGTGGTCAGTTCGTCGGTCAGGTACTCGGCGACCGCCGCCACGGTCGGTCGGTTCCACAGCAGCGTCGACGGGACCGGCGTGCGGAACCGCCGCTCCAACCGCAGCTGGATAGCCACCGTCATCAGCGAGTCCGCGCCCAGCTCCGCCAGTGGCCGGTGCACGTCGAGGTCCTCCAACGGGATGCGTACCTCACCGGCGGCCACCTCGCGGACCGCGGTGAGCACGAAGTCCCGCAACTCCGTACCGGACAGCGTCTGCCAGGCCTGTTCCTCGGCGGTCTGCTCCTCCTCGGGACCGAGATCGATGAGCACCTCCTTGCGCACCGCCCCGAACCGGACGCCGGTGAACCGGGCGGCCAGGTCCCCGTCGAGGGTCCGCACCTCGACGTCGACCTCGACCTCGTCGTCGGACCCGGCGATCAGCCGTACCGCGATCAACGCCTTCGGTGGCGGCGGCAACACCAGCGTGGCCTCGGTCAGCCAGCCCGGCATCCGCAACAGCGGGTCGCCGGGGAAGATGACCGGCGCCACCGAGAGCGCGGCATCGGTGAGCGAGGCCCAGGTCCGTTCCGACTGGCCGCCGGTGGGGTCCGCGACGACTGTCGCGAGCATCCCGGACGGGTGTCGGCGTACGGCCTCGACCTCCCAGGGCCAGCCGATACCGACCACCCCGATCGCGGCGAGCCGGTCCCAGACACAGGAGGGGTCCAGCGTCTCCGGGTGCGCGGCGCGCAGCGTCTCCGGGTCGACCCGCTCGGCGGTCGGCGCCGCGTCGGCGATCTCGGCGCTGGCGTGGGTGAGCCAGGACTTGTCGTCCTGCTGTGTGGTGAGCCGGGAGCTGAGCCGCACGGTGCCGTCCTGACGGACGACCTGGATCTCGTGGGGCACCAGCACGCCGATCGGCACGCGCAACGCGACGTCGCGCAGCGGCGCGTTCTCGGCCGCCTGGAACAGCGTGTTGAGTGTCGCCGCCGCGGGGATCACCTCGGTGCCCAGCACCGCGTGCCCGCCGGGGTACGGCCGGTTGGTGTCGTCGAGGAACGTCCGCCACATCAGCACGGGCGTGGTGCCCTGCACGGCGGTACGGGCCCCGAGCAGGGTGTGGGTCTCGACGTCGTGTTCGAGGTTGGCCGCCGCGGGCCGGGCGCTGTCGATCCAGTATCGACGGTGCTGCCACGCGTTGGTCGGGGCGTCGACGAGGTCACCACCGGGTTGCAGGCTCGCCCAGTCAACCGGCACGCCCGCGCAGTGCAGGGCGCCGAGGTTCTCCAGCAGGGTCGGTCGCTGCGGGCGTTCCCGGCGCAGGCTGTGCGCGATGACCCCGTCCTCGACGCCGACCACGGCGAGGATGTCGATGACGGAGTGCTGCACGATCGGGTGTGCGGAGATCTCCAGGAAGACGCGGTGCCCGTCGTCGACCGCGGCACGGATCGCGTGCTCGAAGCGCACCGGGTTGCGCAGGTTGGTCACCCAGTAGTCGGCCGACCGCTCCGCTGTGGAGCGCACATCGGTCAGGGCGGTGGTGTACACCGGTACGGTGGCCGGCCGGCTGACCAGGTCGGCGAGGTCGGCTCGCAGGTCGTCGACCAACCCGTCCATCTGCGGGCTGTGGAAGGCGACGTCGGAGTTGACCCGGCGGACGACCAGGTTCTCGGTCCGCCAGCGGTCGGCGATCTCGTCGACAAGTGCGGACGGGCCACTGATCACCGTCGACGTGGGGGACGCCGCGACCGCCGCCGCGACCTCGGGGACGTCGGCCAGCCGGGCCGTGACCGTGTCGAACGGCAGGTTGACCATCGCCATGCCGCCCTGGCCGGCGACCCGGCGCAGCAACCGGGACCGGCGACAGACCAGGTGTGCCGCCTGCGGAAGGTCGAGCATGCCGGCCGCGACCGCGGCCGCGATCTCGCCGATCGAGTGCCCGACGATCGCCGCCGGACGCAGGCCGTAGCTCTCCCAGATCCGTGTGAGCCCCACCTGGATCGCGAACGTCATCGCCTGCACCCGGTCGACCTCGGTGAAGTCGTCCTCCAGCAGGGCTACGCGGGGATCGAAGCCCAACTCGGCGCGGAACACCGGCCCCAGCTCAGCCATCGTCTCGGCCATCGCCGGCTCACTGTCGAGCAGTTCCCGGCCCATTCCGACCCACTGCGCCCCGTGCCCGGAGAACACCCAGACCGCGTCGGCGGCGGCGCCACGCGCGACCGTACCGGTGGCCACGCCCGCGGCAGCCGTGCCCGTGGCGAGCTTGCGGAGTCGGTTGACGAGCTCGGCGCGGTCTGCCGCGACGACCGCGGCGCGGGCGTTGAGCGGCTGCCGGCGGTGGGCCAGCGTGTGACCGATGTCGGCGAGGTCCGCGTCGGAACGCTCCACCCAGTCGGCCAGCGCACCCGCGTTCGCGGCGACGCCGGCGAGGGTCGCGCTGGAGAGCGGATAGACCCGCTCGCGCTCGTCGACACTCGTCGGGGCGCTCGGCTCCTGCGGAGCCTCCTCGAGGATGACGTGGGCGATGGTGCCGCCGTAGCCGTAGTTGCCGGTGCCGGACCGGCGGGGGCCGGCGTTGTCCGGCCACGGCGTCAGCCTGTCGACCACGGACAGGCCGGAGGTCTCCCAGGGGATCTCGGTGTTCGGCACGGTGGCGGACAGCGTGGCCGGGATCGCGCCGTGCTGCATCGACAGCACCATCTTGATCAGGCCGGCGACACCGGAGGCGGCCTCCAGGTGCCCGATGTTGGTCTTGACCGAGCCGACCAGCAGCGGAGCCTCGGGGGAACGGTCGGCCCCGGCAACCGTGGACAGGGCGCCGATCTCCACGAGATCACCAAGCCCGGTTCCCGTGCCGTGCGCCTCCACGTAGTCGAGCGAGGCGGGCGACACACCGGCAGCCCGGCAGGCCCGGCGCACCAACTCCTCCTGCGCCTCCTGACTCGGGGCCATGATGCCGTTGGTGCGCCCGTCCTGGCAGACCGCGCTGCCCCGGATCAACGCGTGGATCCGGTCCCCGTCGCGCCGCGCCTGCGACAGCCGCTTCAGGGCGAGGACTCCGCAGCCCTCGCCTCGGCCGTAGCCGTCGGCGGACGCGTCGAACGCCTTCGACCGGCCGTCCGGCGCGAGCGCGCCGGCAGCCTCGAGCACCAGCAGGTACGCCGGGCTGGCCACCAACATCACGCCGCCGGCCAACGCCAGGTCCGTCTCGCCGAGCCGGAGCGCCTGGCAGGCCTGGTGAATGGCGACCAGCGAGGCCGAGCAGGCCGTGTCGACCGCGACGCTCGGGCCGCGCAGGTCCAGCACGTACGACAGCCGGTTCGCCACACCGCACATGGACGAGCCGATGCCCATCCACGCCTCCAGCCGGGGTAGGTCCTCCAGCATGCGGCGGCCATAGTCATCGGTGCAGACACCCATGAACACGGCGGTGTCACTGCCGGCGAGCGAGTGCGGCAGGATGCCGGCGTGCTCGAGCGCCTCCCAGGCCACCTCCAGGGTGATGCGCTGCTGCGGGTCGATCAGCTCGGACTCGCGCGGGGAAACCCCGAAGAACTCGGCGTCGAAGCCCGCCACGTCGTCGAGGTAGCTGCCGTACTTCAGGGCCCGCCGGGTCGCCGCGGCGTGCGCCGGGCTGATCGCGGCGTAACCGTCCCACCGTTCCTGCGGCGCCTCGCGCAACGCATTGCGCTCGGCGACGAGGAAATCCCAGTACGTCTGCGGAGAGTTGATGCCCCCGGGAAAACGCAGACCCATCCCGACGATCGCTATCGGTTCATCGCGGTCAATGTCGACGGAACTCATACCCACCACTAACCCCTTTCGGGTCCGACCGAATCGGGTGGTCCCGGGAATCGACCGGATGAGGAGATTCCCGGGACCGCACTTCATCGTCACAGCCGATGGGAGATGCGCCATCTTCGAAAGTGCGGGCTGCACTCCGAAGGTGCTGTTTTTCGGCCCTTTACTTCAAGAGATACGCGTGGATAATCGTGAGTTCCGTCTTGTTGCCCAGGCTGTCGGTGGCGCTGGCCCGCAGCGACACGAATCCGGTCGTCGCCGGATGCGTGACCGTCGCGGTGAAGCCGCTCGCGGTCTTCACCACGGGCGCCGCCTGCCAGGTCGCGCCATCGTCGTACGACGCGTCGAGGGTGACGTTGCCCCACTCACCCAGGACAGCGCCCTGCTGCGCCTGCAGATACAGCGGGATCTTGAACCGCTGACCGGCTGCCGCCCGGTTCTGCTGATCGAGCGCGGGCGCGAAGCGCAGCGCCGCCATCGGTAGCGCCGCCTCGTTGGCCGGGCCGCCCGCGACGTGCCCGGACCGGAACGTCCAGGCGCCCCGCACCTCCGTCGAGAACGGAGAGGTGTCCCGGGTGGACCGGGTCTCCAGGCGGTAGGTGGCGGTCCCCGGCGGCACCGTGAAGATCCCGAACTCGGAGTCCTGGGAAATCAACGGCTGCCCGTTGCGGAACATCCGCATTTCCTCGGCCAGCGTGCCGGAGAACCCGAAGTGGTCGGGATTCTGGTCGGAAAAGTGCGGAATCTCGAAGTTCATCTGGTCACCGAAACGGCCACACCACACCACGGGCAGCACCGGGCTGGTGGCGAAGGCCGGCCCGAACGGCCCGACATTCCACTTCTCGGTACGGGTGCTGCCGGCGATGCCGGCCTGTCGGGGCAGGTCGGCGATCTGCCAGTTGAGGTTGTTATCCGCATCCAGTTCGTACACGTCCTCGAAGAACGCCGCGCCAGGTGAGGTGAATTCGGTGATGGTCGCCGGTGGCTGCACGTACGCCGAATAGAGCTTGCGGTCGACAGCGCCGGGCACCTGCGCGGCGATGACGTTGCGCACCTTGGCCAGATCGGCGTCGTGGAACACGCGGTGCAGGTTCGCCGGCACCGTGCCGTCCTCGCTCCACTGCAGGTGGTACTGGTACGGCGAGCCGAGGAATCCACCGTTGCCGTCCGGTCTGCCCAGGTGCGCGGCGACGGTGAAGGTGAACTGGCCGGCGGCCGTCCGGGACGGACGGACGCGGATCTCATCCTGCGGGCCGTGCACGGTGGAGCCGACCGCCGCGACGCCGGTCTGACGGCTGGGCATCACGTCGAGGATGCCGGTGGCGCCGCGCCGGTCCAGGCCGAACGTGAGCGGTTTCGCGTCGCGGGCGTCGAAGGTCAGCGCCAGGTCTCCGGTCGCCGCGATGTCCGGCTCCACGAAGAAGTCGAACGGCACCACGTCGGTGCTGCTGGCACCGCTGACGCCCGCCTCCAGGTAGTAGTGGCCGGCGGGAACGGTCACTGTGGTGGTACCGGACTCGTGGTAGCCGCTGTACTCCTGCCGCGAGACCGTGTCGAAGAGGCTGACGAAGTAGTCGGCCGTCGGGATGCCCCGCCGGTCCAGGAAGGTGAGCGTGAGCGTGACACCATCCGTGGCGACTGCCTGACGCTTCACGGCCCGGCGCGGCAGGTTGGCGGCGCGGGCGTCGGAGACACCCGACCGGGCCAGCGCCGACACGGCGAAGAGCCGCTGGTCGAGCTGACCCGACTCGACCCGCGCGAGTTGGTCGGCGGGTACGACGTACAACTCGCCGTCCTGCCGGTACTGCCGGAACGGGGTGCCCACGCGGCCGGGCGCCGGGGTGATGGCGACGACGCGCTCCCGGTCGAGCGCCACCTTGTCGCCGGTCACCAACGTGACCGTGCCGGTGCGTACGGGCGAGGGCGCCGGCGCCGATCGCGCAGGCGCGGCCTGCCCCGGTCCCGGTACGCCGAGGGCCAGGACGGTGCACAGAGCGACACTGCCGACACCGAGCCGTGAGATCAGTCGGTTCATCGTTCGGTGCTCCTTTGCGTCGCGTTGACGTCCTGCGGCTCGGCCCGGTCGGCGGAGCGGGCGTCGTCGGCGGGCGCCGTGGCGTACCCGAGTTCCAGTGCGGAGATCGGAGCGTTGAAGACGTGCCGCAGGCGCAGGGCCGGACGCTCGATCACGTAGTAGCTGACCAGCGTGAAGAGCGCCGTGCCGACGATCACGTAGAGGACGAAGCCGACCAGCTCACCGAAGGGCAGCGTGGGTCGGGCGTCGTTGAGCCCGAGCGGTTGGTTGCCGAAGATCGTCCCGTACTGGAAGTAGTAGTACATGACCGGGACGTTCCACAGGTAGACGCCGTACGAGAGGCGGCCGATGTAGCGGATCGGCGGGTTGGTGAGCACCGCGTCCATGAACCGTGAGCGCACCTCGGGCACGGTCAGTGGAACGACCGCGAGCAGGCCGAACGCGAAGAACAGGACGTACTCCACCAGGTGCTGGGCCATCGCGGGCCAGGTGCCGACCACGACCTGCGGGGCGAACGGCTTGGGGATGTAGAGCAGCAGCGCCGCGAGAGCGCCCAGCCACCACAGCATCGGGCGCTTGGCGACCGCGCGGTGCAGGGCCGGCACCACGCCTGTCACGTCCCGGTACGCGGAGAGCGTCGCGAGTGCCATGCCGGCGGCGAAGAACCCGGCGTAGCCCAGCGGCCAGAAGACGAAGTAGTAGGTGTGCTCGGCCTGCGACGGCAGGTAGCAGAAGATCGTCCAGGCGGTGCCGATCACGGTCATGACCACGAACGGCACGATGATGCGGCGGGCCCGCGCGGCCGGGTCGGTGCCCCGGCGGGCGCTTCGGTTGATCAGCCAGGCCAGGATCGGCAGGGCCAGGTAGTACGACATCTCGACCGGCACGGTCCAGGTGTGCTCCATGCCCGGCCACCACTGGGCCATGTCCGGCGTGAACCAGTAGTGCAGCAGGATGAACGGCTTGATGACCTCCCACGCGCCGTCGACCGCGGAGAGGTTGAGGGTGAACATGACCACGACCGTGAGCACGTAGAAGGCCGGCAGCAGACGCAGCGCCCGGCCCACGATGAACGGGCCGGGCGCGGGGCGGGGCGTGCCCGCGATGATGGCGCGCGCGAACGGCCGGTAGAGCAGCAGGCCGGACAGGACGAAGAACGGCGGAAGGAAGATCCGGAACGCCGGTACGAGGCTTCCCAGGATGGGAACGCCGTCGTGGCCGGGCAACTCGCTGATGCCGGACTGGTAGCCGATGTGGTAGATCACCACGAAGATCGCGCAGATGCCGCGGAGGCCGTCGTATCGCGCGTACCGCCGCTTGTGCTGTGTGCCGATCTCGGCGTCGGAGTGCGTCGCCTCGGTCGCTGTCATTACACGCTCCCCTCACGATTGCCTGACAAACGCCCTACGTGTTGCGTGGGCCATCCGCGGCGCAGCCGAAGATCGCCCACCGGCCCGCCCCCCCTGACCGGACGGTGGGTGGAGATGATCGAACGCCTCCACGCCCGGACGCCGCCGGGCATGAGGTCGTGAGTCGTTCGAGAGCGGAAAGTTCAGGCAGTTATTTTTCAGGCGATCATCGCCGGCTGCATCTTCCAGATTGCTGGATTCCCAGCAACCTGTCCGAAGTGGACGGCCGATCGCCGTCGGCCGTCTGTAGCGCAACGTCAGAGGTGCTTCGCCCCCGCGCCGGGTGGCAACCTGTCGGGCAGCCGGCGCGTACGCGCCATGCCGCTGACCTGGACACGGCCGAGACGGGACGGGCACATGACCGAAACCGCGGAAATCACCTTCAACGAGTTGCTCGGCTCGTACCGAGACGCAGCTCCCCATCGGATCGACGACGCCTTCCACGACCTGGTCGACGCACTCTGGACCGACGGCGCGGCCCGGCCCACGGCGGCGTCGGCCGTACCGGAACTGATCGGCGCACTGGACAGCGTCGACGGCGACCGACGGGGCTACCTGCTGGTGCTGCTCGGGCTGCTCGCCGAGGCTGAGCACCCGGCGACCGACGGACCGGTGGCGACGGCGGTGCGCGAGGGTATCGACGGCTACCTGGACGCGGCCCGCGGCGCCACCGAGCCCGACGCTCCGCTCACCCTCGCGCTGCTCTACCTCCTGGCGCACTTTCCGACCGACCGGGCGCGGATCCTCGACGCAACCCGGCACCTCGGGCTCGACGCCCCGGACCGCACCCGGTTGGAGCGCGCCCTCGACACGCTCGACGAGGCCGACCCGAACATCGGGCGGGCCTGGCCGTCGCCGGCCGAGTGGAACATCAGCGAGGCGGAGCGCGAGTTCGACAGGCGGTGGATCCGCGCCCTGACCCCCACCCAGGTCCGGACGACCTGGGACGGCGACACCCGCTCGGTGCTGGCCACGATGGGGGCCAAGGCGCTGTGGGCGCAGGGCAACGGAAAGCCGGCGGCGGCCGTCGACCCGAGCCCGCACAACCTGGTCGTGGAGACCAACCCCCGCGACCTCGACCCGGCCGCCTTCGAACGGCACCGCGAGGCGCTGAAATGCCCGGCCTGCCGGGGGTCGCTGACCTTCGACACCACTGTCGCCCGGTGCGGGCAGTGCGACGCCGCCTACGGGATCACCCACGGCGTGCTCGACCTGTCCCAGCGGCTGCGCCCCGGCGCCGGCAAGAGCGACTCCAGTGACGACGCCGAGGCCGACGTGCTGCAGAACGCGGCGGTGCTGGCCGGCATCGGTTTTCACTACGAGCAGGGCATGCGTCCGAACTTCCTCCGCATCATGGGCCGCAACTGGTCCGGCGAGGTCACACCGACCGACGAGGACGAGTACATCGCCGCCCACCTCTGGCATCGGGGCGGCACCGTGCTCGACCTGGCCGCCGCCGCGGGCCGCTGGACCGCCGTCGTCTGCGAGGCGGTCGGCACCGAGCGGGTCCTCGCGCTGGACCTGAACGAGGCGATGCTCTACGACCTGCGCAGCAGGTTGACAGAGGTGCCGGCCGTCCGCGGAGACGCGCTCGACCTGCCGTTCCCCGACGCCAGCCTCGACGCGGTCAACTTCTGGAACGCATTGCAGGCGGTGCCCGACGCCGGTCGGGCGATCGCCGAGATCGGCCGCTGCCTGCGCCCCGGCGGCACCCTCACGCTCATGACGTTCCGCTGGGACGATTCGCCGGTCTACCGCTACTACCAGCGGTCGCACCACTTCCCCGCCCGCCCGGACGGGTTCGTGCTCTTCGAGATCGCCGAGATCAAGCAGTGGCTCGACGACGCCGGCCTGACCATCGTCGCCGAGTCGTACCCGGGCACGTTCGTCTTCGTCACCGCCGAACGCCGCCCGTCCTGACGGTCGGCGGCCCGACAAGGAAAGTGGGAGAGGGATGGAGAACACCACAACCGCGCCGATCGACATCGCGACGATGTACGACGAGTCGACGCCGATGTCCAACGCGTTCAACGACGGGCAGGTTCATCTCGCTTACTGGTACGACGCGGTGGACGAGGCGTCCATGCGGGAGGCGTCACAGCGGATCACCCGCCGGGTCGGCGAATCCCTCGGGCTGCGTCCCGGCCAACGGGTCCTCGACATCGGATGTGGCCTGGGCACGCCCGCGCTCGAGTTGGCGCGGGATTACGGCGTCACAGTGGTCGGCATCAACATCAGCACTGTGCAGGTCGAGGAGGCGACCAAGCGGGCCGCCGCGGCGAACCTTGGTGACTCGGTCACCTTCCAGCACGGCGACTGGAACACGCTCGACTTCCCCGACGGGTCGTTCGACGCGATCGTCGCGATGGAAACCCTGTTGTACGCCACCGACCTGGACCGGGTGCTGCGCGGCCTGTTCCGCGTCCTACGGCCCGGTGGCCGGCTGGCGGTGACCGAGACGACCCGTGAGAGCAGCATGGGCATCGAGGAGGCCGCCGAGTTCGCGAAGACGTTCAACGCGCAGTTCCTCAAGTCGACCGCGGAGTGGGTCGAGGCGTTGACGGCCGCCGGGTTCGAGTTCCACGAGTACCTGCAGTGCGGGCCGCGGGTCTTCGGCAAGGGACCGAAGTACGTGGCCGAGGCGGAGAGCCAGCGCACCCACCTCACCGAGAAGTTCGGCGCCGAGGCGGTCGACGAGCTGGGCAAGGCGCTCGGTTACTACTTCGAGGCCGGGGCGGGCAAGGTCGGCTACGCCGTCATCACCGCCGGAAGGCCACTCGGATGAGGAGGCCCGCGGTGACCGATCCAGGATTCCCCCCGGTGCCCGAGCCGGATCTCACGCCGGCCGACCTGATCGCCCGCGCCGAGGCGATGGTTCCCGAACTGCTGGCACGGCAGTCCGAGGTGGAGCGTCGGACGTTCTACGGTGAGGACGTCCACGAGATGTTCCGGGACGCGGGCTTCTACCGGATCACCGTGCCCCGGCGGTACGGCGGGTACGAGTTCGAGTTCGAGACGTTCCTGCGGGTGGTGATGATCCTGGCCCGAGGCTGTCCGTCGACCGCCTGGATGTTCTGCCTCGGCGCGGCCCACTCGCTGGTGACCGCGATGCTGTTCGAGGAGAAGGCACAGGACGAGTTGTTCCGGGGCGGTGACTTCATCGCACCGGCGGTGATGGCCCCCGGCGGAACCGCCACCCGCTCCCCCGACGGTGGCTGGATCATCGACGGAACGTGGAACTACTGCTCCGGCATCCCCTACGCCACCCACTTCATCGGCCACGCCATGGTCGCCGGCGACGACGGCGAACCACCCCATCCGCTGCTGTTCATCGCACCGAGGGGCACCTGGACCCGCCTCGACGACTGGGGCGGGCAACTGGGGCTCAAGGGCAGCGGCTCGCACAGCGTCCGCTTCGACCGGGCCGAGATCCCGGACCACTTCGGCCTGGACCACACCCACCTGGGCGAGGTCTCGGTGACGTCCGGGACCAGTGGGAGCGCGCTGCACGCCCACCCGCAGTACGGCGGGGCGCCGATGAGCTCGATGTGTCTGGAAGGCGCAACGCTCGGGGTCGGGATCGCGCAGGGCGCGCTGGAGGCGTACGGCGAGGTCCTCTCCACCCGCAAGACCTCGACGCCACCGATCACCCTGCGCGTCGACGACCCGGACTACCAACGGTGGTTCGGCCAGGCCACGGCCATGATCTCGGCCGCCGAGGCGATCACGTTGAGCGCGATCCGTCAGTGGCACGACCTGACCACCCGCGAACCGGAAGCCTTCACCCTGGAGGAGGACCTGCGGATCGCGATGATCTGCCGCGAGGCGGCGGAACTGGCCTGGCGCGGCGTCGAGGCGGTCATCCAACCCACGGCGGGGACCAGCTCGGTCACCGGCGACGGGCGCCTGGAGCGAGTCTGGCGTGACCTGTCCACCTGTCACAGCCACGCGGGCTTCGCGGTGCTCCTGACGACGGCTCTCCCCCGCGTCTACACCCAGGCGCACTTCGGTCGGCTCACCGCCTGACCGCCCACCCACGAACGACGAATGGCCGGACGTGTCCGGCCATTCGTCGTTGCCGCCACCGTCGTCCACAAGCCCTCGGAACAGGCCCGCGGACACGACGAAAGCCGCCCCGGGGGTCGGGGGGCGGCTTCCGTCTCGGGTGGGTGCGGGGGCCTCAGGCGGGAGCGGGGTACGTGACGACCTCGGTGCCGTCCGGCGTGTGCCGGCGCTTGGCCATCCGTTCGATGATCCAGTGTGCGACCACCAGGTTGAGGACCCAGCCGAGCCAGTTGGCGAGTTCGACGATCACGCTGATGGCCAACGGCATCGTGGGCCAGATGGTGAACATGCCGACCAGGATGCGGCCCCAGGTGGTGCCCAACGCCAGCGCGAAGCTGTACGCCATCCAGCGGCGGTGCTCGGCGTAGCGCCCCTTGCGGACCATCACCAGACCGGTGATGGTCGTGGCGAGCCAGGCCACACCCATCGTGACGATGCCGATGCTGCCCTGGTGGTCGGCGCGCAGCGGGATCAGGGTGAACACGCCCAGGGCGGCTGACGGGAGGGCGCCGCCGAAGATGTAGACGCGGCCGCTGATCCGGTGGACCTTCGGGTGGTTGCGACGCAGCCAGCCCCAGAACTGGAGGAACACCGTGATCATCGCGATGTTCCCGGTGATGACGTGCGCGACGACCAGGCTGTAGTGCACCGGGACGCCGGGGTCGAGGATGCTGCGGCTGTTGGCCGAGTCCGTGCTGAAGTAGCGCGGGAACGCGTACAGCAGGTTGAAGACGACGGCGCCGGCGAGGACGACGAGCCACAGGTAGGGCTGACGCCAGATCGACGACGACGGGGCCGACGGTGGGACCGATGGTGATGGTTCGATCGCCTCGTGCGCCGGCGACCGGCCCACCCGAATGGTGGCTTTCTCCGCGTTCTGCGTCATGGAGGGGTCCCTCGGGTCGTAGGTCGTCAAGGGGTTGGCGGATCGCCGTGATCCACGGGATCGCCGGCGCTCCCCGAGGGGGCGGGGAACGCCGGCGAAACTTCCACCCGTTAATCGCCTACGACTCTGGCACCCGTCGAAATCGGTCGTCATCTCCGAGGATGCGGTATGCACGACCGCTCGCGCGGGTTGCTCAGGAGGGCGAGATGTTGCCGTTGAGCTTGAACAGGTTGTTCGGGTCGTAGGTGCGCTTCAGCTCCACCAGCCGCGCGTACGTGGCGTCGGGGTAGGCCTCGTGGATGCGCTCGGCGGCGTCGTCGTAGAGGAAGTTGACGTAGCTGCCGCCACCCGGCCGCTGCACGACCTTGGCGAACTCGTCGACCCAGGCGCGGTGCTCGGCGGCCTCCTCCGGCTTCTCGAACACGACAGCCGCGGTAAACATGATCTTGCGGTCGCGGTGCGCGAACGCGGTCGCGTCGGAGGGCACCCGCGCCATCGCCCCACCGAGCGGACGCAGCTGGGCGACGGGCATCATCGCCGACGAGGTCTGCAGCGTCTCCAGGATCCGACCGGCCGTGGCCACGTCGACCTCGTCGACGAAGTTGGTCCTGCTGAACGTCAGCGGGTGGTAGTTCGGGTCCTCCGGCTGGTAGATGCCACTGAAGGGCATCGGCTGGACCATGTCGGCCAGCACACCCAGCTCACGGATCGGCGCCAGCACCTTGGCGCCCTCCTCCGGGTCACCGGCGTAGACGATGATCGCGAGGATCACCAACTGACCGACCGCCTCGTCGGGCACGCCGGGCATCGGGGGCGCCGGCATGATGTTGATGATGCTGGACAGCTCGTCGGGCGCCTCCAGCGAGATGCGCAGGTATTCCGCCACGACCTCCGGGGTCGCCGGCAGCACCAGCAGGCCGCCGAGCACCGTCGGCACGGAGTGCAGCCGGTAGCGGAACTTCGTGACGACACCGAAGTTGCCGCCGCCGCCACGAATCGCCCAGAACAGGTCGGGGTGGTTGTCGGCGTCGACAGTGAGGTGCCGGCCGTCCGCGGTCACCACGTCGGCGCCGATCAGGTTGTCGATGGTCAACCCGTGCGCACGGACCAGATAGCCGATGCCGCCGCCGACGGTCAGGCCGCCCAGGCCGACCGAGGCGGTGTCGCCGAAACCAGTGACCAGGCCGTGCTCGGCGGCCGCCTCGGTGTATTCGCCGGCGAGCACACCGGGCTCCGCCCAGGCGGTACGACTGTCGGCGTCGATCTCCAGGGCGTTCATCTTCGAGAGGTCCAGGACGATCGCGTCGTCCCAGACGCCGTAGAGGCTGTGGCCGCCACTGCGAACCGCGAGCGGCAGCTCCGACCCGCTGGCCACCGAGACGACATGCGCGACGTCGGCGGCGTTGACCGCCTTGACGATCACGGCGGGTCGCCGATCGATGCCGCCCTGGAAAATCGTGCGGGCCTGGTCGTAACCGGGGTCGTTCGGCTCGATCACCTCGCCGACGACGCCCGCGCGCAGCTGCGCGGCCACGGCGGTAGCCGTGTCGGTCGGCGCCACGATCTCGTCCTGCATGGAAGATACCTCCTGGTTATGGCGGTGCGGTCCCACCAGGGCCGCGTACCCTTTCGCAGTGAAGTCGGAGCCGTACCTCGTTTTTCGACATAGCCGCCGGTAATCAGCAAACGTTCTCGTCCACACGCTTCGCCCGCGGGTTTGCCGCCCAGGGCACTGGAGGAACCCCGGCACCGTGGCTGATGAGGGTAACGTGGCCTCCCGCTCGGAGGTCGAAAGTCTGCTGCGCCAGCTCGCGCCGCAGGTCCTGGGCGCGCTCTACCGCCGCTACGGCAAGTTCGAGGCGTGCGAGGACGCGGTGCAGGAAGCCCTGCTGGAGGCGTCGCTACGCTGGCCGGACCAGAAGTTGCCGGACAATCCCCGCGGTTGGCTGCGCACCGTCGCCACCCGCCGGTTGGCTGATCAATGGCGCAGTGACCAGGCCCGACGCAATCGCGAGGTGATCGTCGCGGTGATGGGCCGCGCCGACGAGGCGGTCTCCGCCGCCGTCGACGACCTGCCCTACCAGCACGACGACACGCTGATGCTGCTGTTCATGTGCTGCCATCC
The DNA here is from genome assembly GCF_042869175.1 of Micromonospora sp. NPDC007208. Classification (NCBI taxonomy): domain Bacteria; kingdom Bacillati; phylum Actinomycetota; class Actinomycetes; order Micromonosporales; family Micromonosporaceae; genus Micromonospora; species Micromonospora sp. NPDC007208. Next base: position 118,526 of record NZ_JBIAFG010000009.1, on the reverse strand, counting down.
CGCGCTGTCCGCGCCGTCACAGATCGCGCTGACGCTCCGCGCGGTCGGCGGCCTGACCACCAGCCAGATCGCCGCGGCGTTCATGGTGCCCGAGTCGACGATGGTGCAGCGGATCAGCCGGGCCAAGCAGCGGATCCGGTCGACCGGCACTAGGTTCCGGATGCCACCGCCGGCCGAGCGACGCGAGCGCCTGCGGGTGGTGCTGCACGTGCTCTACCTGATCTTCAACGAGGGTTACACCGCCACCTCCGGCCCGGACCTGCAGCGCGGCGAGCTGACCCGGGAGGCGATCCGGCTGACCCGCGAGGTGCACCGGCTGCTGCCCGACGACGGTGAGGTCGCCGGGCTGCTCGCGCTCATGCTGCTGACCGACGCCCGGCGCGACGCCCGTTCCCGCCCGGACGGCACGCTGGTACCGATCGCCGAGCAGGACCGGCGGCTCTGGCACCGGGAGTCGATCCGCGAGGGCATCGCGCTGGTCACCCGCAGCCTGAGTGACGGGCCGGTGGAGTCCTACCAGATCCAGGCGGCGATCGCCGCGCTGCACGCCGAGGCGGGGACCGTCGACGATACCGACTGGCCGCAGATCGCCGCCCTCTACGAGCTGCTGGAACAGCTCGATCCGAACCCGATGGTGACGCTCAACCGGGCGGCCGCGACCGCCATGGCCAAGGGTCCGGAGGCCGGGCTGCGCCTGCTCGACGGCCTCGACGACCGCATCGCCAACCACCGGCTCGACGCGGTACGCGCCCACCTCCTGGAGATGGCCGGCGATCGGAGCGAGGCCCGGGTGCGCTACCTGCGGGCGGCGCAGCGCACCACGAGCCTGCCCGAACGCCGCTATCTGGAGTCGCGCGCGGCCCGGCTCAGCGACCCGCGCTGACCGCCTGCGGGGCCAGCCACAGGTGCACGACCTGGTCGGGCTGCTCGACCCGGCTGATCGGCAGCTCCACCTGGCCGTCGCGGGTGCGGTCGAACAGCCGCACACCGTCGCCCATCAGCACCGGGACCACGTGCAGCACCAGTTCGTCGAGCAGGCCGGCGCGCAGGCACTGACGGATCACGCTGGCACCCCCGAGCACCGACACGTCCCGGCCGCCCGCGGCGGCCAGCGCGCGGCTGACGGCGCTCTCGACACCCTCGGGTACGAACTCGAAGCGGGTGCCGCCGGCCAGCTCCAGAACCGGTCGGGGCTCGTGGGTGACCACGAAGACCGGGAGCCCGAACGGCGGCTCGTCGCCCCACGGCTTCTCCCCGTGGTCGTACATCCGCCGGCCGATCACGTGGGCCCCGACGGACGCGAACCCTTCGTCGAGGATCTCCGCGTCCCGGTTGGCCCGTCCCCCGTCGAGGCCGACCCGGGTCCGCCAGGTGGCCAGGTCGTAGATCCACTGATGCAGACGGTGGCCGTCCACGCCCATCGGCAGGAGGCGACTGTCATCGGGGCCGGTCACGAAACCGTCCATCGACACCGAGATGTCGGCGGTCACTCGCGCCATCGGGGATTCTCCATTCCCAAGAGCACGGGCAGCCAGGCGGGCGCGTTCATGGCGAACGTCCCCTGGGAGGTCAACTCGGCGTCGGGCACCGCGAGGCGCAGCCCCGGAAAACGCCGGAACAGGGTGTCCAGACCGATCTCCACCTCCAGCCGGGCCAGCGCGGCCCCGAGGCACCGATGGAGGCCGTGGCCGAACGACAGGTGCCGCTTGTCGGCCCGGCCCGCGTCGAACCGGTCCGCCTCGGGTCCGTGCACCGCCGGGTCGCGGCCCGCCCCGGCGAAGTGCATCAGGATCGGTTCACCCTTGCCGATGCGTACGCCGGCGATCTCGACGTCCTCGACCGCGAACCGGAACGGCAGGTGCGCGACCGGCGCGTCCACCCGCAGCGTCTCCTCGATGACGTCGGTCCAGCCGGCGGCGCCCGAGCGGACTTGGCGCAGTTGCTCCGGCGCGTTCAGCATCGCCCGGACGGCGTTGACCAGCAGGTTCATCGCCGGCTCGGTGCCGGTGTTGAGCAGCAGAAGCAGGGTGCTGACGATCTCGTCGTCGTCGAGCCGTGCGCCCTCGTCGCGGGCGGCGATCAGGTCGCTGGTCAGGTCGTCGGCGGGCTCCCGACGCTTGCGATCGATCAGGTCGTGCATCTGTGCCCGTAGCCGGGCGAAGGCGGCGGCGGCCTCCTGGGGCGTGATCTTCGCGCTGGCGGTGGCGTAGCCGCCGCCACCGCCGACGATGCCCACCCGCTCGGCGACCGGCAGACCGATCAGCTCACCGATCACGTGAGCCGCCAGCGGATGCCCGAACCCCGCCTTCAGGTCGACGATCTCCGTGGGCGGGTGCATGGCGAGATCGTCGAGCAGGTCAACGACCAGCCGTTCGATCGCCGGCCGCATGGTCTGCACCCGACGCGGCGTGAACGCCGTGCGGATCAGCCGCCGCTGGCGGGCGTGATCGGGCCCGTCCGAGCTGGTCAGGTTCTCCATTCGGGCCCAGGCGATCAGCGGGAAGTCGGGCCCGATCTCGCCGTTGGCGTACGCGATCCAGTGCTGACGCGGATCCTTGGAGAACCGGTCGTCGGCGAGGATCTCCTTCGCCGCGTCGTAGCCGGTGACCGACCAGGCGGGCACCCCACCCGGCAGCATGATCCGCGCCACCGGCCCGTGCGCGCGGATGCGGGCCGACTCGGCGTGGATGTCGGCGCCACTCAGGTCGAGCCTGATGGGTGATCCGTTGTCCATGGCTGACTCCTCGACGGGTGTTTCAGACCGCGCGGACGGCGAAGGTCAGGTGCAGGTCGGTGTCGGCGAGGCGGCGCTCCTGGGTGTCGGTGACGTCGAAACCCCGCTGGCGCAGCAACGCCTCGATGTCCCCGAGACGGCCGTCGATGTCGTGCACCTCGACCACCAGCTCGCCGATCTTCGCCCAGTCGTCGTCGGCGATGCCGGCGATCACGTCGGCCTCGGCCTTCTCGACGTCGATCTTCACGAGGTCCGCCCGTTCGGCGCCGGAGTCACGCAGCAGCCGGGAGAACGTCATCGTCTCGCACTCCACATAAGACAATTGGTGGCGGGATGTGGCCAGGTGCTCCGCGTCGCGTACCGGGACACCGCCCTCGATGAGCAGTTTCCTGGCGAGGGCGGTCTCGCGGACCTGCTCGGTGTACAGCCCGGACTCCGCGGGGGCCTTCGGGTAGTACCCGAACCGGGCGTGCCCGTCCGTCGCGGTGATCGCGACGTTGCGGGCCAGCCCGTCCGGCACGTGCCGCGCGAAGTTCTCCTCCAGGGCGCGGTAGGTGTCCGGGCCGGGCTCGGCCGCCACGATGAACGCGGCCGGGTAACGGGACTTGAAGAACATCGAGGCCAAGCCGATGTTGGCGCCGATGTCGAAGATGACACCGGGTGTCGGCCGAGCGCCACCGGGACGACGGTAGGACTCCTCGACGAAGATCTCGCGGTAGAGCAACGCCGCCTCGGCGGCATCGACCTGGGTGACATCCTGCCCGTTGGGCAGCCGACGCCGGATCAGGCCCATATCAACTCCTCGCGCTGGTCGGGGACACCACCTGAGAATGGGTGCTGGGCACCGCTGCGGTCACCTTCCCGGTTGCGCAGGCTGCTCCACGAAGCGTCAGGCGGTGGCCAGTCGGACCACGAACTGGTTTGACCGCCATCAAGCATTGACACGTCCCGCTATCCATTCCATGGTCGATGGACTCGTCACTGCGTCGAAGGGTCACAGGATGGTCGGCAACGAGCACAGGTACGTCATCGTCGGGGCGGGGCCCGCCGGGCTTCAACTGAGCTACTACCTGCAACAGCACGGTGCCGATTACCTGACGCTCGAAAGTGGTGACGAGCCGGGTGGGTTCTTCCGGCGGTTCCCCCGGCATCGCCGGCTCATCTCACTGAACAAGGTGCACACCGACAGCACCGACCCCGAGATCCGCCTGCGCTGGGACTGGAACTCCCTGCTCAACGACTCCCCGGATCTGCTGTTTCCGAACTTCAGCGAGGAGTACCTGCCCGCAGCCGACGACCTGGTGCGCTACCTCGCGGAGTTCCAACGGGTCCACCAGCTCAACGTCCGGTACGGCACGACGGTCGAGCGGATCACGCGGACGGGCGACGGTTTCACCGTGAGCACCGGCCAGGACGAGGTCCGGGCGCGCTGCCTGGTCGTCGCGACGGGCTGGGGCCAGCCGTTCGTGCCAGCCATCAAGGGCATCGAACATGCCATCGGGTACGAGGACATGGTCGTCGACCCCACGGCGTACGAGGACCAGCGGGTTCTGATCATCGGGAAGGGCAACTCGGCCTTCGAGACCGCGTCGGCCATCCTCGGCCGGGCCTCGATGGTGCACCTCGCCAGCCGGCAACCCCTGCGGCTCGCGTGGAACACCAAACACCCCGGCGACGTCCGTGGCCAGTACGGCGCAATCCTCGACAGCTACCAGTTCAAGACACTGCACTCGGTACTCGACTGCACGATCGACGAGATCCGGCCCGTCGACGGGCGCTTCCAGGTGTCGATCACGTACACCCACGCCGAGGGTGAGACCGCCGTGCTCGACTACCACACGGTGTTGCGGTGCACCGGCTTCCGGATGGACACCACGGTGTTCGACGAGACGTCCCGTCCCGACATGGTGCGGGACGGCCGTATGCCCGGCCTACGCCCCGACTGGCAGTCGAGCAACATCGACGACCTCTACTTCGCCGGCACGATCGCCCAGGCCCGGGACGTCAAGCATGCGTCGTCGCCGTTCATCGACGGCTTCCGGTACAACCTCCGCACGTTCACCCGGATCCTTCGGGAGCGGTACGACGACGTGCCGTTGTCGTACACGACGACGCCGGCGGACGCCGCGTCGCTGGCCAAGCTGATGCTCGACCGGGTGAACTGGTCCTCGGCGCTGTGGACCCAGTTCGAATACCTTTGCGACGTCCTCGTGCGCGACGACGCCACCGGCGACTTCCACCACTACGAGGACCTGCCCGAGGACTACGCCGTGGAGCGTTTCGCGGCCGCCACGCAGTGGTACACGCTCGCGCTACGGTGGGGCCGCGACGACTACGGTGACGTCTTCGCCATCGACCGGCACCCGACCCCCGACCGGGCGCGGGAGAGCGCCTTCATCCACCCGGTGATCCGGCGGTACCGCGGAGCGGAACTGCTCGCCGAGCAGCACCTGCTGGAGGATCTACTGGCCGAGTGGCGACGCCCGGACCGGCACGTCGAGCCGTTGGTCGAGTTCCTGACCAGGGACCTCACCAGCGGATCATGACCTCGTCGAGGGGCTTGCGGGTCAGGTCGGGGACGTGAGCGTCCGGCGTGGGATACCCGACCGGCATGACGACGTACGGGCGCTCCTCCGGCGGCCGCTCACAGACCTCGTTGAGGAATCGCATCGGGCTGGGCGTGTGGGTCAGCGTGACCAGGCCGCAGTGGTGCAGAGCCGTGATCAGCAGACCGACGGCGATGCCCACGGATTCCTTGACGTAGTACGGCTTCGGGCTGTGTGGCCCCTGGTGTATCTCGAACACGACGATGACGGCCGGTGCGGTCTCCAGGAACGGCTTCCGCCAGTCGGTGCCGAGCCCGGCGATCGCATCCAGCCACTCCGGTGAGGCGCGGCGATCGTAGAACGCACGTTCCTCGGCCTCCGCGGCCTCGCGCAGCCGGCGCTTGCGGGCCGGGTCGGTCAGGACGACGAACCGCCACGGCTGGACATTGGCACCACTGGGTGCGGTCGAAGCGGCCCGGATCGCGGCCTCGATCACCCCGTCGGGGACGGGGTCGGTGGCGAAGTCCCGCACGGAACGGCGCCGCGCCATCCGTTCCGCGAACGCCTCCGCCTCGCGCACCATGTCCGCCGGCCGCATCGGGGTGTGTTGGATCGGAACCCTGGATTGCAGGTCTGCCTCGGTCACCTGTGGCCTCCACTGATCAGGTGTGCCGGTTGCCGTGGCAGGGCAGACTGCCACGGCAACCGGTTCCCTTAGCATCTCCGAGGCCAGCGGTTTCTCGTTACGCGGTCGTGCTGTCTTCACGAGAAGGCACGTTCGGGGCGGTCTGGTTGGCGATCTCGTCGACCACGTCGGTCAGACGGCCGCGCAGTGCCGCGGCGGCCCGCTGGCGGGTCGCTCCGTCGCCGTTCGTGGCGAGGTGTGTCAGCCAGTCCTCGACCCGCTCGCAGTCGCCCGCCTCGTGCAGCGCCGGTCGGGCGAGCTCGACCAGCCGACCGGCGAGCGCCGCGGCGGGCAGCAGCCGGCCGGTGACGACGTCGACGCCGTGCCCGCCCATCCCGTCGCGGGCGGCGCGCCAGTACGCGAGCCGCATCAGCTCGGGGACCAGTTCCGGTCCCTCGTCGCCCCGGTCGACGGCGTCACCGGCGACGACCACCAGCGCCCGCACCAGGGCGGCCAGGGCCGCGGACTCGGCGGCGGTCAGGGGCACGTCGGCCACCCTCACCTCGAGTGTCGGGTGGTTCGTCGACAGGCGGAGATCCCAGAAGATCGTGCCCCGGTCGACCAGCGCGCCCGCCTCGAGCAGCATGTCCACGTAGTCGTCGTACTGCTGCGCGGACCTCAGCAACGGAGGCGCGCCGGCCACCGGCCACCGCCCCCAGGTGACGCTGCGCCAACTCGCGTATCCGGTGTCGCGCTCGGACCAGTAGGGCGAGTTGGCCGTGAGTGCGAGAAACACCGGCAGGTGCTGGCGCAGGTGGTTGCCGATCAGCACGGCGCGGTCCCGGTCGGGCTCCTCCACGTGGACGTGGACGGCGCAGATCGCCAGCTCGTCGTGCAGCCCACGGAAGGTGGCGGTGCCGCGATCCTGGCGCGGCCCTTCGGTGATGGGCGGCGGCACCGCACGGCCGAGCACCGGCGAGCCGCTCGCGATCACCCGCAGACCCGCCGACAGCGCTGCGGCCTGGACTGCGGCCCGACCTTCGACGAGCTGCGTGCTCAGGGCGTCCAGGCTCCGACACGGGTCGGTGCGGGTCTCGACCTGAAGCTTGGTGATCTCGCCACCCACCCGGGTGCCGAGGGCCGGACGCGCGCGGTCGACGACTGTGGCCGCCTCCGGCACGACCTCACCCCGGTCGACGTCGACGACGAGGAACTCCTCCTCGACCCCGAGCAGGGGAATGGGTGATCCCGAGCGCTGTTCCGTAGTCATGCCGACGCCGGCCCCTCGCTGCCGGTCGTTCGCCGGCGCTGAGCCAGACTATGGGATGTCGTCAATGGGTCGTGGTCCGAAACCCTCCATCGTGGACAACACGTCGACGAGTCCGGCCAGAAGCGCCGTGCGCTCCGGCATCCGGTCGAGGCAGACATACTCGCCGGCGGCGTGCGCTCCACCGCCCACCGCGCCCAGGCCGTCCAGGGTCGGTACGCCCAACGCGGCGGTGAAGTTGCCGTCGGACGCGCCGGCCGCGTACGCACCGACGAGGCCCCGGATGCCAAGCCGGTGGGCGACCGACTGGGCCAGCTTCAGGAGCGGTCGCGCCAGCTCCTCGGACATCGGGTAACGGTTGATCCCGCCCTGCACGGCCAACGTCGCCTCGGGCAGGAACGGCACCAGCCCGCGGATGGCGTGATCGACGCGTTCCAGCTCGTCCCTGGTCCAGGCTCGCACGTCGACGGCCAGGCTGGCGCGCTCCGGCACCGTGTTCGTCGTGGTGCCGGCGGAGAGCAGGGTCGGTGTGACGGAGGTGCCGCCGCTGTCCATCGCGCCGAGCGCACCCAGCGTGAGAACCTGGTGGGCGACCTCGACCGTGGCGTTCACTCCGCGCTGTGGTTCGGTGCCCGCGTGGGCGGCGCGACCCTCGACGATGACGCGGTAGACCGACCCGCCCTTCCGGGCCACCTTTACCTGCCCGTCCGGGGTGGCCGCCTCGCAGACGAGAACCGCACCCGAACGCCGTGCCTCACGTTCGATCAGTGGCCGTGACGTGACGGACCCGGACTCCTCGTCGCAGGTGAGCAGCACGCCGACCGCCGAGGTGTCCTCGACCAGGCGCAGTGCCGTGAACATCTGCACGATGCCGCCCTTCATGTCGCACACGCCCGGCCCGGTCGCGACGTCCTTGCGGACGGTGAAGGGCCGGGACCGGATCGTGTCGACCGGGAAGACGGTGTCGAAATGGCCCAGGAGCAGCACCCGCTGGTCGGCAGCCGGCCACAGCAGGTGCGGCAGGCCGTCGATCACGACGCGACGGGCGGGCCGGCCGAGCGCTTCCTCACCCCAGCGGGCGAGCAGATCGGCACAGGACTCCAGGTGAGGCAGCGAACCCGGTGCCGACTCGGACGCGACGAGCGTGCCCAGCCGGTCGACCATGTCTGCTTTGAGCTGCGTCGCGGCGTCGAGCAGACGGCGTGGGTCGTCCATCGATCCCTCCAACCTCACGGGTGACGGGCCTGGCCAGGCGTGTCCGTCGACCATCGCAGGGGGATCGGGGTGTGGTCACCCTTGTCTGTGCTCAGGCAGCCGGTTCACCCGCCGGCTGCACGATGGCCGACCCGTAGCCGAACTCGACGATCCGACGCGTGGACTCGGCGTAGGCGTCCTGCCCCTCGGGCGCGAAAGTGCCGAGCCCGTCGACGTACCGGTTGAACATGCAGAACGCGGCAGCGATCAGGACCGTGTCGTGGATCTCCAGGTCGCTGGCGCCCTCCGCGCGGGCGTTGGCGACCAGCTCTGTGGTGACGTTGCGGCCACTGATCTGTACCGCACCGGCGATGCGCAGCAGCGCCCGCAGTTTGGCCGAGATCGGAGCGCTGTCGAGGTCGGCGCGCACCTGGTCGACGAGGGTCATGCCCTCGTCGAGCTGTGCCGCGGCGAACGCCGAGTGCGACGCGCAGCAGAAGGTGCACTCGTTGCGCCCGGAGACGTACGCCGCGATCAGCTCGCGCTCGCCGGCCGGGAGCGAGTGAGGGGCGCGCAGCAGCACCTCGGCCAGTTCGTTGAGCGGCTTCGCCGTCTCCGGGCGGTACCGCATCGGACCGGATATGCCGGGGAACTGCTTCTCGTCGATCCCCAGGTCGATGTGCGCCATGGTCGCCATGCCTCTCAGCCGTGAGTCGTGGACCGGTCGGGCGGCGCTCGTGCCGAACACGACTGCCGGCGCCCCGGGCGGCGCGGCCGCCGCCGCGTCGCGCCGCCACGATCTCATTCCGCCCGCCGGGCGCGCTTATTCAATCGTGCTCTGTTCCACCACCAGGCGCGCGCGTCAGCGTGGCGGTGAGGCCTCCTCGAGTGGACGTCCGTGGGCTCGGGTCGTGTCCGAGACGGCGACGCCGAGCAGGACAGCGACAGCTGCTGCGGCGACCCCGAGCGGCGGCAGGCCGACCATGATCGGCGCCAGGACCGCGAGGACGAGGATCCCGATCGGCCGTGGCCGGGACACCCGGGCGAAGGCCACATACTCGAATACTGAGCGCCCGGCGAGGTAGAGCGCAGGCCCGCCGAGGATGGCCCCGACCCAGGCGGGTTTGGCGTCTCCGGATGGATCTATGAGGACGAGTTCGGAGCCGGCCGAGGTCGCGAGAATGCCGGAGACCATGAGCAGGTGTGCGAACTCGGCCAACCGACCGAGCCGGCCGGGGTCAGCGGATGTCGCGATGGCCTCGCCCAGGATTTGACCGGCTCGGTAGAAGTAGATCCGCCACAGCAACACCGTGGTGAGGAACGCCAATGTAAGGGCCAACATTCGTTGAGCCACGATCGGACCGCGGAGAAGACTCGACCCGGACGTCAGGATCGTCTCACCAAGCGCGACGATGACGAGCTGCCAGTAGCGTTCGGCCAGGTGCTCGCCCGCACCAGCCCACGGGGACACCTGTGAGCGACCCAGCCCCGGTACCGGCCAGCCGAATCTGGCCCCCAGGTAGTCGATCGCCAGGGCAAGCGTCCACAGTGAATTGCGCGTCACCTCGGGCGCGAACGCTCCGGCGAGCCACGGCACAGCCGACGCGACGAACCAGACGAGCGCCAGCATGTTGACGCGACGCAGATGGTGACCCCGCACGATGGCAACGAAGAAAAGTGTGCGGCCCACCTGGATCGCGACGTAGGTGCTCGCGAACAGCAGGCCAGTCTCGGCGAGAGCCCCCGAAATCGCGACCGCCAGGAGCAGGCTCCCATACATCGTCGCGAGGACAACGAACTGGATCGCCGGCTGGAACGGATCGAATCTGCTGGTCATCCATGCCGTCTGGGTCCAGATCCACCAAACGGCCAGGAGCAACAGCAGCGTCTCACCGTTCTCCGCGAGGGAAGTGGTCAACCGCTCCGCGACGTGACCCCTGGTGTAGTCCAGCACCAACTCGTTCACGATCCGGGTGAGCGCGAAGACGAACACAAGATCGAAGAACAGTTCCAGGAAGGTCGGCCGCTGCGAACTGTCACGCCTCCGCAGCAAACTGGCCACTCTGTTCCTCGTCACTGGCCCGCCCGCTTCGTCGGCTTTGTCGCTCAAGCAGTCGTACCACGTCGCCGCGCCGCCCACAGACAAGACGCACCCCAATGACTGAAGAGCCTGACGGCCGACGAGAGATGCCACCGTGCTCCCCGATTCAGGCCACGGCCAGCTGACCGACGTGCTAGGGGTTTGCGTAGCAGGGCCGACGCGGCGGGCAACCACTGCAGGACACGGCAGAGCTGGCACGCTGGTGCCATGCTGGCGATCGGCCTGCCGAGTCGCAGGGGGTCATCGCACCCACCAACGGATCCAACCGAAAGGTCAACGCCATGACAGGCGGAACCGAGGCTCGGCTCTGGGGTCTCACCCATGCGGCACGTCGAAGCCTGGCCGACGATCTGTCCGTTCTCAGCCAGGACCAGTGGCGTCGACCGACGTTGTGCGGCGGCTGGGACGTGGAACACGTCGTCGCCCACCTCACCGCCGCCGCCACCACGGGCCGATGGCTGTGGATCCGGAGCATCGTGAGCGCCGGGTTCCGCCCGGCGGTCCACAACGAGCGTCGTCTGCGCGAGCATCTGGGCACCACCCCCGCCGAAACGCTCAACAACTTCGAAGCCGTCATCGACGCCACCACGGCCCCCACGGGGGACATCGCGGCCTACCTCGGTGAGGTGCTGGTACACGGCCAGGACATTCGGTACCCGTTGGGAATCAGCACAGAGCCGGACGTCGAAGCGTTGACGGCGGTGGCGGAGTTCTACGCCCGGCGCAACTTCACCGTCGCCAGCAAGACCCTCGCGTCAGGGCTACGGATGCAGGCGACGGACGGTCCGTTCACCACCGGTGCGGGTCCGGAGGTGGCCGGTCCAACACTGGCCCTGGTGATGACGATGGCAGGTCGACGTGCGTACCTCGATCAGCTCGAGGGCCCGGGCCGCGACACCATCATCGACCGGATCAGCTGACGTGGGACCGACGATGCGAGCAGTCAGGAAGATGCGCGGCCCTCACCGGGGTGATGCTGGTGAATAAAATCCGGGGATGGCAGCAGCAGAGAAGACGGACAAGACTCAGTCCAATGCCTGGGCGTGGCCGGCCGGCATCCTGCTCGGTCTGGTGATCGGCATTTCCTCGTTCGGCGCGGCGGTCGGCGTGGCCTTCGGCGTCGCCATCGGCATCGCCTTCGCGATCGCCTTCGGCGGGATTCGGAACCGCGCTCAAGGACACACCGACGCTGGTGACCCGCAGGGCGACGGCAGCACCGGACGCCACGACGCCGGGCCGGGTGGCGAGGCATAGCCGCCGAAGCCCTCGACGGGGCGACCTCGGGGGCCGCTGTCGTTCGGAGTGGCGCGCGTTACGCCCTGTTCCAGGCGCCGGCGGCGGCCGCGTCCTTGGCGTAGTCGGCGAAGTCGCGCGGCGGACGGCCCAGGGCACGCTGCACCCCGTCGGCAACGTGGGCGTTGCGACCGTCGAGGACGGCCGTGAACAGGTACGTCAGCAACTCGATGACCTCCACCGGCACGCCCTCGGCGGTCAACGCCCCCGTGTAATCCTCGATAGAGACCGAGAGGAAGTCGATGCGCCGGCCGGTTGCCCCGGCGATCTCGGCTACCGCGTCGGCGAAGGTGAGCAGCCGCGGGCCGGTCAACTCGTAGAGCTGTCCCGCGTGTCCGTCCTCGATGAGTGCCGTCACGGCCACCTCGGCGATGTCGTCGGCGTCCACGAACGGCTCGGGCACGGTCGAAACCGGGAGAGCCACCTCGCCGCCCAGGACCGGCTCTCGCAGGTAGTCCTCGCTGAAGTTCTGGTTGAACCAACTCGACCGCAGAATCGTCCACTCGACGCCGGCGGATTGGATCAGCTTCTCGGCCGCCTGCGCCTCCTCTTCACCCCGGCCGGACAGCAGCACCAGCCGGGAGACCCCGGAGGCCACCGCGAGATCGGCGAACGCGCCGACCGTCTCGGGGGCACCCGGCACGGCGAGATCCGGGTGGAAAGATACGTACACGGCGCCGACATCTCGGAGCACGGGCGCCCAGGTCGTCCGGTCCGTCCAGTCGAAGGCCCGTTCGGCGACCCGGGAACCGACCCGGACCGGCACTCCCCTGCCCCGCAGTCGCTCTACGACGCGACGGCCGGTTTTGCCCGTGCCGCCCAGGACCAGGATCGTCTTCTGCTCTCGCTTGTTCGTCATACGGACCATTGAAGTGCGGATCGGTGAGACTGCACATAGCCAAGACGCGCACTCTCATGTTCAATCGTCTACGTGGATGCTGTCTCCGGTCTGCTCGACGGGCCCCGGGCGCAGGGCGCGTTCCTGCTCCGCTCGATCCTGACGCCACCCTGGTCGATCGCCATCAAGGACGAGGCGCCGCTCACCCTGCTGGCCAACGTCCGGGGCGACGCCTGGATCGTTCCCGAAGAGGGCGCGGCCGTACGGCTCGGCCCCGGAGACGTGGCGATCATGCGCGGCCCCGGCCCGTACACCGTCGCCGACAACCCGGCCACGGCGCCACAGGTGATCATCCACGAGGGTCAGCGGTGCACCAGTCCGGACGGCCAGGAACTGTTCGAGATGACCCAGCTGGGTGTGCGGACGTGGGGTAACGGGCTGGACGGGTCGACGATCCTGCTCACCGGCACGTACACGATGCACGGCGCAGTTGATCAGCGGCTGCTGGGCGCGCTGCCGCCGCTGGTGGTCGTCGGGCGCGAATCCTGGGACACCCCGCTGGTCCCGCTCCTGGCCACCGAGATCGTGAAGGACGACCCCGGTCAGGAAGCCGTGCTCGACCGCCTTCTCGACCTGCTGCTGATCGCCACGCTGCGTGAATGGTTCGCCCAACCCGGGGCCAAGGCCCCGGCTTGGTACCGCGCACACAGCGACCCTGTGGTCGGCCGGGCCCTTCAACTGCTGCACAACAACCCCGCGAGACCCTGGACCGTGGCATCCCTGGCTGCCCAGAGCGGGGTTTCCCGGGCCGCGCTGGCCCGCCGGTTCACCGCGCTGGTCGGCGAACCACCCATGACGTACCTCACCGAGTGGCGACTGGCTCTCGCCGCCGACCTGCTCCGCGAACCGGACGCCACCGTCGGTGCGGTCGCCCACCAGGTCGGGTACGGCAGCCCTTTCGCCCTGAGCACCGCCTTCAAGCGCCGCCGTGGGGTGAGCCCACGGCAGCACCGGGTGGCTGCCCGCGGGTAGGAGCGAGCTGGCAGCGAAGGGCCTGTGCGCGGCACACCTCGACGCGCCGGGCACTGAACGGCACAGTGCCAGCCATCGCGGCGCGCGGGCGGGGCGTCCGAGATATGCCGAAGACAGCCGGGACGGTCCGGTCTGGACCGCCCCGGCTGGGAATTCACTCGGGGATGATGAATTGGGCGGTACTGGTGGTGTCGTAGTTGACGCCGTTCTTCTCGGCATGGTGGATGCAGTTGACGGTGACCGTGCGGGACTGGACGGGAACGCCGGTGACGGGGACGGTCGGAGACCAGAAGGTCACGTCGACGAGGGCCCCGTTGTTCTCCGAGTCATAGTCGTGGGTGGAGTAGCTGAGCACGGTGGCCGAGCACCGGACGTTGATGTAGTTGGCGTCCACCCGGTCGTTGCCCCACGTGGCGAGGCGGGAGTATCCGCGGACCTTTATGCCACCCTGGCGCAGTGGCCAGCTTCCTTCGTGACCGGTGTCTTCCAACTGGATGACGCCCTGCAAGTTGTAGGTCGGAGCGGGTGAGGTGCCGCCGCCACCCCCCTCACCGCCACCGCCACCGCCACACTCCGAGTCGATGGGGCACTCGGGGAGCCATGCCTGCGCCGGCATGGCGGTCACGCCGGCGAACGCGAAGCAGGCCAGCAGGGCGACCCCCAGCGTGGAAACGCGTCTAAGCACGTCATCTCCTGTCAGCAGAGCCCGGGCAAACCACCCGCGGCGCCCGATTGGATGCGTAGAATATGGCCGCAGGAATAGCGTGCGCAATAGGCATCCGTCATTACGGCGCGACAGCTTGCCCCCTTGTTTACTCATCGGATGCCGTCGGCCTTGCCCTTGCTGATCATTGGATGTAAGGACACCCCGATCGCTGGAAAACCTCACCCTTCGAAGGAAGCGGCGTCAGCCGAATAGCGCCTTTGGGGATCGGTGTGTATCGACGGAATGGCGGAATGGCCAGAGCCCGGCACCACGGAGAGTTGGACCGGCTGCATGCCCGGATCGGGCCTCGGTTTCGCCGGTCCGAGCCACACGGCGCCTCGTTCGCCGACTGCTCGCCCCTAGCTCAGCCGGAAATTTCGTTGACGCCGAGGGCGAAGTCCCAGTGGCCGACACCGTTCCCGGCGAGGCCCACCGTCACCACGCCCATTCCTTCCAGCCAGTGCGCCATTTTCAGGCCGCCGACGTCGAACGGGCGCAGCCCGAGGCTCTCGATGAATGCCGCCACGCCCGCCTTTGCCTGCGCATTGTCACCAGCGATGAAGACGTCGGGCCGGCCCTTCTCCAGGACATTACGGAAGATGGTGTTGAACGCCTTCACCACGCTGGCGCTAGTCGGGGCCACCTTGGCGACCTCCTGCGCGATCGAGGTTTCCTCGCTGTGGGTCAGTCCGTCGAACGTGGCGTTGAAGGGGTTGCTGATGTCGACGATGACCTTGCCGGCGAGGGCGTCCCCGTACGTGGCGACGACCGGGACGACACCGTCGTACAACAGGGCCGTGATGACGATGTCCCCGGCCGGGACGGCGCCCCACGTGCCCGTCGTAGCTCCGCCGCCCAGAGCCTTGGCCAGATCATCGGCCTTGGACTGATCGCGTCCCATGACCTCGACGGTGTTGCCGCCCGCCACCGCGAGCGTGCCGATGGTACGGGCCATGTTCCCCGTACCGATGAGGGTGATGCTGCTCATGAGGTCTGCTTTCTTCCTGTTCTCGAAGTCGCTGTCTCGTTCGTCCGGGTCGGGCGCAGCGCCCGCGGCATTCCTGGCGTGGTTCAGATGGCGGTGGTGCCGCCGTCGGCGACCAGTTCCAGGCCGTTGACGTAGCTGGAGTCGTCGGAGGCGAGGAACAGGGCGACGGTGGCGATTTCTTCGGGGCGGCCCATCTTTCCCCGGGGGATGAGGGACTCGAACGCGGCCTTCGTTGCCTCGTCGAACAGTTCTTCCTGCTTGGCGGTGGCGACCTGGCCGGGGGTCAGGACGTTGACCCGGATCTTGCGGTCGCGCAGTTCGTTGAGCCAGACGCGGGCCCAGGCCTGCTGGACGGCCTTGCTTCCCGCGTAGAGGCTCCAGCCGGGGAAGGCGCCGAGAGAGGCGTTGGATCCGGTCATGAAGATCGAGCCGTTGTCATTGATCAGCGGCAGCGCCTTCTGCACGGTGAACAGAGTGCCGCGCGCGTTGAGCGAGAAGGCGCGGTGGAACTGTTCCTCGGTGATCTCGCCGAGGACGGCGGGTTCGCCCATTCCGGCGCTGGCCCACAGCACGTCGATCGAGCCCTTTTCCCGCTTGACGGTGTCGTACAAGCGGTCCAGGTCGTCCAGTTCGGCCGCGTCACCCTGGACGGCGGTGATGTTGCGGCCGATCAGCTTGACGGCATCGTCGAGTGCTTCCTGCCGCCGGGCCTGGATGAAGACGTGCGCTCCTTCCTCGACGAACAGTTTGGCGCCGGCCAGTGCCATGCCGGTGGATCCGCCAGTGATCACCGCTACCTTGCCATCGAGCTTTCCCACGATCACTCCGTTGAGTTGATGGATATCCGAAACAACCCGGCCCTTATGTACACCAGTCCGTGTACTTAACTTACCCCAGCGACTGGTCGGGGCACAAGCTATGTACACCGGTCCGTATCCAACGACCTATACTGGAGGCATGACGGAGTTGGAGAAGGGCCCCCAGGGCCGGCGCCGCGGCAGGGGCGCACGCGAGCGCATCCTCAGCGCGTCACAGCAGCTCTTCCGCGATCACGGCATCAACCGCACAGGCATGGACCAGCTCTGCGCCGTGGCCCAGGTGTCCAAGCGCACGGCCTACAAGCACTTCACGAGCAAGGACGAACTCGTCGCCGAATACCTGCGTCGATTCGATCCCGACGTCATGCCCGGAGTGTTCGACCGCACCGACCTCACACCCCGCGAACGACTCCTCGCCGCCTTCGAGATTCCCGCCTCCACGCCCCTGTGCCCGTACATCGCGGCGGCCGTCGAGCTCCACGACCCCCAACACCCCGCATCCCAGTACGCACGCGACTACAAGACCGCCATCGCCGCCCGGCTCACCGAAACCGCCCGCGAAGCCGGCGCCACCAACCCCGAGCAGCTCGGCGAACAACTGGCGCTGCTCATCGACGGCGCCTCGGCCCGCACCCGAGTCCTCAACAGCGAGTCCTTCCCCACCGCCGCCACCATCGCCGCCGTTCTCATCGACAACGCCATCCCCGCGTCATCTCCTCGGCAGCCCAGCAACGACCGCGGAACCGGGTCTGCTCCCGTTCCGGTGGGAGGCCAGTGACGGCCTGGCGGGTCCGGTAGGCGTGCTCCTGCCGGGAAGCAACATTCCGTGGTCGCTCCTGGCTGACGTGCTGAACGACCGGTGCGGCGCACCATCGTTGTCCGAACCTAGGCGCCCTTGACGTGCGGCGCCCGCCTGGCGAGCAGGAAGACCGCGATCACCACGAGGGCCAAGGCGAGCGCCTGACCAAGGAGGGGCAACGGGCCGGTGCGGATTGCCTCGTCTAGCCAGAGCAGCCCGACCAGGATGGCCACCAAGGGGTCGGTGACCGTGATGGCGGCCAGCGCGGGTGCGCCCATCGGGCCGGCCTGGTAGGCATTCTGGCTGAGCAGCACCCCGAACGGGCCAAGCACGGCGATGGCGTACACCTGCCACTGACCGAAGATCGCCGCCGGGCTCTCCTCGAGGTGGAACGCCAGGCTGCTGATCAGGCCGGCCGTTACGCCGTAACAGATGCCGGACGCGATTGCCAGGGGCAGCGGTCGCCAGCGCCGGTCCAGCCCCAGCGCGGCCACCACGCTCAGTCCCACGCCGACGACCACGGCAACGCAGAGCAGGAACGCCGACGAGAACGATTCGAGTCCATGGCCCTGACCACGGGTAGGCCGGGCAATCACCAGGAAGGCGGCGAGCCCGAGCAGGCAGAGCATCGACTCCAGGAGCAACGTGCGGTCGACGCGGGCGTGCCCGGCCGCGGCGAACAGCAGGATGTACCAGACCAGCCCGGTCACAAGCAGTGGCTGGACCAGGATCAGTGGGATCAGGCTCAGCGCCACAACCTGGAGGGCGAACGCCGCCGCCGCAAGCACCACGGACCATCGCCAGCCCCGTAGGCGGAACAGCGCCAACAGCAGGCTCGGCCGGCCGGCCGGAGCCTCGGGCACCTGGTGGGAGGCGCGGAACTGCAGGACCGACGACCCGGCGAACGCCGCTGCGGCGCCGAGGGCGATCGGTATCCCGGCCGCCATCTCCCACGCCGCGTTCATCGTGCGCCAGTCGGTCCGCTCACCTGGGCTGCCTCCTCCATCACGGATTGTCGTCACGTGTCGGTCCGCGCTGACGCAGCAGCAACGCGACCAGGCCGTCGAGTCGGCCGCTCGTCCGCGTTTCCGGTGGCTCGCGGTTTCCCTGTTCGGACCGGGTCAAACGGGTCGTCCGGTGCCTGTTCGCCGACCATCCCGACCGACCCCTGATGGGGCGGCTCGCTGCGACGGCTCGGCTCCGCTGGTCCGCCTCGTAGCCGATGCCGAGAGTCGAAATTATCCCAGTAACCCGCAATTCGCTCGTTAAGCTGACGATCGTCCTGAAAAGGGGCGATGCCCCTTTGCCGCGTACCGCCTGGGAGCGCCCACATGTCAGCGACCGCGTCCGCGCGTCCCGGTTCAGCACCGGCTGCGGATCGCCTCCTCGTGCTGCGGCGGGTGCGGCTCGGCGTGCCGAGCGAGCGCGACCGCCCCGGCGACGGCCAGCGCGAACCCCACCGCCGCCACGGGAACGGACCCGGGCCGTACCCCATCATCGAGCAGCAGCCAGCCGGCCGCCGCCGGGCCCACGGTCTGCCCGAGGATCGTCGACGCGGAGGCCACGGTGACCGTGCCACGCTGCAGGGCGGTGGCATAGAGCAGCAGGCCGGTCAGCCCCGCCAGCACCACGGCGTACGTGGCCGGGCTGGCCAGCACGTCGCCGACGGTTCCGGCCCCGCCGATCAGCCGGGCGCCGAGCGCCGCGCAGCCGAACGACAGCCCGGCGAGGAGACCCGGCACGGCCGGCCCGGACATTCGCGGACTACCCAGGTACGCCAGGACGGCCAGGGCGAGCACCGCCACGAGCAGCCACCAGCCGGCCGACGCCGGCACCTCGCCGGGTGGCCGGCTGGCCGCCGTGATCACGAGGAGCACCAGGCCCACCACCACCGCACCGATCGCCACCCAGTCCCGGGCGCCGAGCCGGATCCGCAGCACGAGCAGGGCGATGAGCGCGACCATCCCCAGGTTGGTCGCCTGCACCGCCTGCACGGCGAAGAGCGGCGTGGTCCGCAGCGCGGTGAAGGTGAGCAGCGAGGACGCGCCGTCCAGCGCCAGACCCGTCGCGTAGAGGCCGTTGCGTACCAACCGCAGCAGAAGGCGCGGATCGAGGTGCTCGGTGGCCGCCACCCGGCGGGCGCCGACCGACTGCACGATCGCCGCGATGGCGCTGCACGACGCGGCGATGATCGCGAGCACGAAACCGAAGGCCATGACGGATTCCCGTGGTCCTGGACGCCGGACGGGACCGCCCGGGGCACCTGCGCATACCCGTCTTCGGCCGGGTATCGCCCCGGCCGTGCGAGCGGCCGGTGAAGGCGACGAGTCGGCCGGCGCCGCCCGACGGGTCCGAGCCGGCCGAGCGGACAGCCCGGCGGGTGCTGGTCGTCTCGGCCGACATCGGCGGTGGCCACGACGCCACCGGCCGGGCGCTGGAGGAGCGCGTACACGCGCTCTGGCCGGGGAGCCGAGTCGGCTGGGTGGACACGCTCAGCGCCATGGGGCCGGGCGTCGGCCGTGGCTTCCGGCGTACCTACGTGACAAATGTCGCGTTGACACCCTGGTTGTACGAGTTCTTCTGGGCCTCGCTCTGGCGGCACCGCTGGTTCGCCATGGCCTCGAAATGGTTTACCGGCGCCTGGGCGGGCCGCCGGCTCGTGGGAACCATCGAGGCGTTCGACCCCGACCTGATCGTCTCGACCTATCCGCTGGGCAGTGCCGGGCTGGCCTGGCTGCGCCGGCATCGCGGGCTCGACGTGCCGATGGGCGCCTGGGTTTCCGACTTCGCCCCGCACCCCTTCTGGGTCTATCCGCAGCTCGACCTGAACATCGTGGTGCATCCGTCGGCGCTGCCGGTGGCGGCGGTCGCCGCGCCCGGAGCACCGCTCGGCGTCTGCGCCCCACCGGTACTCGATCGGTTCCATCCCGGCGACCGGGTCGAAGCAGCCCGGCGCTGCGGCCTCGACCCGGAACGACCACCGGTGGTGGTCGCCTGCGGCTCGTACGGCTTCGGTGCGGTGGAGGAGGCGATCGCCGCGCTGGTCAGCATCGGGGACGCGGTGCAGCTCGTCGCCGTCTGCGGGCGCAACGAAGGGCTCGCCGACCGGTTGGAGGCGTTGAACACTCCCCCGGGCCGGCTGGTGGTCCGCCGGTGGGTCGACGACATGCCGACCCTGCTGCGAGCCGCTCAACTGCTGGTCACCAACGCCGGTGGGGCCACCGCGCTGGAGGCGTGGGCCACCGGTACGCCGGTCGTGATGTACCGGCCCATCGCCGCGCACGGGGCCGCCAACGCGGCGCTCATGACCGCCGCGGGGCTCGCCGAGACCGCCCAGGATCCGGCTGCTCTCGTCGCCTGCGTTCGTACCTGGCTGGTCGATCGACCGCCGGCCCGCCTGGCCGAGGTCCCACCCGGGTCGTTCCTGCCGTACCTCGGGCTGCCGGCGCTGGCCCATGGGCGACCGCCGGCAGAGGCGGCGGCGCCGGGCGCTTCGCGGCCCGGTGGACGGGGGCCCAACGGCAGGCCGCCGAGCTGGCCGCTGCGCGCGCAGGACGCGTTCTTCCTGCACGTGCAGTCGCCCACGGTGGCCCAGCAGATCGGCGCCGTGCTGGATCTGGACCCGCACCCCGACGGCCGACCGCTCACCCGGGCGGACCTGACCGCGTTGCTGGTCCGGCGGCTGCCCGCGATTGCGACCCTGCGACGTCGCCTGGTGTCGCGCGGCCGGTGGCGCCGGCCGGGTTGGGTCGTCGACCGGCACGCCGACGCCGCCGCGCACCTCGACGAGGTCCGGGTCGGGTCCGAGGACGACGCTACTGTCGTGGTGGACCGGTTCTGGTCACAGCCGCTGACCCTCGACCGCCCACCCTGGCGGATGCTGCTGGTCAGCGGCCTTCCCGACGGCCGTACCCGGGTCGCGGTCAAGCTGCATCACTGCCTCGGGGACGGGCTCTCCGCGATCGGCGTCCTGCACC
Organism: Micromonospora sp. NPDC007208; assembly: GCF_042869175.1. NCBI lineage: Bacteria > Bacillati > Actinomycetota > Actinomycetes > Micromonosporales > Micromonosporaceae > Micromonospora > Micromonospora sp. NPDC007208. The sequence goes on along the minus strand of NZ_JBIAFG010000009.1, from coordinate 97,608 downwards.
GCCTGATGGACGTGGCCGGCGACCGGACCCCACCGCGGAGCACCACGCCCGACACCGTTGCCCCGACGAGGGCTGCGGCCGACGACCGGGCCGACGCGGCTGTGTACCCGGGACGTGCACCGGGCCGGCGCGGCCGTCCGGACGATCGGTTCCGGGAGGTGGCTCGGCAGGCCCGGCTCACCGCGCGTGGACTGATCCGCCTCGCCACGCAGGGGCGCGCACCGGGCAGCCCGCTCAACCGGCCCCTCAGCTCGCCGCGTCGGCGGCTGGTCACCGCGAGCCTGCCCGCCGCCGACGTCCTTCGCGCGGCCCGGGCCTGCGGCGCGCACACCAGCGAACTGATGGTGGCCCTCACGGCCGGAGCGCTGGGCCGGGTCCACCCGGCGCCGGCGCCCCGACGGCTGCGGGCGATGTTCGCGGTCTCCGTCAGCCCACGGCGGCGGGCGGCCACCCACGGTAACTGGACCGGCGCCGTCAGCCTCGACCTCCCGCTGGAGCGGGCGGCGACCCGCGACCGGGTCACCGCCGTACGCGAGTCGCTGCGCGCCGCGCTCGTCAGCGGAGAGGCGGAGGCCGCCGGCCTGGTGATGCGGGCGATGGGCGCCCTCCCCGCGCCGCTGCACGCGGCGGCGGCCCGGCGCGTCTACACCAGCCGGAACCTCAACGTAATCGTCTCCTACATGCCGGCACCGTTTCGGTCACACCGGCTGGCTGGTGCGTCGGTGCGGACGGCGACCCCGGTGGTCGCCCTGGCCGACGGAGTACCGGTGGGCATCGGCGTGCTGCGGTGCGGCCGTGCCTTCGAGATCGGCGTGCTGCTGGACGAGTCGCTCGCCGACAGCGGGGCCGCCTTCGTGGCCGCGCTTCACGCCGACCTGGCCGAGTTGCTCGCCGACGTCGCCACGGTCCCGGGCGGGGACGCTGTGGCCACGGGCGGGGACGACGGCGACGCAGCCGTGGGCGGTGGTGACCGGGTGGCTGACGTCGCGGTGTCCGCCGGTCCGGCGCCGCCGGGGGTACGCCGGTGCGTCTGACCGGGTCGGTGGTCCTGGTCACCGGCGCGTCGTCCGGCATCGGAGCCGCGCTGGTACGGCGGCTCACCCGGGCGGGCAGCCACGTCCTCGCGGTCGGCCGGGACCCGGACCGGCTGGACCGGATCGCCGCCGAGACCGGCGCGATCCCGCTGCGGGCCGACCTGGCCCTGCCCGGCGCCGCCCGGGATCTGGCAGAGCGGGCGATGGAACGGCACGGCCGGGTGGATGTGTTGGTCAACAATGCCGGCGTCGGCTGGGCGGGACCGTTCGGCTCGATGCCGACCGAGCGTGCCGAGGAGGTGCTCGCGGTGAACCTGCGGGCCCCGGTCGAGTTGACCGGGGCGCTGCTGCCCGGAATGTGTCACCGCGGCGGACACCTGGTGTTCGTCGGCTCGATCGCGGGCCGACTGGGAGTGGCCGAGGAGGCCGTCTACGCGGCAAGCAAGGCTGGCCTGGACGCCTTCGCGCGGAGCCTCCAACTGGAATCCGCCTGCCCTCGGGTCGGCGTGACCGTGGTCGTGCCGGGCGTGGTGCGGACAGCGTTCTTCGACCGTCGGGGCCGGCCGTACCACCGGAACCGGCCCCGGCCGATACCACCGGACCGGGTGGCCGAGGCGGTGACCGACGCGATCGTCCGCAACCGGGCGGAGGTCTACCTGCCGGCTTGGCTGCGGGTGCCGGTGGCGGTACAGGGCCTGCTGCCGGCGGTGTACCGCCGCCTGGCCAGCCGGTTCGGCTGACCCGTCCGATCTGCCGCGGTCGCGCCGTTTCAGTTCATCCGGGCCGCCCGCAGCGACTGACGCAGCGAGGACATGGTGGCCAGCACCGCGGTCGGCTCGTAGCCGCAGTGCGCCATGCAGTTCGCGCAGCGGGGATCGCGCCCCCGGCCGTAGCTGTCCCAGTCGGTCGAGTCGAGCAGCTCCCGGTAGCTTTCGGCGTAGCCGTCGGCCATCAGGTAACAGGGACGCTGCCAGCCCAGCAGCGAGTACGACGGGATCGCCCACGCGGTGCACGGGAAGTCGACCCGGCCCTCCAGGAAATCCAGGAACAGCGGCGAGTGGTTGAGCCGCCAGCGCGCCCGCCGGCCACCGGCGAATGCCTTGCGGAACAGCTCCCGGGTCTCCGTGACGCCCAGGAAGTGCTCCTGGTCCGGCGCCTTCTCATAGGCGTACGCCGGCGAGAGCATCATCTCGTCCACGCGCAGGTCGTCGTTGAGGTAGTTGAGCACCTCGATGACGGTCTGCGGGGTGTCGGTGTTGAAGAACGTGGTGTTGGTGGTGACCCGGAAGCCGCGCCGCTGCGCGTCCCGCACTGCCGCCACTGCCTCGTCGAAGACCCCGTCCTTGCAGACCGACGCGTCGTGCCGGTCCCGCAGCCCGTCGATGTGCACGGTGAAGGCGAAGTATGGCGATGGACGGAACTTCTCGATCTTCTTGGGCAGCAGCACCGCGTTGGTGCAGAGGAACACGAACTTCTTGCGCCGCACGAGTTCGGCGACGAGGGTGTGGATCTCCGGGTGCATGAGCGGCTCGCCACCCGCAATGGAGATCATCGGCGCCCCGCACTCCTCGACGGCGGCCAACGCCTGCTCCACCGGCATCCGGCGCTTGAGCAGGCTCGCCGGCTGCTGGATCTTGCCACAGCCCGCGCACTTCAAGTTGCAGGCGAACAGCGGCTCCAGTTCCAGCAGCAGAGGAAACTTCTCCCGCCGGCGCAGCTTCTGCCCGACCAGGTATTGCGCGACCCGCAGGCTCTGACGCAACGGCATACTCACGGCTGACGTACCTCCTTCGGCAGGGTGAAACGCACGTCCTCCACGGCAGCGGTGTGCTCACTCACCTCCCCCGCCCCGAGTGCGGTGAGGGCGGCGACGAGTTCGTCGACCAGCCCGGGGGGCGCCGAGGCGCCCGCGGTGACGCCGACCGTGGCCGCCCCGTCCAGCCAGCGCAGGTCCACGCAGCCCACGTCGTCCACCAGATACGCCCGGGACCCGGCGCGCTCTGCCACCTCCACGAGGCGGCGAGAGTTCGAGGAGTTGGCCGACCCGATCACGAGGACCAGGTCGGCCTGCCCGGCGACGGCGGTGACGGCTCGTTGCCGGTTCGTGGTGGCGTAGCAGATGTCGTCCGAGCCGGGACCGGACAGCGCCGGGAACCGCCGCCGTAGCGCAGCGATGATCTCCGCCGCCTCGTCGGTCGCCAGCGTGGTCTGCACCAGGTACGACACCCGGGCCGGGTCGTCCACCCGCACCGTCTCGGCCGCGGCCGGGTCGGGCACCAGACGGATGTGCTCGGGCGCCTCGCCGAGGGTGCCGTCGGTCTCCTCATGTCCGGAGTGCCCGATCAGCAGCACCGTGTCGCCCCGGCCCACGAACCGGCGCGCCTCGGCGTGCACCTTCGTGACCAGGGGACAGGTGGCATCGATCACCGGCAGGCGCCGGTCGGCGGCTTCCTGGCGTACGGCCGGCGCGACCCCGTGCGCCGAGAAGACGGTGAGCGCCCCGTCGGGGACCTCGTCCAGTTCGTCGACGAAGACCGCGCCCTGTGCCCGCAGGTCGTCCACCACCCGGGCGTTGTGCACGATCTGCTTGCGCACGTAGACCGGTGGGCCGTGCCGGCGCAGCGCCTGCTCCACCACCGCGATCGCCCGCTCGACTCCGGCGCAGAAGGATCGGGGGGAGGCCAGTACGACCCGCTGGACACTGTGCGCCGCCGCCCACTCGGCAAGCGCCGCCGCGACCGCCGGCAGCACGCGCAGCGCGGTTCGGACCCGGCGTACGGTGGACGGCCGGTACAGGGCCCCAGCCGCGGTGTCGGCGACCACCCGGACGCAGGCCGTCGGTGCCGAAACGCCGGCCAGCAGCCACGCCGATTCGAGGTCGGCGATCAGTGCGCCGGTCGCCGCGAGTCGGGCCCGGGTCGCGCCGTCGGCCAGCCGGTGGGTGCTGACCACCGGGCCGACGTGCACCCGCAGGCCACGTCGGCGCAGCGCGGCGGCGAGCAGGGCGGCGTCCGGCATTCGCAGTACGGGCGGCGGGCCGTACGGGGTCAGCGGGTCGGCGCGTACCTCGCTGGCCACCACGACATCGCCGGGGGCCAGGCCGTGGGCCAGTCCCCCGCCGATGCCGGCGACGGCGACCGGGCCGGATCCGCTGTGCTGGCCGGCGACGGCCGAGCGAGCGCGCCGCGGTCCGACACCGGTGCGGCGCAGCGCCAGTCCCGGTCGGTCGGGCAGGCCGCGCCGCAGCGCGGCGGCCTCCAGGCGCATCGGCGCGTAGAGCATCCCGTCCGGGCCGGTCACCGGGTCACCGTGGCCCCGACACCGGTCTCCCGCGCGTCCAGGATCCGACCGAGCGCGCTGACCGGAAAGACCAGCCGGTACAGCCCGTAGTTGATGTAGAAGTCGCCCGGGAACCCTGTGCCGGTGTACTGCGGCTCGTCCCAGCCGCCGTCCGGGCGCTGGGTGTCGACCAGCCAACCCACGCCGCGACTCGCTGGCTCCCCCGCGCCGTGGCCGGCGGCGTGCAGCGCGAGCAGAGCCCAGGCGGTCTGCGACGCGGTCGACTCGCCGCGGCCGATCCAGGCCGGGTCCCGGTAGGAGCGCAGATCCTCGCCCCACCCACCGTCCGGGTTCTGGTGGGCGAGCAGCCAGTCGACGGCCCGGCGGAGCGCCGGGTGACCGGGCGGCAGGCCGGCCGCGACCAGGGCCGGCACCGCCGCACCGGTGCCGTACACGTGGTTGGCGCCCCAGCGGCCGAACCAGGAGCCGTCCGGCTCCTGGGCCCGCAGCAACCAGCGCACGGCGCGGCGCAGCGGCACGGTATCGGCGAGATTCTCCGCCGCCAGTGCTTCCACGATGTGCGCGGTCACGTCGGCGCTGGGCGGGTCGATGACCTCGCCGAAGTCGCAGAACGGCAGGTCGCCGACGACCGCACGGGTGTTGTCCGCGTCGAACGCGGCCCAGCCGCCGTCGCGGCACTGCATGCCCAACAGCCACCGCGTCGCGCGCAGCACAGCCGGCTCGACCGGTACACCGGTCCGCCGCAACGCCATGATCACCTCTGCGGTGTCGTCGGTGTCGGCGTACCCGTCGTTGTCGAACTCGAAGGCCCAGCCGCCGACCGGGGTGTGCGGCCGGCGGACGGCCCAGTCGCCGCGGACCTGGATCTCCTCGTCGAGCAGCCAGCCGCCCGCCCGAACCAGCGCGGGGTGCCCGGCCGGCAGGCCGGCGTCGGAGAGCGCGATGACGGCGAGGGCGGTGTCCCACACCGGCGACTGACACGCCTCCAACCGGCGGATCGGGCCGTCCGGGGTCTGCTCCCGCACGGTGAACCGGTCCAGCCCGGTCAGGCCGGCCCGCAGCACGGGGTGGTCCAGTGGGTAGCCGAGCAGGTGCAGTGCCATCAGCGAGTAGACCCAGGGCGGCTGGATACCGCCCCAGGAGCCGTCGGCCTCCTGCCGGGCCACCACCCACTCGGCGGCGCGCCGTAGGGCGTGCCGGCGGACCGGTCCCCGGGCGATCCGCTCGTAACCGTTGGCGAGTCGGTCGAGCCGGTGCAGCAGACCGGGCCGCGAGGTGAGCCGGGGCGGTCGCGGTGCCATCGCCGGGCTGTGCAGCTCGTCGACGGCGAAGCCGAGGTCCCGTACCGGGCGCAGCGCGCGGACGATCGACAGCGGAACGATTGTCTGCCGGGCCCAGCAGGCGAAGTCGTAGATGTTGAACGGCATCCACGACGGCAGCAGCACCAGCTCGGGCGGAACGGCGGGCAGCCGGGACCACGGCCAATGGCCGAAGAGGGCCAGCCAGAACCGGGTGAACACCCGGCTGGCCGCGACCCCGCCCCGTGCGCGAACGAAGCGGGCGGCGGCTGCCATGTGCGGCGCCTCCGGCGAGTCGTCGGCCAGTCGCAGCGCCACGTAGGCCTCGATGGTGGTGGAGAGGTCTCCCGGACCACCGTGGAATGTCGCCCACGATCCGTCCGACCGTTGCTGGGACCGGATCCACCGGGCCGACTCGCTGGTCCGCTCCGCGGTGCGGATGCCGAGGAACTGCCGGAGCAGCAGATCCTCGGCGTCCATCGTGACGTTCGTGGCGAGCTCGCCCTTCCACCAGCCGGCCTCGTCCTGCAACCCGAGCAGGTGGTCCCGGGCCCGACGCAGCGCCTCCCGGACGTCGCCGGGCGGACGCGTGCCGGTCCGGGGGCCGAGCGAGATGGACGCGGCGGGCTCCGGAGACAGCAGCTCGGTCATCAGTGGTCCCGCCCGGTGGTGAAGGCGGCGACGTGGGTCAGCTCGCCGCGTACTTCCTCGGGCAGGTCCAGGGCGGCCAGCTCCGCCTGGGCCCGTTCGGTCTCCTGCCGAGCCCGCTTCCTGGTCCACTCCCGCGCCCCGGTCGCCTCGATCAGGTCGCTCGCCCGCGTCACGTCCTCGGCGGCCAGCGGCGCCGGCGACCGGTACAGCTCGGCCAGGGCGCGGCCGGCGCTGCCCCCGCTGGTCAGCGCACGGACGACCGGGATGCTGCGCTTGCGGGAGCGCAGGTCTGACCCGACGGGTTTGCCGGTGCGCCGCGGATCGCCCCAGATCCCCAGTAGGTCGTCGACGAGTTGGAAGGCCAGACCGAGGTGCAGGCCGAACCGGGACAGCCCGTCGACCACGGTCTGCGGACCGCCGCAGAGCAGTGCCCCGAGCGCGCAGGAGCTGGCGAGCAGCGCGGCGGTCTTGTTCCGGGCCATGGCCAGGCACTCGTCGAGGGTGACGTCGTCGCGCCGTTCGAAGCCCAAATCGGACGCCTGCCCCGCGAGCAGCGCCCGGACGTCCAGGGCGAGGCGCCGGACCGCGGGGCACCCGCCGGGCACCTCGACGAGTGCCTCGTACGCCAGACCGATGAGGGCGTCGCCGGCGAGGATGGCCGGACCGACCCCGAACACCGTCCACGCGGTCGGGCGGTGGCGCCGTTCGGTGTCACCGTCCATCACGTCGTCATGCAGCAGTGAGAAGTTGTGCGCCAACTCGACCGCGGCGGCGGCCGGGACACCGGCCTCGGGCTCGGCGCCGGTGGCCCGAGCCGAGAGCAGCGCCAGCATGGGACGCAGCCCCTTGCCCTGCCGGGTCGTGGGTGAGCCGTCGGCGTCCCAGTACCCGAGCTGGTAGCCCGCCACCAGACGATTGCCCGGGTCCAGGCGGTCGAGCAGCGCACGGATGGCCGGCTCCACGTGGCTCTGGATCTGGTCAGTGCTGCTACTGCCTACAACAGTCATCGTGCGGCCTCCGTGTGGTGTCGAGGCCGGGACACGAGTTGGCGGGCGACGACGTCGGCGGCCTCCCGGCCGCTGCGCACCGCGCCCTCCATCGTGTCCGGCCAGCCGGTGTCGGTCCATGCGCCGGCCAGGACCAGCCCGGGCAGGCGGGTGGTCGGCACCGGCCGGTACGCCCGGGTACCAGGGGTCTGTCGGAAGGTGGCGCGCGGCTCCCGGGTCACGAACGCGTCGCGCACCGGGGTACGCCGGGCGGCCGGGAACAGGTCGGCAAGGGCTTCCCGCTGCGTCGCCACCAGCTCGGCAGTGGGACGGTCGACCAGTGCGTCGGCGGCCGACAGGGAGACCACGAGGTGCTGGTCGTCGGCGCCCGGCTCCGACCGGTCAAAGATCCACTGCGCCGGGGACTCCACCGCGGCGGCCATCGTCAGCGCGGTGACCGGCCGTTCGTAGCGCAGGTGCACGTTGACGATGGGCACCGCTCCCAGCCGGTGCCAGTCGCCGGCGGTGGGCGCGGCGGCCGGCGGCACCAGCGACGCGGCAATCTGGTGCGGCACGGCCACCACTACCGCGTCCGCGGTCAGTTCGCCGTCGTTCAACCCGATCCGGAAACCCGCGGGTTCCGGGTGGATCCAGCGCACCCGGGACCGGGTGTGCACCGCGACGCCGAGCCGGGCCAGCAGCCGCCGGGCCGCGACCGCGTGCAGGTCAACCAGGGGGACCAGGGCCCGGCCGATGTCGCCGGCGTCCGCGTCGTTCAGCAGCCCGGTGCGGAACACCTGGGCGGCGAGCGCCAGCGACGCCTCGCCGCACGGCAGGTTCAGCGCCGCCACGCAGATGAGGTCCCAGAGCCGCCGGCGGCTGCGTTCGCTCTGGCCGTGCTCGATCAGCCAGTCGCCGAAGCTGCGCGCGTCGGTGTCGGGCCCGTCCGGGTCGACGTGCCGTAGCGCCGCGCAGGCGCGCGCCGCGGCGAGCCGCTCGCCGGGTTTGAGCAACCGGTAAGTGGCGAGCGCGGGCAGCAGATGCGCCGGTGCCGGCAACCGGCGACGGGCCAGCAGGTGCGGTGCCCGTCCCGGGAGCAGCACCGGCACCGCGAAACGCCGTTGCAGGTCGGTGCCGGCGGAGGTCCCGAGCCTGTCCAGCAGGCCCCGGTAGGCGTGGTAGCAGCGCAGGAAGACGTGCTGCCCGGTGTCGACGGTCAGGCCGTTACGGCGGAAGGAGTAGGTGGCCCCGCCCAGCTCCGTCCGGCTTTCGAGCAGCGTCACCGGCAGGCCGAGGTCGGCAAGCCGGATGGCCGCCGTGATGCCCGCCAGCCCGCCGCCGATCACGCAGACCCCGCCCGTACCGGTCGGCGGGGTTTCCAACGACCCGGTCATATCGGCCGCCCGACGAGCGCGCGGGCCGCCACCCAGGCCTTTTCGTGCCCTGGGAGCGACACCCGGCGGTGGGTGACGGCCAGCGGGTCGGCCGCGATACGGGCGAGCAGCCGACGGTAGATGCCGGCCATCGCGGCGGTGCACGCCGCGCTGCGCCGGTCCAGCATCGGCAGGAGCCGCAACCCGATGCCGTACCAGTGGTCGGCCCGGCTCGCCTCGAAACGCACCAGCTCGATGAGCCGCGCGGGCGGGTCCGTGAACCCACCGTCGTTCAGGTTCAGCGTGCAGCCGAACCGTTCCAGGTCCTCGGCGGGCAGGTAGACGCGCCCGTCGGCCCGGTCCTCGACCAGGTCGCGCAGGATGTTGGTCAGCTGCAACGCCACGCCGAGCGCGTCGGCCAGCGGCGCGGCGCGACCTGGGTCGCCAGTGCCGAACACGCCGAGAGAGAGCCGGCCGATGGAGCCCGCCACGCACCGGCAGTACCAGTGCAACTCCTCGAAGGTGGCGTACCGCCGGCCGGTCACGTCGGCGGCGCAGCCGTCAATCAGCTCGTCGAACGCCTCCAGTGGGATCGGCATCCGGGTCGCGGCGTGACCCAGCGCGGTGAGGACCGGGTCGCCGCCGGCGTCGCCGGGCAACCGCCGCAGTGCCGCCCGGATCTCCCCCAGCCCTTCCAGCTTCTCTGCCGGCGGCAGGTGGCCGTCGCCGATGTCGTCGATGCGGCGGGCGGTGGCATAGATGGCCGAGAGGACGCGGCGTTTCGCCGGCGGCAGCAGCCGGATGCCGTACGCGAAATTGGCGGCCTGGCTGCGGGTGATGTGCTCGCAGCGGCGGTAGGCGGCCGCCACGTCCATGGTCGCGGTCATCCGGCGCTCCGCACCATCGCGCTCAGCCAGCGACGGAGAACCCGGCGACTTCGGGGACGGACAGTCAGCGGCAGCGGGTCGTGGTCGGCGTCGGCAAGCGCGTCGAGCGTGGCCCGTCCGCCGGCGATGTAGCCGCCCACCGCCAGCCGGGCCCACCCGTGCAGGGCCGCCACCAGCGGGGCGCCGGCGTCGAGCCAGGCTCGGGCCCGTTCCGCCTCGAAGCCGATGAGCTCCCGCAGCCGCCGGTCGGCGGTGGGGCCGGCAAGATCGGCCTCGGTGACGCCGAAGCGGTCGAGGTCCTCGGCGGGCAGGTAGACCCGGCCCCGGCGGTGGTCCTCGGCGACGTCCTGGAGGTGTTCGACGAGTTGCAGCGCGGTGCAGATCCGATCGGAGAGCGCGAGCCGCGCAGGCCCTACCTGCCCGAAGACGTGCAGGACCAGCTCCCCCACCGGGTTGGCCGAGAGGGTGCAGTAGTCGACCAGCTGCGCGAACGTCGCGTACCGACTGACGTGCTGGTCGACCCGGTTGGCCTCGACCAGGCGAAGCAGGGGCTCGAGCGGCAGCCGGCACTCAGCCACGGTGGGCGCGAGGGCACGCACCACCCGGTCGGTCACCGGCTGGCCGGCATACAGGGCCCGTAGCTCGGTCTCCACCTGGTCCAGGGCGGTGAGCCGGTCGACCCCGGGTGCGAGGGGCTCGTCACCGAGGTCGTCGACGTGGCGTGCGTACCGGTAGACGGCGAGCAGGTGACGGCGGTGCCGACGGGGTAGCACCCGCAGCGCGACGGGGAAGTTCTCCTGTGCCCGCGCCTGCTCGATCCGGCGGGTCGCCAGGGCGACGGCGGGTGGACTCATCCGGGGTTGCCTTCCTCTGGGGCCTGGAGCGTCCGGACGGCGGGTCATCGCGCAGCATGCTGCGGATTACGACGGCCCGACCGTCGCGGGCCCTGATGACGCCATGACCGAGCGAGATCACCTCAAACCAGCATGAAATGACCCTAGTCGGTCTTGTACCCCTCGCTACCGAAAATCCGAGCGAATGCCTCTTGGCAGGCTCGAATCGACATGATCCACATGAGTCTTCCGGCGTTGACTCCGAGCCGGGAAGGCGCAACGCTGTGGAAGCGCTCCCATCGTCGAGCTTCTATCCGAGAGGAATGCTCGTGCGTCCCACCACCGCTCTACTCCCCGTCGTGCTCGCCACGGCCCTCGGCGGTCTCGCCCTGCCAGACCCCGCCCTGGCCGCGGCCGGCCCGGCCCTGGCCGTGGACACCACCGCCGCCCGCCACCAGATCAGCCCGTACATCTACGGCATGAACTTCGCCGACCAGGCCCTCGCCCGCGACCTGCGGCTACCGGTGCACCGCTACGGCGGCAACGCCACCACCCGCTACAACTTCCGTGCCGACACCACCAACCGCGCGGCGGACTGGTACTTCGAGAACATCCCCAACGACAACCCGAGTCCGGACGACCTCCCGGAGGGCTCGGAGACCGACCGGTTCGTGCAGGAGAACAAGGCCACCGGGGCCGCCACGATCATGACAATGCCGATGCTCGGCTGGATCGCCAAGGACCGGTCGCGGGCGTGTGGCTTCAGCGTCGCCAAGTACGGCCCGCAGCAGTCCACCGACACCTGGGCACCGGACTGCGGCAACGGCATAAAGCCGGACGGGTCACCGGTCACCGGCAACGATCCGGAGGACACCAGCGTCGCCGTCGGTCCGGAGTACGCCACCGACTTCGTCAACCACCTCAAGGGGCAGTTCGGCGCCGCCGCCGACGGCGGGGTCCAGTTCTACAACCTGGACAACGAGCCGGACCTGTGGCACTCCACCCACCGCGACGTCCGCCCGACCGGGCTGGGCTACGACGAGCTACGCGACCGCACCTACGAGTACGCCGCCGCGATCAAGGCTGCCGACCCCGGCGCCAAGACGCTCGGTCCCGTCGGCTGGGGCCTGAACTCGATCCTCTATTCGGGCCTCGACCAGGACACCTGCTCGCGCACCGGCTGCTGGTCGAACCCGCCGGACAAGGCCGCGCACGGCGGCCAGGACCTCGGCCCGTGGTACCTGGACCGGATGCGCGAGTACGAGCAGCAGCACGGCACACGCATCCTCGACTACTTCGACGTCCACCTCTACCCGCAGCAAGCAGGCGTGTTGGGCGACGCGGCCGGCGACGCCAACACCCAGGCGTTGCGGCTGCGCTCGACCCGCCAGCTCTGGGACCCGACCTACGTGGACGAGAGCTGGATCAACAGTCCGGTCCGGTACATCCCGCGCCTGCGCGAGCTTGTCGACCAGCACTACCCGGGCACGAAGATCGCGATGACCGAGTACAACTGGGGCGCCCACGGGTCGCTCAACGGCGCGCTCACCCAGGCTGACGTACTCGGTATCTTCGGCCGCGAAGGGCTCGACCTGGCCACCCTCTGGACCGCACCCACGGCCGACCAGCCGGTGGCCAACGCCTTCCGCGTCTACCGCAACTACGACGGCAAGGGCGGCGCGTTCGGCGAAACCTCCGTCCAGGCGACAAGCGCCGACCAGGGCAAGCTGGCCGTGTACGCCGCCGAGCGCAGCGCCGACAAGGCGCTCACCCTGGTCGTCGTCAACAAGACCGGCGACGACCTGACCAGCCCGGTCGCCCTCACCGGCGTCTCCGCCAGCACCGCTCAGGTCTACCGCTACAGCGGGGCGAACCTCGCCGGCGTCGTCCGGGAGGCCGACCAGCCGGTGACCGCCGGCGGCCTCACGGCCACCTTCCCGGCCAACTCGATCACCCACCTGGTGCTGCCGCGCGGCACCACACCCGGCGACACCCAGGCGCCGACCGCCCCGGGCAAGCCGGCCGCCGGCACGATCACCGGCGACAGCGTCGCGTTGGCCTGGACGCCGTCCACCGACGACACCGCCGTCACCGGCTACGACGTGCACCGGGTCGACGCCACCGGCACCGTGAAGGTGGGCAGCGCCACCGGCACCGCGTACACCGTGACCGGCCTGACGCCGGACACCCCGTACACCTTCGTGGTGACCGCGCGGGACGCGGCGGGCAACGTCTCGGCGGCCTCGCCCGGCCTGACCGTGCGGACCGCGCCCACCGCCCCGACCGTCGGCTGCACGGTCGGATACACGGCGAACAGTTGGCCGGGCGGCTTCACCGCGACGGTGACGATCAAGAACACCGGCACCACCGCGATCGACGGCTGGAAACTCGCCTTCGACTTCCCCACCGCCGCCCAAAAAGTCGGCCAGGGCTGGTCGGCCACCTGGAAACAGAACGGGGCGAGCGTCACCGCGGACAGCATGAGTTGGAACGGCAAACTCGCCCCGGGAGCGTCCACAAGCGCTGGTTTCAACGGCACGTGGAGCGGCACCAATCCGGCGCCAACCGCCTTCAACCTCAACGGTCAACGCTGCGGGTGATCTGAGAGACCCCTGCTCCGTGCCACACCGGCGGAGCAGGGTGGAGGGGTCCGGGGCGCAACTGCACCTCGGACCCCCGCTCTCGATCGGCGGCCGGGGCCCGTCCCGCGACAGGACGGCTCAGAACCGCACGTCAGCTGATGAGACGACGCCGCTTGTCCCGTGGCTCGCGGATGCTGTCGATGATGCGGGTCCAGTTGTCGCCGCCGTGCCCGTTCTCGATCGCCTGCCGGTAGTGTGCTCGCACGGCCAGGGGAAGCGCGAGGTCGAGGCCCACTGTCGCGCTGGTCTCGACGATGTGGTCGGCGGTCGCGCCCATCATGGTAACCGTGCTGAGGTCGCCGGGGTGTTCTCCGGCGTCCAGCTCGGCGCCGGGGTTTTCCTCGCCGGCGCGGAGAATGGCGCCGATCGACTCGGCCGAGGCGATCAGCTCCGGCAGTGCCTCCGTGGCCTTCATTCCCGTGGCGCCCAGCATCGCGGTGGCGTGCATCAACGCTGACAGAGTGCCGAGGAATACCGCGAGCTGGGCTTGATACATCATCTGGGCAAGACCCGGGTCCTCGCCCAGGTGTTTCGGCGCACCGAGCTGGGCCAGCGCCTCTCGGCTGCCGTCCAGCACCTCGCCGGGGCCGCTGTAGTAGACGTACGCCGCGTCCGTGCCGACCATCGGCGCTGGGACCATGACGCCGCCGGTGAGGAAGGCCGCGTCGTGGCCCGCCGCCCAGGATGCCGCCTCGCGGCTGCGGTCGGGGGTGTCGGAGCTCAGGTTGACCAACGTCCGGCCGGCGAGAGACGCGGTGGCCGGGCCGAGGATGTCGTACATCGCTTGGTAGTCGGTGAGGCTGAGGATGACGAGGCTGCTCGCCTCGACCGCCTCGGCGGGTGTCGCCGCGAGCGTCGCGCCGTCGGCGACCACGCCCTCGGCCCGGCCGGCGGTGCGGTTCCAGACCGTGACGGGGTGCCCGGCGGCGAGGAGGGTACGGGTGATCGCCTGGCCCATCGGGCCGAGCCCGATCACGGTGACGGCGCTGTTGTGCTGCTGGTTGTTCACCTCTCCATGCTCGGCGACGCGTCACTATTCTCGTAAGTACCCACTAAGTTCTGCGGTACTTACCTTTAAGTAAGGGGACCAGCGATGGCCAAGGCACCCCGGCGCGGGCCCTACATCTGCGGCATCGACGCGGCGCTCGACGTCGTCAGCGGCAAGTGGAAGGGCCTGATCCTCTGGGAACTCGAGGCCCATGGCGTACGCCGTTTCGCGCAGCTGCGTCGGGGTCTGCCGGGAGTGAGCGAGAAGATGCTGACTCAGCATTTGCGCGAGCTCGAGGAGGACGGCCTGGTGCACCGGAAGGTCCACGCCGAGGTGCCGCCGCGGGTGGAATACTCCTTGACCGAGCACGGGCGCACGCTCAACCAGGCGCTAGGGCCGCTCGGCGCCTGGGGGAGCGAGCGGATCCGTCGCGAGGGCGCCACTGTTTTCAACAGTTGATCCAGCGCGCTGGGCGCAGTCGGGAGCCGTTCACGGAGCCTACGACGAGGCCGTTATCGGCGATTCCCCAGCCGAAGGGGTCTTGGACACCGGGGATGGCGCCGCCTAGGGCGACAAGCCGGTCGCCGTGGTCGACGGCTCGGTCGCCGAGCACTGTGCCCCGACTGTTGACGTCCTGCGTTGATACCAGCGCCGGGTTCACGGCGGACGCCACGCCAGTCCGCAGGTCCCAGCGCACCAGGGTGCTGTCGCCGTCCTCACTGCCAGTGCCGATGCGGCCAACCGCCCAGGTCCCCTGGGCCGCGGAGATCCCCGACCACTGGGCCCCGGGGGCGGTGAGCCGGTCGGTCCTTGCGTCGGGATGGCGTACCCAGCCGAAGTTGCCGGCGGTGCCGATGATGGTGCCGTCGTCGAGGATCTCCCTCGCGCTAGCGTTGGACGGGGCGTCGATCACCTCGACGGTGCCCGGCCGGTCGGCGGGCCAGAGCAGCGGCAGGGTCGTCTCGGTCTCTTCAACAGCGCCCAGGCCAACGATGTCGCCGCGTGAGTTGATCCCGAGCGCCGAGGTGTTGGAGACCGTCGGCGGGACGGGTAACCACTCCAGGCGCCCGTTGCGGTAGCGCCAGGGACGGTAGACGTTGTCGACGACGGCATTGCCGACGGCAACGCCGTACCGATTGATGTTCTCGACTTGCCCCGGCGCTTCTGTGGTGACGACGGTGAGGCGGGGTTCGTCCCACACCCCAGGCCCGGGTCGGCGCAGCGTTCCGGCCCAGAGCAGAAGTAGCGGCTGCTCATCGTCGTCACCGATTCGGTAGCCGACACCGGCGATGAACCGACCAGTCGGGTCGACCTCCAGAGCTCGACCATTCATGCCCGCTGGTAAGGGCAGTGGTCGTAGCGCGCAGACCGGGACGGGCCGGCGCTTCGGCTCGGCCGTGGCAACGCCGGGCAGGCCCAGCGTTGCGGTGAGGGCGCCAGCGGTCAGACTGACCAAGAAGCCGTACCGAACAGTCCGGGTCATCTCTACTCCCAGTGACGTGCGGTGGTGGTGTGCTTACCGAAGCACGTCGATGTCATCATCGGAAGTGCTGCCTACGGCTAGGCGGCGCTGATTTCCGACACCGCACAGCCCCGATGTTGCGGAAGCCGCCGTTGCATCGGGCTGTTGAGGTGGTGAGTCCGCCGTGAGGGGATCGGCAGGCGCGCCCCCGCCCTATCCGGCACATGCCTGACGGCCTGACAAGCCCGCATCTCGGAGCCGCCCCGACCGACGCCGACCCTGTGTCGAACTGAACGCCGAGTACTCACGGGTTCGTTGGCTGCCTGCCACCTCGGACAGTGCCCATCGGCGTCGCCAGAGCCCACCCGCCCCGATGACCACGGTGGCGCGGGTCGCGCCGTGAGGCCGACCGCCGGTTCGGTCGTCGCTCCGGCTGTCGCGAAGCCAGGATGGCCCTCAGAGATGCCTGGTCGATTAGATCGACGGCCCGAAGATCTTGCGCCGCAGGGCGGGGATGGCCGCGCTGGCACGGAGAAGCGCACGGAACGCGGTCCGGTTCGCTGGTGTGGCGAGGGCGGCGTTGGTGGCGTTTCTTGTGGAGAGGGCTAGGGCTTGGTTGGCGTAGTGTCGCATCGCTGCTTCGTAGACACCGATGCTGTTCACCGGGTCGGTGCCGGTGTTGAGGGCTTGGCGGAGGTGGTCGGCGTCGCGCAGGGCGGTGTTGGCACCGATGCCTGCCATGGGTGTCATGTTGTGGATGGCGTCGCCGAGGAGTGTGACTCGCGAGGGTGCCCACTCAGGGAGCTGAGGCATGGTCCGTAGCGGCACGGTGGTGATGGTCGCGGCGTCCGTGGCATCGACCAGGGTCCGTAGCGGTGCTGCCCAGTCGTGGACGCGTTCGGCGACGAGTCGCTTGAGCTGGATTCCGTCGAGGTCTTTCACTCCCTGCGGGTACGAGTTTGTCGATCCGGCCCAGGCCCAGACGACGTACTCGGCGGCGCCGTTGCTGACGTCGGTGTTGTCGGGATCGCCACTGGGCCAGGTGGAGAGGAACATCCAGCCGTTGCGGGCAGGGACGACGTTGTTGATGCCGCCGTCGGTGAGGTCAGCCGTCAGGGCGGCGGCGACGGCGCCTGCCAGGGGGACGCGGCCGGCGATGTTGGTGATGCCGAGTTCCTGACGTTGCAGGCCGGGAAGACGTTGGTGGCGTACCCGGGAGTTACTGCCGTCGGCGCCGACCAGGATGTCGCCGTCGGTCTGGGAGCCGTCGGCGAAGTACACCCGGACGCCGTCGCTGTGTAGCTCGTAGTGGGTGAACTTCTTGTCCCAGTGCACGAGAGATTCCGCGTCGTCTTCGGTGCGGGTGTTGTGCAGGAGGGCTTCGTGGAGCTTGCCGCGGCTGATCGCGCGGCGTTTGGTGATCGGGTCGGTGGTGTCTTCGGGCAACCTCTTGTCGATGGTGGCCAGGACGCCGCGGCGGGGGTCGTGGAATCGGATGATCAGCGGTACGGGAGTTCCGGCCGCGTCGATCATCTTCCAGTTCTGATCGGGGAGGCAGGCGTGCAGGGCGCGCAGGCCATCGGCGTTGAGGTGGATCCCGTAGCTAGCCGGTTGCTGTGCGCGGTGCGCCGATCGTTCGAACACTCGGGCGTCGACTCCTGCGCTTCGTAGTCCGTGCAGGAGAGTGAGCCCGCCGAGGCCCGCGCCGATGATGAGAACGCGCATGAGGTGCTGCCTTTCGTGCCAGCGAGCTGACGGTAAGGGCCCGCCGGACGACATCGGTCGGCCTGAGACGGGTGGTGAACGGCCGGGTATCAGTCGGGTGGGCTCACGGGGGCGACCATCGTGCGCAGGAGCCGCTGGAGTTGCTGAGTCTGCGCTGGAGTGAGAAGACCGGTTGCGGCCGCAGTCGCGGGTTCGGCAGCCTGGTGCGCCTGAGCGAAGACATCACGGCCGTGCTCGGTCAGGGTGACGGCCCGCAGCCTCCGATCGCCGGGCACCAGCTGGCGTGAAGCGAGGTCGAGTCGCTCAAGGTCGTCGACAATCCGGACGATCGAGGCTTTGTCGTGGTGTGTTTGCGCAACGAGGTCACGTTGGCTGAGCGGACCCGAGGCGTGCAGCCGCATCATCACCATCAGGTGGCGCCGCTCGATGCCGAACGGCGCCAGAGCGCCGTCCATCGCCGCCGCCACGCGGTCGTGCGCCTGACGCAGCAGCAGCCCGATCGCAAAGGGCGACCCCTCCTCCGGGTTCTCCGGAGTGCCGGACGTAGCTGACTGGTCGGCGAAAGCTTGTTCGTTAGGCACACCCGAACACTATCTCACGAGACACAGGTTTGCAAGAGACCGTTTCACGTGTAACCATTTTGCCATGAGCGACCAACGAGCCACCCTGACGATCGGCGATCGAATGCCCGAGTACGACCCCAGCCGTAACCCCGAACCACGACCCCGACCTGGCCCGCAGCAGGGCCGCCACCAGGGACCGGAGTCAGGATGGGCGGCAATCAGGCAAACCTGGAGCGACCCTGAGCGCTGGGTCGGGATCCTCCTGGCCGCGGCCCCGGGCCTGGTGTTTGTCGCGGCGAATGTGGTGGCCTCCCTCTACCCGGCGATCACCGCCGCTGCCGTGACCGCTCTCGCCGGCCTGGGCTACCGGTTGGCGCGCCGACAGTCGCCGAGGTCGGCACTGATCGGCATCCTGGTGGTGGCGGTGTGCGCGGTGGTCGCCGCGGTCACCGGCGAAGCGAAGGGCTTCTTCCTGGTCCCGACGCTGATCCCGTTCGCCGTGATCATGGTGTGCCTGGCCAGCATCATCGCGCGCCGCCCGTTGACCGGTCTGCTGCTCAACCGGGTCACCGGCGGCCCGCACGACTGGTACCGCAACGCCGCGCTGCGCCGCGTCCACCTGACCGCTACCAGTACGGCGATCGGAATCAACGTCATCAACGCCACCGTGCAGGTGATCTTCTACGACCGGGGCGACACCATCGTGCTCGCCGTCGCCCACGCGGCCACGGGACCGATCTTCGCCACCCTCGTCGCGGTCACGATCGTCGCCGTCCGCAAGACCCTGGCGGCTCAGCGATGACCGCCCCCACCGAGCGCCCGGCCGGCCGACCCGACAATCCGGCGGCCCCGAGCGGCGAGCTGACCGTAACGAGCGTCTTCACCGTGACGGAACAACACCAGGACCAGCTGTACGCGCTGCTGACCGCCAACGGCCACGACGTCCTGGAGCACACGCCCGGCTTCCTCGGCTCAACACTGACCCGGTCCGATGACGGGCGACATGTCATCCACCACGCGCGTTGGCGCGACGACGAGGCCCTGGCGGCCATGCTGGCAAGCCCTGGCGGCCGTTCCAGCATGGCGGCTTCTCGTCTGCTAGCCGACGTGCGGGTCTTCCGCTCCCACCACACCCAGGCATTCGACGCATCATGACAACCACCCAGACCACACCGGCCGGGCAGCCCCAAGCCACTTCGTCGAAGCGGGGGTGGCCGATCTGGCTGTTCCGGCTCACCAGCACCACCGCAACAGTTCTGGCCTTCGACCAGGCCGTCTTCGCCGGCCAGTTCCTATCCGGCAGCTACGGGGCACTGCACCTCCACCGAGACACAGCCACCTACACCGTCGCGGCAATCGCGGCCAGCATCGTCACCGCGACCCTGTGGCGCCGCGCCGGGGCAGGCCCACGCTGGCCACTGCCCGCGTCGATCGTGCTGCTCATCCTGACCGCACTGCAGACCTGGCTCGGCTACCAACTGATCCTCGCCGTGCACATCCCGCTGGGCGTCACCGTCATCGTGCTGCTGATCGCCCTCACCGCCGCAGCATGGAGAAAGATCCGATGAGCACCATCAGCCGCCGAACGTTCCTCGGCATCGCCGGAGCCGGGATCGCCGCCGTCGGCATCGGCGTCCCCTTCATCAGCGGCATCGCCGGCGCCAGTTCCACCGGGAAGGTCCTGCCCAGCCGCGCACCGCTCCCATCGCCATTCCGACGGCGGCTCACCCTCCCACCCGTACTACGCCCGACCCGCTCCGACACGACCACCGACTACTACGACATCGTGCAAACCGTCACCCGGGCCTCGATCCTCCCCGGGCTGACGACGGAGCTGTGGACCTACAACGGCTCCTTCCCAGGGCCCACCATCCGGAGCGGACGAGGCCGCACCGTCAAGGTCCGGCACACCAACAACCTGCCGCTACCCACCGTCGTCCACCTGCACGGCGGACGGACACCGCAGGACAGCGACGGCTACCCGACCGACTACGTCTACCCGACCGACATGAGCTACTACGCCCGGCACCACCGGCACGAAAACATGGGCGGCGGCCACGACATGGTCACCGGCGGCGACACCCGACAGGGCAAGCGGACCTACACCTTCCCACTACAGCAGCGGGCAGCGACGCTGTGGTACCACGACCACCGCATGGACTTCACCGGTCCCAGCGTCTGGCGAGGACTCGCCGGCTTCCACCTGCACCACGACGACGAAGAAGCAGATCTTCGCCTGCCGGACAACGAGCACGAGCTGCCACTGATGATCACCGACCGCAGCTTCGACACCGACGGATCACTGCTCTACCCCAGCCTCGACCCCACCCTGGTAAACCAACACGGAGTCCACGGCGACTACGTCGCCGGCGTCCTCGGTGACGTCATGCTCGTCAACGGCACACCCTGGCCCATCGCACCGGTCGAACGGAGCACCTACCGGATACGCCTGCTCAACGCCTGCAACGCCCGACGACTGTCACTGCGCCTTGACCCGGCGCCCCCGTCCGCCATCACCCAGATCGGCACCGACGGAGGGCTCCTCGCCGAACCCACCCGACACGATCACCTCGAACTGGCCCCCGCCCAACGCTTCGACGTACTCGTCGACTTCTCCCACTACGCCCCGGGCGCCGAAGTCACCCTGGTCAACGACTTCGGCACTGCAGCAATGGGACAGGTCATGCGATTCGTCGTCGGCGAAGGCCGGCCGCAGACATTCAAGGTGCCTGATCGACTATCCGCCATCCCGGTTCTGCGGCCAGCCGACGCGGTCGTCACCCGCAAATTCGACTTCCGGGCCGGTGACGTCAACGACCACGACGGCTGGCTCATCTCCCAAGCCCCGTTCAGCCCCGACTCCATCGCGGCGCACGTCCGCCTCGGCAGCACCGAAATCTGGCAACTGAACGCCGACTTCCACCATCCCGTCCACATCCACCTCAGCCCCTTCCAAGTCCTGGCTCGGGGCAGCGGAGGCCCAGGTCCGTTCGACGCCGGCTGGAAAGACACCATCGACCTGCGCCCCGGCGAACAAGCCAAAATCCTCATCCACTTCGACGGGTACCAGGGCAAATACGTCTTCCACTGTCACAACCTCGAACACGAAGACATGGCCATGATGGCCAACTTCGTCGTGAGTTGAGCCTTGGAACTGCTGCTCTTGTCGACCGTGACGTGGTCCCGGGCGGATGCGAGGTCAGCGGTGGTACCGCTCGGCAGGCGACGGCTGGTCGCCTGCCGAGCTGGCCTCAGCTCAGAGGTTCGACCTTGCGGTCGCCCAGTGCGGAGGTGAGTCGCACCGGGACCACCGACTCCTTGGCGATTGCTGGGCACTCCTTGCCGGCCGCCTCGGGTAGCAGCCCGACGCGGATCCGGAGGCGCACCGCGGTTTCACTCTCTGTCACTTCCGGCTCGGCGCCGTAACAGTCGGCGGGTCCGGACGTCACGGTGACCTCGAGGATTCGGTCGTCGACACTGCGCCAATCGCGCCACTGAACAACCTGCGCGTCGATCAGGTCGCTGCGGGTCGGCAACGCTTCCGGTCGTGTCGGTCCGGTCGGCGCTCGGACGCCTGACGTGTCGCCGCCGGGCTCGGCTGCGGAGCCGCAGGCGCTCAGTGCGGCCACCACAGCCAGCAGCCAGGCAGCCAGTGGAAGTGGTGGCCGCATTCTCATCAGTTCAACTTACCAATCAGCGTTGGCGGCGTTCATCGCATCGACGACAGCCTGGTCGAAGTATGGCCCCTTGTTGACGCCTTCGCTGTTCACCGTGGACATGACCGAGCGGACCGAACCGAGCCCGCTGGCGTTGTCGTAGTTCCAGGTCCACGGTCCGCCCGAGGAGCCGCCTCCGAAGTTGCAGGTGATTTTGGATTTGTCGTCCAAGATGCTGTTGTCGGTGGCAGTGCCCCAGCAAGCCCACATGACGTTGCCGCCGTCACGGTTGCTCGGATATCCGAAGATCGACGTGTCGAACTCGGTGCCACCGTTGTAGACCAGGCCGTGCCCGCCGATGGTGTTGACAACTGTCGTGTTCCAGTCGCCGCCGGAGTAGGTGGTCACGAAGCCAACGTCCCGGTTGAGGTTGCTGTTGTTGATCCATTCGTTGAAGGTCCGCAGCCAGTACGCCTGGAAGCGGCCGACCGGGTCGTGGTCGGCGTTGAAGGCGTTGTATCCCGGCACGAAGACGAGGTTCTGCAGCCAGGTGCCGCCCTGTCCGTCATGGACACAGTGACCGGCGGTGATCAGCACCCGCTTGGACGAGGTGTTGATCGCCGACGCCGAGCACCATGAGCCACTTTCGTAGCCACCGATGAACAACTTGCCATTGGTGATCGAGAAGTTCGTCACCGGTGGAGGGGCGTTGGTCACGCTCTGCGAAATCTGGGCGGCCACCGGCTTCGCCGCGACGGCAGCCGTCTTGCTGGCCACAGCGCGGGCCGTGCTCTCGACCCATTCGGCATCTCCAGGGGCATCCAGCGGCTTGGCTGCCTTCATCCGTTCCGGCGTCCAGTACGCCAGCACCTCGGGGTCTCCGCCGGTGCGCTCGAACGACTTCAACTGTGTGGGCGTGTAGTTGCGCACCGCTTTGTCGCCCGGCAGCCGCACCGGGGCAGGCGCACTGCTGGTGCTCAGATCGGAACCGCTGATCCGAGCCGGCGAGTGGTTCGCCCCGGCGGAAGCGCCCGCGGGAGCGGTGAGTAAGGCGACTGTCGCGACTGTCGCAGCCAGTGCGGCGGCACCCAGGCGTCTCAGGCTTCTCGGACAACGGATTTTGCTTGACGAATCCATCCGGCTGACTCCCCCTGTTCAGCAACCGTTTCCGGTGCTCTCGAAGCCGTCTTCATGCCGCTCGGCGACGGCTGCCATGGAAAGGTGAAGCTACCGAAAGAATCGTCTGTCATCTATGTCGCTCCATGGACCGCAAGTGTGCGGGGAGCTACCGAGAGAGATCGAATCAGTGCGACCTGCGTACACAGACGACAGTGTGTTTTTGGACACAGCTTCATGCTGTCCGTCATTCACGCCACCGGCGGCTGATGTGCTCGACGACCCGCACCGGCAGCCGGGCCGGTGAGCCGGCATGGGAAAGGGATCTTCGGAATTTAGCGGATTCTCCTATATTCGCATCAATCGATGCTCTGAACCGGCAGGGCCGTCAACGCGCTCGGGATAATCATCGCGGTGGTGGTGATGACCACCGCGAGCGTCACCGACCCCGTGATCGCGGTCCGCCAACGGCACGTTGATGCTGCACCGGCGTCTGACTGCCAGTCACGACGCGCCTCGTGACCAGCTCCAGACCTAGGGCTCGGTGCTCGTCGGCCCACTAATTGGTCCCACCCGTTCGACCGGGGCTGGTAGCGTGCGCCGATCATGAAGATCATGGGGGAAACATCGATGAACCGAACTCGGCTCGTCCTGACTGGCTTGGCCGTCGCGGCGGCGATCGCGGTGTCCGGCTGCGATCCGCAGCCCGAATCTGAGGGCACCGCAACCTCGCCGTCCCCGGCGGCCGCGAGCGCCGCCTCGACCGGTGGTGCGGCCACCGCCGCGACCAGCACCGCGGCCAACGACGCGGCCACAGTGAAGGCCTGCGCCGACATCAAGAAGGACATCAAGGACAACGCGGCTAAGGTCACCAAGGCCGAGAAGATCGGCCCGCCAGCCGGGCACTTCGCGGTCAGTGCCCAGTGGGCCGCCGGCTCGGTCGCGATCCTGGCGCACTCGATAGGCGCCAACGAGGCAGTCACCGCCGCCTCCGAAAAGATCCAGAACGAGATGATGGGCCTGAGCGACGCGTACAACAAGTCCGCCGACGCCAAGCCCAGCAAGAAGGCCCTGGAAGCCGCCATCAAGGAGCTGGACACCGTCTGCTCGGCCGCCTGACCGGTTCGACCACACAATCGGCGGTGACCGTCACTGGGACGGTCACCGCCGATTCACGTGTACGTACGGCCTGCGGCACCTGGGTCAGCGGCCTCTGAGCAACCCACGGTCAGCCTGCGCGACGCCCAGCGAGCTACCGCGAAGAGATGCGCTTGGTGCCGCCGAGGCACGGTGGTGGTTGGCGGTGGAGGGAGCGCCGCGAGGACGCTGCGCCGGGCACGACGGCGATGCGCACACAGTCCACCAACGACAGTAGGAGAGGCACAAGCCGGCTCGTCGATGCTCTCGCCGATCGAGCGCTTTTGCGTCAGTGGCGTCAGAACCAGGCCCACGGACGGAAGAGTCGCCAAAGGTGCCCACGCCAGCGCGCACGCCGCGGGTGCAAGAACTCCTCGATGTCATCCAGCGCGTGAGTCGCGGTGCCCCTGGCGGGAGGCCCCAGACGCGCCTTGCCCAATGCGACGACAACGCGCACCCACCGTGGCATCCGAAGAACCCGTGACGTCCTCGCGATCGAGGGCCGTCCGCACATCGACCGGCCGGGCCGGCGGAGGGTCGTGAAACCTTCCGTGCTCGTGGGTCACGCCCCAACACGGTCCACATGCTCAGCAATGTGGGCGGCACCAGGCACATCGCGCGCCTGGTCGAACCGAAGTAGCCGCTGGCACGGCGGTCCGACGCGAAAACCGGCATTTCCAAAAAAACCACCGCATTAGGTGCGTAACGTGCCGGACATGGTCTCTCGCACATGGCGTAACCTGCTGCTCACGGCGCTCGGGATAGGCATGCTCGCTGGCGCCGGTCAACTCGGCATCGCGTTCAGCTTCGGCATCGTCCAGCTCACCGGCGCCTCCACCGGCGCCGCCGTCAACCAGTGGCCCGCCCAGCTCGTCTGGGTGGGCTGGTTCGCGGCACACGCCGCCGTAGCCGGCACCGTCGTCGCTGCACGCCTGGCCCGCCGGTACGAGGTGCTGGGGAGCACGGGCAGGTTGGTGGCCGTCGCCGCCGCCGCCGCGCTGGGCGCCACCGTCGTGGCGCCGCTCTTCGTCCGGCCGGCCCAGGCCGCCGAGCGCTTCTCAGTGGACCCGATCTGGGCCGTCGGCATCTGCGCGACCCTCGGCGCGCTGGTTGGCGCGGGTGCCGCGATCGCCGTACTGGTGAAGCCGCCGCTGGGTTGGAACATGGCGGCGGTGGGCGGCGTGGTTTGGCTGCTGGCGCTCGTCTCGGTCGTCCCGTCGCTCGCAACCGCCGGGCCGTTGCCCGCCGTACGGCTCGGTGTGCTGGAGCCGGCCGGGCTCGACGCCGACGCGGCACACCGGCTGGCCATCCTGATTCTGCCGGCGGTGGCCCTGCTCATCGGCGCGGCGACCGGCGGGCTGGCCCGCTGGCGCGGGCATCCGCCGCTGGTCAACGGCCTGACCGGCGCGGCCGGCACGGTGCTGGTCGCGTTCACCTATCTGACCGCCGGTACCGGCGACGCCGTCGACCGGTACCAGATCACGCCGTACTACGGGGCGCTGCTCGCCGTCGCCGCCGGTGTGCTCGGTTCGGCCGCCGCCGCGTTGTTCCGCTGGCCGCTCCTGCCGCGCACCGCCGAAGCGCGGGTCGCCGAGCCAACCGACACCCTCCGTCCGCTGTCCGCCGGCCCAGCCGTGCGGCAGGCCACGAGGCCGGCCGTTG
Organism: Micromonospora sp. NPDC007208; assembly: GCF_042869175.1. Lineage (NCBI taxonomy): Bacteria > Bacillati > Actinomycetota > Actinomycetes > Micromonosporales > Micromonosporaceae > Micromonospora > Micromonospora sp. NPDC007208. The sequence continues at coordinate 72,295 of NZ_JBIAFG010000009.1, read as the reverse complement.
GTGGTACGACCGACGAGCCGGCGCCCGACCTGGCCGGCACGGGGCCTGTCGCCGGCGCGACCACAGCGAAGCTCCCGACCGCAGCCGAACCGCTGGGCTTCGGTGCACCGGCTGGGGATCGGGACGCCAGCGCCGCACCGGCTGTTACCGCGGCATCGGCCACACCGGCCGACCTCGCCGCACCCGCCGACCTCACCACACCGGCCGACCTCGACGACACCCCGGAGACATCGGAACCGGCCCCCGCGACGGCGGCCTACCTTCCCGTGGGACCTGGCGAGGGCGGCTCCGGGACGGACAAGGCCGACAACACCAGTCCCGAAGGGATGCCGCCCGACGGGGCCCTCGTCGCCCCGGGGACCCTCCGGATGTACCAGCCGCCGAAGACCGACCGGACGCGGGTTCAGGCGACCTGGCCGGTCGTTCCGGCGCGGCGGGTGCCGCCCCCGGCCGAGCCCGCTCCGGGCGCCGAGGCGACCCAGTCAGCCGGCCCCGAACCGGCGCTCCCCCCTCGGCACCGGCCGCCCCTGCCCAACCTGGGCCGGGCCGCGGACTGGGACGCCCTCGCGACCGCCCGGCGCGCCGGGCCCCAGCCCTCGACCGGTGCCGCGCCGGCCCGCCCGACAAGGACCGACCCGGTCCCCGCGCCGGCCGACCCGGCATCCGTCGTCGAGGCGGGACGGGCCAGCGGGCGGATGGGCCTGTTCCGGCGCAACAAGTCCCGGGCCGGCGGGGACGCCGCGGGCACCCCGGCGGACGGCGAGCCGCTGCCGAGACAGGACGCGGAGTTCGTTGACTGGGTGACCCGGCTGGGCAATCCGGTGGCGGACAACGAGCCGGATCAGGAAGGCGGTCGCCGGTCGCTCCGCTTCACCGGCAGCCACCACAGCGACCGTTAGGAGCTCCAGCGGGTTCCTGCGACCCGGCCACCCGTTTACCGCAGATCAGCCATTTCGCGGTGGTCCAGCGCCGGTCGGTCCTGCCGACGGTTGCGGTGTGAGGCGAGCAGCGCGGCCGCCACGATGATCTGTACCGCCAGGACGAGCGCCTGGGCGGCGGGTGCCTTGACGGTGAGCAGCGCGATGGTGGTGTTCACGCCGAAGTGGACCGCGACCGATGCCGCGACCCCGGCGAGTTCGTAGGCGTAGCCGGTGAGCAGTGCCATCGGGAAGACGCTGAGCGTGAACAACAGGCCACTCCAGCTGACCAGGCCGAACTCGGACTGAAGTGTCCCGTTGATGAAGAACAGCGGCAGGTGCCACACCGCCCAGGCGGCGCCCAGCAGCAGACCGGCGCGCAGGCGGCTCATCGACGCGCGCAGGCGTGGGTAGGCCGTGCCACGCCAACCGGGCTCCTCGGCCAACGGACCGCCGACCAGCATGCTGATCAGGAAGGGTACGGTTCCGCCCGCCGTCGCGATCAGCTCCTGCCCTTCGGTCAGGCTCATTGCGGGGCCGCCCAGGAACTCCGCGAGCAGTACGGCTGCCAGCACGGTCCCCGATGCCAGGGCCAGCATGGGCAGCGCCCAGAACAGCCGTGGACGCAGCCGAAGTCGCACCGTATGGGCGGGGACCGGTTGGCGACGGCGACGGCGACGTATCCGGACAGCGATCGCGCCGATCGCCGGGCCGAATCCACCGAGAAGGTACGGAACGAGGGTGGGGGACGTCATCGCCGGACCATCGAGTGTGATCGCGAAAAGCCAGAAGGCGAAGGTCCACGCAAACGTGACGATCCAGAAGGTTGCGAGGCCGTCATGTGGGCGAGCAGAGGTTGCGGTGGTCACGCCATTTCCCTTCACGGGGTTCGAAACAGGGGTTGTCGGGGGTGGCTCTGTGTGGGGGTGAGCCATCGGTCACTCGGCACGAACCGTGTCGGGCGTCTCGTGTAGTCGGTGGGCGAGCCAGCCGGCCACCTGCGTGAGCAGGTCGGGGTCGACCGGCTGCCGGAGCAGCCGCCGGTAGGAGCGCACCGACGGACGGCCGAAGTCGCGACGCAGCACGTGCGTGAGGTCGGGAATCCGGTGGACCGTGATGTCGCCGGGCACCAGCCGGCGGATCTCGTCCAGGTCCGCCGGGTCGACCTGGATGTCCTTGTCGCCGGTGATGGCCAGGACGGGAGCCTTGATGTTCGCCAGGTCGGAGCGCGGGTCGTGGTCGAGCAGCTCCCGCAGCCACCGGGCGTTGGTTGGCCTTCCGAGGATGCGCACCACGTCGGTGCTGGTCGTCTTGATTCGGGCCAGTTGCCGGTTGGCCAGGGATCGCAGGATCGGTAGCAGCGGTCGTACGGGAGCGGGGAGGTCGCGGGCGATCATTGCGGCCTGCCAGCGCAGGGCGTCCTCCCCTGGGCGGGCGAACCCGGCCAGCAGCACCACCGCCGCCACCTCCGGGCGTGCCCCAAGGGACATGGCGTGAACGGCACCCTCACTGTGCCCGAGCACGCCAACGGCGTCCGCCCGGATTTCGGGTCGCACAGCGAGGGCGCGTAGCGCGGCGGCCGCGTCGTGCCGACCGGCGGCGAATCCGGTCGCGCGCCAATCGCCGCCCGTGGCGCCGACACCGCGCCGGTCGTAACGCAACGTGGCGATCCCGGCGTTCGCCAGCCTTTCGGCCAGTGATGGTCCGAGGTTCATCCGGAGGCGCGCGGTGTTGGAATCGCGATCCAGTCGCCCGGAGCCGTGCAGTAGCAGGACGGCCGGGTACGGCCCGGGGCCGACGGGCAGGGTCAGCGTGCCGACCAGGGGAAGTCCGTCGTCTGCGATAGCCGTCATGTCGACATCCCGCATGCGCCACCTCCGATTGTTCTCAGTGGCCGCGAACATTATCAGGCCTGGGAACATTATCGTATGTGGGAAGATGGGCTCATGGCAACCGCAGACCTTCTCCTACACCCCGTCCGGATGCGCATCCTGCAAACGCTGTTCGACACCGACCCGCTGACCACCACACAGCTCCGCGACCGCCTACCCGACATCCCCCCAGCGACGATGTATCGGCACATCGCCGTGTTGGCCGAGGCGGGCGTGCTGGAGGTGGTCGACGAGCGGCGAGTACGCGGCACGGTGGAGCGCAGCTACCGGGTACGGCAAGACCAAGGCACAGTCAGCCCCGCCGCCCGGGCCGCGATGACCCGCGACGATCACCGACGCGCCTACACCACGTTCGCGGCGTCACTGCTTGGCGACTTCGACCGCTACCTCGCCCACGAACACGCCGACCCCCACCGCGACGGCGTGGTCTACCGGCAGGCCGCCGTCTGGCTCACCGACGAAGAGTTCAGCACGATGGTCGCCGAGATCGAGCAGGCCGTGGTCAGTCGGACCGGCAACACCCGCGACGGCCGGACCCGCCGCGTCGTCAGCCTCGTGGTCGTACCGGACACGCCATCGACGCCACCTGAACGGCCACCCGCCTAGGCGAGCGGGTCGAGGGCGAGCACGGTCGAGATGGCAGGTAGGGCGGCGGCGTGCGTGGTGATGCCCTGGGCAGCGAGCGGCGAGGAGGCCGACGGGCCGCCGAGGCGCGGAGCGCGCATCGGCGGCCCCCAGTCTCAGCCGTTGTCGATCAGGCTGGCGATCTCGTTGTAGATCAGGTGCGCCTTCGCGCCCTGGTTCGACGGACAACCGCCGAGGTGGTGCAGGGCGATCACACGGTGGTCGGCGTCCAGCACGGGCGAACCCGAGTTGCCGCCGGAGGTGTCACAGCTGTAACTGATGTTCCAGGTGTTGTAGTTCGCGTTCCGGACGGCGCAGGTCGCACCGTTCTGGGTGTCCTCGTAGATCGACAGCCGCTTCGCGCTGCCGTCGCCGTGCCCGGGGACATAGATCCGGGTGCCGTTGCTGGTGGCGGTCGTTGCCAGGTACAGCGTGCCGAATCCCTGGATGGCGGCGAAGTTGTTGACCGAGAACAGGGTGTAATCCAGCTGGCTGGAGCCGCCGCTGCTCACCCGATAGAGGGTGGCACCGCTGACCTTGGTGCCGGCGCCGGGATTGGCGCCACCGCAGGTGGCGCACTGGTAGTTGAACTGCATCTCGCTGCCGCTCACGGCGGACTGCGTCGAGAAGCAGTGCTTGTTCGTCAGCATCCGGTTGGTGTTGCCGACCCGCCAGGTGGTGCACAGTCCACCGCCGCTGATCAGCAGCCGCGCCACCGCCCTGCCGCGGGCGTACTCGGTCGGGTGGCTGTTCTGGTAGCAGACCACGTCCCGGCGGGCGTCGGTGCTGCACACGGACTGGGTGGAGAAATTGTGCGCGGCGATTTCCGTGCGGTCGTATCCGCGCCAGAACCGGTCGATGGTGGCGGCGCTGCCACGTGAGGGGCGGCTGCTGTGCAGTGTCACCACGGCGGTGTCGCCCTCCACCGACATCGCCCAGAAACCCGGCTGCCCGTCGGTGGTGTAGTCCGAACCGGTCGCCCGGTTCAGGTGGCGGTCGTACCGGTAGCTCTCCTTGCCGTCGCGGCTCGACACGGTGACGTACTCGCCTGGGGCCAGTCGCAGCGAGCTGAAGTGCACCTTGACGTAGGTGGCACCGGGGTGCTGAATGATCTGCGTCCCGCCGTTGGGGGCGTAGGACAGGGAACTGTCGACGGTGCGGAGTTCACCGATCGTGGTCACACCCTCTGCCGAGAACTGGTTCGATTCCGGTGCCCGCTCGGATTGCGGCGCGAGAGGGGCAACCGAGTACGCCTCGGCGGCGGGTGCCGACAGTAGGCTCAGCCCAAGTGTGCAGGCAGCGAGCGCGACCGCCCCGGTTCGTAGGCGGCGCAGGGCATGTTTCATCTGTCGCTCCTTCTCAGGAATCAGCACCGAGACGTGCCTTCGGCCTTCATACCTGAGATCACGCAAGACATGTAATCCCATCTATGTCATAGCTGCCTCCTGCACCGCTTCATCCACTCATTTCCGTGGGGTGCGCCCCCGACGTGTGACACATGGCCTGCCTACCCGCCGCCCGAGCCACGTCGGCCGTCGTCCATTCTGGGTCATCAGCCGATCGGGTGACCGAAGGCGATGATCGGCTATTTCCATGTGCGACGGACACTCTGCGCCCCCTAGGAAGGACGCATGACCAACGAGCGGACCGTTCCCCTGCTGCCGTGCGCATCCATTGACGACATCGAAACCTTCTACGAAGTTCTCGGTTTCCGCACCACGTACAAGCAACGCAAGCCCAACGCGTGCGTGGGGGTGCAGCGGGAAGACCTGCATCTGCAGTTCTTCGAGATCCCCGGATTCGACCCGGAGCAGTCCTACGGCTCCTGTCTCGTACTCACCGCGGACATCGAGGGCCTACACCGGGCATTCGCAGCCGGCATGCGCGCCGCGTACGGCAAGGTACTGGTGTCCGGAACGCCGCGGATGACCCGGCCCAGGGCGCGGAAGAACGCCGACGGGTTGGGCGGATTCAGCGTCATCGACCCGGGCGGCAACTGGATCCGCGTCTTTCGGGACGCCACCACCGCGCCCATGCCAGCCGCCACGCCTGCCGGACGGCTGGCCAAGGCCCTGGCGAATGCTGTCGTGCAGGCCGACTCCAGGGGAAGCGTCGGACAGGCCGTGCGGATCCTCGACAGCGCGTTGGCCCGGCCGCAGGCCGACGACGACCCGGTCGAACTGGTAGAGGTTCTGGTCTACCGCGCCGAACTCGCGCTGGTGCTGCACGACCCGACGACTGCGGCCGAGATGCTGGCCCGCGCCCATTCCGTCACGCTCACGGAAGACGAACCCGAAAGGGCGGCGTCCGCGTTCGACAACGCCGCCGAACTCGCAGCAGCACTGCGGTGACTCACAATTCCGCCAGTGCCGGCAGCCGCCGGGCCGCGGAGGAGTTCCGCAGGCCGTACCCGCTGCTCGTCGCCGCGGCGGTCCTGTTGGCGCTCGGCGCAGCCGCCGCCTGGGGGGTCGGCGACACGCTGGGGTTGAGCCACGCCCCCGCTGCCGTGCCGCGCGAGGACGCTGTCGCCGCGCCGGCGCGGACGCCCGCACCGGTCCCGCCGTTGACGTCCCTCGTCGTGCCCGACGAGCCGCGCGTCAGGAAGGCCGCAGCCGCCGTCGCCGACGCGGTCGTCTTCCGCGGCCTACCCCGGCCGGTGCTCGTCCCGGCCGCGTCGAGCCCGGCCAGGTCCGCGACGGCCGCCCCGGGCACCGGCACGGCGCGCGTCGCGGCCCCGGACCTGTCGGCGGTGAGCACGCTGCGGGCGGACGTGCTGGCCACCCTCAGCGGGACGCCCGAGTCGTACCGGCTCGACGTGCGCGGCGCCGAACTGGCCGTCCAGGGCGGCGACGTCGCGGGTGTGGCAGCCGGGATGTACCGGCTGGCCGACCGGATCCGTTCCGGTGCCGAGGTGCTCCCCGCGGCGGACGCGGGGCGGGTGGTCGTCCCCCGACTCGGCCTGCGGCTGACCGACGCGGGTTCGGTGGGGCGCGAGCCCGACCCGGCCGTCTTCGCCGCCGGCGACGACTACGGCCTGAACACCGACGTGGTCGGGTCGGCGGTGCTGCCTCGCGCACCCTGGGTGGACGCTGGCGCGGTGGCCCGCATCGACGCGCAGTTTCGGCAGTTCGTCGACCACTCGGTGGCGCAGGGATTCAACGCGATCGTCGTGCCCGGCTTCCTGGAGTACGTCACGTTCGTGAAGGTCGGCGACGGGCGCGCGGTCTATCCGTCCGGCGACCCGCACGTCGACCGGGCACGGGCGATGGTCGCGGCGTTCGGCCCGGTATTCCGGTACGCCGAGGACATGGGCGTGCGGGTCTTCCTGCTGACCGACATGCTCGCGGTCTCGCCCCCGCTGGAGGCATACCTGACGCGGACCGTCGGCGGCCTCGACGCGGCCGACCCTCGGCTGTGGGCGGTCTACCAGGCCGGTCTGGCGGAGCTGTTCGAGAGCATGCCGTTCGTCGACGGTCTGATGGTCCGCGTCGGCGAGGGCGGCGAGGTGTACGCCGGGACCGGCTGGGACTACTCGTCACGGCTCGCGGTCACCACGGAAACGTCCGTGCGCGCGATGCTGCGGGCGCTGCTGGACACCGCGAGCCCTGCCGGGAAGGAGATCATCTTCCGCACGTGGACGGTGGGCGTCGGTGCCGTCGGCGACCTGCACACCAACCCGGTGTCGTACGCGCAGGTCCTCGGCGAGCTCGACGACCCACACCTGATCGTGTCCACCAAGTACACCCTGGGCGATTTCTACAGCCACCTACCGCTGAACACCACCCTGCTGGGCGGCGGGCACCGCCGCATCGTGGAGTTCCAGGCCCGGCGCGAATTCGAGGCGTTCGGCTCACTGCCCAACGACCTCGGCCCGCTGCACCGCCAGGCGCTGCGCGCATTCCTTGCCGCCAACCCGAACGTCGAGGGTGTCTGGAACTGGACCCAGGACGGCGGTCCGCTGCGCGCCGGGCCCATGTCGCTGTACCTGCGCGCAGGGTTCTGGCAGCTCTACGACCTCAACACGTACGCCGTCGGCCGCCTGGCCTGGGACCCGCACGTCGACCCGGCGCAGGTCACGGCGGACTGGGCGTACCGCACGTTCTCCGGCGATCCGGCCACCGTCGCCGCGATCGGGCAGGCCATGGCGCTGTCCCGGCAGGCGGTCACCAAGGGTCTCTACATCGGTCCGTACGCCGACCGGTCGGTGCGGGCGCTCGGGCTGGAGCCGCCGCCCATGATGTGGATCTTCGAGTGGGACATCCCGACCGGCGACTCCGCGGCGCTGGACAGCATCTACGCGGTGACCGGCGGCCGAGTCGACGAGGCGATCGAGGAGGGCACACAGGCCGTCGTGCTGGCCCGGCGCATGCGCGACCTGGTCGCCGCGACCGAACCGGCGACCTGGCGCGACGCCGAACTGCGCGAACACTTCACCGCGACTCTCGACTACCAGGTCGACCTGTTCGAGACGCTGAGCGCGTACCGGGCCATGGTGCTGCGGCACGCGCAGTGGCTGGACACGGGCGCCTCGGCCGCCCGCCACGACTGGCGGCTGGCCTCGGCGGCATACCAGGACGCGCGTGACGCGCACCGGCAGCGCTACGGCGCCGACCTGGACCTGCCGGCGTACAACTTCACCGCCGCCGACCTCGGGGCGCGGCGCGCCGACCGGGACCCGGCGATGGCCTGGGCGGCCCGGGTGATGCTCGGGTCGATCCTGCTGGTGGTGCTGCTCGGCCTGTACGGGCGCGGGTTCGGCGCGGGCGCCGCGCGCGGGTTGCTGCTCGGCGCGCTCCGGCCGTGGCGGGTCGCCGCGCTGCCGACGCCCAGGACGCGGGCGGACCGGGTGTTGGTGTGGCTGGTCCCGGCCGTGGTGCTGGTGGCGAGCCGGCTCGTGTTGACCTGGTTCGCCGCGCCGGCGCACCTGCTGGTCACCCTCGGTGGGTGGGCGCTGTTCACACTCGTCGTACGCCTCGTCGTTGGTCGCCGGGATCCGTTCCACCTGTGGGCCGTGGTCGGCGGCGTCGCGCTGCTGCGCAGCGTGCTGCTGCTGGCGGCGCTCGCCGGGCGCGGACCGGGCGGTTACTGGTTCGCCTTCTGGACCGCGCCGAGTCTGCGCGCGGCGTACGTCATCGTCGCGTTCGCGGCGTTCGGCTGGCTGTTCGTGGTCGTCGCCGTTGTCCTGCGGGACCGGTACGGCCTGCGCCGCCGAAGCGCCGTCGGGTTGACCCTCACCGCCGCGGGTGTGCCCCTCGGCGTGTTGTCCGCCCTGGTCTCGGTAGTGGGCCTGGAACGCGCGCTGACGGTGTGGAACGACCAGCTCGCCCTACTGCCCTGGGGCCTGTCCCGCATCCTCGGCATCACCGTCCACCTCGGCGTTCCCGCCCAACTCCCTGCATACACCGCCGCCGCCGGAATCGCCCTGGCCGCCGCCGGCCTGCTCCTGTCACTCGGCCGCCACCGGCAATCCGCCTGACCGCGGGGCTGCGTCCGGACGTACCAGGAATGGTCGGACGTGGTGGCCGCCGGAACCGGGAATCCGACGGGCCGGGCCGTAAGGCCGATCAAGTGTTGATCGGATCATCACCACTTGTTGAATAGATGCTGACAAATTTTGGCCAGGCTTGGCAGCATGGCTATCACCTATCGACGCCTCCTCGCCGCCACTCTCGTGGCCGGGCTGACTCTGCTCGCCGCGTGGACACCGGCACGCGGCGCCGAGCCCGCTCCCCCGGCGCCCGCCGCCACCGCACCCAACATCATCTTCGTACTCGTCGATGACCTCGCGTGGAACCTCGTGCAATACCTGCCGCAGGTGCAGCGACTACAGAGCGAGGGGGCGACCTTCACCAACTACACGGTGACCGACTCGCTGTGCTGCCCGTCCCGCTCGTCGATCCTCACCGGCCAGTTCCCCCACGACACCGGCGTGTTCACCAACGGTGGAGCCGACGGCGGGTTCGCGGTCTTCAAGGGTCGGGGCAACGAGAACCGAACCTTCGCGACCGCGCTCCAGGGCAAGGGCTACCGGACCGGCTTCCTCGGCAAGTACCTCAACGGCTACCTGCCGGCGGACACGCAGGGAGGGTCGCTGCCGTACGTCCCACCCGGCTGGTCGGAGTGGTACGTGGCGGGCAACGGGTACTCCGAGTACAACTACGACCTCAACGAGAACCACACAGTCGTCCACTACGGCAACCAACCGGCCGACTACCTGACCAACGTGCTGTCCCGCAAGGGCAAGGACTTCATCCAACGCTCGGCCGCGGCCAACACACCGTTCCTGCTGGAGGTCTCGACCTTCGCCCCGCACAGTCCGTTCACCCCCGCCAACCAGGACCTCGACGACTTCCCCGGACTCACTGCCCCGCGCACCGCGGCGTACGACCGGCTGCCCACCAACCCGCCGTCCTGGCTGGCCGGCAACGGGCCGCTGACCGCGCAGGAGAAGAGCACCCTGGACACGAACTTCCGCAAGCGCGCCCAGTCCGTACAGGCCGTCGACCGCCTGATCGGCAACCTGCGCGCCCAACTCACCACCAGCGGCATCGCCGACAACACCTACGTGGTGTTCAGCTCCGACAACGGCTTCCACATGGGCGAGTACCGGCTGACCGGTGGCAAGCAGACCGCCTTCGACACCGACGTGCGGGTTCCGCTCGTCGTCGCCGGGCCGGGCGTCGTCCCCGGATCGCAGCGTGCCGAGATCGTGCAGAACATCGACCTGGCACCAACCTTCCAGCGCATCGGCGCCGCCGACGTCGGCACGCACGTCGACGGACGCAACCTGCTTCCCCTGGCCCAGGGCGACCCGGCGCCGAACTGGCGTACCGGGGCGCTGATCGAGCACCACGGCCCCAACCAGGCGGCCGACGACCCCGACGCCCAGGACCGGCGCAACGGCACCCCAGTCACCTACGAGGCCCTACGGACAGCGACCTACACCTACGTCGAGTACTCGAACGGCGAACGGGAGTACTACGACCGCACCGTCGACCCCCACCAGCTCAACAACATCGCCGCCGGACTTCCGGCAACGCGACTGGCGGCACTGCACGATGCGCTTACGGCGTACGTCGGCTGCCACAGCCACTCGGCGTGCTGGACGGCAGGTCACGTGCCGGCCTGACGGTGCATCGACCGCAACGGCCCTGACCTGCGGCCTCGCGCTGTTGCGGGCCAGGGCCGATCGCGGTCCCCGCCCGGCTGGACGCAGGTGGCGCCACGCGGGCACGACGGGCGGAGCGCCAACTCATGAGATGAGCAGTCGATCGCGAGATCCTGGTGCCTCTCGACGCTCAGGACGACGAGCAAGGCCGTCCGCCGAACGCTCATCCTGCCGAAACCCCAATGGGTTGCGGCGATTCGGGTGCGCTGTCGTGAATCGGGCCGTCGGGTTCCGGGTGTCCTGGGCCGGGAGTCGTGGCGGCGTCGCGTAGTGCCGATTCGACTCTGCGGTTGCTGGTCATGGTGGCCGTGACGGCGGTCATGGCAAGGAGGATGCCGGCGGCGGCGTAGAGCGGGGTGCGTACGTCGTAGGTGGCGGCCAACCAGCCGCCGAGGACGGCGCCGAGGGGGGCGGCACACATGGCGAGCATGCGGGAGGTGGAGGCGACCCGGCCCATCAGGTGGGCGGGGACGATCGCCTGCCGGAGGGAGGGGCCGAGCACCATCGTGGCGCCCATGCCCGCCCCGCAGACGGCGAGCGCCAGCCCGGCCAGGTACGGGTTCGGGGCAGCCGCCAGGCCCAGGATGGCAAGCCCCTCGACGGCGGCCGTGGAGGTGAGCGCGGTGCCGGTGCCGAGTCGTCGGCCGAGGAAGGAGGCGATGCCCGCGCCGAGCAGGCCGCCGGCGGCCTCCGCCGTGAGGAGCAGGCCGAAGCCGTAGGTGTCGATGCCGAGCCGGTCGTGCGCGAAGAGGGCGAGAACGGTCTCCACAGCGAGGAAGGCGACGTTCCCGACCGCCGGACGCAGCGCGAGCCCGAGCAGCAACCGGTCCCGGAAGACGTACGAGGCCCCGGCCCGCGCCTGTCGAAGCAGCGACTCACGGACCTGCGGTACGGGCCGGGGCACGGCAGGCAACGACCGTACGAGCACGGCGGACAGCGCGAACGACACCGCGTCGGCGAGCAGCGGAACCGCCCGCCCGAGCGCGAGCAGGGCACTGCCCGCAGGCGGCCCCACAAAGCCGGACGCGGCGGTCTGGGCGCCACGCAGACGGGCGTTGGCGCGCTCCAGGAGCGCGGGGTGCCGGCCGAGCAGATCCGGCAGATAGGCAGTGGCGGCCGTGTCGAAGAACAGTCCACCGAGGCCGAGCAGGAACGCGACGGCCGCGAGAAGTGGGATGCTCAGCACGTCGAGCGCGGCCGCTGCCGCCGGTATCACGAGCAGCACCGCACGCGCCGCATCCACGACCCACATCGTGCGCCGGCGGTCCCAACGGTCCACCAGCGCACCGCCGAGCACCCCGAAGAGCAGCCACGGCAGTGTCCCGGCGGCAGTGACGACGGCGAGCGCCATCGGATCCCGTGTCAACGTCAACGCGAGCAGCGGCAGGGCGGCGTGCGTTACTCCGTCACCGAGCGAGGAGATCGTCTGCGCGGTCCAGAGCCGCCCGAACCCGGTCGGCAGCTTCACCATCTCATTCATCCGGATCCGGCTCACGTGGCATCCCCCTCGACCTGCTGGCGCCGAGCCGGCTGGTACCGCCCGAGGACCAGCGACGCGGATTTGCTCATCGGTGGCGTCCCTGTCCCAATGTCGATCAAGGTTTCGCTCATGGGCCCACGATCACCTTCGCCACCCGGGCGGAACAACGCGAAAGATCGAACCGCCGCTTAAGCCACCGGTTATCGTTCGGCGCCGAAGTCGTAAACTTCCCCGATCACGCGGTGCAGGGGCAGTATCCGGACGGGCGGTGACAGGAAAGGGAGACGGCCTGGTGGAGCTGCGCGACATCGAGATCTTCCTGACACTGGCCGAGGAGCTCCACTTCGGGCGTACGGCCGAACGCCTCCACGTGTCCCAGGCGCGGGTCAGCCAGTCGATCAAACAGCAGGAGCGCCGGATCGGCGGCGCCCTGTTCGAGCGGACCAGCCGCAGCGTGCGACTCACCCCGCTCGGCGAGCGGCTGCGCGACCGGCTCGACGCGGGCTACCGCGAGATCATGGCGGGCATCGACGAGGCCACCGCCGCCGCTCGCGGGCAGGTCGGCACCCTGACCATCGGTACCTTCGACACCCACCACCGGCAGATTGCGGCCGTCCTCGACCTGTTCCGGCAGCGGCATCCGCGATGCGAGTTGCGCATGCGCGAGATCCTCCCCTCCGACCCGTTCGGCGGGTTGCGCGCGGGCCGGGTCGACATCGGCCTGCTCTGGCTGCCCGTCCGCGAGCCCGACCTCACCGTCGGGCCGGAGCTGTACACCGAGCGGCTGGTGCTGGCCGTCGCCTCCGCTCATCCGCTGGCCGGCCGGGACCGGGTCGAGATGGAGGACCTCGGCGATCACCCGGTGGTAGACCTGGAGGGGCCCGTGCCGGACTACGTGTGGCAGGCGCACACCCCGGCCATGACACCGTCCGGACGGCCCATCCGGCGTGGCACCACCGCGGCCACGCTCGAGGAGGCCCTCACCGTGATCGGCACCGGCAGCGTCGTGTCCCCCGTCGGGTCGTACGCGGCCGCCTCCCGGCAGCGTCGTGACCTCGCATTCGTGCCCATCACCGACGGCCCGGTCCTGCGGTACGCCCCGGTCTGGCGCAGCGCCGCAGAGACCACGCTGATCCGCACCTTCGTCCACGCCGCCGGGGGTGGCTGACCGGCGTTTTACGGCTGGACCAGCGTGGACGGATTCCCGCACAGGTCGTGGTGACGTGGCTGCGTAAGAACTGGCGGGTATGCAGTACCGGTTGGCACGAGAACGGGGCCTCGGCCCTGGATCCTCGACGGGTAAGAACCGGAGTGGTAGGACGAATCGGCCGGAGAGCAATGACCTCCTGGATGCGTGAGGGACACTGCCTCCGGCCGTTCAGGGTCGGCGTGGCCTTCCGATGTCAGATCCGGGTCATGGTGGAGGCGTATCCGCCTCCGCCGGGGTAGGTCCATTCGCCGGTGACCATGGTGTCGGCGGCGCTGAACGTGCCCTCGTAGTAGGCGGGGCTACCCTTCGCGCCGGCCCAGATGGTCAGCTTGTCGCCGACGAGTTCGTAGACGTAGTCGAAGGTGTTGCCGGCCGCGTCGTAGAACCGCGACACCACGTCCGCGCCGACCGGCTCGCCGAACGGGTGTAGGTGTCCGATGACCTCCAGGCCGGTGACCGGCTGCCCGAACTGGCTGAGTTCCACGTGCTGGAGTAGGAAGAACCGGCCGGCCATCCACTCGTACCGCACGGTTCCCTCGGCGCCGCCGGTCACCGACCAGGTGCCGACCAGACGGTCCAGGGCCTGCACTTCGACGCTCGGCTGAGTGTTCTCAGACATCGTGTCCTCCTTGGTGAATGCTTGCCGGTACCTCGAAGGCGGCGCCCGCCCTTTGACACTCATTGGGCATGACCCAGGTCACATCGCGGTCGTGTCGGAATCCCCGGATCGGCCACGAGGTAGCGGCAGGAACTCACCAAGGAGGAAGTCATGGCCACCGTCGCCGCCACCGTTCCCGCCGTCCGCCGCTCGTCCGACCGGCTACTCCTCGCCGGCGCCCTTGCCGGGCCGGTCTTCTTCGCCTCGGCCGTGACGCAGATGCTCACTCGCGAGGGCTACGACATCACGCGGCACCCGATCAGCCAGCTCGCCACCGGTAACCTCGGCTGGATCCAGATCACCACGTTCGTGCTCGCCGGTCTCGGTGGCCTGGCGCTCGCCGCCGGTATCCGGCGCACGCTCACCGAGGGAACCGGCCGGCGTGTGCTGCCGATCTTCGTCGGGATCTTCGGTGCCGGTCTCGTCGCGGCCGGCGTTTTCACCATGGATCCGGAGCACGGCTTCCCGGTCGGGACCCCCGACGGGCCGGTCGACCAGATGTCCTGGCACAGCATCGCCCATTCGGCCGCGGCCGCCATCGCCTTCACCGCACTGGCCATCGCCGCCATCGTGCTGACCGTCCGCCACGTCCGCCGTCGGGCCGCCCTGCCGGCGGTGCTGAACGGCGTCGCCGCGCTCATCCTGCTGCTGCCCATGTCGCCGAGCCACATGAGCATCCAGATCGCCGTGAACGGATTGGTCGCCTTCACCTGGACGACGGTCGTCGCCCTCTCCCTGCGCCGTTCGAGCTGGTCGGCGTAGCGTGACCGGAGCCCCACGAGCACGAGGATGGTCATGAAGTATCTGCTGCTCAGCTACACGCCGGCCGCCGCCTGGGACGCCGCGACCGCCGACACCCCGTCCGAGGAGGCGCTGGCCGCGTTCGCCGCGTACCAGCAGTTCGAACAGGAGCTGATCGAGACAGGCGAGTTCGTCAGCAGCGAGGGACTCGGTCACCCGGCGGTCAGCACCACGGTCCGCAAGAGCCCGACCGGCGTGGTGGCGACCGACGGGCCATTCATCGAACTCAAGGAGGTTCTGGCCAGCTTCGCGGTGATCGACGTGGCCAGCCAGGAGCGCGCCGTCGAGATCGTCTCGCGGATCGTCGAGGTGCTGGGCGAGCCGATGGAGATCAGGCCGATCATGGGCGCGGACTTCGCGGCATGACCGGTCGTGCTGAACGCTGCCGGCCGGAAGCGGCGAACCGGGAGGGCACAAGAACGGCAGACCCGGCGTGACGCCGGACGTCGAGCACCTGCTGCACACGGAGGCGCCGCAGGTGCTCGGCGCGTTGGTGCGGCGCTTCGGCCACTTCGACATCGCCGAGGACGCGGTACAGGAAGCACTGCTCGTCGCGAGCCGGACGTGGCCGACCAACGGCGTGCCGGAGAACCCGCGTAGCTGGCTGATCCGGATCGGCTACCGGCGAATGGTCGATCTGCTCCGCACCGACCAGGCCCGACGCCGGCGCGAGCAGCACGTGGGCATGACCGAGCTGGCGATGCAGGATCCGGCCCGCCAGGCGCACCCTCCGCTGGAGACCGACGACAGCCTCACGCTCCTGCTGCTGTGCTGCCATCCTGCGCTGAGCCCCAGCTCCCAGGTGGCGCTCACTCTGCGCGCGGTCGGCGGCCTGACGACCGCGGAGATCGCACACGCCCACGGGACGACCGAGAGCACCATGGGTGCGCGGATCAGCCGCGCCAAGCAGCAACTGGCGCGCGCCGGCGCCCGCTTCACCCCGCCCACCGACGCCGATCGGGACAGTCGGATGAACGCCGTGATGCAGGTGCTGTACCTGATCTTCAACGAGGGCTACACGGCCTCCACCGGCGACGAGCTCGCCCGCATCGACCTGACCCGCGAAGCGATCCGGTTGACCCGCATGCTCCGCGACTCCCTGCCGGACGACCCCGAGGTGGCCGGCCTGCTCGCGCTGATGCTGCTCACCGAGTCGCGGCGCGCTGCCCGTACCGACGGCGACGAACTGGTGCGGCTCGACGAGCAGGACCGGACACAGTGGAATGCCGCCCTGATCCGCGAGGGCACGGAGCTGATCGACAGCGTCTGGCGCCGACGCGAGATCGGCACCTACCAGTTGCAGGCGGCGATCGCCGCCGTGCACGCCGCAGCCACGTCGCCGGAACAGACGGACTGGCCACAGATCGCGGCACTGTACCTGTGGCTCGAAAGGCTCAACCCGACCGCGCCGGTACGGCTGAGCCGGGTGGTCGCGGTCGCCCACGCCTACGGGCCGGCCCGAGGACTCGCGCTGCTCGACGACCTCAACCGGCACTACCAGCTCGATCAGGAGCCCCTGACCCGACAACGGGAACGCGCCGTGCGCGCCCACCTGCTCGAGATGACCGGTGACCCGAGCAGCGCGGCGGCACGGTACCGCGAAGCAGCCGCCCTGACGGAGAACCAGGTCGAACGGCGATACCTCCTCGGCCGGGCCCACCGCCTCGGCTGACCGGCCATCGGCCCCGGCTTTTCATCATTTTCCGTCCTGGGGCCCCATCCCCTAGGTCATCCGCGGGCAACCGGCAGAGCCCCGGTCTGGGAGCCATTCACACCTGAACTGCCCCGGCGGGGTGGTCAGAACCCGAGCGAGGTGTGGGTGTACATCGCCTGGTTGTAGCCACCCCCGCTGGGTGGTGTCAGGGCGACGGGGAAGACCGCGACCGCGCTCGAGTTGGCGATGGACAGGCCGAGGTACTCGCCCAACATCCGTCCCTGGGTGCTGTTGGCCATGTGTGTGATGGGCATCGGTCCGGCCAAGGCGTCGCGGTACTCCCGCCAGTTGTGGCCGCCGTCCGTGGAGCTCTTGTATTGGACGGTGACGGAGCCGCCGAAGTAGTCGTTGTAGATCATTGCGATGCGTCCGGGCTGACGCGGATCGACGGCGATCGAGGGGGCGAACCTGTCGCTGGTGGAACACAGTCTCTGGTCCGGGCAGTTGATCGGCACCACGGTCGGCGTGCCCCAGGTCAGCCCGTCGGTGGAGCTGCTGAAGAGTACGTCGTTGTACTGGCAGGGTGAAGTGCTGGCGATGCATCCGTGCCAGGTGGCGTAGACGCGGCCGGTGGCGTCGACGTCGGCGGAGATGACCGCGACGTCGCGCAGCATGTCTACGTTGCGCGAGAGACCGTGGTGCAGGGTTCTTGGGGTGCTCCAGGTGGTGCCGGCGCCGTCGATGGTGAAGACGCTGTAGGAACCGTTGACACCGTAGGGGATCACCAGGCGGCCGTCCGGACGGACGACCGGGGCGGTGCCGTTGCCCGACGGGCTGACGCTGGGGCCGGATGGGTTGGGAACAGTCACCCAGGTCTGCCCCCCATCGATGGAACGGGCCAGTTCGATCCGCCCGTTAAGGCTCAGGTTGGTGATGGTGAGGTAGCAGGTGCCGTAGTGCGGGCTGCTGGTCCAGTTGTCGCACACCACCCATTCCTTGTCCCACGGTTGCCCGTCGTTGCCGATCGCCCAGACCGGAGCGCCCCAGGTGCGGCCGTCGGTGGAACGGCTGATGAGTGCCCCGTCGCCCGCCGCGTTGATGGGCAGGGTCGCGATCAGCCAGGCGCCGTGTTTGGCGCTGTACCCGACGACCGGGTCGCTCGCGCGCTGGTGTGGACCGCTCTCGGCGCGGGTGATGCCGGGCAAGTTGCCGCTGGTCCAGGTGAGGCCGGCGTCGTAGGAGACGGTGAAGCCGATGTTGGTGGCGCCCATCGTGGTGGCCGATCGACCGACCTGGTACGCGGCGACGACGGTCTTGCCCCAGGCGTACGAGTCGGATTCCACCGCCGTGGCGTGCTGCGTATCCGGACCGGTGTACTGGTCGCTGCCGACCAGGTGGCGTCCGGCGGTGTAGCTGCGGCAGCCCAGTCCGACCTCCGATGAGCGGTGAGGGAAGCCGCCGTAGACGTTGACAGCGGCCAGGCAGATCGTGTGTGGCCCGGGGGCGGCAGCCGGCAGCGGCTGGTCAAACCCGTGTGCCCCGACATCGGAGCGCCACAGATTCGCGGTGATCGACAGGACCTGTACACCGTCTCGGCGTACCCGCACGCTAGTCGTGGCGGCGACCGCGTCCTGGTCGGTCGCCCATCCGGACACCCGAACCTCACCGAAACCACCCTCCAGGGCGTCGAAGGCTCCGGTCGGGGCCCGATCAGGAGTTGGCTCCGGATCCTCGAAGCAGATCGGTGGCGGGTTCGGCCTGTCACAAAAGGGTTCGGCCTCCGCCGGCGTTGCGACGAACAGGGCGCTCAGACAGGCAAGGACAGCCACGAGTACGGCCGCCACGGATCGCCGACGGTCGGGAGCGACACGCATCAGATACCTCCACGAATTGATTGGCGCTGAGCATCGCGTGCAGCGCTCCCGGCCACTGCCGTAAACCCGACCAACCCGCCCGCCAACCTCCGCCCCACCTCGGAGCAACCGCTGATCACCCATAGGCGCACTCATCGCGGATTTGAAGGATCGGACCGCATGGTGGGCCGCACTGTGTACCGGCGGGTAAGAGGCGATGTCCGGGTGGATGATCCCCCGGACGTGGAACAAGAGGGTGTGACAACGCCAGAGGCTGTTACGGCTCTGGATGCGGCCAGCGCGGACCATAGACCACGGGCCGACGTCACCGATCACCCAAAGGGGCGGTCATGGTCATCTGCGAAAGACAGGGCCAACAGGAGCGTAATCGGCAGCCGCGCTAGAGCGGGCCAGGAGCGGTCCGAGGGTGTCGATGACCTGGTGCGCGGCGGAGTGCGAGACGCCGAACAGCGGGCCGATCTGGCGCATAGTCAGGTTGGTGCGCCAGTACGCTGCCACCAGCAGCACCCGGTCGGGCAGGTCGAGGGCCCACTGCCGACCCGGCCGGCCGTCAGCGATGGCGTCTCCGCCGCGTTCGGCGACCAGCCGGACCAGCCGGCGGAACTGGGCTGGCTGCAGACCGGTGAACGGGAAGTCCACTCCGGCCGGGCTGAGGAGATCACCTGCACGACGGCATCTTTGGTGATCGTCCTCAGGGGACAGAGACCGGGTTACGGGACGTCCCTCAGTAGGACCAACAATTCGGCGCCCTCATGGCCCGCACCCTTACTCCACAGAGCCTCGAGGCCGGTATATTCGCCGGCGTGACCGCGCCCTTCCCCAGCACCGCCAACCAGGTTCCCCCATACGGTCCACGCTCCGTCCTGATCCGCGATCGGCCGCACGTTTTCCGCCCAGTCTGGCTGCTGATCGGGCCGACACTCTCTGCGTCGCTAGGTGCCTTCTTGCTCGCCGTCACCGTCGGGCCGCAATGGGTTGCGATCCAGCGGGACATGAACCTGCCGGCCTCGGCAGTCCTCTGGATCTTCGTCGCTTACCTGCTGCCGGCGGTACTGGCGGTTGCGGTCGGCGCTCTCGTCGGTCGGCGGTGGCCGACTGCCGTCGCGCTGTCCGCGATCGCGCTGCTGGTTCCCGGGTCACTGCTGACCGCGCTGGCCTCGGGGGACGCTCTGCTGCTACTGGGCCGTGCGGTGACGGGGTTCGGGGCCGGTTTGGCGTGGGGCGTCACGGCCATGCTGGTGGCGCAGATGGGGGCACGACGCGTGTGGGTAACGCCCCTCGTCGCCGGCATCGTGGTGCTGGCGCTGGGTCTCGGGCCCGTGGCGGGGGTGCTGGTGGGGCGGGCGGTCGGTTGGCGCTGGCCTTTCATGCTGGCCGTGCCCTTTGGAGCGGTGGCGTTGCTGGCCACCGTGGTGAGCGGGATCGTCGTACTGATACAGCGCGCGTCCCGGCCGGCTCAGCCTCAGGCCACGTCCAGTCAGACCGTGACCGCGTCGACAGGCGGGCCAACTGATCCCCGGGTAGCACATGAAGGTGGCAAGACGGCCGAACTGCTGCTGGTGACCGTCGGCGGCGTCCAGCAGGTGACGACATCCGTCTTCGGGATGGGTCTCGTGCAGGAGGTGGCCCGACTGCTCGACTCGGAGAACATCCGATCCACCAGGCTCGGTACCGACCTGACCTTGTGGCACGCCGAGGTCAGCCCTGGCCGGGCCCAACCAGGGCAGCCCAACCCCGCAGCGAGCCTGCTCGCCGCCGAGCATGGCTCTCCGCCGGTCACTGGCCCCGCCGTTATCACCGGCCCGATCTTGCACGGCAGCCCCTACCCTCTGGAAGCCGATGAGGCCGACCGGATCGCGACCCGCCTGCGCGGTTAGCGGGGCCTTAGAGCCACTCCATTGGCCTGGTGCTGGCCCTGGTCGACGTGGTGCTCAAACACGAGGTTTCGGGCATCGACGTGATGTATGAGTTCCTCGTGCCTGCCGACACCTTCCGCGCGCCTTCGCAGGGCCGGAACCCGACCGGGGGTTCAGTCTGCTGGCGATGTCGCCGAGACGTTCCATCCTGGCGGCACATGTTTTCCGCCGCGGCCGTTGCCTGCGTGACCGAGGCGCCTACAGCGTGACCAGCAAGCGTCACTCACGGCTTCCGGCGTCATCGGCGTGGATGTCGAGGAGGGCAAGGAACGCCTTCGCCGCGGGGGTGCGCTCGCCCCGGCTCCAGATGACGTATTCGACGCGGGCTGGCGCGTCCGTGACCTGGATGGTGGTCACGCCAGTGAGCTGCGGCACGTAGGCGGACGGGAGCATGGCCACGGCAAGCCCCTGCTCGACCAGCCGGGAGGTGAGGTAGGCGGTGGTCACCTCGAAGGCAACGTCGCGGCTGAGACCGGCGGCCGCGAATGCCTGATCTGACTGGGTTCTCCCGGCGGTCTTGGCCGGCAGGTCGACGAACACCTCGGAGGAGAGCCGACGCAGGCTGACCGTTGACTCTGCGGCGAGGGGATGATCCGGGGCGACGACGGCAACAAGCCGGTCGCGGGCGAGTTCTCGGGCGTTGACGCCTTCGGGGCGCGCGGTGGTCGGCAGTCCGAGGAAGGCCGCCTCGATGGTGCCCTGCTTGACCTGCTCGATGAGCTCTTCGCTCGCACCCGCGCGGAGGTTGATGCGGACGGCCGGGTACCGCTGACGGAACTCCCGTAGGACGCCGGGAAGGTCGACCGCGGCGACGGTAGGGATCAGGCCTACCACGAGCCGTCCGCGTATCTCACCGACGGCCGCCGCGACCTCGGCGGACGCGCGCTCCGCGGCGTCCAGGCACTGACGGGCGGCGGGCAGGAACGCGGCGCCGGCCGGGGTCAATCGGACGCGCCGGCTGGTGCGCTCGAAGAGCTTCGCGCCCAGTTCCCGTTCCAGGCGCGCGATCTGGTGACTGAGCGCGGACTGCACCACGAGGCAGCGCTGGGCAGCCCGGGTGAAGCTGTTCGTCTCGGCGACCGCGATGACATAGCGCATCTGCTGCAGCTCCATCGATTCATCTTTGTTCGCGATCGATGAGGTGACAAGCATGTGTTGGACTCATTGATTCATTCAGGTGAGGCTTCGAGCAAGACCGGCACCGCACGGCCGTTGTCCCGCCGGGGTCTCAGTGCCCGGACCGACTGCGCGGCACCAGCGATCAGCGAAAGCCGTCCAGTGACACACGCGCCATCGCCGACCCCAGGCCTCACGACAAGAAAGAAGACATGGTCACAACAGATGAGCACCCCTACTCGACCCTGCGGTCGTGGCTGGGTGTCGCCGTCATCACCGCCAGCCTGTTCACCTTCGTCACCACCGAGCTGATGCCCGTCGGCCTGCTCACCCCGGTGAGCGCGAACCTGAACGTGTCCGCGGGCATCGCCGGATTGATGGTCACGCTGTACGGCATTTCCGCCGGCCTCGGCGTGCCATTCATCGTCGCGTGGACCAGGCGCATCAACCGGCGCGTCCTGCTGTCCGCACTCCTGGCGATCCTGGCCCTGGGTAACCTGCTCACCGCCGTCGCACCGACCTTCGCACTGGTCCTCACAACCCGGCTCGTCATGGGATTCGCCAACGGCGTCTTCTGGGCCATCGGCGTGAGCATGGCGATGCGCCTCGTACCCGCACGTCTCGCCCCCCGAGCCTCGGCGGTCGCGCTGTCCGGCATCTCGATCGCCGCGGTGGTCGGCATTCCACTCGGCACGTTCTTGGAAAGCCTCACCGACTGGCGCGCCACATTCCTCATCTGGGCCGGCCTGAGCAGCCTGATGTTCCTCGCGGTCACCGTGATCGTTCCCTCGCTGCCCTCGGAGAATGCCGTCCCCGTCCGGGATGTCTTCCGACTCCCGATCCAGTACCCGCAACTGCGCCTGGTGATGGTCGCCGTGACGCTGTACGTGCTCGGCCACTTCGGTGCGTACACCTACATCCGGCCCTTCGCGGAGGAGCACTCGTCCGCCTCGGCCGCGTTCATCACCGTGTTGCTGGTGATCTACGGCGTCGGCGGCACGGCCGGCAACTTCATCGCCGGACACACGGTGACGAAGAACCTCTGGGTCAGCTTCGTCCTCGCCTGCGCAGGGCTCGTGACGGCGATGCTGCTGCTGCTCACCATCGGGCACACACGGCCCGGACTGATCCTCGCCGTTGCCCTCTGGGGAGCGTCTTTCGGCGCCGCGAACCTGTGCCAGATCAACCTGATGCTCGGCGCCGCACCCGGAAAGTTCGAGGCAGCCATGTCCATCAACACCATGGGCTACAACACGTCCATCGCGCTGGGCGCGCTGTTCGGTGGGTGGTTCGCCGACAGTCTTGGCGTCGACAGCGCCCTCTGGTTCGGTGTGGCGCTGACGGCCGCCGCGTTGCTCGTCACCGTCGCCATACGCCGGACGACCACTGCGGATGTCTCCGAGGACGAGTTGGCCACCACCGGGTGACACGTTGACCGGGCCGGACGCACACCGTGCGGGACCCGCCCAGCGGCCATGCGGGCTGTCGGCCCATGCGGACCCCGGTGGAAGCGGACAACCGCTTCCCACCGGGGTACGCGAAACCGTACGCCGCCCGGCCAGCCGTTGGCGCACAAAGGCCGACCCTTGGCCCTGCTGTGCGGCGGCGGCAGAAGGGCGCACGCTTCCGCACCGACCTCAGGCGTGGTGGACGCTCCTCCTCGACTGGTGCCTGGACGTGGGGGCAGGAGCCGACCCGGCCTCTGGGCGCAGGTCCTCTCGTATCTCCAGGAGCGGTAGGCCCGCCGCGTACCGCCGGAAAAAGTTGGCGGTCGGGGTGTCGGCTGTCGCGACGGCCTCCGGGGCGCCCGCCGCGACGACCGCTCCCCCATCCGGCCCGGCTCCCGGCCCCAGGTCGATCACCCAGTCCGCGGACGCGGCGACGGGGATGTCATGTTCGGCCACGACGACTGTGTTTCCCGAGTCCAGTAACACGTCGAGCGCGTCCACCACACGCTGGATGTCAGACGGGTGCAGGCCCGAGACGGGCTCGTCGAGAACGACGAGACCAGCCTTGCGGCTCGCCGCACCTCGCTGGATCGCGGACGCCAACTTCAGCCGCTGCGCCTCGCCGCCGGACAACTCTGTGGCGCTCTGCCCGAGTTGGAGATAGCCGAGCCCGACCTGGTTCAGGGCACCCAGCGTCTCTGCGAGCTGCCGAGGCTCGGAGAACTGCTCCACGGCCTCGGCGATGGTGAGCTCCAGCACCTGATCGATGGCCAATCCCCGGTACGTAACCTCCAACGCATCCGGCTTGTAGCGCCGGCCCTCGCACCCGTCGCACACCACCCACACGTCCGGCAGGAAGTGCATGTCGACCAGTTTGCGGCCATAACCGGTGCAGGTCTCGCAGCGGCCACCGCCTGCGGTGTTGAAGCTGAACCAGGAGGCGTCGACCCCCCGCCCGCGCGCCACGTCGGTCTCGGCGAACAGCTTGCGGACGATGTCGAACGCCTTGCTGTACGTAGCCGGGTTGGATCGCGGCGTCCGTCCGAGCGGTTCTTGATCGACGACGGCGACCCAGCTGAACCCCTCGATGCCGGTCACCTCCCGCACCGCGTCGGTCGCCGTTCCGTCCAGGGCGGCCCCCACGCTCGCCCCGAGCGCGGCGAGGAGGCTGCTCTTGCCGCTGCCGCTCACGCCAGTCAGGCAGGTGAGCCGACCGGCGGGGAACCGCACCAGGCTCGCGGTGACGTTGTGCGCACGCAGGCCGTGCAGCTCCACCCAGTCGGTGTCATCCCCTACCGGGCGGCGGGTCCGGTGCAGCCGCGGCCCCTCGCCGGCCAGATAGCGCCCGGTCAGCGACGTGGGATGAGCGGCCACGTCGGCGGGAGGCCCGGACACGAGGATCTCACCGCCGAATCGGCCCGCGCCGGGCCCCATGTCGATCACCCAATCGGCGCGGGCGATCAGCTCAGGGTCGTGCTCGACGAGGAGCACGGTGTTGCCGGCCTCGCGCAGCTCCAGGGCGATGTCGAGCAGGTGTGCCTTGTCCGCCGGATGCAGCCCGGTGCCGGGCTCGTCCAGGACGAAGATGATGCCGCTCAGTTCGGTGCTGAGCTGCGCGGCGAGTCGGGTGCGCTGCAACTCACCCCCGGACAGGGTCGCTGCGCTCCGGGACAGTTGGAGATGGGCCAGGCCGAGCCGGTCAAGGATTCCGAGCCTCCGGCCGAGGTCCTGCAGCAGCGGGTCGCCCACCTCACGCTGCCGGGCGTCCAGCTCTTTCGCCACGCGTTTCGCCCAGTCGCGCACCTCCCGCACCTCCACCTCGAGCAGGTCGGGGTAGGTCAGCCCGCCGAGCTGCACGGACCGGGCCACCTTGTCGTATCCGCTGCCGCCGCAGGTGCCGCAGGGCTGCTTGCGCATGTACGGCAGGTAGCGCTGCTTGGCGCTGGACGTCTGGGCGTTCACGAACACCCGCTCGACCTCGGCGAGCGCGCCCCGCAGCGGCTGGCTCGAGGTGTAGGTCACCAGGGCCGTCTCATTCCTGTTCGACATGTCGACGGTCGCCTCGATCTTCTCGTCACCCGTGCCGTGGAGCACGCAGTGACGAAACTCCTCGGGCAGCGACTGCCACGATCGGCTGAGGTCCACGCCCCGCTTCTCGGCAAGCGCCGGCACGAACGCGTGTTCTCCCGAGCGCCACTTGGCGTACCAGGGCGAGGCCCCCTCGAAGAGCGGAAGCTCCGGATGGGTGATGACCAAGTCCTCCTGCGCCTGCCAGCGCCCGCCCACCCCGTGGCAGTCCGCACAGCTCCCCTCGGGCGTATTGCGGTCGAAGTGAGCGGTCGTCAGATACTCGTTCCCACTCTCCCCCGCCGGGTCTGCGCCGATCCCTGGAAGGCGCGAGTACAGCAGCCCCAGGTGCCCGTCAATGCCGGTGATCGTCGCGACGGTGGAACGGGGGTTACGGTTCAGGCGGCGCTGGTCGACGGCGAGCGTCGCGCTTAGGCCCAGGATACGGTCGACCTTCGGCCGATTGCGCTGCGTTATGTACTGCCGTACGAACGGCGAGAGTCCCTCCAGATACCGTAGCTGGGCTTCGTTGTGCAGGGTGTCGATGGCCAGTGAGGTCTTGCCGCTGCCGCTCACTCCGGTGAAGGCGACGAGCTGTCCTTTGGGAATGCTCACGGACACGTCCCGCAGATTGTTGGTACGAGCCCCCACCACGTCGATGGTGTCGCGTCCCATCCTCGCGACGCCCGATCCGATTTCAGTCAACCTTCGTCCCCCCTCTCGCAACACGAGGCAGGGCGCGGGCGTGCAGCCCTGCCCTGCCGAACAAACCGAACACGCGCTTCACCGCAGGTCACCGTCCAGGGGACCTGCGCGGATGCCTCACCGATCTCTCACGACGTGGCTGGTCCTGATCCGGCCACTGCCGCGGGATCAGGACTGGGACAGCCCAGGGAGCTTCGCGATGTCCGGCGCGTAGGCGGCCATCCAGTGCGGTTGCAGCCGGTAGTAGACAACGTCGTTGTCCCAGTCGAAGAGGCCCTCGCCGTAGAAGTCCTTGAGGTACGCCAGCAGGTCCGGCCAGTCGTCGGCCGGCTCGCCGTCCTGTGGGTTGAGGATCTCGACCCTGCCGTGCGTGAACACGCCCAGATCCTCACCGCGCATGTGGGCCGCGCTCACGGCCGGCCGCGCCGAGAGATGACGCGCCTTGGCCGAGCCGCGCGCCGTGCCGAAGAGCCACTTGCCGTGCAGGAAATGCCCGTCCACACCGCTGATGCGCGGCTCGCCCTTCGCCGTCACGGTGGACAGGGCGAGGGTGCACATGCCACTGAGAACATGGGTGAGCTGCTGCGCGGTCAGGGTGCGCTCGGTGCTGATGATCGAGCGGAGGTGCGAGGTGGAACGGGACAGGGAGGCATCAAGGAGAGCCTGAAGCTCTGTGAGCTCTTCCGAAGTTTCGCGCACGAAGGTCCTTATCTGTTCGTATCTATCCGAGTTCCCGGCTTACGCCCGACCATCGACGTCCGCCAGCAAACCCATGCTCGACCCAAAACCTGACACCTTGTGTCTTGATTTCTTCATCGGTTTCGCGGACACCATTTGGACGGCACGCCCGTACTGAGGACGCTGGCCCACACCCACCCCGGTTGCCAGCGAGGCGCTGCGCCTGTTTCACGAGGACCCGGCGAACGACTGGACGCTTGCGCGCGTCGCTGCCAGGGTCGGCATCACGGGCGAGATTGGCCTAGTGCTTCCGCAACAGTGTCGGCACGCCGCCGATGACCTACCTGACCGAGTGGCGTCTGGCCCTGGCTGCCGACCTGCTGCGCCACTCCGACGCCACGCTGAACGCCGTGGCTCGGCAGGTGGGCTACGGCAGGGGTTCGCGTTCAGCTCGGCTTTCAAGCGCGTGTACGGCATCAGCCCGCAGGAGCATCGCGGCGCCGCGCGCTACACCGAGGGGATCCTCCGGCGTGTCGATCCGGACACGCCAGCCGAGCTCGTCGCCGTCATCCCGGCCGTGCTGGACGGCCTGCAGATGCACTGGCTCATGGACCCGCAGAACTCGACCTCCGCCGTCAGTGGGCGTTCGTCGCCGACGCACTGTTCGCCCGGTGCACCGGCAAAGGTCACGCAGGCGTCAGGCGCACGCGCCATTCCACTGAGAAGTGAGCGTGTCAGGACAAGGCCCCAGGCTGGGATCCATCTCGCCGACATGCGCGATCGGAACCGCTCGCTGGTGACTCACTGGTCGGTGTACCGCTCGGCCCAGTCCGGTGCCGGCGGGATGGGTGTGATGACGTCGATCAGCACGCCCGCGGGGTCGGCGAGGATGAAGTGCCGTTGCCCGAAGTCCTCGTCGCGCAGCGTCAGTTCCGGGTGGAGCCCTCCGTGGACGACCAGCCTTTCCCACTCCGCGTCGATGTCGGTGACCTCGAGGTTCAGCAGCAGCCCCCGCACCGGCTTCCGGTGGGCCGCCGGGACTGTCGGATGCCGGTGGTCGAGCAGTGCCAGTTCGTACACCGGAGGGCCGGGGCGGCGCAGGCTCACGTACCAGTCGGCCTCGAAGGTCGTCTCGAATCCCAGTGAGTGCCGGTAGAAGTCGTGGCACTCGGCCAGCCGGGTCGTGCAGATGACCGGGTAGAAGCTGGTGAGATTCATTGGGGCTCCTTCGCGTACCGTCGGTATGCCAAGGACCGTATTTCGCATACCGTTGGTATGTCAATTGGGAGGCGTGATGGGCCAGGGAGTGCGCGAGGAACGGCGCGAGCAGACCCGGCGATCCCTGTTGCTGCAGAGCCGCCATCTCTTCGCCACCCGCGGCTATCAATCGGTCGGCCTGGCCGAGATCGTGAGCGCGGCCGGGGTGACCAAGGGGGCGCTCTACCACCACTTCGCCAGCAAGGTCGAGCTGTTCCAGGCGGTGCTGACCCAGGTGCAACAGGAGGTGGGGGACCGGGTCGCCGCCATCGCCGATGCGCAACCGGACCCATGGTCCCGCCTCACCGCCGGCTGCCAGGCGTTCCTCACGGCCAGCGCCGATCCCGAATACCAGCGGATCATGCTGATCGACGGCCCCGCTGTGCTCGGCTGGCACGAGTGGCGGGCCCTGGACGAGGCCGCCTCGGGTCGCCATCTGGCCGACGCGCTCGCCGACCTCATCGCGGCGGGCATGATCACCCCCCAGCCGGTGGCGCCACTGTCCCACCTGCTCTCCGGCGCGATGAACGAGGCAGCGCTCTGGCTGGCCGGATCGACAGACCCGGCCGACCTGGCCGCCACCCAGGCGGCGCTGTCCCGGTTGATCGACGCGCTGCGGGTCAGCTGAGCCGCGACGGGCCCCCTCACCGCCACCATGCGCCGGGGCGTGGCTCGGCGACCGCAGCACCGCCCTCGCCATCGGACTCGGCCTGGTCATCACGCTGGTCGGTCTCGCTCTCGGCATGCTGATGGTGATGCCCACCGCAGGGCAGCAGGCGGCGATCGACGCCGGGCAGACCATGCCCGCCTGGCTCGGCGCGGTGGCCGCGTGGAACCCGCTGTCGGCGACCGTCGGCGTCACCGTGAGCGCCGGGAGGAAACGGTCGGCCGGACCGGCCCGCTCACGATCCAGGTGTGGTGGCGGGGAGGGTGACCACCACGACCAGCCCGCCGCCGTCGCGCGGGCGGGCGACCACCTCGCCGGCGTGGTTGCGCACCACCGAGCGCACGATCGACAGGCCGAGGCCGGCGCCCCTGCCGGTGACCTGACGGCTGCCGGCCCGGCGGTGGAACGGTTCGAAGAGCCCCGGCACCTCGTGCGGCGCGATCGCCTGACCGGTGTTGGACACCTCGACCTCCGCCCGCCCGCCGGCGACCGTCCGGCTCGCGACCCGCACCCACCCCGCCGGGCCCTGGTTGTGCCGGATGCCGTTCTCGACGAGGTTGTGCACGACGCGCTCGATGAGCAGCGCGTTCCCGCTCGTGAGCGCCTCGGCAGCGGTTTCGTGGACCGTCACACCGGCGGCTTCCGCCTCGGCGCGGTTCATCGCTGCCACGTGCGTCACCACGTCGGCCAGATCGACCGGGCGCGGGTCGACGACCTCGTTCTCCGATGTCGCGAGCACCAGCAGGCCCTCGATCAGGTTCTCGTGCCGGGCCTGGATGTCGAGCAGGCTGTCGCCGAGTTGCCGGACGTCGGGAGAGGCGGCCTTGCGGTTCATCGCGATCTCGACCAGCGCCCGGCTCAGCGTCAACGGGGTCCGCAGTTCGTGGGAGGCGTTGGCGATGAACCGTCGCTGCCCCTCGAACGAACGGTCCAGCCGGCCGATCATCGCGTCGAACGTGTCGGCCAGATCCTTGACCTCGTCGTGCCGCCCGCGCAGCGCGATCCGCTCGTGCAGCACCCGGTCGGCGGCCGGTGCCTGCGCGATGCGCCGCGCGGTGTCGGTGACCCGGTGCAGCGGGCTCAGCACCCGCCCGGCGATCAGCCAGCCGAAGCCCGAGGCGGCGAGGCCGACGACGCCGAGCGCGACTCCGCCCTGGGTGAGCATCGAGGTCGTGGCCGCGTCGTGGAGTTGTCGCTCCTGCTCACGCATCCACTTCTCGACGTCGGGAATGGCGAGCGGCTGGCCGTCGCGGTAGGCCACGGTGTCCTGCTCCGCCGTGCCACGCTCCTGCGGCGGCAACTGGGCGACGACCTTGATATTCGACCGGCTGATCTGTTGGCTGAACAGCACGTAGGTGGCGCCGAGCAGCACGATGCCGGCGGCCAGGAACAGCGCGCTGTAGACAAGCGTCAGCCGCGCGCGCAACGTGATCCGGCGCGGCAGGGCGACCAGGCTGCGCAGCGCGACCCGGCGCGGCGGGACGATGCCGCGCGGCTCGGCGACTCGGCGGCGCATCACGCGATCCGGTAACCGACGGCGGTCACCGTCTCGATCAACGGCGGGTCGCCGAGCTTGCGCCGCAGCTTGAGGATCGCCAGCCGCACCGCGGGCGTGAACGGGTCGGCGTGCTCGTCCCAGACCTTCTCCAGGAGGAACTCGGCCGACACCGGGGCGCCGTCGGCGCGCAGCAACTCGGCGAGGATCGCGAACTCCTTCTTGGACAGCGGCACGTAGACACCGTCCCGGAACACCTCGTGCCTGTTGGTGTCCAAGGTGATGCCGGCGCGGTGCAGCACTGGCGGTGTCGGCGGCCGGGAGCGGCGTCCCAGCGACCGGACCCGCGCGGCGAGCTCGGCGAACGCGAACGGCTTGGTAAGATAGTCGTCGGCGCCGATGGAGAGCCCTTCGACGCGGTCGGTCACCTCGGCCGCCGCGGTGAGCATCAGCACCCGGGCGAGCGTGCCGGCCTCGACCATCCGGCCACAGACCTCGTCGCCTGCGATCCCGGGCAGGTTGCGGTCGAGCACCACCACGTCGTAGTCGTTGATCGACAGCCGCTCCCACGCCGCCTCACCGTCGTGCGCGACGTCGACCGCGTGGGTCTCCTCGCGCAGCCACTCGGCGATCGCGTCCGCCAGGATCGGCTCGTCCTCCACCACCAGCACCCGCATGGCCGACATCATGACCAGGGAAGCTGTTTCTTTCCTGTTAGCCCCATGACTGTCAGCCCCATGATCAGGGGCCGTTCGCGTTGCCATGACGACATCGGGGAGGCCCTGATCATGCGGGCGAAGCCTGGGCCGCCGCCGGGGAACGCGGGAAATGTCGGGGAGCCGTAAACGCTGGGGAAACAGGCTCCCCGGTTGGGTCGGACCTGAACCGGTCGAAGCGTTCGGCCGCGACAGGAAGAGAAACCGATGACACGAGGGTTCAGACGCGCCGCGATCGCCGTACTCCCGGCGCTGGTCCTGGCACTTTCCGCGTGCGGCGCGGATCAGGACGGACCGAAGGTGGCCTCGGTCGACAAGCCCGCGGACGCCAGCCCTTCCGCGAGCGCCGCCGCGGTCGACCCGAACGAGATGGGTGTGAAGTTCGCGCAGTGCCTGCGCGAGCAGGGCCTCGACATCCCGGATCCGGAGCCCGGCCAGCCGGTGCGGTTCCGGTTCGACAAGAGTGTCGGCCGGGAGAAGGTCGAGGCGGCGATGGAGACGTGCCGGGAGTTCAACCCGCAGGCCAACGGATCGCCCGAGCAGGACGCGCAGCAGGCCGAGCGGGGACGGCAGTTCGCGGGGTGCATGCGGGAGAACGGGGTCGAGGCGTTCCCGGACCCGGATCCCGCGCAGCCGGGCATCCGCATCACCCCGGAGATCGGCGAGGACCCCGACTTCCCAGCCGCGCAGAAGGCGTGTGAGGGCGTGCTGTCGGGCGGCACTCCGGGGCAACGGTGATGCGTCGCACGGTCATCGGCGTCGCGGTGCTCGTCGCGGCCGGCGCCGGGGTCGCGGTCGTCCTCGCGATGGGCGACCGCGGCGCGGCCACCGACGCGGGTGGGCCAATGCTGCCTCCGGGGACCGCCGAGGTGACCCGCGAGACGCTCACCGACACCGAGACCTTCGACGGCGAACTCGGCTTTGGCCCGTCGACGACCGTGACGGCCCGGACCCGGGGCACCGTGACCTACCTGCCGGACGACGGCGCGAAGGTCACCCGCGGAAAGGCGATGCTGAAGATTGACAACCTGCCGGTCGTGCTCATGTACGGGTCGATGCCCGCCTATCGGGACCTACGTTCCGGCGACGAGGGGACCGACGTGTCCCAAATGGAGCGGAGTCTCGCAGCGTTGGGCTACCAGGGGTTCACCGTCGACGACGACTACACAGGCGCGACCGCCGACGCGGTGCGCGAGTGGCAGGTGGACGTCGGGCTCGAGGAGACCGGCGTGGTGACGCTCGGCTCGGTGGTCTTCGCGCCGGGCACCGTGCGGATCGACAGCGTGCGGGCCTCGCTCGGCGACGTCGTCGGGCCGGGCACGGCCGTGCTCTCCCACACCGGCACCGGTCGGGCCGTCTCCGTCGACCTGGAGCCGGCCGACCAGCGCCTCGCCGTCAAAGACGCCAAGGTCAACGTCACGCTCCCCGACGGCGCGCGGGTCGACGGCACGGTGACCGATGTCAGCACGGTCATCACCCCCGGCGCCCAGGGCGAGGACCCGACCACCACCGTCCAGGTCGTCGTCACGCTGAAGGACCCGTCGGCGGCCGGCGCGTTCGGGTTCGCGTCGGTCGACGTCACGTTCACCGCCGACCAGCGCGCGGACGTGCTCACCGTGCCGGTCGCTGCGCTGATGGCCCTCCGAGAGGGCGGCTTCGGCCTGGAGGTGGTCGACGGCGGCGAGAGCCGGTTCGTTGGCGTGCGCACCGGGCTCTTCTCCGGCGGGCGGGTCGAGGTCACCGGCGACGGCATCGCCGAGGGGACGACCGTGGGGATGCCGAAGTGATCGCCCTGACCGACGTGACCAAGCGCTACGCGGGCGGCGTCGCCGCGCTCGGCGGGGTCTCGCTGCGCGTCGAGGCGGGTGAACTGGTGGCGATCGTCGGACCCTCCGGGTCCGGGAAATCCACCATGCTCAACCTGATCGGGACGCTCGACCGTCCGACGTCGGGCACTGTCCACATCGCGGGGTACGACGTCGCGGCCCTCGACGACCGTCAGCTCTCCGCGTTGCGAGCGACCCGGATCGGCTTCGTTTTCCAGCAGTTCCACCTCGCGTCCGGAACGTCCGCGGTGGACAACGTCGCTGACGGGCTGCTCTACTCCGGCCTGCCGCTCGCTGAGCGACGGCGCCGGGCTCGGGCCGCCCTGGAGCGCGTCGGGCTCGGGCATCGGGGCAGCCATCGGCCGCACGAGCTCTCGGGCGGCGAGCGGCAGCGGGTCGCGATCGCCCGCGCGGTCGTGGGCGAACCACCGCTGTTGCTCGCCGACGAGCCGACCGGTGCGCTGGACACCGCGTCCGGCAAGGGAGTGATGGACCTGCTGCGGTGTCTGCACGAGGCCGACACGACCGTGGTGATCATCACCCACGACCGCGAGATCGCCGCGACCCTCCCTCGCGAGGTGCGGATGCGCGACGGATTGGTGGAGTCATGACCTCCACGCAGTTGCGGCCGGCCCGGTTACGGGCGCGGGATGTGCTCCGGGTCGGCCTGGTTGGGTTGCGGACCCGGCCCACCCGGGCGTTCCTGTCCGCGCTCGGCATCGCGATCGGGATCGCGGCGATGGTCGCCGTGGTCGGCATCTCGTCGTCGTCCCGGGCCGACCTCGACCGCACGATCGCGGCGCTCGGCACCAACCTCCTGACCGTGTCGCCGGGGACCACCTTCGCCGGTGGGGCCGCGCAACTGCCGTTGGCCGCGGAGAGCATGGTGGGCAGGATCGGGCCGGTGCTCGACCACTCGGCGATCGGCCGGGTGCCGGACGCGAAGGTCTATCGCCACGCGCGGATCCCGGAGGCCCAGACCAACGGCATCGGCGTGTACGCGACCCGGCTCGACCTGCCGGCGACGGTGGGCGCGACGATCCGCAGCGGCACCTGGCTCAACGCGGCCAGCGCGGAGTATCCGGCCGCCGTGCTCGGGTCGGCCACCGCCGAACGGCTCGGGTTCGGTCGGGCCGGTCCGGAGGTCCAGGTGCTCGTCGACCGTGTGCCGTTCACGGTCGTCGGGATCCTCGACCCGGCCCCGCTGGCCCCGGAACTCGACACGGCCGTCCTCGTCGGATGGTCGGCGGCCGGCTCCGAGCTCGGCTTCGACGGCCACGCGACCACGGTCTACACGCGGTCCGCGGAGTCGTCGGTCGAGGACGTGCGGGCGGTGCTCGGTGCGACCGCAAACCCCGAGGCGCCCAGCGAGGTCGAGGTGTCCCGCCCGTCCGACGCGCTGGCCGCGAAGCAGGCCGCCGGCGAGGCGTTCACCCGCCTGCTGCTCGGTCTCGGCGCGGTCGCGCTGCTCGTCGGCGGGGTCGGGGTCGCCAACACGATGGTGATCTCGGTGCTCGAACGGAGGGCCGAGATCGGCCTGCGGCGCTCGCTCGGCGCGACCCGGGGCCAGATCCGACAGCAGTTCCTCGCCGAGTCGTTGCTCCTTTCCGCGCTCGGCGGGCTCGGCGGGGTCGCGCTCGGCGGCGCGGCGACGGCCGGGTACGCGTTCGCCCAGGACTGGTCGACGGTCGTGCCGCCCTGGGTCCTGGTCGGCGGAGTCGGCGCCACGCTGGCGATCGGCGGTCTGGCCGGCCTCTACCCAGCAATCAGGGCCTCGCGGATGCCACCGACGGAGGCGCTGGCCGCTCCCTGACGACTGTTGACCATGAGTCGGCCGACGGGGAGACCGGCCGGCTCATGGTCAACGGCCAAGCCCTACCGATCGGAAACCGGCTCCCACCGGAACGACGGTACATACGGGCACGCTGGGCTCAGGGAGTTGGCAGGCCGCCCGTGGCACAGAGCGTTTCTCCGCTGACGAAACTGGCCTCCTGGCTGGCCAGGAAGACGTAGACAGGAGCCATCTCGGCGGGTTGCCCCGGCCGTCCCAGTGGGGTACGTGCGCCAAAGTTCGCCAGGGCTTCGGTGGGCTGGCCGCCAGCTACCTGCAGGGGCGACCAGACCGGGCCGGGAGCCACGGCGTTAACCCGGATCCCCTTGGGTGTCACCTGTTGGGCCAACGCCTTGGTGAAGTTGTTGATCGCCGCCTTGGTGCTCGCGTAATCCAGCAGGATCGGCGACGGCTGGTAGGCGTTGACCGAGGTGGTGTTGATGATGGCGCTACCCGGTCGCATCTGCCCGACCGCTGCACGGCACAGCCAGAACATGCCGTAGACGTCAGTCTTGAACGTGTCGTCGAACTGCGCGGTCGTGAGGTCGGTGATGTCGGGAACTGCATGCTGCGACCCCGCGACGTTCGCCAGGATGTCAATGCCACCGAACTCGTTCACAGCGGTGTTGACGAGTCGGTCGCAGTATGCCTCGTCGCGAATGTCACCGGGCACGGCAACGGCTCGGCGGCCGGCCTGTCTCACCAGCTCGACGACCTCGCGGGCGTCGGGCTCCTCCTGCGGCAGGTAGGAAAGGACCACGTCGGCACCCTCCCGCCCGAAGGCGATGGCGACGGCGCGACCGATGCCGCTGTCGGCACCGGTGACGACCGCCTTGCGCCCGGCGAGGCGGCCGGTGCCACGGTAGGTCGATTCGCCGCCGTCCGGCTTGGGTTCCATCTTCTGGTCCAGTCCGGGCGGTTGCTGTGACTGGCGGAAGCTCGGGTCCGCCGTCGGGTACTGCGATCGCGGGTCGCGCAGCGTGTACTGGTCGGCCATGTTTGCCTCCCGGATTAGCCGACGCTCCGGTTCCACCAGGGCGGTTCGGCAGATGGTCCGCTTCGGCGCGTCGGTCTGACACCTGGCAGGCGTCACCGCATATGGTGCTCGACCTGGCACATGTGGTGCCTGGGTCGGCGCAGCGGGATTACCCGCCGGCCCGACCGTCACACCCGGAGCTGCCCGTCGAGCAAATACCTGGACTTCGGTTACCTGCGCACCCCCAAGCTCAGATGTCCGGGAGGCTATCTCGGGGGCTGATTCCCGCCACCGCCACGTTGAGTAGTCGGCTCGCAGCGGCGGCGGGATCCGATTGGTGCTCGGTGGCCAGGGCGATGCCGGTCTCCGCTCGGGTCCGCCCCGCGTAGGCCGTCGACGTGGTCGACAACTTCCTGTTTGAAACCGGACGGCCAGGGACGAAGGATTACATCCGCCTCTGATCCCCGCCGCCTCACTGGGCTCAACCCCGGCCACCTTGGCGGCGCCAGGCGACAGTCGGTGCGCAGGAGGCCATCACGGGGCGAGCAAGCGACCGGCCACTCGTGGCCGATCCACTGGCGTCGACCAGTGAGTTGGAACGGAGAACCAGGGTATGACACGGGCTCGCCAGGCTCCGTGGTCGGGAACTCTGAGAGGACGTCAGTCCGCGGGAGATCCAGGAGAACGCGATGTCCGTGATTCACTTCGTTCAGAGAACCACCGCGACGCCGGAGCAGGTTCTTGCCGCACTCACCGACTTCGGGCCGGGCCGCTCGGAGGTGTTTGGCAACAGCGCCGACGAGTATCTGACGGTGCACAGCCAGGGCCCTGGCTGGGCTGACGTCACGGAAGGCTCGGGCGGCATCTGGGAGCGTCTGCGCTATGACTGGTCGAACCCCCGCCGTATCACCATGACGACGACTGATTCCAACATCTGGGGCGGCAGGTCAGGTCACACCTATACGTTGCGGCCGGAGCGGGACGGGACGACGGTCCTGGACGTCGTGGTGGTCCGCGAGGGCAAGAACTTCAAGGGCCGATTGACAGGCGTTGTGCTGGGCTCGGTCGGCAAGGGCGTGCTGGGTAAGGCGTTGAAGAAGACGGTCGAAGCCATCGAAGCCCGCAGCATGGCCATCGGTGGTTGACCGGGCGTTCCGAGGTTCGGGCGTGGCACGGCCGCACCCTCTGGCACGCGCGGGGTGTCTCCCCTGGGCGATTGCACCCATGGTCACGACAGGGTGAATTTCGATTGCCAATCGCGAACGGCCGCCCACCACGTGCGTGCCGGCGCGCTCCCGCAGTGAGACGACGGTGCTCAGGATCCAGACGCGTTGCCCGGGCACGACGGCGAGGTTGAGCGTGCCCACCAAGGTTTGCGCCCCTCAGGGTCGCAGAAAGGAATGACACAGTGACGACGGCACAGCGTCCCATCAGCTCTGGATTCACCGCTGCCTCCACAACCCGGGACGTCCTGGCCTCGGTCGACCTGACCGGCAAGACCGCGATCGTGACCGGCGCCAACTCGGGACTGGGACTACAGACAGCGCTGGCGTTGAGCTCCGCGGGCGCCCACGTCGTGGTCCTCGACCGCGAGGTCGCCAACGCCCAGACCGTATTGGCGGCAGCGTCCGCGGAATACGCGGTCATGGACCTCAGCGACCCGGCCTCGGTCGACAGCGTGGCGAAGGAGTTCGTCGACTCCGACCGGCCCGCGCACATCCTGGTCGCCTCGGCGGGGATCATGGCCGCCCCGTTCGGGCGTGACTCGCGCGGCAACGAACTCCAGCTATCGATCAACTATCTCGGTCACTTCCAGCTCGCGGTCCGGTTGTGGCCGGCTCTGCGGGCTGCGGCGGGTGCTCGCGTCGTGACGCTCACCTCGCTCGGGCACCGTCACTCGCCCGTCGTGTTCGACGACCCGAACTTCAGGCACCGCGAGTACGACTCCTGGGCGGCGTACGGCCAGTCCAAGACGGCTATGTCGCTGTTCGCGGTCGAACTCGACCGACGCGGACAGGCGGAATCTGTACGCGCCTTCGCCGCCCATCCCGGCAGCATCGTCGCCACCGGACTGAAGCAGTACCTGACCACCGAGCAGCTGACAGCGGCCGGTATGGCCAACCCCGACGGCAGCCCGATCCTCGACCCGAGCAAGCAGCTCAAGACACCCGAACAGGGCGCCGCAACTCCGGTGTGGTGCGCCACGAGCCCTCAGCTCGCCGGCATGGGCGGCGTCTACTGCGAGAACTGCGACATCGCCGAGCTCGCCCGCGACACCGATGCCGACACCGCGCAGCTCGGTGGCTTCAACGACCTCTCGGGGGTCGCGCCACACGCGATCGACCCGACGCAGGCCAAGCACTTGTGGACGCTCAGCGAAGAACTGACCGGCGTCCACCTCCTGTAGACACACAAAGATCGGCGTCCGCCAGCCCGCTAGGTCTTCAGGCCGCGGCGACCTGGAATTGCGCTACTGCCACCTGCCAGAGGGCAGGCGGTGACCGCCATGCTGGTCCGCGCGGTCGGGCTGCGGACGCCGGAAAGCGCCGACGAGCGCCGCTGTGCGGGCGGTCACGGAGCGCGCGAGTGCCTCGGCCAGGGTGCACACCAGTGCCTCACCCTGGGGTCAGGTCGCCCCAGTTGGATGAGGGTTATAGGTATGAAGCGACGCTTGATGATTCTGATGGCCGCAGCAGTACCACTAGCGGCCTCCCTCACGCCCGTAGCTGTCAACGCCGCTACCCGCGACGGCGGCACGACCGCCGCTACCACCTGCGCCGCCGTTCCCGTTTCCGCGCCGTCTGGCACGTCAGTGGTGTCGGTCAAGGCTGTCTCCAAGGCCGGCGGCGACTTCACGTTCCCCTCCACCCCGGGGCTCCCGCAGAATCCGCCGATCAACGCCGTGCCTGCCTGGTGCGACATCAATGTGGTCGTGACCCACCCGGGCGCGAATGACACCGTCTCCATCAAGGTCTCGCTCCCCCAGGACGTGAAGAACTGGAACGGACGTTTCCAGGCCACCGGCGGCAGCGCTTACTCCGCCGGCGACCTCAGCGATCTGAGCGTCCCGCTGATCAGCGCGGTCAAGGGTGGATACGTCGGCGCGGCCACCGACGCTGGCGTCAAGGGCGGCCTTGACGCCAGCTGGGGGCTCACCGATGGAAAGATCAACACCGGCCTGCTCACCAACTTCGCCTCCCGCTCTGTGCACGACATGGCGGTCATCGGTAAGGACGTGGCCAACAAGTTCTACCAGCGCACGGTGAAGTACTCGTACTTCACCGGCTGCTCGACCGGTGGCCGCCAGGGCTACTCGGAGGCCCAGAACTACCCGACGGACTTCCAGGGCATCCTCGCGAACGCGCCGGCGATCGAGTGGAACCGGTTCGAGATCGCCACGCTGTGGTCGCAGGCCGTCTACAACGAAGAGAAGGTCGCCCCGTCGCAGTGCGAACTGGCCGCCTTCAACACCGCTGCAGTCATGGCCTGCGACCCCCTCGACGGTGTCAAGGACGGCGTCATCCACAACCCGCAGGACTGCAAGTGGGACGCCCGTCGCCTGGTCGGCAAGAAGGTCGTCTGTGAAGGCGAGGAAATCACCATCACCAAGGCGGTCGCCGACGCGGTCAACAAGATCTGGGCCGGCCCGGTCTCACCGTCCGGCAAGAAGCTCTGGTACGGCCAGAACAAGGGCTCCGCGTTCACCTTCATCGCCAACCCCGGCACGCCCTTCCAGGTTCCCGACCAGTGGGCCAAGTACTTCGTGACGAAGAACCCGTCGTTCGACAGCACCAAGCTCACCTACACGACGTTCACGCAGCTCTTCACCTCGGCGACCAAGCAGTACGACGACATCATCGCCAACAACAACCCGAACCTGTCGACCTTCGCCAAGGCTGGCGGCAAGCTGCTCACCTGGCACGGCCAATCAGACCAGCTGATCCCGACCCAGGGCACGGTCGACTACCGCAAGCACGTCAACGCCGCCCTCGGTGGTAACAAGCGCGTCGACAGCTTCTACCGCCTCTTCCTGCTGCCCGGCGTCGACCACTGCGGAACGCCGCTCTTCAGCACCGGTCCGCTGGTCGACCCGGGCGCCGACCTCGACGCCCTGGTCAACTGGGTGGAAAAGGGCCACGCCCCGGAGACCCTCCCCGCCACGTCCGTAGACGGCAAGACCACCAGCACCATCCAGCACTACCCGCGGTGACCCGCCACAGCGGCCGCGACAACACCGAGGCGGCGAAGTGCCGCCGCGTCGCGGCCTGAACTGAACCGAATCAACAAGGCGGCCCCGGATGTGACATCCGGGGCCGCCACCGTCGGTCGTCGCAGTGAAAGGGCTGCTCCACGACGTAGGTGCCCGCAGCGGTGCGTACCCGGCTGCGTTGTGCAGGGTGGCGGCGGACGCCGCTGGTCACGACGTTGGCGCGGGCTGTTCGGCGGCCGGCGGCGACCACGACGAGCGCCCAGTGTTGCGCCACTCCCACACGTGACATCGTTGCTATATATATCGTGGGGCGGTATATATAGTTCATGGACATCAGTGAGCAGACGTTCCTGATCCTCTCCGCTCTCGCCGACCAACCCCGACACGGCTACGCCGTGGTGACGGAGGTCGACGAGATGACCGACGGCCGGATCCGGTTACGCGCTGGCACCCTCTACGGGGCCCTCGACCGCCTCGTCACTCAAGGGCTCATCGCCCCCGACCACGATGAGGTGGAGAAGGGCCGGCTGCGCCGTTTCTACAAACTGACCGACGCGGGGGCAGACGCCATCCGCGCTGAGAGCCGGCGGATGGCCGCCGCGGTCCGGCTCGCCGAGGAGCGCCTCAACAAGCGCGCCTCCCGCAACGCCCCGCGCCTTGGGACCATCGGATGAGCCCGGGCATGAGCCCCCTGGAACGACGATATCGACGGCTGCTGCGCCTGCTGCCAGCCACGCACCGCACCGCCCGCGGCGAGGAACTGCTCGGTCTGCTGCTGGACCTCGACGACGGCCGTCGGCACCCGAGCCGACACGAGACACTCAACATCATCGCGCTGGCGATCCGGCTGCGACTTACGACGCCCGTCACCACCGCTGCCCTCACCACCGGACTCAGTGCCCTGCTGGTCGCCGCCGGCACCCAGCCCGCCGGTGGCACCCTGGACCTGTTCACCGGCGCCGTCCTCGCCGCCGACATGCCGGCCATCATCTCCAGTTGGCCGGAGTTGGTCGCACTCGGCCTGCTGCCCCTCGCACCGCTGATCGCCTGGCTGTGCGGCGCGACCCGGACCGCCCTCACCCTGCAAGCAATATTCCTGACGGTCACCGTTGGTTGGTTCGTCTTCGACGTGTTCAACGGTGCCGGCATGGGCACCAACATCGGCCAACTGCTCTTCGCATACGCCGTACCGGTCTCGATCCTCGTCCTGCTCGCGATCGCCGACCGCGAGCGGTGGACCGCGCCCCGGCCGCGCCTGTTCTGGTGGGCCCTCGTCCCGCTCGGCATCCTCGCCTGGAAAGGCACCGGAGAGTGGGGACGCCACGGCGTCTACGTTCTCGACGCCGTGCCGACGGTCATCGGGATCCTCACCGCCGCCACCGCCGCTGTCGCGGCCGCCTTCGCGGTCCGCCGCCACCGGCCCGCCGTCATCATCGGCGTCGGACTCACCGGCTTCCTCGCCGGATGGCTCATCCCCGACCCGCTGCTCTCCAACACGGCGATGCAGCACTTCGACGGTCAGCCGCTACCACTGGCAATCCTCATCACGGTGATCGCTGCCACCATGACTGGCATCAATCACCTTGCCCGGCGCCACAAACCCGAGGTGCGGTCGCTACCACCCGACGAACCCGTGATCCGCTGAACACCAACTCCGGTCAGACGGAACCGTTGCCGAACCGGGCGGTCGGCGAGCTCGGCGTGCTGGTCGCCTACCACGCCAGGCCCAGCACCAGCCCGACGCCCGGAAGCTCGGGGCAGCATCGCGTTCGATGGTCTGCCTGTGACGGACGTTGATGTCGATCGGTGGCATGGCGAGTTGGACCGGTTGCATGCGCGGCTCGGGCCTCGGTTTCGGCGGGCGGAGCCGCGGCTGCGGGCGCGTCAGTACCTGTGTGGGCTGGTCTCGGGGCTGAGGGCTCCGACTGTGGTTCCCGACGGCCGCGCGACGACCCGGGCGGACGGCTGCGGGCCTGGCCGGCACCGGCCAGGCCCGCAGCATCAACCAGGTGCCGGCCGCATGGACGTTTGGTAACACCCGCCAGCGCTACCGCAAGGGGGTGGCGGCGATGGGTACGAGGCTCAGGTGACGTTGCGGATGGCGCCGCCGTCGACCCGGATGTTGGCACCACTGATGTAACCGGCCAGCGGGCTGGCGAGGAAGGCGACCGCCGTGGCGATCTCCTCCGGCCGACCCAGTCGGTCGATGTCGTTGGGCACCAATGCGTTCGTCGCGTCCTGCTCGATCTGCTCCCAGGTCTCGCCCCAGCCCCGCTCGGGAGCAATCTCGATCAGCAGGTCCTTGACGGCCTCGACGAGGATCGCTCCGGGCGCGACGATGTTGGACGTCACGCCGGTGCCCTTCAGTTCCCGGGCGAGCGATACCGCCAGGTTGTGTCGGGCGGCGAGGGTGGCGTTGTACTGCGGGTGCTGGAACAACGGCTGGGTCGCGAGACCGCCGCCGATGGTGATGACGCGCCCCCAGCCACGCTCGCGCATGGAGGGCACCAGTCGCTGGATCATCCGTACGCCGGAGATGACGTTGCCCTCGTAGGTCTCGCGCCAGGAGTCCGGCGTGGCGTCCGTCCAGGAGAGGTGCTTGTAGGCGCCAGCGTTGTTGACCAGGATGTCGACCGGGCCGCCGGCTAGAGCCGCTGCGGCTACCGCGTCCGCACCCTCGTCCGTGGTGAGATCACCGAGCGTGATGTCGGCTTTCCCGCCGTCTGCCCGGATCGCCTCGGCCACCGCCGTGGCCCGCTTCTCGCTCCGTCCGTGGACGATCACCTGGGCGCCTTCGGCGGCGAGCAGTCGCGCCATGGCCTCACCGAGCCCGGAGCTTGAGCCGGTCACCAGGGCACGCTTGCCGGTCAGTTGCAGGTCCATCAGATGCTCCTCTTCTTTCGCTCAGGCTGGTATGTCTACGACTGTAGACATGGCAGAACGAAGTAGTCTACACTCGTAGACGTGACGGCAGACACAGACGGATCCGGCGACGGCCCGCGACGGCGCGATGCCAGCGCCACCCGCGAAGCGATCCTGAACTCAGCGATAGAGGCGTTCACGCGCCTCGGCTATGACGGCGCCGGCGTACGCGAGGTCGCCGGGGGCGCCGGAGTGACCGCAATGTTGGTCAACCGCTACTTCGGCTCCAAGGAACAGCTGTTCGCCGAGGCGGTCGACCGCTCGTTCGCTCCGCGAACCGTCGTCAGCGACGACCCGAGCGAGCTGAGCGCACAGACGGCGACCAGGCTTGCTGCGCGGACCTCACCAGACGCAGACGACCTGGACCCGTTCCTGCTGATGCTGCGATCCGCAGCCAATCCACGAGCCGCCGAGATCATTCGTGCGGGCATCGAAAAGCACGTCGGAGGGCGCCTGACCGATACCCTGCCCGGGCCGGATGCCGCCCCACGTGCGGAACTGCTGCTCTCCCTGATCGCCGGGGTGTGGCTGATGCGAAAGATCATCGCGACCCCGGCACTCGCTGGCATGGATCAAGGCCCTCTCGTCCAACAACTGCACGAGCTGATGCAGGTCCTCGTCAACGCACCGCCGGCCAGCAGCGGCGGCGACGCGGCACCCGATTCGACCAGTTCCAGCTAAAGCTGCACGGGCTTGGCATCGACTGAGTCGACTGTTGAGGCACCATGCGCATCGTAACCACCTCGTTCTCGGCTCCCACGGCCTTACGCAAACCTCGAACGACGCCGGTCGCGAGAACTTAGCCTTCATGCGCCGACTGGCAGACCGCTGCGGCAGTTCAGCAGGAGGAGTAGCAGATGGCGGGGACCAGCGCGAAGACCGGATCGGCGGCGTCGTTCGACGATGTGAAACGGGTCGACGCCGGCGTACTCAACGTTGGCTACGTTGATGCGGGCCCGTCCGACGGTGCTGTGGTGCTGCTCCTGCACGGCTGGCCGTACGACATCCACAGCTTTGTGGAGGTCGTACCCCTGCTGACCGACGCCGGCTACCGGGTCATCGTGCCGCACCTGCGGGGCTACGGCACGACGCGCTTCCGCTCCAACGACACGATGCGCAACGGCCAACCGGCGGCCATGGCCGCCGACGCCCTAGCGCTCATGGACGCCCTCAACGTGGAGAAGGCGAAGCTGGCCGGATTCGACTGGGGTGCCCGGACGGCCGACATCGTGGCCGCGCTGTGGCCCGAGCGGTGCGATGGCCTGGTCTCGGTGAGCGGTTATCTGGTCGCCGGCCAGGAGTCGGGGAAGGCGCCGTTGCCCCCGAAGGCCGAACTCGCCTGGTGGTACCAGTACTACTTCGCCACCGAACGCGGCCGGGAAGGGTACGACAAGAACCGGCACGACTTCGCCAAACTGATCTGGCAGACGGCCTCCCCCAAGTGGACGTTCGACGACGCGACATTCGAGCGCAGCGCCGCCTCGTTCGACAACCCCGATCACGTCGACATCGTGGTGCACAACTACCGCTGGCGACTGGCCCTCGCCGAAGGCGAACCCCAGTACGACGAGGTCGAG
The DNA here is from genome assembly GCF_042869175.1 of Micromonospora sp. NPDC007208. Classification (NCBI taxonomy): domain Bacteria; kingdom Bacillati; phylum Actinomycetota; class Actinomycetes; order Micromonosporales; family Micromonosporaceae; genus Micromonospora; species Micromonospora sp. NPDC007208. The sequence continues at coordinate 28,610 of NZ_JBIAFG010000009.1, read as the reverse complement.
CAACGGCTGGCCGGGAAACCGAAAATCACGGTGCCCACGATCAGCCTCGAAGGCGACGCCAACGGCGCACCCCACGTGGACCCCAGCGTCTACGCCAAGCAGTTCACCGGCCAGTACGAACACCGGACCATCAGCGGCGGCATCGGGCACAACCTGCCGCAGGAGGCGCCCCAGGCCTTCGCCGACGCGGTGCGGCAAGTCTGAGCAACCCCCATAGCGGAAGCAATCCTGGACGACAGGGCTCCACCACGACGACGTCGATAGTCGATCAGACCCGAACGGTCCGCTGGCGGAGCCGCCAGGCCAGGGTCGCGGCCTGCAGGACGAAGAAGACACCGCCGGCCGCGGTGTAGAGGATCAGCGTGCTGAGGGTCGGTTCCGCGCCGAGGGCGGCGGGCAGGTACGTCGCACCGGCGATGACCGAGAGAGCCCGGAGCGAGATCTGGCTGCACCTGTTCAACCCGCGCTGGGTCGGCGAGGGCCAGGGCACCTGCCAGGGGTTCTCCCTGGGGCGACACCCGGGTCCGGTGCGCAACGGTGAGGACCGGACGTCGAACGGCGTCCCGCGCGGCGGAGGAGTGAAGATCGTGGACTTCAAGCTCGAAGTCATCGTCCTGCCGGTCTCGGACGTGGACCGGGCCAGGGATTTCTACCAAAAGATCGGCTTCCGGCAGGACGTGGACTACATCGCCCCGGACGGCTTCCGCGTCGTGCACTTCACCCCGCCCGGCTCGGCTTCCTCCCTGATCATCGGGGAAGGAGTGTCCGACGCCGCACCGGGATCGGTGCAGGGCGTACACCTCGTGGTGGACGACGTCGTCGCCGCCCGGGCGGAGCTGGTCACCCGTGGGATCGAGGTGAGCGAGGTCTTCCACGACGCCGGTGGCGTGTTCCACCACGCCGGCACCCGCGACCGGGTGACCGGCCCACAGCCTGATCGGCGGTCGTACAGCTCGTTCGCGTCGTTCAGCGACCCGGACGGCAACGGCTTCGTGCTCCAGGAGGTCACCGCACGCCACCCGGGACGTATCACCCACGTCGTCTACGGCTCGGTGCCCGAGGTGGAACAGGCTCTGCGTGACGCCGCTGTGGCGCACGGCCGGCACGAGGCCGTGCTCGGTCACGAGGACCCGGACTGGCCGAGCTGGTACGCCGACCACATGGCGCGGGCCGCCGGCCTCGGCTCCTGACTCGGCACGGCCCCTCGCGCCGTCGGCGCGTGCGGGACCGCAGCCTTGAGCAGGCCGTACGCGGGGTTGGTGATCTCAGTCGGTGTACTGTCCGTCGGGGAGGGGTGACGTGCCGGGTAACACCGACAATTTCGTGTTGCGGGGGCGGCGGCGCGAGCGGGAGACGCTCGACCGGCTGCTGCGCGACGTCCGTGCCGGACACAGCCGGGTGCTGGTGCTCCGCGGCGAGGCGGGTGCCGGTAAGACCGCACTACTGGACTACCTGAGCGAGAACGCTTCGGCCGGTCGGGTGACCCGGGCCGCCGGGGTGGAGCCAGAGTCCGAGATCGCGTACTCGGCACTGCAGCAACTCTGCGCACCGCTGCTCGGTCACCTCGACGCGTTGCCGCAGCCGCAACGAGTCGCCCTCGCCACCGCCTTCGGGCTGAGCCCCGGCGACCCGCCGGAAGGGCTGCTCATCGGCCTCGCTGTGCTCGGTCTGCTCGCGGAGGCCGCGTCGGAACGGCCGCTGGTCTGCATCGTGGACGACGTGCAGTGGATGGACCGGATGTCGGAGGTCATCCTCACCTTCGTCGCCCGCCGGCTGGACGAGGAGTCGATCGCGCTGGTCTTCGCCTCCCGCAGTCCGGGGGACGAACAGATCCTCGGCAGCCTGCCGGAACTGCGCGTCGACGGGTTGCCGGCCGCGGAGGCGCGGGCGCTATTGGACTCGGTGTTGTCCGGGCCGGTCGACAACCGGGTCCGCGACCGGATCGTCGCCGAGACGCGCGGCAACCCGCTCGCACTGCTCGAACTGCCGCGCGGCCTGACGCCGGCGCAGCTGGCGTTCGGCTTCGGCGGACAGGCCGCGACGCCCTTGGTGAACCGGATGGAAGAGGGCTTTCAACGGCGCATCGCCGCCCTCCCGGCGAACACGCGCCGGCTCCTGCTCGCCGCAGCGGTCGAGCCGGTGGGTGACGTGACCTTGCTGTGGCGCGCCCTCGATCGGTTGCGGGTCGGGCCCGACGCCGCCGCGCCGGCCGAGGCTGCCGGGCTCGTCGAGTTCGGGGCCCGGGTGCGGTTTCGGCACCCGCTGGTGCGGTCGGCCGCCTGGCGGTCGGCCGAGGCCGCGGAGCTGCGGGAGGTGCACCGTGCGCTGGCTGAGGCGACCGACCCGGAGCAGGATCCCGACCGTCGCGCCTGGCACCGGGCGCACGCCGCCCTCGGCCCGGACGAGGGGGTCGCCGGTGAACTGGAGCGTTCGGCCGGACGTGCGCTCGCCAGGGGCGGCCGGTCCGCCGCTGCGTCCTTCCTTGAACGCGCCGCCGAGCTGACCCCGGACCCGAAGTCGCGTGCCGCACGCGCGTTGGGCGCCGCGCGGGCCCGACTGGAGGCCGGGGAGCTGAATCAGGTGCCCGATCTGCTGGCGGCGGCCGAGTGCGGTCCGCTCGAACCGTTGCAGCAGGCCGGGGTGGAGCGTCTGCGGGCGCAAGCCGCCTTCGCGCTCAACCCCGGCAGGGCCGCCGGGCCGCCACTGCTCGCGGCTGCTCGCCGCCTTGAAGAACTCGATCTCCGTGCGGCGCGGATGACGTACCTCTCGGCGGTGGGTGCCGCCGTGCACGCCGGCCGCCTCGGGGGCGGTGACCTGCGCCGGGCGGCCGAAGCCGCCCGCGGCGTGCCGGCCGGCTACGAGCCCGCTGGCCTGTTCCTGACCGGCCTCACGGCGTGGACCCTGGACGGGTACGTGCCCGCCGTGCCGCATCTCCGCCGAGCCCTCGACACGATGACGGCGGACGAGAATCTGCACCTGCTCTGGCTGGCCGGGCCGGTCGCGCACGAGGTGTGGGACGACGCGGCCTGGTATCGGCTCACCGAGCAGGCGGTCCGCTTCGCCCGTACCACCGGAGGGCTGTCGCTGCTCCCCACCGCCTTGACCTTCCGCGCGGGCGCCCTGGTGTTCGCCGGGCGCTTCGCCGACGCGTCCGACCTGCTCGACGAGGCCGATGCCCTCGCCCAGGCCACCGGGATGGCGCCGCATCCGTCCGCGTCGCTCACCCTGGCCGCGCACCGGGGCCGGGAGTTGCCCGCGATGGAGCTGATCGACGCGACCATCAAGGACGCCGAGGCGCGCGGCGAGGGTCGCCTGCTCGGCCTGGCCGGCTACGCCAGGGCGGTGCTGTCCAACGGGCTCGGCCAGTATCCGGCCGCGCTGGAAGCCGCACGCCAGGCTACCGAGTACGAAGACCTGGCCGTCTTCAACTGGACGCTCGGCGAACTGGTCGAGGCGGCCGTACGAGTCGGGGACGCCGACGTGGCCGCCGAGGCCCGCGAGCGCCTTGCGCAGCGGGTCGGCGCATCCGGCACCGACTGGGCACTCGGCGCCGGGGCCCTCGCCGACGCCCTGGCAGGACCGTCCGGGCAGGCCGAGGACCGGTACCGCGAGGCGATCGAGCGGCTGGCCCCGGGCCAGCTCAGCCTGCAACTAGCCCGGGCCCGACTGCTGTACGGCGAGTGGCTGCGCCGGGAGAACCGCCGCGCCGATGCCCGGAACCAGTTGCGCGCCGCTCATGGGGCGTTCGCCACGATGGGTGCGGAGGCATTCGCCGAGCGGGCGAGCCGGGAACTTCTCGCCACCGGCGAGACCGTCCGCAAGCGGACGGTCGGCGTACCTGTCGAGCTCACTCCACAGGAGGCGCAGATCGCGCGACTCGCCGTGGCGGGGCGGACCAACCCGGAGATCGGCGCCGCGCTGTTCCTCAGCCCGCGTACGGTCGAGTGGCACCTGCGCAAGGTCTTCACCAAGCTGGACATCGGGTCGCGCAGGGAGTTGGCGGCGGCCCTGCGCGACCGCTGACCGCCGGAATCCTAAAGTGCCGCCCACACGCCCGTCGATATTGTTCGACGGGCGTGTTAGCGGTCAACCTGCCGAGCATGAGCCAATTCTGGGCGCGGTAGTGCGGGTCGCGGCCGAGTACCTACTACTGTTGGCGCACGCTCGATGGGCCGCGCTCAGTCGAGCGATCGGTTGTATTCGTGAAAGCCCACGACCTTTCCGTTTCGGACCATGACGTGAATGCAGTGGCGGGCCGCGTACGGCTCGTTGAAGAAGACACCCCGAGCCCAGTCCTCGAAGACGACGCGATCCTCGGCGACGGTCTTGGAAATCACCTCTACCTTGTCGAACCTGCTGGTACCGGGCGTGAACACGCTGAAGAACCCGACCAGTTTCTCCCGCCCCTCGGCCCCGGTGAAGTGCCCGGTCTGCGGGGCCGGGAGGATCACGTCCACCTCATCGTCAAACAGGTCGAAGAAGCTCTCCCACGAACCCGTCTGGAACCCCTGGACCAGGGCGTCATACGCCTTGTCGGCGATCACCCGAACATCGTCGCTCATCGTCTATTCCCTTCGGGATGTTCTTTGCCAGACCCGAGATTAGCTTCTAGGGTTGCCCGAAACGCATGCGAGAAGCGCCAGAATTGTTTCGCGATAGTCCCGGAGTCGAAATGGATCCCCTGTCCCATGTGCTGGCCCTGTCGAACATCGAAGGTGCCGTCTGCGCGGAGCTGCGAGCCGGCGGTGAGTGGGCGATCGCCTTCCGCGGTCAGATGCACGTGAAGTTCGGAGTGGTGCTTTCCGGAGCCTGTTGGCTCACCGTGGAGACCGTCAAGGCACCGCTGCACCTGCGGCAGGGCGACTGCTACCTGGTGGTCGGCGGTCAGGACTACCAGCTCGCCAGCACTCCGGGGATCACCGCCGTGCGTTCGGAGGAGGTCTGGACGTCGGCCGAGGACCTCGGCTACTGCGGCAACGGCCATGACACGACACTGGTCGGCGGGCGCCTGCATTTCGACCGGGCCAACGGCGAACTGCTGCTCAACGCACTTCCGTCGGTCGTACACCTCGCCGCCGACGCGGACCCCACCGGCGTGCTTCGGGCGACGATTCAACTCCTGACGTACGAGACGGCCGCGCCCCGGCCGGGACAGACGCTCATGCTCGACCATCTGGCGCGCATCATCCTGCTGCAGGGGCTGCGCGCTCATTTGACCGCCAGCACCGTTGGACGTCCTGGTGAGCGCGCGCACGCGGCGGCGCTGATCGATCCCGGGGTGGACGCGGCCCTGACGATGATGCACGACGACGTCGCGCGCACCTGGTCCGTCGACGAGCTAGCGAGAACGGCGCGGATGTCACGCTCGGGCTTCGCGGAGAAATTCAAGGCGGTCGTCGGGGAGAGCCCTGGCAGGTACCTGCTGAGCCTGCGCATGCACACGGCCAAGCAGATCCTGCTGAAGTCCGACCGTACGGTCTCCTCGGTCGCGGCCGAGTTGGGATACAGCTCGGAGGCCGCCTTCAGCACCGCCTTCAAGCGGGTGATGGGAGCGCCCCCTCGGGACTACCGGGCCTCCCGTGCCGCCGGTGACTTCGATCTGCCGGCCTGAACGCTCCGGGCACTGCCTGGTCGGCCGTGCTGGTCGTCCTGGCACGTCGGCTGCGCACGGTGTTGCGACGTCCCACGGCACGCCGGCTGTTGGACCGCGTCACCGGGACTGTGATTACCGGATTCGGGATCCGGCTCGCCAGCAGCAGCCACTGACCTCGCCGAACCCCTCCGGCTACGGCGACGACTACGCTGCGGACGTGACCGCTGCTGGACTTCTACGGCACGGTGGTCAAAGACGACGACTCGATCATGCAGGCGATAGCTGAACAGGGGTTCACGGTGTTGAGCGACACACCGCCTGGCTAGGCTGAAGGCATGGCTGATGCGGCGGGACCGATCGAGCCGTCCGGGGTGTGGGCCACAGCAGTGGGCGTAGCCCGAGTGAGGGCAATGGAGACGGCACGCGAGCAGCCGCTGTTCCGGGACCCGCTGGCGCTGGCGTTCGCCGCGGCCGGCGGGAGAGACCCCGGGGCGCCGCCACCCCCGCGCGTGGGCGAGGCGGCGCGGCGCCGCTGGCTCGGTGTGGCCTTCTCGATCGTCATCCGGACGAAGTTCCTGGACGATCTGCTGGATCGGGCGGTCGCGTCCGGCGTCCGGCAGGTCGTGCTGCTCGGCGCCGGGATGGACAGCAGGGCCTTCCGGATGGACTGGCCTACGGGTACGCGGTTGTTCGAGGTCGACACGGCCGAACCGCTAGGCTTCAAGGCCTCAGTGCTGCGTCAGGAGCGTGCCGTTCCGCGCTGCGAGCGGATCACCGTCCCCGTCGACCTACGCGAGGACTGGCCCGGCGCCCTGGCCGCGGCCGGGCACGATTCGGCGCAGCCGACGGTGTGGATCGCCGAGGGGCTGCTGATCTATCTGCCCGAGGACGCGGTGGAGTCGCTACTCGAACGGGTCGGCGCGCTCTCCGCGGCAGGCAGCAGGATGGGCCTCACACTGGGCTCGCGCGGTGTGGTCGAACGCTTCCGCGGGGATGCCGCTTCGGGATCGGCAGCGTCGATGTGGGTCTGGGAGATGCCGGAGGACCCGGTCGGCTGGCTAGGCGGCCTCGGCTGGGAGGCGGAGACCTTCACCCTGCGTGAGCGCGCCGAGGCCTACGGGCGTCCTGTGCGTACCCCGCCGCAGCAGGACGAGGGCGTGGGCGGGCTCGTCTCGGCGGTTCGCGCCGCGCACTGAGCACGACGAAGGCCAGCCCCCGCGGATGGCGGGGGCTCGCCTTCGACTGTCCGTTCCTTCGGTCCGCTGATCCGAGGCCACACAGCAGAGGTTGTACATCAAGCTGGGCCCGGAAGCGGGGGACGGTTTGCCCCGGGCCATGCGCCGGGCGACTCCGCCGGCAGGTCGGCCTCTTCGGTCTCCGTGCGGCAAAGCTTCATGCCCCGGGCGTGAGCTCGGTGCTCTCCGTCACCATCGCCAGCGGTGCGTCGCAACTGAGCGACGCGGTGTCAGCGGCGGCCTTCGACTCCTCGACGTCACCGTAGAACGCTCGCCGGAAAGGGTGCGAGACACGGGCCGCAGCGACGGACCGACGCAAGAGAGCCGGCCGACCGCTGCGGCCCGATCGCTGACCGCCCTCGGCCGGGGGTCAGGTTGGTGCGCGTACGGAGAAATGCCTATGGCGTCACGTCGACCACGCCGACGCCGGTGTTTTGCACAGCCTGTGCCCTGGCGTTCTCCGGGCTGACCGCGTCGTAGGCGTACGGGACCGTGAAATCGGTGGTCGACCTCAGGTGCTCGTTCGGCGTGTTCACGTAGACGTTGTCCACCAGATTCCAGTACCCGGTCGTGTTGCTGGCTCTGGCATCCCGACACAAGCACACAGCCCACCAAGCGCCCGCACCCCAACGCCGGATACCTGGTGCGCGGGGTGGACGAGACGCTCGAACATGTCGCGGCCGGCCGCGGCATCTCGTTCCTAGCCCGTTCGACAGCCGTGTTCTACTCCCACCCGGAAGTCAGCTATGTGCCCGTCACAGACCTGCCGCCCGACCAGGTGTGCCTCGCGGTGGCGGCATCGCGCACCTCACCGCTGGTCAACGACTTCCTCGCCGCAGCAAAGGCGACGGCCGAGGTCACCGCAGAATGCGGGAACGATGAAATGTGGCAGCTGGCAAGCGGTGCCGCTTCACAACACGGTTGACCAGTCGACCGACAACAGCAGCACCACCAGAAAGCGCCACAGCAATGGCGAAGGCCTGAAGCGCGGGGCGGAGGCCATGTTCGCGCGCAGTGAGAATCGCTGCATGGGGCCGGCACTCGCTGCGCCGCTAGGTGCCTTTCTGCTCGCCGTCACCGTCGGCCCTGGTCGGGCCCGACCAGGGCAGCCCAACCCCGCAGCGAGCCTGGTCGCCGCCGAGCATGGCTCGCCGCCGGTCACTGGCCCCGCCGTTATCACCGGCCCGGACTTGCACGGCAGACCGGCCGATCCGATGCAGCAGGAACGAGGTGCCGCGCAGGGTATGGCAGGTGCGGAACATCCGGGGGTTCAGGTCCGACACTCGCGCCAGTGTCCGCCGCTGGTCATCACCGAACCCGTGCGCGGCCGGTCGAAAGGGTCGGCCTCCGTGGCCGGGAATCCCTCGACGGAGCAATTCGCAGACGGCGACGGCTCCTACCACCAGTTCTTGGAGGTAGCCCTCCCTCCCACCAGACAACTGACTACCCCGACTTGCCGGGTCCGGCCTGTCCGACAAAGGCACCGGGCCCCGACCGGTCGTCGGCGCACAACGTGGGTGCGGACGCCGTCGTGGCGTCAAGTTTGCGCACGAGAACTGTCCCATGTATCGCCGAGGCGCCGGTCCCTTCTCGAGGGGTAACCTGTCGGGCTGACGCCGGGATCGACGGCGAAGCTTGGAGGTCGGATGGATCACGAAGCGACGAGCCGCGCGGTGTGGGAAGCGGACCGGACGATCGCCCGGCTGTGCGCCACGAGCTACGTGCAACAGGTGTTTCCCGAAGCGGTACGCCTCTGGGGCACGGAAAGCGAGCCGACCGAACCCGACGAACTCGACGCGGTGTGGCGGATGCCGGACGACGACGGCGAGCGCCTACTCGTGGTCACCGCGCTGGCCGGCGAGTACGAGCTGCCGCGACGGCGTCTCCCGTACGGGACGACGGTGGTCGGCGGCACCCGCGACTATCTCCGCTACAGCGTCGACCGGCTCCGCGAGCATGGGCAGAACAGCCTCGCCGGGGCGATCGAACGGGAGATGTACGCCGACCGTCTGTGGTACTTCGAACTTGCCGCCGTGGTGACCGTCGTGAACGGGGAGCACCGGGTGGAGGATGTCCGGGCCCGGCAGTACGACATCAGCGACGCCGGTCTGCTGCGCGCCCTGCTGACGGCGATTCGGGCCGGCGACCGCGACGCGATCGAGAAGCTACGCCAACCGTTCGGAGAAAGCCTGCTCAAGGCTCTGGTCGACGCGTACCCCTCGCTGGACACCTGGCCGCAACGTGCTCACCTGGTGCGGGCAGTCTCCGGCCAGCACGGTCCAGTGGTCACACCGGTGATGGCAGCCATCCTTGACATCCCCGACGACGCGGGCGGATCGGGCGACCCCGACATGGCACGGGAGGTCCGGGCCATCGCGCTGAACGCGCTGGAGGCCGGCGGCTCCGTCGAGCGCTTCATGGGCTACTATGAGGACGACGAGGCCGCCGCCGCTGCGATTGCTCGGTACCGGGCGGGATAGCCCCCACGCACCCTCAAGGCATGAAGTTGCGGTGCTGCAGCGGCACGTCCGGCGCCGGTGGCGGCCGTCCTGGCCGGACAGAGCAGTCATGTCCGCCCCGGCCCGCCTACCGCCCCGCCGGACATGGCCACGTGTCGAGTTTTCAACGAACGGGACCGGCTCCACCAGCCCACCTTGTGGTCTGGCATCTGTTGTATCGGTTCAGACCTGAGCGCGGGTACGCCTGGCACAGTCGGCCGGGCGCACCCACCTGCTCGCGTCAGGCTAGAGGATGGGGCTCGCCGGTGAGAGCCGCCGGCTTCCGGAACTGGGCGGGCTGCAGCCTGGTGAAGGGGAAGATCCACTCAGGCCTGGCCGCAGTGATCACCTGCACCCAGGCACACCCTGCTCGACCATCCTGACCAGACAGACGCCCGGGGTTACGTGGTATCCCTTAGCCTCGGTGCGTGGATGGCGAACTTCTTCGCAGACTCCAGGCCGAACAGGCCCGGGCGCTGCTCGACGACGCCGACCCGCACCACGCGGTGATGCTGGCCTGCGACCTGCTGATGGCTGGCATCGACGGCGACGCCGTGGTGGCGCTTGCGGCCGAGTCAGCTCGGACCCTGCCGACGCATGACGCGAATCGGCGCCTGGCGGCGGTCATTGCCGAACTCGGACTTTCGGAGCCGGACCTGCCGACGGCGGTGGCGCTGATCGCGGCCGACACCTGCGCGCGGATCCTCGACCGCAGCATCCCCGCCGAGGTGGGAGCCCACCGTCTGTACGTGGTGGGACACGAGGGCAGCCCGCTGGACGACCTACTCCCGGCGGTCGCCGCCCTGGCCGCGCATCTCGAAGACGACCTCGGCGGGCGGGCCGACGACGACCTGCGAACCCGGCTCGCCGCGCTGGCCCGGACCATCCTGAACCGCCTGACACCTGAAAATCGGGCTTGAGGCTGCGCTGCCCGGGGGCTCGGGCGACCACCGACATGCGTGCGCCTGGTTGCCTGCTGCGCGACCCAAGCCCACGTCATCGAAGATCACCCATGGTCCCCACCGGACCTCCGTCGCGTTACGAGACATCGCGACCCGAAGGCAGAACCTCCGCTCGTCGACCAGCTCACCCGCGACCCCGACGCCTCGGTACGGCTGGCGATGGCTGCGTACCCCCAACTACCGGTGGACCGGATCATCGACCTGCTTAACGACGCCGAACTAGCCGAGTCCGCAGCGAGGAACGCGCGGACTCCGGACGGTGGTCTGGCTGGACGAGATACAGCGGTACGTTGACGGTCCGCAGCGAATGACTGCGGCGACGATTCGAAGGGGTGCCTCCTGTCCTCGGCGCGGAAAACTATTCGTTGCGAGGAACTGGGGTTTGCGCTTGAGCCGACGCGCCGGTGTTCGTCGCGGCCACGGAGGTCCGGGTAGCGGTCCGGCGGGATCGGAGGAGCTGGATTCCGATCGGTAGGACGGAGACCACGACGATGCCGATCAGGATGATCTCGATGTTGGCCTTGACGAACGCGATCTGGCCGAGGAAGTAGCCCAGGACGGTGACGCCGACTCCCCAGAGGGCCCCGCCGATGATGTTGTAGAGGAGGAACGTCCGGTAGTGCATCCGGCTGACGCCGGCGATGATCGGGGTGAACGTCCGCACGATCGGCACGAACCGGGCCAGCACCACCGAACGGGCTCCATGGCGGGCGAAGAAGTCATTGGCCCGGTGTACGTTTTCCTGTTTGAACAGGCGGGAGTTGGGTCGGCGGAACAGGCTCGGGCCGACTCGTTTGCCGAACAGGTAGCCCACCTGGTCCCCGGCGATCGCGGCGACGGCCACCAGCAGACAGAGCAGCCAGAGCGGTTGGTGCAGGTAGTGGCCGTCGGCGACGAGTAGCCCGGCGGTGAACAGCAGCGAGTCACCGGGCAGGAAGAACCCGATCAGCAGCCCTGACTCGGCGAAGACGATCGCGAGGATGCCGATCAACCCGAAGGTGGAGATCAACCACTCCGGGTCGAGGAAGCTGGGACCCGCAGCCGCCGAGGCGAGGGACGGTGACACGAAGAGACCTCCGGGAGGGTGTGGGGCAGAGCAGGCGGGCGAGAGTGCTCAGTGGTTGCTGGCGGCGGCCCGTGGACGCTGTTGGTGGGCGCGCTGATCGAGGACGCGTGCGGCAAGCGCGATTGTCAGGACAGCTGCCCCGCCGATGACCGCTCCGGCGAGGACGTCGGCTGGGTAGTGCACGCCTGCCCAGACTCGGGCGAATCCGATGACGGTGGCCAGCACCGATAGCAGTAGTCCCCAGCGCCAGGACAGGAACACCCCGACGGCGAAGGCCACCGCGAAAGCCGCCGTGGCGTGGTCGCTGGGCAGCGACCCTCCTGGGTCGTGTGGGATCAGCTGATGCACGGGATGCGTCTGAAACGGGCGGACCTCGGTACTGGCAAATGCGACCACCTGACCGGCGGCGAATGCCAGGGCCAGGGACGCCGCGACGCGGACGAGTAGCGGCCAACCACGCGAGCTCAGGCCGAGCAGCAGCGCGACCGTAGCCAGGGCGCCGAGGAGGTAGATCAGCCAGACGGCGCACCACTCCAGCACGTCGTCGAGCGGATCATGATGTCCGGCAGCTGCGTTGATGAGGTGAAACAGGTGGTAGTTCATCGGGCGTCCGATCCCGTGGCCGACCCGGCTCCCTTCGACCGGCTGAGCCCAGCCAACCTGTTCGCCACTGAGAGGACCCTGAAAGGCAAGGCCACCGGTAGTCGCACACGCCCTGGGGGTCAGTCGCTCGGGTCGCCGGCGCCGGTCAACGGCAGGCGGATCTGGATCGTCATTCCGGGGCCAGGCAGCACCCGCACCGTCCCGCCGTGTGCCGCGACGATCTCGCGGGTGATCGGCAGGCCCAAGCCGCTTCCGCCGTCGGCGCGCGTTCTGCTCTCGTCTAGCCGGACGAACCGTTCGAAGATTCGTTCCCGCTGGCCGGCCGGCACGCCCGGCCCGTCGTCGGTGACCTCCAGGGATCCCCACCCGTCCTCGGCCCGGACCCGTAGGAGCACCTCGTGGCGTGCGTGGTGGGCGGCGTTGTCAGCGAGGTTGCGCAGCGCCCGCCCGAGGTCGTGGGCGTCGCCGGTCACCCGCACCGGTGTGAGCTGGGCTCGGACGGTCAGGTCCGGTCGGCGGGCGGAGAGACGCTCCCGCTCGGTGTAGGCCAGGTCGTCGAGGTCGACGTCCTCGCGGCGCAGGGCGAGGCTGTGTTCGTCGATGCGGGCGAGGAGCAGCAGGTCGGCGATCAGCCGGCCCAGCCGCTGCGACTCGCGGCGCATCAGTCGGACCAGGTCGTCGTTCGCGCCGGGCAGGGGTGTCATGGTGAGGCGGTCGAGGCCGGCCTGCAGGGTTGCCAGAGGGCTGCGCAATTCGTGGCTGGCGTCGGCGACGAACCGCCGTTGGCTGGTCGCCGCCGTCTGCAGTCGGTCGAGCATGCCGTTCATCGTCTGCGCGAGTGCCGCCACCTCGTCGTGGGCTTGGGGCACCGGCACCCGGGCGTGCAGGTCTCGGGCGGTGATGCCCGCTACCCGACGGCGGATGGCCTCCACCGGACGCAGCGACCGGCCGACGAACAGGAACACGGCCGCGCCGATCAGCAGCAGCATCGCCGGCAACCCGATGACCAGGATCGCGGCGATCACCTCGGTGCTCTCGTGTACCGGTCGCAACGACTGGGCCACCAGCACCGTCTGAATGCCCGAGCTGGTGCCGACACCAATCGCGACCACCCGATAGGCGTCATCGTCCGCGAAGGGCAGCGTCCGCTGTTCCCGCAGCGTCTGACCGGCGGCCGGGCGAAGCCGGGACAGTGGCACGGCACCGTCGAGCGTCGGCGAGGCCGCCTGCACCGCACCCGACGGTGCCAGTACCTGCACCAGGCTCTGCTCCCCCGGGCTGGGCTTCAACGTCTGGGCGATGGCCTCGGAGTCGCCGTCAGCTACCGCTGTGGCCACCTCGGCGGCGCGTTGCCGCGCAGCCGCATCCACGGTGCGCACCAGGTTGGCGCGGGCCAGGTAGACGAAGGCGGCCGCGCCGATTCCGAAGACCACCGCCACCACCATGGTCGCGGCCAGCGCCGAACGCAGCCCCACACCCAGGCGGCGGCGTGCCCACCGGGCCGGGGCCCGCAATGAGGTGAGCATGGTGGCCATATCCGCAGCCTAGGGTCCTCAGGGCTGAGAAGGCGCTGAGCGACGGCCCGGGTCGTGCGGCTGTCCCGCCGCCTGTCTCGATCATCCGCTGCGAGCGGTCTCCGGACCGGTGTCACGCGCTCCCCGCACCGCGATGAGCACCACTGCGGCGACGAACACCACGCCGGCGCAGAGTGCGCCGCCGAGGTCGTGCGGCGGTCGAGCGGGCCACAGCCACGGCGTGGTCAGCGCCGGCCCGTGCCACTGCGTGTACAGCGCGTAGAGGGCGATCATGAGGTAGGTGGTAGGGCCGGCCCACGCCTGCGCGCCGCCGAACAGGGCAGCGCACAGCAAGCCGATGCCGACCAGCCCGACGGTGTTGCGCAGCACCCCTACCGTGCCGCCGGCCAGGTGTGCATCAGCTCCAGCGGCGGCCAGGGCACTGACGGCGGCGACGGTCAGCGCCAGCGTGGTGGCCAGCCGCAAAATCGGTAACCAGCGTCCGGTGACGCGTTCCGGCTCGCCGAGCAGACTGGTGGCGGTGACAGCGATGGCCACGGCGCACCCGGTCTCGAAGATCAGCGGCAACTGCAGCGCCCCATATGCCTCCCACTGCCACCGCAGCGCGACCCGCAGTCCGATGGCGCAGGCCGCCACCGCCGCCAGGGCCGCGGGGACGCGGCGGCTGGCCAGGTACAGGCGAGCCAGCCGCAGCGCGGCGCGGATCGCCCCGCCCGGTGCGACCGCGTGCGGGCGATGACGGGTTTCGGCCCCGGTCATGGCAGCTGCTCCAGGGTGAGCTGGCCCGCTCGCAGCGCCGCGACGTGCTCTATGAGCCAGGCGTGCCGAACGGCAGCGGGCAGCGCGGCGAGCCGCTGCGCCGCGGCGGCGGTGGGACTGCCGGGCGCGGCGGTGGAGGTGCCGAGGATTGCGTCCGTGACCGCTTGCTGTGCGGGGCTCGCGTTACGGCCGCCGCCGACGACGCTGTTCACGATGCTGTGGGGGGCGTCCACCCGAAGCTCGGCAACAAGTTCGTTGGTGGCCGTCCGCTGGGGCAGGAGCAGGTGGAACACCGGCGGCGTGCCACTCGTAGGAGGGCCAGCCCGACTGATACTGACGCGATTGTCGGGCCCCTGTTCATATCTCGCGGAGGCCTGGCTGATCCGCACCGGCGCGCCGGGCAGGCCCGCCAGCTCGGTGAGCACCGGTTCGAGGGCCTGCGTCACGGCGGGCAGGTAGTCGGCGTAGGCGGGATGCAGGCAGACCGCGATCGGGGTCTGGCTGCAGAGCGGCGTGTAGCGCAACGGGCGGTCATTGCCCGTGTTGTGCAGCAGCGGAATGGCGATCATGCCGTGGGCGTCGAGGCGGCCGGTGCCGGCCAGCGCAACCGCGGTTGCCGCCGTCAGTAGCCCGGCCGCGGTGATGGCCGCCGCGCACCGACGTAGCCGCCGGCCGCCGGCGTCGGCGGGTAGGCCGAGGGCGCCCAGCAGCGCCGCGGTCAAGCCGGCGAGGAACAGCACCTGCGCGATCGGAAGGTCGGGCAGGTAGCGGTAGAACGTCGCCACACCCGGGTCAGGCCCGATCTCCCAGGGGCCGGCCACCAACGGCGAGATCTGCCAGTACGAGTCATCGCCGTGAATGAACTGCAGGCTGATCTGCAGAGCGAGGAACACGCCGATCGCGACCAACGGGGCGGTGAACCGGCTGGGGCGGAGCACCCCGGCTGCGAACCCGAGCGCGGCGAACGCCGGCATGCTCACGACGCCCACCACGGCCGGCCACCACAACGGCCCGCCCCAGGCGCCCTGCCACGCGGTCACCCCGTACAGGACAGCCACGCAGCCCAGGTAGGCGACGATCGCCCAGCAGGTGGTCGCGCCCCAGGTCGCCAGCTGGCGCGCCCACCGCGGCCGGGCCGTACCGATCAGCAGGTCGGCCATGCCGTGGCGACGCTCCCGCCAGCCCAGCCACGCGGCGGCGCCGACCACCGTCGGCGCGAAGACCGCCAGAGCGGTCGTCTGCATGGCCATGGCCCGAACGTTCCACAACGGCGGGTAGGCCATGCTCGGCCGGTAGGTGATGAACCAGAACAGCGCGGCGACCAGCGGCAACATCCACAGCATCACGCTGCGGCGCATCTCCAGCCGCAGCAGCCCACCCGTCACGGTGAGCGCCAGGCGCGTACGACGGGCGGGTTCGTCTGACGCCGGCATCACTACTGACGCGGGGCTCACGTGCGCGCCTGCGCCAGCACCGCGCTGTATCCGCGCTCGAGAGGAGCATCGCCGGCCGCGGCGGTCCCCTCTGCGCGCGCGGTCAACTCCTCCGGCGTGCCCTGGAAGACGATCTTTCCCCGGTCCATCAGGGCGACCTGGCCGCAGGCGGCACCGACATCCTCGACGAGGTGCGTGCTGACCATGACGGTGGCGTGCTGCCCCAGGTCGCGCAGCAGAGCCCGGAACGCCACCCGCTGCTCGGGATCCAGGCCGGCGGTCGGCTCATCCAGCAGGAGTAGTTCGGGATCGTTGACGATGGCCTGCGCGATCCCCACCCGGCGCAGCATCCCACCAGAGAGCGTCCGTAGCTTCGCCGTCGCCTTGTCGCCCAAACCCACACGCTCGACCGCGGCCGCGACCGCGTGCTGCACGCGCGCCGGCGGCATCTCCTTGAGCAGCGCGAAATACTCGACGAACTCCACGACAGTGAACCGCGGGTAGTAGCCGAGTTGCTGCGGCACGTAGCCGAGCCGGCGCCGGATCTGCCGGCGCTGCCCGTACTGGCCGGGGTCGCGGCCGAGCAGCCGGATCCGACCCGAGGTCGGTGCGATCACCGTGGCCATCATCCGCAACAGCGATGTCTTCCCCGCCCCGTTCGGTCCCAACAGACCGAACACTCCGGGGCCGGTCCGCATCGTCACCCCGGCCACGGCCTCGGTGCGGCCGAAGCGCCGGGTGAGATCGCTGATCTCGACGTTCATGACGTTCCTCTCGGAATCCGGGTCGAGTAGACGACGATCGCCACACAGCAGGAGGCGAACGCCAGGTAGGCAGGCCAGAGCGTGGCTTCGGTGACCGCGAAGGTGAGCCGACCGGCGGCCGCCTGCCCGGACAGGACGGTGATCGTCCAGCCGAGCAGCCCCGCGGCCATACCCACGTTCGCCGACCGGGCGACGGTCGCGGCGGCGAGGGCCAGGGCGCACACCGCGGTCATCGGGACCAGCCAGCCGAGCGTGACCGCCGTGGCGGATCCCGAGGCGGCCGAAGCAGCCAGCCCGAGCGCCGCGTTCACACCGAACACCGCCAGCGCCCGGACCAGCAGCACCATGCGATCGCTGACCGCCATGCTGCACGACAGCTCCCACGCGGGGTCGATCCCCGGGCCGTAGGCGAAAGCGATGCCCACGGCGGCGACCGCGGGCGCAAGGAGGGCCACGTACGGCGTTCCGGTGCTCAGCGTGGCGAGCAGTCCGGCGAGCAGGACCACCGCGGTGGCGATGACCCACCCGAGCAGCAGCGACGGCGTGGTCACCAACGCCCGGGCCAGGCCCGGCGAGCGCAGCAGGTGAACCGCCAGCCGCTCCACCACCCCGGGATGGCGACGCCACACCTGCGCGGCCACCCCGACCCAGACCCGACCAAGATCGACGTCGTCCGGCCCAGGGCTCCGTTCCTCGTGCTCTCGGGCCTGGCGCGTCCCGTCACGGCTGGTCATTTGCCACCTCCATCGCGCGCCGGCTCGTGGCGCCGCAGAGCAGCGCGCATCAACCGGCGAATCTGGTACGCGCGGCTCTTCACCGTCCCCGCGGGAACACCCATCAACTCCGCCACCTCAGCCACGGATTTGTCCTCGACGTACATCAGCCGCCAGGTTTCGCGTTGCAGGCTGCCCTCCGGCCCCAACACCTTCACCGCGTCGGCAAGCTCGGCCCTGGACAGCGCCGCGTCAGCCGGGTCCGCGACGTGCCGGTCATCGGTGTCGGCCAGTGCGGAGAGCAGCAGTGCGGGTTGCCCGCGTCGGCGCAGCCACAGCGCGGCCTGGCGGCGGGCTATCCCCCACAGCCAACCGCCGGCACCCTCACGTCGGTACGTCCCGGCTCCCCGCCAGGCGGCCAGGAAGGTCTCCTGCAGGACGTCCTCCACGTCGGGAGGGGGCAGCGCCGCGCGCAGCCGAACAGCCAGCCACGGGGCGTGCCGCGAGAACAGCTCCCGCAGCGCGCTCTCGTCACCGCCAGCCATCGCAGCGATCAGATCTTCGTTGTCCATCGCCACTACTGTTGCGTTCCAGAGCGGATCGGTTCACTGCTCACACCCGCAATGTGGAAATCGAGGCCCGACACCACCCGGGGCGCTGTCACCCGCCGTCGGCGGCCAGCCGGTAGCCCATGCCCCGTTCCGTCTGGATGGCCCGCCGGCCGAACGGCTGGTCGACCTTGCGGCGCAGGTAGCCGACATACACCTCGACGATGTTCGGGTCGCCGTCGAAGTGGGCGTCCCAGACGTTGTCGATGATCTGCCGCTTGGACATCACGTCGCCGCGATGGCGCATGAGGAACTCCAGCAGCGCGAACTCCCGGGCGGTCAGCCGGATCGGTTGCCCGGCGCGGGTCACCTGCCGCCGGGCCGGGTCCACTGCCAGGTCACCGGCGGTCAGGATCACCGGTCGGGCAGGAGCGCCGCGGCGGATCAGGGCCCGCAGGCGGGCCACCAGCACCACGAACGAGAACGGTTTGATCAGGTAGTCGTCAGCCCCGAGGTCGAACGCGTCGGCCTGGTCGTACTCGCCGTCCTTGGCGGTCAGCATCAGCACCGGCGTCCACACGTCCCGCGAGCGCAGCTGGCGGCACACCTCGTAGCCGTTGAGGCCGGGCAGCATGATGTCGAGCACCACCACGTCGTACGGGTTCTCGGTGGCCGCCCACAGCCCGTCAGTCCCGTTGTGCTGCACATCGACGGCGAATCCCTCGTCAGTCAGGCCAGTGCGGATCACCTCCGCCAGGGCGGTCTCGTCCTCGACGACCAGCACGCGCACCCGCTCGTTCCTTCCCGCCCGTTGCCCCCGGCGGGCCCGGCCGAGCCCGCGTCACCTCCGATCATCGCGGGTGAAGGAGCCGGGGCAGGCCGGCTACCCCGATGGTGAGGTGCCGTCACCGGAGCAAGGCCCCGGAATCTCGGTCAGACACGTTCGCTTGGTGACGGCTGGGTGACGTCGTGGCGGTTGCCGCCGGTCAGGCTCACGGCGGTCCGGGCGGACACGATGCTCCCCGGCGGGCCGCAGCGATCACCGGCCGAGGTGTGCTGGGTCCACCGTCATCCCGCCCGGTCTGCGGGCTACCCACTACGGCCGGGCCTGCCCTCCTGCGCCCAACCCAAGGATTCCGAGCAGATGTTTGCAGAAACTGACATCACGCCATCGGGTTGACCGCGCCAGAGCCTTCCGCGGCTAACTCGCCGAACCAGCGATGATCGCGGCGGAACACCTCGCGGATCGTGAGCCCGGCCGCCGATGCCACCCCGGGGACAGCCATCGTGTCGAGCCGCGCCCACCGGAAGGGTGGCCCGAGGCGCGACCCACCGCTGGCGGCCTGGAGGGCCAGTTGGGCCTGACCGCGCCACAATCCGGGACCTGGTGGTTCGAGTTCGACGAGCACGGTGCCGCCGGGGCGCAGCAGGTCGTGGCACCGGCCGAGGAGGGTGACCGGGTCACCGCCGATGCCGATGTTCCCGTCGATCAGTAGCACGTGCGCCCAGCGCCCTTCCGCGGGCAGGGGGGCGAAGACATCTCTGTGAAGGGCGATGACGCCTCGGGCCCGGGTCAACCGGACCGCCTGCGCGGAGATGTCGACTCCGACCGCTGTCAGCCCCGCCTGGGTGAGTGCCAGGGTGAGCCGGCCGGGACCGCAGCCCAGGTCGAGCGTCGGCCCGGTGCACCGGGCGACGAGTGCTGCCACCGCTGGTTCGGCCGGACCGTGCCACCGGCGTACCGGCAGGCGGCTGCGCCAACCGTTGTCGCCGTGCACCAGCCAGTGGTCGTCGGTGCGGTGCCGCAACGCGCTGCCGAACGCCTCGGTCGGTCTGGTCCGGACGCTGCGACTCATCCTGGGACCCCGGGCGTCAGGCTGCGCTGGACCGCCGCGACCTGGCGCGCGAAGCGGCTGCCGGTACCGTGCCGCGCCAGTCGAACCTCCGGGTGCGCCGCGTCCTGGCTCCCGGACTGCCCGGACTGCCCGGACAAGCCTGTCGCGGCATGCCCGGGACGCCCGTCGGCAGACACATCGATCGACCACGCCGGCGCGTCGCCGGGAGTCGACGCAGCCACCGCCAGCGCGTCGGCCCACTCGTCGACGTCCTGAAGGAGGGGTAGCGAATCGACGCGCAAGCCCCACTCGCGCAAGGCCGCGATGGTGTGGATTCCGGTCAGTGCTGTGGACATCGGCACGGTGCGCAGCACGGCAGCGTGCCGGGGGTTGTGCAGACCCAGCGCCCACCACCCGCCGTCGACGGCGGGGCCCAGCACGGCGTCGCTCAGGCCGAGGCGGTGGACGGCCGCGTCGAGCTGCGCCGACGTCAGCTGTGGGGTGTCCATGCCGATCTGGAGCACCGGTCGACCCGGGTAGGCGTCCGCCACGTCGGCGTGGGCGTTGGCGAGACGGTCGCCGAGGTCGGTGCCGCGCTGCGGCAGGATCTGCCAGCCGGCGGTCGCCGCGGTCAGCTCGGTGGCTTCTTCGGCCTCGGCCAGCCGGCCGGAGAGGGCGAGGACCGGTGTGACGCCGGGCGTGGCGCGGACGGTGTCCAGACTGTCCAGCAGTGCTGCGGCGGCGATCCGGGCCGCCTGACGGTGGCTGACTGGTGGGCAGAGACGGGTCTTGACCGCCCCGGGCACGGGTGCCTTCGCCATCACCAGCAGGACGGTCACCGCGATCGCTCCACCGTGCGCAGGACCCCGGCGAAGTCCCGGGTCGCGCGGAGCGTGCCGCGTACCGAGCCGGAGACCTTCGACCGGGTGCCGGCGGCGCGGTGCGAGTACCGCACGTCGATTTCCCGGATCCGCCAATCCGCGCCAGAGGCACGGATGAGCAGTTCCAACGGGTATCCGAAGGCGCGGTCGGTGACGCCGAGGCCGAGCAGCGCTTCGCGGCGGGCCACCCGAATCGGGCTGAGGTCGCGCAGCGGTATGCCCCGGTGTCGTAGCAGGGCCGCGACCAGCGCGGTACCGGCTCGGGCATGCCATGGCCAGACACCGGCGGCGACGGGCCGACGACGACCGACCACCAGGTCGGCCGACCCGCTGGCCACCGGCGCGACCAGCGCCGGGAGTTCGGTGGGATCGAAGGAGCCGTCGGCGTCGAGTACACAGACCAGTGCGGAGTCGGCCGCCTCCAGACCGGTGTGTACGGCAGCACCGTAGCCTCGGCGCGGTTCGTGAACGACCCGGGCGCCGTGCCGGGCCGCGACCTCCGGTGAGCCGTCCTGGGAGCCGTTGTCCACCACTATCGCCCGGTAGCCGGGTGGCAGGGCGGTCAGGACTCCGGGTAGTGCCGCGGCTTCGTCGAGACACGGCAGTACCACGTCGATCGGTGCTGGCATATCGGAAACGCTAGGACGCCGAGCCGCCCGAGATGGGCAGAATCGGACCATCGGCATCCTTGCCGGCGTCGCTCGCTCATCGAAGGGTGATGTCCTGCCCGTTCCCGCACCAGCGGGCCCGCGATGGCCGTACCGTCCGGTCGTCATGAATGTGCTCGCGCCCCTGCGGCGGGGACCAGCAGTGCCCGCCCGACGCGTCGAGGCCGACCTGGTGGTGCTCGGCGTCGAAGTGGCGTTGGTCGCTGCTGCGGTGGCGGTGGGCCTGCTGCTCAACGCGCGTGGTGTTGGTCTGCACGCCGACGCCGCGCCGCTCTACGCCAGCTGGCGTCCGCACCTGGGCTGGGGCACTCCGGCCGCGCTACTGGTCGCCGCCGGGGTGCTCGGCTGGGGCGTCCGGTGGGCCCGGACCGCCGGTTGGGGCCGGCTGCTGGTCGCGGCCTACCTTGCGGCGGTCGGCTGGACGATGTCGTTGGCGCTGGTGGACGGATGGTCGGCCGGTTTCACCCGGCGACTTACTGCGCAGGCCGAATACCTGCACGAGGTACCCCGGGTCACCGACATCACGGCCATGCTGGCCGGCTTCAGCGCCCGGATCCTCGACTTCCAGCCGGACGCCTGGTCCACCCACACCGCCGGCCATCCACCGGGGGCGCTGCTGGTCTTCGTCGGGTTGGACCGGATCGGCCTCGGCGGTCCCACCCTGGCCGCCCTGGCATGCGTGTTGGTGGGAGCGACGGTGACCGTGTGGGTGCCGGTGACGCTGCGGGCACTCGGTGCGGGGGAAGCGGCCCGTAGTGTGCTGCCGTTTCTGGTGCTGTTGCCTGGCGCGATCTGGGTGGGAGTCTCGGCCGATGGCATCTTCGCCGGGGTGGTAGCGGCGGGGCTGGCCCTGCTGGCGGTACGCGGACTGGTCGCCGCCGCAGTCGGGGGGCTGTTGCTCGGCTTCGCCCTCTACCTGTCGTACGGCTTCGTGCTGGTCGGCATCCTGGCCCTGGCGGTAGGGCTGCTGCGGCCGCAGCAGCGGTGGCCGGCGTTGTTCGTGGCACTGGTCGGGGCCGGCACGGTCGTGGCCACGTTCACCCTGGCCGGTTTCTGGTGGCTGGACGGCTACCACCTGGTGGTTGAGCGGTATCACCAGGGCTGGGCGGCGGACCGCCCGTACGGCTACTGGGTGTGGGCGAACGTAGCGGCGCTTCTGCTCTGCGGCGGCCCGGTGCTCGGGCCCGCGCTACGCCGGACCGCGCTGGCCGCGGCCGGTCCGGCGCGGGCAGTTGCGACGCGATGGCGCGGGCCGGACCGAGCTGCGGGTCTCACCGGGCCTGACGCCCTGCGGGGAACCGGGCCCACGGTGCTGCTGCCGCTGGCCGCCGTGTTGGCGGTCGGCGCGGCTGATCTCTCCGGACTCAGCAAGGCGGAGGTGGAACGGATCTGGCTACCGTTCGTGGCATGGCTGCTGGTGGCCGCCGCTCACCTGCCGCCGCCTGCCCAGCGGGTCTGGCTGGCTGGGCAGGTGGTCACCGCCCTCGCGGTCAGTCACCTGCTCTGGACGGTGTCCTGATCCGGCGGCCGGCAGGGCGACGGTCTCAGGCGGTGAGGGCGGCCGGTTCCCGTAGCGGGTCGGTGGCGAAGGCGGCCACCCCCTCGGCGAACCCGACCCGGGCGGTGTAGCCGAGTAGCTCCGCCGCCCGCCGCGGATCGGCGACCACGTGTCGAACGTCGGCCGCCCGGCCGCCACCGGTTATCAGTGGCGCCGGCCCGGCCATCGCCTCAGCGAGGGCGACGGCCAGCTCACCGACCGTGTGCGGCTCGCCGGAGCAGACATTGACCGGCACGAGAGCCTGCGGTGGCGGAGCGGTCAACGCCAGCAGGTTGGCCCGGGCGACGTCGGTGACGTGGACGAAGTCGCGGCGCTGCCGGCCGTCCTCCAGCACCCTCGGCGGGAGGCCCGCCGCCAGTGCGGACCGGAAGATCGAGGCCACGCCGGCGTACGGGGTGTCCCGGGGCATCCGGGGACCGTAGACGTTGTGGTAGCGCAACGCCCAGACGTTTCCGCCGGTCTGCCGCGCCCAGGCGGCAGCGAGGTGTTCCTGGGCAAGTTTGGTGGCCGCGTACGTGCTTCGCGGCTCGAGTGGCGCGTTCTCGGGCACCAGCGTTGGCGACAGGGTGCCCGCGCAGTCCGGGCAGGTTGGCTCGTACCGGCCGGCGGCCAGGTCGGCGACGCTGCGAGAGGCGGGCCGTACGGTGCCGTGCGTCGCACAGACGTACCGACCCTCGCCGTAGACAACCATCGAGCTGGCCAGCACCAGCCGGCTCACACCGGCCCGGTGCATCGCGGCGAGCAGCACCACCGTGGCATAGTCGTTGTGGCTGACGTAGTCGGGGGCGTCGGACGGATCCAGCCCGTGTCCGACCATCGCCGCCTGGTGACACACCGCGTCCACGCCAGCCAGAAGCCCGTCCAGCAACCGGGCGTCCCGGACGTCACCGACCACCGGGTCGTGCCGTCGGGACCAATCCGGGAGTTCCCCGCCGTGTGCCTGGGGCAGCAACGCGTCGAGCGCCACCAGGTCGTGGCCCTCGGCGACGAGCAGGTCGGCGATCTGCGAACCGATGAAACCGGCCGCGCCGGTGAGCAGTACCCGCATCCCGGTGACCGTAGACGGCGCTCGCCCGGTGCGGGGCGGGATCGCCCGCCTGCCAGGCGATCGGTATCCCGGTATGCGCCAAATTGCGGACCCGTCGCGTCTAGCGTCCGGGGGTATGGGCGTGACGGACCGGCAGACGGGTTTCCCCCAGCGGTGGTGGCGTGCCCTGGAACGGCACCCCCCACCGGTCCCCGGTCTGGCCGGGGATCGCTGGCGCAGCCCGCTGCGCGGTCCGTGGCTCACCGCCGTCTACGGCGCCGTGCTCCTCGTCGGGCTGCCGCTGGTGATCATCACCGGGCTGCTCGACTACGCCGCCTACGGTCCACAGTTCGACCAGGCCCTCCCCCGCGAGGTGGGCTGGCTACGGCTGCCGCCGTTCGACTGGCCGACTCGGCCGTCCTGGCTGTTCCGGGTCACCCAGGGGCTGCACGTGACGCTCGGCATCATCCTGATCCCCGTGGTGCTGGGGAAGCTCTGGTCGGTGATCCCGAAGCTCTTCATCTGGCCACCGGCCCGCTCCCTGGCACAGGTGCTGGAACGGCTGTCCCTTCTGCTGCTGGTCGGCGGCATCCTCTTCGAGATCGCGACCGGCCTGCTCAACATCCAGTACGCGTACCTCTTCGGCTTCGACTTCTACACCGCGCACTACTTCGGAGCCTGGGTCTTCATCGCGGCGTTCGTGGCGCACGTGACACTGAAGCTGCCGCGGATGGTCAGCGCACTCCGATCCCGGCCGGCCGTGCGGGACCGCCGCCGACCGGGGCAGCACGAGCCGCTGCGGGCCGAGTTGCGTACCCCGTTGGCCGCGACCCGGCCCGAGCCACCCGATCCGGACGACCTGGTGGCCACCGCACCGGGCGCGCCGACGATGAGCCGACGCGGCGCGATAGCCCTGGTCGGTGGCCTGTCCCTGCTGCTCGGCGCCCTCACGATCGGGCAGACCCTCGACGGTGGCTGGCGTCGTACCGCGCTGCTGCTGCCCCGCGGACGTCAGCCCGGCACCGGACCGAACGGGTTCCCGATCAACCGCACCGCCGCCGCGGCGGGCATTCAAGGAAACGAGACCGGGCAACGGTGGCGGTTGACCGTGCGGGGCGGCAATCGCCTCGTCACCCTCGACCGCCCCCGCCTGCTGGCCATGGGCCAGCACACCGCCCGCCTGCCGATCGCCTGCGTGGAGGGGTGGTCGACGCGACAAACCTGGTCAGGCGTACGACTGCGCGACCTCGCCGCCCTGGTCGGTGTGGACGATCCGGCGTCGGCGCAGGTGCGGTCACTGGAGAAAGCCGGGTTGTTCAACCAGGCGATCCTCCAGGCAAACCAGGTGCTCGACGCCGACTCCCTGCTCGCTCTGCGGGTCAACGGTGCCGATCTCTCGGTCGACCACGGCTTCCCGGCCCGGGTGATCGTCCCCGCCCTGCCCGGCGTGCACTGCACGAAATGGGTCGCCGAGATCACCTTCCGGACCGGTGCCGATGACTAGACCCATCCTCCGATTCCAAGCGGCCTACGGATCGTCCCCGCAGCACCTGATCGTCATGATCGCCTGCTTCACCCTCACCGGTTGGATCGCGCTCCGAATCGCCGAGGAGGCCACAGCTGGCCGAATGCTGCTCTGGTTCGTCGGGGCGGCCGTCGCCCACGACCTCATCCTCTTCCCGATCTACGCGTCGGCCGACCGGGTGCTGCGCGGGGCGCTCGGTCGCCTCGGCCACGCCGGTACGGATGGGCAGTGGCCCGCCGCACGCCACTCGATGCCGGGCCGCGCCGGGCAGGCGCCGTCCCGGCCCTCACCGCTGAACCACATCCGGGTGCCGGCACTCGCCACCGGACTGCTGTTCCTGGTGTACCTCCCCGGCATCCTGCGGCAGGGCCGGGAGACCTATCTCGCGGCCACAGGTCAGAACCAGCATCCGTACCTTGTCCGGTGGCTGGCAATCACCGCCACGCTGTTCCTGGTCAGCGGCGCCTGGTACCTGGTGCGACGAATCCGCTGGCGACGGTTCGACGGTACGGCGCGTTGAACGGGTGATTCCCTGTCGCCGTCCCCAGGAAGGCACGAGCATGACGAGGTACACGGAGCTGCCCCAGGCCGAGGTGGGGGTGATCGGTGGCAGTGGCCTCTACCAACTGGTGGCCGGTGGCACGACGGTCGAGGTCTCCACACCGTACGGCCGGCCGTCGGATCCGGTCACCGTCGGCCAGGTCGGTGGTCGCACGGTCGCGTTCCTGCCGCGGCACGGCGCCGACCACCGGTTCCCCCCGCACCGCATCAACTACCGGGCCAACCTCTGGGCGCTGCGCGCGCTCGGGGTACGCCAGATCCTCGCACCCTGCGCCGTCGGCTCGCTCACCACGGAACTGGCCCCCGGGGCGCTCGTCCTCCCCGACCAGATGGTCGACCGGACCAACGGACGGGCCTGCACCTACTTCGACGACGGTGCGGTCCACACGTCGTTCGCCGACCCGTACTGCCCGAACGGGCGCACAACCGTCGCCGCCGCCGCCCGCGAGATCGGGTTCGAACCCGTCGTCGGCGCCACGATGGTGGTGGTGGAAGGGCCGCGCTTCTCCACCCGGGCGGAGTCACAGTGGTACGCCCACCAGGGCTGGCAGTTGATCAACATGACCGGACACCCAGAAGCGATCCTCGCCCGTGAGCTGGAGCTGTGCTACACCCCCATCGCCCTGGTCACCGACCTTGACGCCGGAGTCGACGCGGCCGACGCGGTCAGCCACGCAGAGGTGCTACGCATCTTCGCCGCGAACGTCGAGCGACTACGCGAGGTGCTCTACCAGGCGGTTCCGGCGCTGCCGTCCGACCCGTCCACCTGTGCCTGCGGGCGAGGCCACGAGGGCGTCCCACTCCCGATCGCCCTGCCCTGACACGTGGAAATGGTCGGGATCACCTCGGCCGCGGTGAAGAATCCGTTGCGGCCTGGTGTTGCGACGCGAGCACCCTGCCGTTCATCTTCCCGCACAGGCGGATACGCGAGCCCGTTGACCTCCGCGGGCTGCCTGGCCACGATCATTCTTACCACCACCGCGTACGCCGACAGACCGCAACCGAATCGCCCACCCGTCAGCCCCGCGTGCGACGCTCAAGCTCCGTGACCAACGGGCCACGCCGCGTGGCCCCGGACACTACCGCCAAAGCCCGCTCATTTCCTGGCATGACAGCACACCCCCCAACCCCCCACCCTTTGTGCCCGGAGGAACGCAGACCATGGACCACGCATCTCAGCTCATCCAGGAGCGGAGTGCCCCGCCGGCCACGCTGGTGATCTTCGGCGCCTCCGGTGACCTGACCCGGCGTAAGCTGCTGCCCGCGATCGAGAGCCTGGCTCGGCACGAGCGGCTCCCGGACCAGTTCGCGCTGGTCGGCGTCGCGCGCACGTCGATGACCGACGAGCAGTTCGCTGAGAGCGCCTTAGGCGAACGCACCCTCGCCAGCAAGCGCCAGCTCCAGGGCGGCGTGCGTTACGTGTCCGGCGGCTACGACGACCCGGAGACCTACAAGCAGCTCGTGGAGACCCTCGACGAGCTGGACGCACAGCGGGGCACCTCCGGCAACCGGCTCTTCTACCTGTCCACCCCGGCCGGGGCCTTCGAGCCGGTGATCAACGGACTGGCCGGTGTCGGGCTCAACCAGCCACGCGAAGGCTCCTTCTCCCGCCTGGTCATCGAGAAGCCGTACGGGCGCGACCTGGTCACGGCCCGCGAGCTCGACGGCGTGGTGCACAGCGCGTTCGACGAGCACCAGATCTTTCGTATCGATCACTACCTGGGCAAGGACACCGTCCAGAACGTGCTGGCGCTGCGCTTCGCGAACTCGATCTTCCAACCCATCTGGGATCGCTCCTGG
Source organism: Micromonospora sp. NPDC007208 (assembly GCF_042869175.1). Lineage (NCBI taxonomy): Bacteria > Bacillati > Actinomycetota > Actinomycetes > Micromonosporales > Micromonosporaceae > Micromonospora > Micromonospora sp. NPDC007208. The sequence goes on along the minus strand of NZ_JBIAFG010000009.1, from coordinate 1,046 downwards.
GTGGACCACGTGCAGATCACCGTCGCCGAGACTCTCGGCGTCGGCAGCCGCGGCGGCTTCTACGAGGACGCCGGCGCGATGCGGGACATCGTGCAGAACCACGTGCTCCAGGTCCTCGCGCTGGCGCTGATGGAGCCACCGGCCTCATTCGAGGCCGAGGGCCTGCGCAACGAGAAGGTGAAGCTGCTGCAGGCGATCCGGCTCCCCACCGACCGGGACATCGCCGAGGCCGCGGTCCGGGGACAGTACACCCGGGGCGGCACCCGCGAGGATCTGATGGCAGGCTACCGCGAGGAGGCCGGCGTCGACCCCCTGTCGCGGACCGAGACCTACGCCGCGATGCGGCTCAACGTCGACAACTGGCGCTGGGCCGGGGTGCCGTTCTACGTCCGCACCGGCAAGCGCCTGCCGGCCCGGCTCACCGAGGTGGCACTGCAGTTCCAGCGGCCGCCGCACCTGCCGATCCCGAACGACCAGCTCACCGGCCTCGATGCTGACGCGCTGATCCTGCGGATCCAGCCGAACGAGGGCATCTCGCTGCGCTTCGGTGCCAAAGTGCCGGGCCACTCCTTCCGGGTCCGCACCGCCACCATGGAGTTCTCCTACGACCAGACGTTCGTCGAGGAGTCCCCGGAGGCGTACGAGCGTCTGCTCCTGGACGCGCTGATCGGTGACGCGTCGCTGTTCATCCGCAGCGACGAGGTGCAGCAGTGCTGGCGAATCGTCGACCCGATCATCGACCACTGGGAGAAGGACAAGTCCCCTCTCCCCACCTACGAGGCCGCCTCCTGGGGCCCGACCGACGCCGACCGGCTCATCGGCCGGCACGGCCGCAGGTGGCGCAACTCCGCGTGACCCTGCCACAACGAGTGTGACCACGCTGCTGAGCCCGATCACTTGGTCGCACCATCGACGCGGCGCGGGGGGGGGGGGGGGGGGGGCCCACCCCCCCCCCCCCCCCCCCCCCCCCCCCCCCCGGCGCGGGGGGGGGGCGGGCCCCCGGGGCGCCCCCCCCGCCCCCCCCCCCCCCCCCCCCCGCCGCCCGC